>QHTT01000081.1 GCA_003220935.1 Gemmatimonadota bacterium
CCGTCACGTCGACGCTCCACTCCGCGCCCATCAGGACCGCGGTCACTCGACCGCCGGCGGTCCCGCTTCCTGGGTTCGAGGCTTCGCTCCCGCTGAGCGTCAGCGGCGCGACCTCGGCCCGCACAGTGGCGTTGACGCCGGAGAGCGGCGGCGCGATCACGTCCAGCTCGTATACGCCCGGCACCAGGTCCTCGGCGCGCACCACGAACCCTCCCGTGCCAGGATCGGTCCGGCCGAGCTGCACCTCTTCGACATCGCGGAACGGTTGTCCGTTCGGCTCGTACAGCCGCGCCGTGGCGCGCTGCTCGGCCGAGTCAGGGAGCGTGACGCGCGCGAGCAGGGTCGCCCCCGCCGGGGTGGCGCGGAGGAAGTAGCGCTGCACGCGCCCCGGGCCGATCCCCCGCCGCTCGTCGTACAGCGGCCGCGACGCCAGGTCGTACGGAACGATGACGGTGTTGGGCAGGGTGAACAACGGGCCGGCGAGCGTATCGCTCGGATTCCAGGCCGAGACGGCCCCGACGTACACGCCGGGCGCCGCTAATGGAGCGCGGGAGTACACGACCGGGATTTCAGTCTCCCGCGCTCCCGCCTGGACCAGACCCGGCACGCCGAGCCACGCGACGCTGCTGCGCAGGAGGAATTGCGCCGCCCTCAGGCCGGCGACATGTCGCACGTGGAACAGCTGCAGCGTGTCGGCCGGCCCGGCGAAGCCGTCGCGGCGGAACGCCCCCGACGCGCCGCCTTCGGTCCGCCCGACGTACTCGGAGCCCTGGTGCCCGCTCAGCAGCCAGCGATAGGCCGCCTCGAGCCGTGGCACGCCGGCGCCCTCGTCGATCGCGCTGGCGCCACCGACCGGGAGTGCCGACGCGCGCAGCGCCTGCGCCAGCTCGGCGGCACTGACCTTGCGGCCCTCCTGCAGCATGGCCGAGATGAGGCACGCGGCCAGGCCCGCGGCGTGCGGCGCGGCCATGCTGGTTCCGCCTTTGATTTCGTTGCCGGTGTCCCAGCGCGGCACCGCTGAAAAGGCGACCCCAGGCGTCACAAAGTCGGGCTTGGCGACCTCCCCGCCCCGGGAGCTCCACCAGCCGAGCACGTCCGCGGCGGGAGGAGTCCCCGCCTGCGCCGGCCGGGCGAACGCACCTGGGAAGATAGCGCCGATCGAGAGCGCGAGGTCGGCGGAGCCCGGGAAGCCCAGCGTCGACAGCCCCGGCCCGTCGTTGCCGGCGCTGATCGTGAACACGATCGACGGATGGGCGGTCAGGAAGGCGTTCACGATGGAGTCGATCACCGCGCGCCCTTCGAGCTCGTTCCCGACCCCGAAACTCAGGTTCAAGACCAGCGGCAGGTTCCGTTGCTCGGCGTAGCGGGCGGCGTACTCCATGGCGCGCTGCATCGAGCCGTTCACGGAGATCCCACCGCGCGCGCTGTTGGCGATCTTGAACGCCAAGAGCTGGGCCCCCGGCGCGACCCCGTCGAATCCCGCGACGTTGAACAGGTTGTGGCCGGCCGCGATGCCCGCCACGTGCGTGCCGTGGCCCCCATTGTCGAAGACGATATCGAGCCGGGGGACACCATTGGTCTCGTCGAAGTTCGCGGCGAGGGTGATCGGCCTCGTGCCCAGCGCGATCGTCTCGCGCCCTTGGCGATAGTCGTGCAGCGGCATTTCGTCCTCGAATGAGCCGTTCAAGTTCGAGTCGAGGAACGCGACCCAGCCGTCGGGCGCCTTCACGACGATCACCGGGAAGACGTCGGTGTTCGTGCCGTTGCCGTTCAAGTCCGCTGCCGGCACTTTGCCCAGGGGCAGCTCGGATAGCTGTCCGCCGTACCAGGTCGTGGCGCTCGTGAGGCGTCCGATCCGCCCTGCGCCTGAAAGCTTCCGCCCGCCGACCGACACGGTCCCGTCACCCGACGGCGTAACTGGCGAGAGCGCGACTCGGCCTTCGTCCGAGAAATCCCGCACGTCAACGATCTTTGGTGCGCCGGTGCTGGCGGTGATGAGCCCGTCCACGCCGGGATCGACGCCGGTGTCGAGGATTCCGATCAGCACTCCCCGCCCGTCGTAGGTCGGATGCCTGGTGCGGAACTGATCGACCCCCGTGCCCTTGAGCGGCATCAGCCCGGCCATGAGGGCCACGGGCGGCGGGAGGGCGGGTTGCGCGTGCTCCGCCGCGGCGTCGGGAGGCGCGGTAGGCGTAGTCGGCGCGCCGGTGACCGGGGGCGGGGCCTTGGCGGGCTGCGGTCGTGTGACGGGCGCGCCGGTGGCGCAGGCGGCGCCGAGCGCGACGAGGACGAGCAGGAGCGGGCGTGTGGTCACGTATCCCTCGGGAGGACGAAGGCCCCGATGTGCGGGCCAGTGAATTCCGCGGCGACTTCGAGCAGGAAGGCGACGGTGTCGCGGGTCTCCTCGGGGAGCACGAGTGCATCCACGAAGCCGCGCGCGCCGGCGAACCTGGCGTCGAGCTGGTGCTCGTAGTCGGCGCGCATCGCGTCGACGGCAGCGCTGTTGTCGGCCTTGTCGGCGGCGCTGCCGTAGACCGCCTGGATCGCGGATTCCCCCTCCATCACGCCCATGCGTCCCGTGGGCCAGGAGACGAGGAAGTCGGGGTCAAAGCCCTGCCCCGCCATTGCGTAGTAGCCGGCGCCCGAGGCGTGGTTCACGGTGAGGACGAGCTTCGGCACGGTGGCGGTCGCCATCGCCTCGACGAACCGCGCCCCGGCGCGGATGATCCCCGAGTGTTCCGCCTCCGTGCCGACCATGAACCCCGACACGTCCTGGACGAAGAGCAGCGGCGTCCGCTCCCGGTCGGCGGTGTCGATGAAGTACGCCACCTTCTCCGCGCTCTCGGTGTAGATGATGCCACCGATCTTGGGTGGCTCGCCCTGCTTCCCCTTGATGACCCCGCGGGAGTTGGCGATGAGGGCGACTGGCCGCCCCGCGATCGCGCCGTGCCCGCAAATCATCTCCGGCGCGATTTCGGGCTGGAACTCGGCCAGCGTCCCACTGTCGAGCACACACTCCAGCACGGCGCGCACATCGTAGCTCATGCGATGGTCGGCGGGGAGGAGATCGTACAGCTGGTTCGGGTCGCGTTTGGGCTTGCCGGCCGGGAGCGAGGGCGCTGGGGGGGGGCGCGGGGGGCGCGGGGGGCGCGGCAGGCGGGCGACGTACTCGCGCATGCGTTTCAGGCAGTCGGCATCGTCCTGGGCGCGATAGTGGGCGACACCGCTCACCGCGGTGTGTGTCTTCGCCCCGCCCAGGCGTTCGGCGTCCACGAGCTGGCCCGTCGCGCCTTTCACGAGGTTCGGGCCGCCCAGCCCCATGAACGACGTGCCCTCCACCATGAAGATGACATCCGACAGCGCCGGCAGGTACGCGCCGCCGGCGATGCACGGGCCCATCACGGCGGCGATTTGCGGCACGCGCAGGTAGTGCCGCATGATCGAGTTGTAATAGAAGATCCGCGCCGCGCCGTACTGTCCCGGAAAGACGCCGCCCTGGTACGGGAGGTTCACGCCGGCGGAGTCGACCAGGTAGACGATCGGCACCCGCTGGCGCATGGCGATCTCCTGGGCGCGGAGGATCTTCTTGATCGTTTCCGGCCACCACGACCCCGCCTTCACGGTAGCGTCGTTCGCCACCACGACGACCGGGCGGCCGGCGATGCGTCCGAGGCCCGTGATCACGCCGGCGGCGGGGGCCTGGCCGTCGTACTGGTCGTACGCGACCAGCAGACCGACCTCGAACCACTCGCCGCCGGGGTCGAGCAACGCCGTGATGCGCTCCCGGGCGGTGAGCTTCCGCTGCTCGTGCTGGCGGCGGATCTTCTCCGGCCCGCCCCCCTGCTCGAGGCGCGAGCGCAGCTCGCGGTATTCCGCGGTGAGCGTCTTGAGACGGCTCAAAGACAAGTGCGGAATGTGGAATCCGGAATGCGGAGTGCTTCAGGCCGAGACATGTTCTGCTGCCCATTCTTCGATGTATCTGACCAGCTCCGACGTGGGCGTCCCCGGCCCGAACAACTTGCCGATCCCCTGTTTCTGGAGGGCGTCCATGTCCTCCGGCGGAATGATCCCGCCGCCCATCACGAGGACGTCGTCACGCCCGGCCTCGTTCAACAGCTTCCGCACGCGTGGAAACAGCGTGAGGTGCGCGCCCGAGAGGATGGAGAGGCCCACGACATCCACGTCCTCCTGCACCGCCGCTTGGGCGATCATCTCCGGCGTCTGGTGCAGGCCGGTATAGATCACCTCCATGCCGGCGTCCCGCAGCGCCGCGGCGACGACTTTAGCGCCGCGGTCGTGCCCGTCGAGACCGGGCTTCGCGACCAGCACGCGGATCGGCCGCTTCGCCGCGGCCATCAGCAGCGGAACCGCAACAGCGCGGCCAGCCCGTCCACCGTGCGGCGTGCCGTGTCGTCGTACAACACGTCCACCTGCACGCGCTGGCGCAACGCCTCCTCGATCGCGTCATCGATGCGCGCGTCGTCGTTCTGGCCGTCGGCCAACAGGGTGCGCACCTGTCCCTTGGCAAGCGCCTTCAAGGTGGCCTGGATGCCGTTGACCGCCCACCCGGTGCCCAGCCCTTCCTGGACCGCCTCCGCGTGGGCCCGTTCCCAGGCCCGTTCGCGCTGGTCGCGCAGCAACAGCGCGGCTTCATGCACCTCGGCCGGGCTCGCCCGTTTCGGGTTCAGCTTGACGACGCCGAGCAGCAGGTCGTGGAGGTACGTGTGGAGGTGCGGCGCGAGGGCGGCTGCGTCCACGCCGATGCCCGCGACGACGAGACCGGCCAGCGGCCGCTGGGTGTGGATCTGGTAGATGCGGTCGGCGACGTTGGCGTAGTGCCGGTGCTTCTCCTCGCGGATCCGCATATGATAGTTGTGCTCGCCGTAGCCGCCCGCGAGCACTCCGCCCCGCTTCGCCTGGCGCTGGCCGTGGAACTTACCGGGCCGCGTCGCCTCGGCTCGCAGGCCGGGGAGTTCCGCGACGTCGAAGGCCGTCACCTCGAAGAACCGCGCCCCGGTTCGGTCGCACGCCGCCACGAGGATCGTGCCGAATTCCTGCTCCAGCGCCACCAGCTCCCGGACGAGGGGGACGGGCTCCACGGCGAGCCGCGAGCGGTAGACGTGCGGCAAGGGGATCACGTCGAACAGGCCGATGGTGCGGCAGGCGAACAGCGCCACGCCCCGTGTGCGCGGCAGTTCCCCGGGCTCCTCGAAGTGTCGGCGGATCCGCTCGAGATCCGCGCCGACCTGGTCGCGCACGGCGCGCTCCAGGCTCTGGCGCTCCAGCGCCGCGACCGCTTCGCGGATCCGGTTTTTCATCTTGATGAGGTACTTGCCGCGGGTCTTGTCGCGCGGCTCGAGCTTCAGGTAGCACGACACGACCCGGTAGGGGCCGGGCTGAATCGCCCCGAGCCGCTGCATCGCGTCACGGACTGCGTTCGCGCTGGGGGCGAGTGGGAGTGCGGTCATGGGTCAAAAGAACACCGGCTCACGGTACGCGCCGTAAACGCGCTCCAGGGCGTGCCGGATCTCGTAGAGGGTACAGTAAGCGCGGGCGCAGTCCAGCATCGGGCCGATGACATTCGTGTCGTCCAGCGCGGCCTGTCGCAACGCCTCCAGCCGCGCGGCCGCCAGCCCGTTGTCCCGCTCCGCGCGGAGGCGTGCGAGCCGGCGCCGCTGGCTGTCCTCCGCGTCGTTCGAGACCTTGAGGATCTCGACCGGGCGGTCGTCTTCGCTCGTGAAGTCGTTGACGCCCACGATCACGCGTTCGCGCGCCTCGAGCGCGCGTTGGAACCGCTCCGCCGAGCGCGCGATCTGCCGTTGAAACCAGCCGCTTTCGATGCCCTTGACGACGCCGCCGCCCGACTGGATCTCCGCGAACAACCCCTCAGCCTCGCGCTCGAGCTGGTCGGTGAGCGATTCGACGTAGTAGGAGCCGCCCAGCGGGTCGATCACCCGCGCGACGCCCGTCTCGTGTGCGATGATCTGTTGGGTGCGAAGCGCGAGCCGGACCGCGTCCTCGGTCGGGAGTGCGAGCGTCTCGTCGAGCGAGTTGGTGTGCAAGGACTGGGTCCCCCCCAGCACCGCCGCGAGCGCCTGGTAGGCGACCCGCACAACGTTGTTCATCGGCTGCTGCGCCGTGAGCGTGACGCCCGCCGTCTGACAATGGAAGCGCATCATCCACGAGCGTGGGTTCTTCGCCTGGTAGCGCTCGCGCATGTGACGGGCCCAGATGCGCCGGGCCGCGCGCAGCTTCGCGATCTCCTCGAAGAAATCGTTGTGGACGTCCCAGAAGAAGGACAGCCGCGGTGCGAACGCGTCGACGTCGAGCCCGCGCGCCACCCCCCGCTCCACGTAGGTGAAGCCGTTCGCCAACGTGAAGGCGAGCTCCTGGGCGGCGGTCGCCCCGGCTTCCCGGATGTGGTAGCCGGAAATCGAAATGGTGTTCCACAACGGCGCGTGCCGGGCGCACCAATCGAACAGGTCGACGATGATCTTCAGCGCCGGCTCGACCGGATACACCCAGGCGTGCTGGGCCATGTATTCCTTGAGAATGTCGTTCTGCACCGTGCCGCGCAGCTTCTCGCTCGGGACGCCCTGCTTCTCCGCCGCCGCCACGTAGAAGCAGAACAGCATCGCCGCCGGCCCGTTGATGGTCATGGAGGTCGAGACCTGGTCAAGCGGGATGCCGCGGAACAGGTCCTCCATGTCCGCCAGCGACGAGATCGCCACGCCGCACTTCCCCACCTCGCCCTCGGCGCGTGGATGATCGGAGTCGTAGCCCATCAGTGTCGGGAAGTCGAACGCGACGGAGAGCCCCGTTTGACCGTGCTCCAGCAAGAACTTGTACCGCTGATTTGTGTCTTCCGCGGTGCCGAACCCCGCGAACTGGCGCATCGTCCACAGCCGGCCGCCGTACATCGTCGGGTGAATACCGCGCGTGAACGGATACGCGCCCGGCCTGCCGAGCTGCCGCTCGTCGTCGAAGCCGGCGAGGTCGGCGGCCGTATAGACGGGCTTCCGATCGGTTCCGCTCATCGGGGAGCTCCGGTCCGCACCTGGTCAAGGATCTCGGCCGCGACGTCGTAGGGGCTCCGCCGACCGTCCGCTACTTCGTCGAGCCGGGCGGCGAGCAGCTGCTCGGTCCGTGTGTCTTCCGTGATCCACTGCCGTACCGCGCGCTCCAGCACTGCGCGGGTGCGCTGCGCCAGCCGCTCGCGGCGCCGGGCGGCGAGCTTGCCGCTCTGTTGGAGGTGGACGAAATGCCGGTCGAGTGCGGCGACCAGCTCGTCCACTCCGTCGCCCCGTGACGCTACCATCGCGAGCACCGGCGGCTCCCACTCACCGCCGTCGGCCGCCCTCGACCGCCCTCGACCGCCTTCGACCGCCACGGCTGTGTGGTGCGGGGCGACGTGCCGGAACGCGTTGCCGCGCCTGATTCCCAGCATGACTTCGACCTCCTGTCGCAACTTGTCCGCTCCGGGGCGATCGCTCTTGTTGACCACGTAGATGTCGGCAATCTCCATGACCCCGGCCTTCAACGTCTGGATGCCGTCTCCCGATTCGGGAACGAGCACCAGCACCGTCGACTCGGCGGTGCGCGCCACGTCCAACTCGGTCTGCCCCACGCCCACGGTCTCGATCAGGATCCGCTCGAACCCGAAGGCCTCGAGCAAGTCCGCGACCTCCTCCGTCGTCGTGGCGAGGCCGCCGTGGGCACCGCGCGTCGCCATCGAGCGGATAAAAACGCTGGGATCTACCCCAGCCGACTCCATCCGGATACGGTCGCCCAGGAGCGCGCCGCCGGTGAAGGGGCTCGTGGGATCGACCGCCACCACGCCGACGGTGAGGTCCTGCGCGCGAAACCGCTGGATCAGGCGCTCGGTGAGGGTGCTCTTGCCCGCGCCGGGCGGGCCGGTGATGCCGATCCGCCGCGTCCCCCCGCGTCCCAAGCCGGCGTGCACGTGGGACAGCAGCCGCTCGAAGCCGTCCCGTTGATTCTCGACGAGGCTGATGGCGCGTGCCAGCGCCGCCGGCTCGCGCCGCTCCAGGCCCTCGACGATGCGCTCGATGCTCATGCAAGAGTCATGCAAAGGTAACTAGGACAACGCTGCTGTCGCTCACGCGCCGTTCTCGGGCCGGTCCAGCGCGATCGCGCGCACCGGGCCGGGTCGTACCGCCACGCGTTCGACGCGCGTCGCCGTGGCGGTCAGGATGTCGAACTCCAGTCCCTTGAGGGTGAGCCGCTCCCCGGCCCGGGGAATCCGCCCGAGCGCCTGCACGAGCAGCCCGCCCACCGTCTGGACGCCGCGGCTTCCGAGCGTGACGTCGAACGCCTCCTCGAGACGGCTCGCGGGCGCGCTGCCTTCGAGCTCGACGACACGCACGGGCGCCTCGCGCGTCGGCTCCTCCGGTTCGGGCTCGAAGATCTCGGACATGAGATCGCTCAGCAGGTCCTCGAACGTGACGAGCCCCGCGGTTCCGCCGAACTCGTCGAGTACGACGGCGAGGTGGCTGCGGCCACGCTGCATTTCGAGCATGAGGTCGGCGGCGCGGGTCGCTGCCGGTACGGCCAGCGCCGGCCGGACCGGTACGGGGGCATCGGGTTGCAGCTGCAGCAGATCGAAGGCGTGCGCCACGCCGGCGATCTCGTCGAGTGAGCCGTGGTAGACAGGATAGCGACTGTAGCGCGACTGCATGCAGACGTGTGCCGCTTCGGCGGCGAGCAACCCGTCGGGAATCGCGACGATCGCCGTTCGGGGCGTCATCAGGTCCTTGACCGGCCGGTGCGCGAAGGCGAGCACGCCCGACACCACCGCCATCTCGCCCGCGGACGCGAGGGCCCCCGTGTCGGCGCCCGAAAGCACGGCCGCGAGGGTCGTGCGCCGCGACGGGTCGCGGGTCGGAATGAAGGGGCCGAGCGGGCGCCCGACCCGCTCGAGCCACGGGACCGCGCGCGCCACGATCGGCTCGGCCCAGCGACGTCCCGCCACCCGGGGAACGAGGTAGGCGGCGCTCACGAACAGCGGTACCCCGGCCGTGACGGTGAACACGAAGAGGAAGGTCGGCGTCGCCTGCGCCAGGAGTGCCGGCACCGCCGCCGCGGCCGCGATGACGCCCATGGTCGTGAGCGCGTTGGCGGTGGCGAGCACGCGGCCGGGATTGTCGAGCACTCGGGCCGCAGCCCGCCCCCCGCGCAGCTTGTACGCGACCCAGCGGGTGAGCTCGAGCTGGCTCACAGCGGCCGCCGCGACGCCCACGGCCGCGGAGGCGCCGGCGACGAGCAGCCCAAGCATCAGGACTACGAGCGAGAGGGTCATTTCCGCTGGAAGCAGACGCGAGTCACCCGCCGCCGGTCTACGCGCTCCACGACGACCCGGAACCCGTCGAGCGTCAGCTCTTCCCCGGGGCGCGGCACCCGGCCGAGCGCCGAGTAGATGAGCCCGCCCACCGTGGAAACGTCGGGGTGCTCGAACGGGGCGCCCAGCGCCTCGGACAGCTCGCCGAGCGACACCCGTCCGTCCACGAGGTAGCGGTCGCCTTCCTGGCGGATCGCGGGCGGCGTCTCGACGTCGTGCTCGTCGCGGATCTCCCCCACGATCTCCTCGAGGATATCCTCGAGCGTGATCAGCCCGGACGTCCCGCCGAACTCGTCGACCACGATCGCGAGGTGCGCGGGGCCGCGCTGGAAGTCGCGCAGCTGGCTGTCGAGCGTCTTGGTCTCCGGCACATACAGGGCGGGCCGCACGAGGTCCTGCCAGCGGACCGTAGCGCCGGCGACGCCCAGCACCAGGGGGACGAGGTCCTTCGCGAACACGATGCCGACCAGGTTGTCCCGCGTCCCGTCGTAGACCGGCAGACGCGAGTGCTCGCTCTGGCGGAACGTCTCGCAGACGTCCTCGGCGGTGGCGGCGATGTCGACCGCGACCATGTCGAGCCGCGGCGTCATCACCTCGTCCACGGTGGTGTCGGCGAGCGTGAAGACGCCCAGCAGCATGTCGCGCTGCGCCGCGCGGAGGTCGGGCTCGAGCGGTCGCGGTGTCGAGACGAGCGTGTGGAGGCCCTTGTCCACCCATCCCAGCAGCCACAGGAGCGGCGCGAACGGTGTGAGGGTGCGCCGGGCGAGCGGCAGGGCGTCGGCGGTGAGCTGCGGCGCGATCGCGGCCAGGGCGCGCGGGGCGGCGTCACCCACGACGAAGAGGAGCGCGGCGGCGATCGCCAGATCGGCGAGCCCGCCCAGCCACGGCCGCTCCCACCAGCGCAGCATGAACGCGGCGGCCACGGCCCCGAGCACGAGCAACCCCAGTCGCCCGACGTGCAACGCTCGGTGCAGCGGCACCCGCCCCGTCACGCTCGCGGGGGGCGCGTCGCCCAAGGTGTGCAGGGCCTCGCCGACCGCGGCTTCCTCGCCCAGCGCCAGTAATCCCGCCCACACCGCCGGCGCGAGCGGAACGGCCAGCCGCACCCACACCAGCGCCGTCGCGGGCTCCATCACGAAGTCCCGTTGAGGAGGCGACGCACATACCGCTCCTGCCGGCGCCACATGGCGGAGCGCATCCGGCCGACACCGTCCGGGTGGTCGTAGCCGAGGACGTGGAGGGTGCCGTGCACCGCGAGGCGGACGAGCTCTGCCTCGACCCCTTCCCCCTTCCCCCTTCCCCGGCCGCTTACCCAGCCGTGCGCTGCCGCCGGGCAGATGTACACGTCGCCGAGCAACGTACCGTCCGGCTGGGGCAGCGCGAAGGCGAGGACGTCGGTCAGCCCGCGACGGCCAGTGGCACGGCGGTTCAGCCGTCGCATCGCGGCGCCGTCGAGCAGGGTGACCTCGACTCGCGCACCAGCGGCGCGCTCCCAGACGAGCACCCGGCGCGCCACGCGGGCGAGGCGCGCCTGGGGGGGGGCCGGGGACTCAGGACTGGCGGGCCGTCGGCTGCCAGGTCGCCGTGATGCCGCCACTGGACTCCGGGTAGTCGATGCGGTTGTGGTACATCCCGGTGATGATGCGCACAAACTCCTGCTTCACCTGCTCGAGCTGCTGCAGGGTCATCGGCGCCTCGTCCAACTGGCCAGCGTTGAGCTTGGTGCGCACGATGTGGTTGATCACTTCCTCGATCTTTTGGGGCGTCAGGTCCTCGAGCACGCGCAACGCCGCTTCCACCGAATCGGCGAGCATCGTGATGGCGGTTTCCTTGGAATGCGGCTTGGGACCGGGGTACACGAAGTCCGACGGGTCGGGAGAGGCGCCGTCGCCACTCTTCTTCGCGCGGTCGAGGAAGTAAGTGATCTCGGTCGTGCCGTGGTGCTCGGGGATGAAGGCGGTGACCGCCTCCGGGAGCGCGGCCTCGCGGGCCAGCACGAGACCGTCGGTCACGTGCGCCCGGATGATCTCTGCAGACTGGTACGCTTTCAGCCGGTCGTGCGGGTTGTTGCCGCGCGCCTGGTTCTCGACGAAGTACTGCGGGTTCTTCACCTTGCCGATGTCGTGATAGTAGCAGCCCACACGCCCGAGCAACCCGTTCGCGCCGATGCGGTTGCACGCCGCCTCGACCAAGTTCGCCATCGCCACGCTGTGCGCGTACGTGCCAGGCGCCTCGAGCGACAGCCGTCGCAACAGCGGCCGGCTGGGATCGGACAGCTCGAGGAGGGTGAGGTCGGTCGTGATCCCCGTGAGCGCTTCAGCGAGCGGCAGCAGGAAGAAGCTCAGGCCGGCCGCCACGAGGCCGTTGGCGGCGCCCCAGACCCCGCGCAACCCGATTTCGGCCACGCTCCAGCTGCCCGCGAGCCCGAGTGCCAGCGCCGCCGCGAGGTAGCCGAGCGCGATGATCAGCACGGGAAGGTAGAAGTTGCTGCGTCGGCGCAGGCCCCGCACGGAGAGCGCCGCGGTGACCCCGCCCACGAGACATAGGAACAGGGCCGGCACGTCGTGGAACACCGGCTGCAGGCTGATCACCACGGCGACGATCATCGCCGCGTTCATCGACACCCGACCGTTGAACAGCACAGTCATCATCATGGCGAGGAACGGCAGGACGATGATCTCAGGGTGCTGGGGCCAGAAGCGCGCCACCCCGGCGGCCTGGAGCAGCACGAGCCCGAACAGGCTCCCGAGCAGCGTCACCTGACGCGACTCGCGGTAGGTCTCGCGGCGGTAGAACACCAACAGCACCCAGAAGATGCCCAGGACGAGCGAGTCGCGCAGCAGCGGGCCGAACACCCCCCCCACCGAGCGGCTGGTCGCCGCGCCGCGTCGCACCAGGTCATTGTGCAGCGCGACCAGCTTCTCGTGGGCCTCGTTGGTCACCACCTCGTGCGCGGCCACGATCCGGTCGCCGGCTCGCACGATGTACTTGCTCGGGTCGACGCTGCGGCGCAGGTCGTCCCGGCGTCGCTCGGTCTCCAGGGTGTTCAGCACCAGGGTCGGCCGGTAGAAATGGCCCGCCAGGCGGAGGTACACGGCGTCCCCGACGCTCGACCCTTTGTCGGGATGTGCGCGCCGGGCGCGCGCGAGGTACTGGGCATACGACAGCACCTGGTCGCGCGCCACCGACGTCTCGGACGACCGCCGCCGGATGATCAGGTCCGGGGCCTGCTCCACCTGCAGCACGCCGGGCGGCGTGACCCCCAAACCGAGCGTGCGATCGAACAGGTCGGTGAGCGCCCGTTCGAGGCCGCGCCGCTTCCCGCCCTTCGCGAGGTACGCCGCCTCGCCCGGCGACAGGACGATCCGCTGCTCCTGCGCCACCCGCATCACGGCCTGGGGACCACCCTGGTCGGCGGCGTTCTGCGTCGCTGCGAAGAAGGCATGCAGGGCGATCGTCGCACTGTCGAAGGCGCGTTGTTGGAACTCGTAGATGGGCTTGACGGTGCTCGCGAGCTCCTCTGCCTCCCGCGCCAGCTCCTGGTCCGACTTGTTCACGGGGAAGGTGAACGGCGCGATCACCTCGTGCTCGGCGACCGCGCCGGGCTCAAGCAACGGCGCCACATTGCTGGCGCTCGAGGGAAACGCCAGGTACACGAGCAGCGCCAGCCCCGGCACCCAAGCCCAGCGCACGCCGTGATAGCGCAGCTGCTCCCTGCTGGGGAGGTTCATCTCAGCCCTGGGCGTCCTCGGCGTAGGCGCGGATGATGTCGCGCACCAGGCGGTGGCGCACGACGTCCGTGTCGGAGAGGTAGCAGAACCCGATGCCCTCGATCCCGGGGAGGATCCGCTCGACCTGTAGCAGGCCTGAGTCTTCGCGGTTGGCGAGGTCGATCTGCGTCTTGTCGCCCGTGATCACGGCGCGCGAGTTCACGCCCAGCCGTGTGAGGAACATCTTCATCTGCATCCCCGTCGCGTTCTGGGCCTCGTCCAGGATCACGAAGGCGTCCGACAAGGTGCGGCCGCGCATGTAGGCGAGCGGCGCGATCTCGATGGTGCGCGAGTCGATCGCCTTCTGCACCCGGTCGCGTGGCATCATGTCTTCGAGCGCGTCGTACAGTGGGCGCAAGTACGGGTCGACCTTCTCCTGGACGTCGCCCGGGAGGAAGCCGAGGCTCTCCCCTGCTTCGACGGCGGGCCGCGCGAGGATGATCCGCCGCACGCGCTTGCGCGCGAGCGCGTCGACCGCGGCCGCCACGGCGAGGTAGGTCTTTCCCGTCCCGGCCGGCCCAATCCCGATCACGATGTCGTACTGCGCGATCGCGTGCAGGTAGTCGCGTTGCCCCGCCGTCTTGGGCGCGATCACGCGCCGCAGCCCGGGCAGGATGATCTTGTATTCGCCGTCGACACCCGGCCCCCCCGGCCCCCCCGGCCCCCCTGTCGCTGCCCGGCCCAGAGTGCCCTGCGCCTCCTCGCTGAGGACGCGATCTACGTCGCTCACGTCCAGCGTGTCCCCCATCCGTGCGAGGTCGACGAGCGCTTGGGCGACCTCCGCTGCGCGCTCGACCGCACTCAGCGGGCCGTGCAGCGTCAAAGTGTCGCCCCGCAGCGACACGCGCACGCCTAGCCGCTTCGCGAGCTCGACCAGATTGCCGTCGTTCACGCCCGCGAGCGCGAGCGGATCCACGCCCTCGGTCGATAGCCGTTGCATGATCTCGTCGCTCATCGCTCCACCTTGATGTGCAACGCGCGCAGCTCCGCCGGGTTGGCGGGAGCCGGCGCGCCCTCGAACAGCGCCCGCGCGGCCGTCGTCTTGGGGAATGCGATGACGTCGCGCAACGAGCCGGCATCCGCGAGCAGCATCACGACCCGGTCGAACCCGATGGCGAAGCCGCCGTGGGGCGGCGCGCCTGACTGCAGGCCGTGGAGCAGGAACCCGAACCGGGCCTCGGCGTCCGCCGGGGCGAGCCCGAGCAGCGCGAAGATTCTCCGCTGCACCGCCGGATCGATGATGCGGATCGACCCGGAGCCGAGCTCGTTGCCGTTGTAGACCGCGTCGTAGTGCAACGCGCGGCATGCGAACGGGTCGCTGTCGAGCTTCCCTCCCGCGAGGTCGTCAGGGTGCGGCGACGTGAAGGGGTGATGCGCGAACACCGGCTGTCCCGACTCGGGATCCGGCTCGAACAGCGGAAAGTCCACGACCCAGGCGAAGGCGTGCGTCGCCGTGGGCTTGGTGCCGAGCCGGCGGATCACCTCGCGGCGCACACGGTCGAGCACCGGCGAGGTCAACCGGTCCGGCCCGACAGCGAGCAGCGCCACGTCGCCGTCTCCGACGCCCAGCGCCCCAAGCGCGGCGGCGGTGAAATGCTTGCCGACCGAGCCCGAGATTTGCTCGCCCTGGCGTTTGACCCACGCCAGTCCGGAGCTGCCCAGCTGCTTGGCGGTCTCCGCGAGCTGGTCCACGTCCTTGCGGGACAACGCGGCGCCGCCTTTCACCGCGAGGCCCCGCACCCGCGCCCCGTTCTTCAGGGCCGAGTCGAAGAACGGCACGCCGAGCGGGCCGACCTGCGCGGTCCAGTCGGCGATCGCGAGCTCGTAGCGCAGGTCCGGCTTGTCGGTGCCATAGCGCTCCATCGCCTCGCGCCACGGGATGCGGGGGAACGGCCGCGCCACCCGCTGGCCCGCCTCGTCCCACAGCGCCACCAGCACGGCCTCGACGAAGCCGAGCACGTCCTCTACTCCGACGAACGATGCCTCGAGGTCGATCTGGGTGAACTCGGGTTGGCGGTCGTTGCGCAAATCCTCGTCGCGGAAGCAGCGCGCGATCTGGAAGTAGCGGTCGAACCCCGCGACCATGAGCAGCTGCTTGTAGATCTGCGGGGATTGGGGCAGCGCGTAGAACTCCCCGGGATGTACGCGCGATGGCACCACGTAGTCGCGCGCTCCCTCCGGGGTCGGCTTGGTGAGGATCGGCGTTTCGATCTCCAGGAACTCGAGCTCGGCGAGGGTGCGCCGGGCCCGTTGCAGCAGCCGGTGGCGCAACACGAGGTTCGCCTGCATCTCGGGGCGTCGCAGGTCGAGGTGACGGTACTTGAGCCGCAGCTCTTCAGTGGGGAGCTCCTCACCCTTGGCACGGGCCACCGGAATCGCCGGCGTCACGGCGGGTCCGACGACCGCGAGCTTCGACGGGTGGACCTCGACCTCGCCGGTCGCCAGCTCTGGGTTCCGCATGTTCCCAGGGCGCGCAACGACCTCGCCCTCCAGTTCGACCACCGTCTCGCCGGCCAGCCCGGCTGCGGCCCGGCGGATGTCTTCCGTTGCGCTCGGGCCGACCGCGACCTGGACGATCCCGGCGCGGTCGCGCAGATCGATGAACACGATCCCACCGAGGTCGCGGCGCCGGTGCACCCATCCGCCCAGCCGCACCCGCTGCCCCACGTGCTGCGCCCGCAGCTCGCCGCAGCGGTGCGTGCGCCTGGACGTCCGACTCAGGTTGTCTATGTTGCCTCCGCTTCGCACACGGCCCGGTAGAACTCTTCCGGTGTGCGCGCGCCCAGCAGCCGGCCGCGCACCGGCTCCCGCCGCACCAGCCGGGAGATGCGACTCAAGGCCTTGACGTGCGCTCCAGCTGCGGACTCGGGTCCGGCGAGCAGAAAGAACAGGCGCACCGGCTCACCGTCGATCGTCTCGTAGGGTACCGGTGCGGGGGTTGTCCCTGCGACTACCACCAGCGCCGACAACGCCGGAGTCTTGCCATGCGGCACGGCGACACCGTACCCGATCCCGGTCGGAAACTGGCGTTCACGCTCGAGGATGGCCGCGAGCACTTCGTCCGAGAGGCCACCGTTGCCGACCATCTCCACCAGCTCCCGGAGCACCCCCTCCTTGTCGGCGGCTCTAAGGGGTACCCGGATGCGAGCGGGAGACAGCAGCTCAGACAGGCGCACAGTCGTCCAAGTGTCCTAAACGCTTGAAGATAGTTAAGTTGGTACACGTTCGCCATGCAGCGCATCTCGCTACTCCTCGCGGGGTTCGCCCCGGCCGTGCTGTGGGGCCAGCAGGGCGCTGGCACGGAGCTCTGGCGGGTCGCCGCCACGACGCTCCCCATTCCACCCGCCCTGGCGACGGGCGGCGCGGCCGCGTTCTGGAATCCGGCCCAGCCGGCGACGCCGGAGCGGGCCAGCTTCGCGCTCGACGTGATCGAGACGGCGCCGACCGTCAATGCTTCGGGTGTGCTCGTGACGGTGCGTGCGCGCGTGCGGCCGCTCGGTCAACTGGGACTGGTGTACGGCCGCATGGGGATCGGGGACTTGGTCCGCACGTCGCTCAGCCCCGACCCCGATCCCGGCGCGATCCCGTACTACACGCAGACGCTGGGCGCCAACTGGAGCGTGGCGCCGGGCGGCACCGCGCTGGGGGCGACGCTGGCCTACCAGGACACGCGTCTCGACGTCCAAGGGTCCAACCGCTGGACGCTCGACCTCGGAGCGCGTCATACCTTTGCGGGTGCGGTGACGCTCGCCGCCGCGACGCGATGCTTCTCCCGTTTTGCCGCCGGTGACCCCGCGCAGGACCTGTACGGCGGGGTCGAGCTGCGCCTGTGGCACGGCCCGCTGTGGGGGAGCCGGGCGGCGGTGAGCGCGCGCTACGGGGTCGCGACGGCGCACGGGTTCACGGCGGATCATCAATTCGGGGCGGGCTTCGAGCTCGGCACGCAGTTCGCCTCCGATCTGGAAGTGCAACGCGAAGGTAGTTACGGGCAAGCGGGGTGGCGGGCAGTCGCGGGGATGCGTGTGGGGGTCGGGCGCTATCGGGTGAGCTTCGCACGGGACTTCGGTGTGAACGACATCGGAGCGGCCTACCGGGTGGGCCTGGAAGGGCGGATCCCGTGACGGAGCTCTTGTCCCTCGCGCCCGACGCGGCGCAGGCCGCGCTCGCCGACTGGCTGGCGGGGCACGCCGAACCAGGCTACCGGGTGACACAGATAGTGCCGCGGCTGTGGCAGCGTCCTGCCGGGTCCTGGGAGGAGGCGACCGACCTGCCGGCGGCGCTGCGCAGCCAGCTCGCCGAGGCGCTCCCGCTCGGTCGCCTTACGCTCGTCACGACCCAGCTGTCGCGCGACGGGACCGAGAAGTTCCTCTGGAAGCTCGCCGACGGCGAGGCCATCGAGTCGGTGCTGATCCCCGAGGGAAAGCGCCGCACGCTGTGCATCTCGTCGCAGGTCGGGTGCGCGCTGGGGTGCGTGTTCTGTGCCACGGGTCGGATGGGTTTCCGGCGCAACTTGCGGGCGAGCGAGATCGCCGGTCAGGTACGCGAGCTGATCCTGCGCGACGCCGGCGCGGTGCCCACCAACATCGTCTTCATGGGAATGGGCGAGCCGCTCCTCAACTGGGACGCCGTGGACACGGCGCTTACGATCCTCAACCATCCGGACGGGTTCGGCATCGGAGCCCGGCACATCACCGTGTCCACCGTCGGGATCCTGCCGAGCCTCGCCCAACTCGCTAAGCGCCCCGAGCAGTTCCGGCTCGCCCTGTCGCTGCATGCGCCGACGGCCCAGCTGCGGCATGAGCTGATGCCGATCGAAAAGAAATACGCGCTGCCCGACGTGGTCCAGGCGCTGTCGCAGTTCCGCCGCCGGGTGACGCTCGAGTACGTGCTCATCGGCGGGAAGAACGATTCGCTCGCACAGGCGGACCAGCTCGCCAAGCTGGCGCGTCCACTCGGTGCGCTGGTGAACCTGTTGCCGCTGCATCCGGGCGGGGCGCCCGATCTGACCCCGAGCGACCGCCCGCGCATGATCGCGTTCGAGCGAAGGCTCAAGAGTCACGGCGTCGAGGCCGTGCTGCGCCGCAGCCGCGGGTTGGACATCAGCGCGGCGTGCGGCCAGCTACGGGTGGAACTGGAGGCGCGGCGCAAAGTCCGCGCCGAGGAGCACGCTCGCGTCGAGTAGCTTGGTGCTGTCCACCTGAACGACGACCTGCCCCACGCCGAGCGCCCGGCGGATGCGGTCCCCCGCCCCAGCGACCAGCGCGCGGCGGATCACGATGCGCGTGGTGTCGAGCGTCCCCAGCGCCGCGGGTGCATTCCCGAGGGCCACGACGTCGATCCCCGCCTGCCGCAACACCCGCGTGCCGGTCCTGGCGAGGCCGGGCTTGCCGCTGGCGTTGAGCACCTCGACGGTGAGGCGTGGGCCCTCCTGTCCCGGAACGGGGAACGCGGTGGCCCCGGGGGGGCGGGGGGGCCGCTCGTCGTGGCACGCGGCGAGCCCGAGGACGAGCGCGCTCAGCGCGAGGCGAGCGAGTTCCAAAACCCCACGGTCGCCGGCATGAGTTGCCAGCCGGAGCGGAGCACCCACTCGATGCGCCGGCGCGCGACCTCCTGCAGCACGGCGTCCCGCTCGCGCGGCACCCGTGCGGTGAGGGCGGCGCGGTCTGCGTGGTCGAGCTGGCGGCCGGGCTCGAGAAAGTCGGCGAGGTAGAGCATCCGGCCGACGTCGTCCCAGTGGACGTACCCCAAGGTGTGGTAGCGGACGGCATCGAGCACGCCGCGATCGCTTTCCCCCTCGTGGGCGGCGCGGGCCGCCGCGCGCGGCCCGTGGCCGAGCTCGTCGGAGCGCGGCTCGTCCCGCAAGGCGTCATGCAGCCACGCGGCCCGGAGCCAGCGAGCGCGCTCGGCGTCCGGGACGCCCATCGCCCTGGCCCACTCGTCGAGCAACGCCGCGACGCGCTCGATGTGCGCGCGGCGCTCGGGGGTGACGATGGCCCAGGGGGGCAAACTCACTGTATGGCTTCCGGTCGGAGTTTCCCGGCTCTGAAGAGCCGGCTCGGCTGCGAGTGCGTCCTTAAGGACGCACCAGTGCCGAGCCCGGGCTTCAGCCCGGGAATCTCAAGACGCTCGCACCGCGATGTCACTCCCCACACCCTCCCCCAGCACCACGTTGTCGATCAACCGCGTGGCGCCGACTTGGGCGGCGATCACGACGACGGTGCGAGCATCGACGCGGGCTACCGGGCGCAGCTGCTCGTCGACGAGCTCCAAGTACCCCGGGCTGACGCCCGGGGCCATGAGCGCAACGCCCGGGGCCATGAGCGCCTGCATGCCGCGCCGCTGCAGCGTCTTGGGATCGGCCTCGCCCGAGCGCCAGGCCTGTTCCACAGCGCGCAAGGCGCGCGACAGCGCCAGCGCCGCGCGCCGCTGGTCGGCGTCGAGATAGCTGTTGCGCGAGGAGAGCGCCAGGCCGTCCAGCTCGCGTACCGTCGGCGCGATGTCGACCTCCAGTCCGAAGTCGAGATCCGCCGCCATGCGGCGCACCAGCATCGCCTGCTGAAAGTCCTTGCGCCCGAACACCGCCACGTCGGGCTCCACCATGTGGAACAGCTTCGCCACGACCGTCAGGACGCCGGAAAAGTGGCCCGGCCGGGCGGCGCCTTCCAAAGTGTCGGCCATCGGCCCGGAGGCGATGCGTACGAGCGGCTCTTGGGGGTATACGGCCTCGAGCGCGGGGACGAAGAGGCAATCGACGCCGCGCTCACTGGCGAGCGTCCGATCGCGGGCCAGGTCGCGCGGGTACTTCGTGAAGTCTTCTTTGGGACCGAACTGCAGTGGGTTGACGAAGATGCTCAGGACGACGCGGTCGGTGCGCTCTTTGGCCCGGTCTACGAGGCGCAGGTGCCCTTCGTGCAGCGCGCCCATCGTGGGCACGAACCCGACCCGGCGCCCGCGGGCGCGCTCGGCGCGCGACCAGGCGTGCATGTCCTTCGGGGTCGTGAGCTCGTGCATGGTGGCATGAAACAAACGGGGGGAAGGTGCGGTTCGGTAGAGGCTCACACCACCGTGAAGCCCACTCGCTCGAAGTCCTCATCGAAGGCGAACGCGTCCTGCAAGCCTTCGCGTTGCATGACCTCAAAGCTGACCGCATCCGTAAGGCTCAGGATTCGGTCTCGGTAACGCCTGAGCCAGCGGTCTACCGCGGCATTCGTCACGTCTTCGTCGACCCAGACGATGCGGCGGTCTCGGGCCGTGGCGAACGCGTCCAGGAATACGACTCCCGCCTCCACGCCGAGGCGTCGCGCGAGCAGGCCGTGACACTCGGCCAGTATAAAGCTCGTGGTGACGACCTCACGGCGTGCGCGGGTCAGCGCCGACCAGGTTCGCCGCGCGCGGTCGTGCCGCTGGTCGCGCGCGTGGACGAGCGCGACCCAGGCGCTCGTGTCTACGAAGAGCGGCGCCGGGATCGGCTGCTCCGCGGCTCGGCGTCGTCTGCGGCGTGCTCGTCGTGTCGCTCCGCCAGGTCAGTCGGGGCGCTTGGGCTCGAGAAGGCTCCCACCAGCGCGTCGAACACTTGGTGGAAGGATCGGGCGCGTTGGGTCTCCAGTACTTCGATGCCCCGGCGCAGCGCCTCGGCGCGCGACACGCCGAGCTCCCGCGCCAACCTATCAAGCGTCGCGCGCTCGGCGTGCGTCAGGTAAACCTGGATGGGCTCCCGAACCCGGTTGCGTCGTGCGGCCACAATACATCTCGCTGTTAATTCAGTGATATCGTGATACAAATGTACCCACGTTCAGGGCGTCCGGGCAACTGGCATTGCCTCGCGACTTGTCCCCTACTCCACCTTCATCACGACGCAGTCGGTCAGGTAGGGATCGTCGAAGCGTGCCCGCTCCCCCGCGGCCTTCCCCGGCACCGGAAACAGCCGCGCCGAGAGGGGCTTGCGCAGCTTGGCAGAGAGCGCCGCCACGTCGGCAATCAGGGCGGCCAGGCGATCCGCCGGAGTGTCGCCCGGTAGCGGCACGACATCGAGCCCGGTGCCGCAGACGGTCGAGTACAGCAGCAGATCGCGCACGCTGTACCGTCCCTCCGATGCCCGCCGCGCCAGCACCGGATCTTCCAGCACCGGAAGCATGAGCCCGGAATACCCACACGTCTTGACCCGCAGGCTCTTGAGGACATCCGTGATTGCGGCACACCCGGCGAGCGTCGAGTAGTCCCCGAACGGAACGCCGGTGAGTGCCTCGATCGCCGCTCCGATGCTGGCGTCCTTGCCCGGCGCGGGAGAGACGTCGATGCCCAAATAGGTCCGCTCTTCGTGACGCGCGACCTGCCGCACCAGCCGCTCCAGGGCCCCGAGCCGGGTCTCGAGTAACTGCGTGAGACTCTGTTTGGCCTCGGCCAGGGTGTTGGCCCCGGCGAAGGCAGCGGACAACAAGGGCGGCGATTCGAGGCCGAGCGCGACGGCGTCCGACCCGCGGTGGTAGGCGACCGGGAAGAACGGCGTGCCCGCCGGCACGTTGGCGGCTGCGGCAAATCGGAAGTTGCCGATGCCTCCGGGGGTGGCGCGCGCGATTGCCGCCATCGCTTCGCCTGCGGCCGTCACCCCACGGGGTGAGGCACCGCGCTCCGGCGACGCGACCCGCGCGGAGAAACTCACGTTCCGCGTGGTGCGGATGAGCTCGGCGGCCCACGCGCCGAAATCGGCATCATAGTCGTCAGGCGCGAGGACGGGACCGATGCTCAACAGCACGCCCTCGGCGACGACGGCGCGGTCGAGCGCGTGCAGGGAGGGCAGCGCATCCGCGCGCGCGCGGGGGCCTGCCCCCTCCAGGAACGGCTGCGTCGCGATGCGGAGGGTCTGGACTTCATACCCCGCGTCGGCGACGGCTCGCTTCGCGCGCTGGAGAAAGTCGAGGGCGGCCTCCGGCCCCTCCATGTCGGCCGGGCTGTGAAGGGTTATACCTGCGGTGATGGTGCGGATCCGAAACCCCGGCCCCGGCGGCGGGCGCGCCGGTCCGCGCCATCCGGAGCGGGCCAGCGGGGTCAGCGCGGCCGCCCCGAGCAGCGCGACCATGTCCCGCCGCGAGATGTCACTCATTTCGGAAACGAATGCTCCGGTCCCGGATAGCGCCCTTCGCGTACCTCGGCTGCGTACAATTGCACGGCTTCGCGTACCTCCTCGGCGAGCGCCGCGTAGCGCTTCACGAACTTAGCACCAAAACGGTCGTTCAGCCCTAGCATGTCGTGCAGCACGAGCACCTGACCGTCGCACGCGGGACCGGCCCCGATGCCGATCGTGGGGATCGTCAGTGCCTTGGTGATTTGCGAGGCGAGCGGAGCGGGGACCAGCTCGAGCACGATCGCAAACGCACCGGCGTCCTCCAATGCCTTCGCGTCGTCTTTCAACCGCTCGGCGGTCTTCTCGTCCCGGCCCTGCACGCGGTAGCCGCCGAGCGCGTGCACCGACTGCGGAGTGAGACCGAGGTGGCCCATCACCGGGATGCCGACGTCCACCAGAGCGCGCACCGTTGCCGCGAGGGGCCGGCCGCCCTCGAGCTTCACGCTGTGGCAACCGGTTTCGGCCATGACCCGGCCGCAGTTCTTAATCGCCTCGGCCGGGGAGACCTGATAGGTGAGGAACGGCATGTCGCACACGACCATCGCCCGCTCGGCGCCGCGGCGCACGATCTTCGTGTGGTAGATCATCTGGTCGAGCGTCGCCGACAGGGTCGTCTCCGCCCCGGCGAGGACCTGGTTCACCGAATCGCCCACGAGCAGGATGTCCACGCCGGACGCGTCGAGCAGCCGTGCGAACAACGCGTCGTAGCAGGTGAGCACAACGATCCGCTCGCCCCGCTGCTTCATCTGCACCAGGTCGTACACGGTGACCGGCTTGCGCTCCTCAACCACGGGGCGAGGGCTCGGTGTCGAGCTCGGCGAGCTCGCGCAGCCAGAAGTCGCGCTGCGGCAGTTCGGGGTGCGGGATGGTGAGCTCCGGTTTGCGCACGGCGCGGTCGCCGTAGCGCACGATATCCAGATCGAGGGTCCGCGGGCCCCACCGCTCCTTCCGCACGCGGCCGCGCTCCGCTTCGATGGCGTGCAGGTGCTCGAGCAGCTCACCGGGCTCGAGCGTGGTCTCGAGCAGGACCATCTGGTTCAGGTACGGTCCCTGCGGCACCGGTCCGAGCGGCGCCGTCTCCTCCACCCCTGAGACGCGGACGAGACGCGTGGCCGGAAGCCGCGCGAGCCGGGCTCGCGCGTGGGCGAGGTGCGCGGCGCGGTCCCCCACGTTGGACCCCAGGGCCACGTAGACCCGCTCGCCAAGCGCCACCCGGGAATGCTATATCGACTACGCGATGCTGGCAAAGCCGCGCGTCAACTCCCGCAGCATCGCCGCCACCTCCTCGAGCTCGTGGGTGGCCCGCTCCAGCTCAGACAGCCCGCGCGCCGCCTCGCTGGCCCGCGTCGCGACATCGTCCGCCTCCGCGCGGTTCTTGCCGGCGATCGCGGCGACTGCGTGGATCCGTTCGCGCAGGCGCCCGAACGCCTTGTCCTGCTCGCCCGCGGCCGCGGCGATGCGCTGTGCGTGCGCGGTCGCCTCCGCGGTCGCGGCCACGATCGCATCCTGCGCGTCCAGCGCCGCGGACGAGATCTCCTCCACGCCGCCCACGTTCACCTGGCCGCGCCGCATCTGCTCCACCACCTCGCCCACCTGACGGTGGATGTCCTGCACCAGCTCGCCCGCCTCGAGCGCGGCGCTGGCGCTCTGCTCGGCGAGTCGTCGCACCTCGTCGGCGACGACGGCGAACCCCTTGCCGTGCTTCCCGGCGCGCGCCGCCTCGATCGCGGCATTCAGGGCGAGCAGGTTGGTCATGTCCGCCAGCTCGCGGATGGACGCGATGAACCCCGTGATGCGGCGGCTCACCTGGCCGAGCTGCTGCACTTTGGCCGAGCTCTCGCCGACGAAGGTCTTGAGCGCCACCAACCGCTCGATGGCCCCCCGGATCTGCTGGCGATTGCGGTTCGCCACGTCGCTGGCGGTGCTGGAGGCTTGGGCCGCCTCAGTCCCGTCCTCGGACACGCGGCGCGACACCTGGGCGAGGCTCTCTGTGGCCTGGAGCCCGCCCGAGACCTCCCCCTCCTCGGCCAGCACGCCTTCGCGGATGACCCCAGTCGACTGGGCGACCGCGTTCGCCGCCTCGCGCAGCCCCTTCGCGGCCCGCGCCAGCGTCGCGAGCTGCTGGGTGAGGGTCTCTACCGTCTCCACCAGCGGTCGCCGCAGCTCCGTGATGTGAATCGCCGTGGCGAGCTGGTTCGCGAACGTGGCGATCGACAGCACGTCCTTCGACCGGTAGGTCTTGCGCTTGTGATGCTCGAGCTCGAGGGTGCCGATCACCTGGTCGCCGAACTTGAGCGGCACCATCACGAGGCTTTGCACCGACAGTGCGGCGTCCGCGACCCGCTTGTCATGGGTGACGTCATTGATCACCACCGTCTCACCGCTCTGCACCACCTGCTCGCGGAGCGCGATGGTGTCGGATGACGGGTCGCCACGGTCGAGGCGCCCGATCACTCCCCGGTACGCGAGCTGCAAGCGGCCGTCCTGGCGCCGGTAGATGCGGAAGTCTCCCCAGTCGACCAGCCGGTGCGCGAGCCGCTCGATCCGGGCGAACGAGTCCTCGAGGCTGATGTTGCTCGTGATCACCGCTTCGACGGCGTGGATCTTGTTCAGCTCCTCCGCCGAGATCGCCTCCTCCAGCATGGTCTTGAACAACAGGCCCAGGAACGCGAGCAGCGCGGCGACGATCAGCCAGACTTCGGGCGGCCAGAACACCACTGTGCCGACGAGCGTCGCGGATGCAATCACGGTGGCGCCGAAGCTGATGCACTCGTACCGGAAAATGAGCATCCGCTCGTCGCGCTCCAGCTTGCCGCGGATCGTGAGGGCGAAGTAGAAGAGCAGCCGGCTGAACCCGAAATAGGCGAGGCCGTACAGCAGCAGCGGCAACAGCATCTCGACATGCAGCCCGGGGGCCACCCCCGCCGCGCGCACGATCAAGCCGTACACGCCGTAGGCGCCCACCAGCGCGAGGACTTCACGTCCCAGGTTGACCAGGGCGGCGCTGAACATCTTCTTGTGCCACAGCCAGTCCGCGACGATCACGCTGACGGCGATCGCCAGCGCGGTGGCCGGTGCGCCGACGAGCAGGCTCCCGGTGAGGCCAACGAGCCCCGTCTGGGTCAGGTAGGAATACTTGCTCAAGGGGATCTGCAGCCCGCGCAACGCGATCGCGGCGGTCACCATGATCGCGCTCTCGAGCAGCTGGTTGGTCCAGCGGGGATCGGCGCTGAGCACGGCGACGAGCACCAGCGGGCCGCCGATCGCCAGCCCCCGGCTGTACAGCGTGACGAGCCGGTTCGCGGTCACGCCCTAGTTTCCGTGCACCGCCGCGGCGAGGTCGCGCAGCAGGCGCTCGGCCGCAGGGAGACCGCCCGATCCGAGTGCTTCGATCACGGCACTCCCGACGACGACGCCGTCCGCGAGCTGGGCCGTGGCGCGCGCCTGCGCGGGCGTGCTGATGCCGAACCCCACGGCGAGCGGCAGGTCGCTCGCGGCCCGAACCCGGGCCACGTGCTCGGCCAGGTCGGGGGGCACGCGGTCGCGCGCGCCGGTCACGCCCAGGCGCGAGATGAGATAGAGGAAGCCGCTCGCCCCGCGGACGGCGCGCTCCAGCCGCTCCGGCGTCGTGGTCGGCGCGAGCAGGCGGATGAGAGCGAGTGGGCTAGCGTTCACCACCTGCTCCACGGCGGGGTCGGCGCCGGCCGGGAAGTCGGTGAGCAGCAGCCCGGCGGCGCCCGCCGCGTGTGCGTCCGCTACGAACCGCTCGAGCCCGTAGGCCAGCACCGGGTTCAGGTACGTCATGATCACCACCGGGATCCCGAGCGCGGCCCGCCCGATCAGCTCGAGCACACGCGGCACGGTCATTCCGCCGTCGAGCGCGGCCTGGGTCGACCGCTGAATCGTGGGACCGTCGGCGAGGGGGTCGCTGAACGGCACGCCGACCTCGAGGAAGTCGGCGCCGGCGGCCTCGACCAGCTTGAGCGCCTCGAGCGAGGCCGCGGGCGTGGGATGCCCCGCGGTGAGGTACGGAATGAGGGCGGCGTGGCGCCTCGCTCCGCCCCCCCTCTCCCCCCCGCCCCGCCCTGCCCCTGCTCGGATGGCGCGCCAGCGCGCCGCGATCGGGTGTTCAGACAAAATAGTCGCTGACGTTGATGCCGTACTTCACCGGGTCGGTGACCTTGACGATCGTGCGGGGGAAGTTGCCCTGCGCATCGCGCTGCGCGAGGTCCGCGAGGAACCCGGGGTGGTGCAGCGCGCCCTCGGGCGACGCCACGATGCGCACGACGGGCCGGTGCACGTGGCTGACGTCGGGGTTGGCGCTGTGGACGATCGCGACCTCGTAGGTATCGAGGATCACGCAGGTGCCCACGGGATAGATCCCGATCAGGTTGATGAACGCCTTGACGATGACCGGATCGTAGCCGCGGCGCGGGTTCTCCCACATTTCCTTCAGCACCTGGTCGGGTTGGATCGGCACGGTTTGGTACACGCGCCGGGTCGTGGCGGCGTCGAAGCCGTCGGCCACCGCCACGATCTTCGAATAGATCGACAGGTCCCGCCCGCGCAGCGACTTGGGGTAGCCGGTGAGGTCGACCTTCATGTGGTGCTCGTAGGCGACGATCATCCCACGGTAGGGAATCTCCCCGTAGCCGCGCAGGCCGAACAGCGTCAGCACGCCGAGCCAGGGGTGCGCCTGCATGATGCGCCATTCCTCGTCCGTCAAGCCGCCCTGCTTGTTGAGCACCTCGAGGGGGACGCGGGACTTGCCGACGTCGTGGAACAGCGCCGCCATCCCGAGGTCGTAGAGCTGCAGCTTGGTGAGGCCGAGCTTGCGACCCAGCGCCACGGAGAAGATGCACACGTTCACGGAGTGCGTGAACGTGTATTCGTCGTAGTCGCGCAGCGTGGTGAGGCCCACGAGCGAGGCTTCGTTGTTGAGCACCTGGTCGACGATCGCTTGGACCGCGCGCTTCACCTTCTTGACGTTGGCGGTCCGGCCCATGCGGATGCTGTTGATGACCTCCTTGGTGACGGCCACGGAGCGGGCGTAGGTGCGCTTGGCGGCCTCCTTCTGCCGCTCCTCTTCCTCGACATCCTCCTCGGTTTCGAGCGGCGGCTCCACGCTGATGAACGACACGCCACCATCGCTGAGCTTCTGGCCCAGCTCGAACACCTTGTTGGGACTCGCCTCCTTCGCCGCATACGAGAGGAGCAGGGAGACGAAGATCTGCAGCTGTTTGCGGTCCACCCCCTCGTCGATGCGCACGGCGCCGATGCCGCACTGCCGCAGCACGCCGAGGATGTGGGAGAACGAGGCGTAGTTGTCGAGGTCGAGCCGCAACCGGGTGGCGTTCACGAACAGGAACTCGCCCTGCAGGCGCAGCTCGACCTCCTTCTCGACGTCGAGCAGATGCTTCGTCGTTGCGGTGAGGTCGTCCAGCGCCTTCTGCACTTGCGCGTTCTCGATCGGATAGAGCTTGAGCGAGCGGAACGCGGTATAGAGCACGACGAGAAACTCGCGGCCCGCGTGCCGCAGGAAGCCGTCGGTCGTCTGGATCGTCTCGGCGATCGACGCCTGGCGGGGAGGACCGCCGCCGCTCACCCGCCCACCTCCCGCAGCGCGCGACTCACCGCGTTGCGCACCAGCGGCTCCTTGTCCTGGGCGGCGCGCTCGAGGACGGCGCGTGCCTCGGGGGTCCGGACCTTGCCCAACGCCATAGCCGCGCAGGCCCGCGTCTCCGGATCCTCCTTCCTGCCGAGCAACCCCTTGGCCGCGAGCATCTTCTCGAGGGTGGCGATGCCGCGCGCGCCGACCAGCGACCCGAACGCTTCGAAGAAGATCATCTTCTCGGTGAGGTCGGCATTCTTGAGCTTCGAGCCGGTGACCACGCTCTCGACCCGCGGCGCCGCGTTGCGGTAGCCGCGCGAGGCGAGGAACCGCACCGCGGCGATGCGCACGTCGCGGTCCGCATCATCGATCGCCTGCTCCAGCAGGCGCATCGCGCTGGGGCTGGCGATGGCCGTGAGCGCATCGACCACCGCGAGCTTGAGCGTGCGGTCATTCGACTCGAGCAGCGGCGCCATCCCGTCGGGTGCGCCCGGGAGCTTGAGCCGGCCCGCCAGCTTGACCATTTCGAGCTGCGCCGCCGTGTCCTCACTTGCCAGCGCCTTCAGCACTTCCGCGGCGTTGGCCTGGGCGAGCCGGGCCGCCGCCCCGTGCACCAGCTCGCGCACCCGCTCGTTGTTGAGCCGCGGGAGCCACCCCATCAGCGTGGGCAGGGCGTCGGCGCGCAGCTCCTGGAACAGCTCCGACAGCTCTTCCTCCGTCGGGTGCACGGTCGCCTCGTCCAGCGACTGGATCAGCTGGGAGAGCGCCTCCCGCTGCGACAGCCGGGCGGGGAGGCTCTCGAGCGTCTGACGATGCTCGGGGATCAGTTCGCGGGCGCGTTGCAGGATCACCCGCGTGTCGCGGAGGATGAATGCGACCGAGCGGAAGTCGGCGGCACCGAGCAAGTACGGGATGAAGTTCTCGACGATGGAGATCAACTCCGCTCGCACCGTGCCGTAGGTCTGCAGCTCCAGCAAGTCGAACAGCATCGCGAGCACGTTGCGCCGCAGGTCTTGCGCGTATTCCCGTTCGACGTCCTTCTTGAGGTAGGCGATCTCCTTGTCCTCCAGGAAGTAGAGCGTCGTGTCGAAATCGTCGATCGACACGAGCCCCTCGCGCTTGGGCGGCGCTTCCTCCTCGACGAACCGGCGCACCTGAGTCGGCGGGGTCGTCGGGATCGTCGCGCCGGCCTCGATGGGGACCGCGTTCTCGCTCGCGAGCTCGCGGAACGTGTAGCTGATGAACTGGAAGTCCTGCGCCCACAGGAGGGTCAGCAGGTCGTCCGGGGCATCGGCCTGCAGGTTCTTCGCTTGCTGCAGCACCCCGAGGAAACGCACGATCTCGACATCCTCGATCCCCGGCTTGAACGTGAGCGAGCGGACGCCGTCCTTGTAGAGCGTCCAGGCGATGCTCTCGCTCCGTGTGTCCTGGCTGTAGACGACCGCGTCTTCCCAGCGGATCTCGGTCTCGCCCACGTCGAACGCGAGGTCGTCGGTGGCCTCCCAGATCTGGCGCAGCGTCGCACGAATGTTGTCCACCGCACGCTGGTAGACCGGGTTGTTTGGCAGGTAGAGCTGCGTGGCTCTCAGCCCCTTCGACAGGACCAGCCACAGCTCCTCGATCTGCGACGGCGGTAGCGCCAGCTCCGATACGGGCGGGTTGGTCAGAGCGCAGCTCCCGTCAGTTCGGCGACCATCGCGACGTCCTTATCGCCCCGGCCGCTCAGGTTGATCAGGACGATGTCGTCCGCATGCCAGTGCCCTCCTCCGCGCTGACCCAGCACCCAGGCTACGGCATGGGCGCTTTCGAGGGCCGGCAGGATGCCCTCCAAGCGGGACAGGGCGGCGAACGCGTCCAACGCCTGCCGGTCGGTCACCGCCTCATACAATACGCGACCCGTGTCCTTCAGGTAAGCGTGCTCCGGGCCGACCCCGGGGTAGTCGAGGCCGGCCGACACGCTGTGGGCGGGCTGGACCTGACCGTCGGCGTTCTGGAGGAGGTAGCTCAAGCTGCCGTGGAACACGCCGGGGCGGCCGCGCGCCAGCGAGGCCGCGTGGTGCCCGCTCGCCAGCCCCTCGCCCGCCGCCTCGACGCCTACCAGCTCGACGCCGGCGTCGTCGAGAAACGCGCTGAAGATGCCCATCGCGTTCGAGCCGCCGCCCACACACGCCACGACCGTGCGCGGCAGCCGCCCGTAGCGCTGCACCACCTGCGCCCGCGCCTCGCGCCCGATCACCGCCTGGAAGTCGCGGACGAGGCGCGGGAACGGATCGGGTCCCACGACCGAGCCGATGATGTAATGGGTGGTGGTCACGTTTGTGACCCAATCGCGTAACGCTTCGTTGGTTGCGTCTTTGAGGGTCTTGGTGCCGGACGTCACGGGCACGACCCGCGCGCCCATCAGCTCCATGCGGTACACGTTGAGGCGCTGGCGCCGCATGTCCGCTTCGCCCATATACACGACGCATTCCAGGCCGAAGCGGGCGCACACCGTCGCCGTCGCGACCCCGTGCTGGCCAGCGCCCGTCTCGGCGATGATGCGCCGCTTGCCCATGCGCCGGGCGAGCAGCACCTGGCCGAGGGTGTTGTTGATCTTATGCGCGCCGGTGTGGTTCAAGTCCTCGCGCTTGAGTAGCACCACGACGCCCACGCCCACCTCGGCGCCGAGCCGCGGCGTCTCGGTCACCGGAGTGGGGCGCCCGACATAGTCCGTGAGCAACGCGTCAAGCTCTCCCCAGAACCGAGGGTCGCGCTTCGCGTCGTCGTAGACGCGCGCGAGCTCGTCGAGCGCGCTCATCAGGGTTTCGGGGACGTAGCGGCCGCCGTAGGGGCCGAAGCGACCGGTGGTGAGCGAGCCAGACTCAGGTGGCAACGGAACCTCCAGAACGCGGAACGCGCAATTGCAAAGCCGGAACGCGGAACGCGGAACGCGGAACGGATCGCGCGGCCGTCGAGAGGTCGAGCCGGGTACGAGGATCGAACCCAGTCCGGCTGTTCCGCGTTCCGACTTCCGCGTTCCGCGTTTCCATCACCGTCCCCTTCTCACCACGCCGCAGAGCGCCCGCACCGCCGCCTCCGGATCTGCCAGGCGCGCCACCGACGTGCCTACCAGCACGAGGTCCGCCCCCGCCCCGGCCATGCGCTCCACGTCCGCCCGAGTCTCGATCCCGCTCTCCGCGATGGCGGGGACGGCCGCGGGGACGCGTGCCAGCAGGCGCTCGGTCAGTCGGAGGTCGACCGCGAAGGTCGCCAGGTCGCGGCTGTTCACCCCGACCGCGGTGGGCTCTACCGTAAGCGCCTGATCGAGCTCTGGCTCGGAGTGGACCTCGACCAGCACGCCCAGTGCGTTTGCGCGCGCGGTCCGGGCGAGCGCTCCCAACCGGTCCGGGGGCAGCGCGCGGGCAATCAACAACACCCCGCTCGCGCCCGCCGCGCGCGCCTCCAGGAGCTGCAGCTCGTCGAGGATGAAGTCCTTTCGCAGCACGGGCACCGACACGGCTTGCGCCACGCACTCAAGGTCGTCGAGCGACCCGCCGAAGTGCGGCGCGTCCGTGAGAACCGAGATCGCCACCGCCCCGCCCCGCTGGTACGCGAGCGCATGGCGCACCGGGTCGAGGTCTTCCCGGATCGCGCCGGGGGAGGGGGAGCGGCGCTTCACCTCGGCGATCACGCCTACCGTCGCGTCCCCCGAACGGAGCGCGCGCGCGAACGGCGGCGGCGCGGGCGCGGCCGCGGCACGGCGCGCGAGCTCGCGAGCGTGCGGCTTGAGACCGGCGATCCGGTCCCGGGTGGCGGAGAGCATGGCGTCGAGCCGCGTTCGTGTCATCCTTGCATTCGGGCGATTTTCGGGTAGATTAGTTTCGGGTTATCTTCGGGAGACCGTGTGCCGCTCACCCGCCGTCAGCGCGAGATCCTGGACTTCATCGCGGGCCACATCGAGACCAAGGGCTACGCCCCGAGCTTCGAAGAGATCGCGCGGCAGTTCGGCTTTCAGTCCCTGGCCACAGTGCACGAGCATCTCACGAACCTCGAGCGCAAGGGCTACATCCGGCGCTCCCACAACGAGAGTCGGGCCATCGAAGTGGTCCCACCCAAGGGGCAGACCGGCGCGACCGAGCTGCCCTTGCTCGGGCTCGTGGCGGCCGGCGAACCCATCGAGGCGGTGAGCGGCAACGACACCATCGCCGTTCCGGATGAGCTCATCCCCCGCCGCGGCCGCAGCTACGTGCTCAAGGTCCGCGGGCAGTCGATGATCGACGAGCACATCAAGGACGGCGACTTCATCGTCGTGCACGAGCGCAACCAGGCCGACAGCGGCCAGACCGTCGTCGCGCTCGTGCAGGGTTCCAGCGCCACAGTGAAACGGTTCTACCGCGAACCCGGCGGCTGGATCAGGCTCGAGCCCGCGAACCCCGCCATGAACCCGCTGCGCGTGAACGAGCGCGACGTGGTCGTGCAGGGCATCGTCGTCGGGGTCATCCGGAAGTTCTAGGCGCTATTTGCTCGGCGCAGCCGCTCCAACGCGGCGCGCGCCGCCCCGGTTGCAACCACCCCCCGGGCCCGGGCGATCCCGTCCTCGTAGGAGGGCGCGAGCCCCGCGACGTAGATCGCCGCCCCCGCGTTGAGCAGCAGGGCCGCCTGGCCTGCGTCGTCGGCTGCTGACGCGCCGTCGGCAAGCAAGCTCTCGATGCGCGCGGCGTTCGCCGCCGGGTCCCCGCCTTGGAGCGCGGTCGCATCGGGGATGGCCAGCCCGTAGGTCGCCGGGTCCAGCTCCCACGTCCACACCCGCCCGCTCCGCACCTCCCACACGTCGGTGATGCCGCGGGGCGAGATCTCGTCCATGCCGATTCGCCCGTGAACCACGAGCGCGTGCTCGGCCCCGAGCCGCGCCAGCGCGCCGGCGACGAGCGGCGCGCGGTCCGGGTCGGCCACACCCACCACTTGACGGCGCACCCGGGCGGGATTGGCGAGCGGACCGAGCAAGTTCATCACCGAGGGGACGGCGAGCTCGCGCCGTACCGGGCCCGCGTGCCTCATCGCGGGATGGAAGTTGGGCGCGAACAGAAACGTGATGCAGGCGTCGCGCAGCACCCGCGCCGCTGCGGCAGCGTCCAGGCCAATGTGCACCCCGAGCGCCTCCAGCACGTCGGCCGAGCCGCATCGCGAAGTGAACGAGCGGTTGCCGTGCTTCGCCACGGAAGCGCCTGCACCCGCCGCAACGAACGCCGCGGCGGTCGAGATGTTGAAGGTCGAGACGGTGCCGCCGCCGGTACCGCAGGTGTCGACGAGGTGGTCACCCGCCGCTTCGACCGGGATCATCGCAGCGCGCAGCGCGCGCGCCGCGCCCGCCACCTCGTCGGCGGTCTCTCCTTTGACCCGCAGACCCATGAGCAGGGCGGCGATCTGTGCCGGGGTCGCTTCGCCCCGCATCACCGTCCCGAAGACGGCGGTCGTCTGGCTCTCGGTGAGCGAGCGGCGGTTCGCGAGCGCAGCGATCGCCTCGAGCAACGGCACGGGTGCGGAGGGGGACGGCGGGGCGTCGGG
>QHTT01000136.1 GCA_003220935.1 Gemmatimonadota bacterium
GATCATCAAGACGATGGGGTACCGCGTCGGTCCCGACGAGGTCGCCAACGTGCTGTACGGGTCCGGAGAAGTCGCAGAGGCGGCGGTGTTGGGCGAGCCGGACGAGCTGTGGGGTGAGCGCATCGTGGCGTACGTCGTGCTCACGGGCGCGGGTTCGCTCGAGCGCCTCAAGGCGTACTGCGGCCGCGAGCTGCCCCGCTATCTGCAGCCGGCGCGCATCGAGGTGCGCTCCGCCCTGCCCGTGCTACCGAGTGGCAAGCACGATTTGGGGGCGGTGCAGGCCGGATCCCCTTGATCGCGAAATAGAGCGCGAAACACATGTTGCCGCCGCGCGACAACCGCCGGCCCCCGTCGCGCCTCGCGAGCGTTTGGCTTGAGATGTGCAACAGCGGATCGGGTCACCTCGCAGTTCGTTCAGTTTGGCAACGCGACGGAGGTCCTTGAAACGCATGCGCTACCTGGTTACTGGAGGAGCGGGGTTCATCGGCTCGCACTTGGTTCATCATCTCGTGGCCGCCGGGCACGATGTGGTCGTCTTCGACGATCTCTCGACCGGCCGGCGCGAGAACCTCACGGCCGTGACGGATCGGATCCGCTTCCTGGTGGGCAGCGTCACGGATCCGGAGATGTGGCGGCGCGCGATGGAGGGGGTGGACTGTGTGCTGCACCAGGCCGCGCTGACCTCCGTAGAGCGCTCGGTGCGCGAGCCGCTCGCCGCCCACGCGGTCAACGCGACTGGCACCGTGACCGTGCTGCTGGCCGCAGCGGACGCCGGCGTTCGCCGGGTCGTATTTGCAGGCTCCACCTCTGCCTACGGGAACCTCGCCGACCTCCCGAACTGCGAGGACGATCTCACGCAGCCGCTCTCACCCTACGCTGCGTCCAAGCTCGCCGCAGAGCAGTACTGCCAGGCGTTTCAAGCGACCTATGGGCTCGAGCCGGTCGTGCTGCGGTATTTCAACATCTTCGGGCCGCGCCAGGACCCGAACTCGCAATATGCCGCGGTGATCCCGCGCTTCATCACGGCCGCACTACGCGGTGAGCGGCCCACGATTTACGGCGACGGCTGTCAGACGCGGGATTTCGTCTACGTCGCTAATGTCGTGCATGCCAATATGCTCGCCAGCCGAGCCCCCGCGGCGCAGGTGGCGGGCCAGGTGTTCAACGTCGGCTGCGGCCGCAGCGTTAGCGTGAACGAGCTGTGGCAGTGCATCCGGGAGCTGGTGGGGACACACCTCGAGCCTGCATACGCCGAAGGGCGCGCGGGCGAGGTGCGGGACTCGCTCGCCTCGATCGATAAGGCCCGCACCCTGTTCGGCTACCACGAGCTCGTGGGGTTCGAAGAGGGCCTGCGGCAGACCATCGCGTACTACCGGCATACGAGCGCCGAACGTCGGCGCACCGAACCTCGGGGAGTCGCACGCCGGGCGCTCCTGCTCGAGTCCTCCTAGGCTCGCTCCTCAGGCGCCAGCCACGCGCTCGAGCATCTCGCGCAGCTCGTCCAGGCTGAACGGCTTCCGCAGCACTGGGCGCTCGGAGCGCAGCAGGTGGTCGCGCGTCTGCGCCGAGATCGAGTCGCCCGTGGTGAAGACGATGTGGCGCTCGCGTCCCCGGCCCTCGACGCGCAGGTCCTCGAACAAATCGAATCCACTGTGCGCCTCGTCGAGGTGTACGTCCACGATCATGGCGTCGTAGCGGGCGGCGGGTTCGGTGAGCCGCCGCTTCGCTTCGTCGTATCCCGGTACGCTGGTGACCTCGTGTCCTAGCCGCTTCGCGAGCAACACCATCCCGCGCCGCACGCTCTCCTCATCCTCGACCACGAGCACCCGGAGTGACCGCTCCGCGGGCCGCAACCCGGCCGCGGCTTCGTCGGCGGCGCGCACCGTGTCGATCGGCAGCTCGAACTCCAGGCGCGCGCCGCCGCCCTCGATGTTCTGGATCCACATCCGGCCACCCATCGCGCGCACCAGCCCGAAGCTGATGGCGAGGCCGAGCCCCGTCCCCTCGTCTCCCTTTGTCGTGAAGAACGGCTCGAATACGCGGTCCAGGATCTCCGGGGGCACGCCGGCTCCGGTGTCCTCCACGGCGACCCGCATGCGCCCGTCCACGAGCTTTGCCGTGATCAACACTTGGCCGGGCCTACCGCTCGCTTCGATGGCCTGCCGCGCATTGACGACCGCGTTGAGCATGACCTGTTGCAACTCCTGGGGATCCCCGATCACTGCCGGGAGGTCGTCCGGAATCGCCACCGCGCCGCGCGCGCGAGCCTTCTTCAGGGCGGACCGTTGCAGCGAGAGCACGCGCTCCACGATCTCCGCCAGGTCGACGGCGGCCCGGACGCGCGGCCGCTGGCGTGCGAAATCAAGCAGGGTCTGGACGATCCGCCCGGCACGCATCGCCTCGGCGCGGATGATCTCGGCGCTCTCCTTCAGGTCCGCCTGATGCGGGTCCACGGCCAGCAGCTCGGCGAAGGCCGCGATCGCCGCGAGCGGGTTGTTCAGCTCGTGCGCCACCCCCGAGACCAGCGCACCCAGCTGCGACAGCCGATCAGTCTGTAGCAGCTTGCGCTGCAGCAGCACCTCCCGCGATACATCCACCGCGAGGAACAGCAGCTTGGGGACGGCTCGATCGGGTCTACGTTCACGATCACGGCTCGCACGTCGCGCGCCGGCTCGGCGGCGAGCTCGAGCGTGAGCTGAAACTCCTGGCGCCGGTCGACGGCGTCGCGCAACGCGGTAGCGAGCGCGGCGCGCTGCGACTCCGCCGCCCATTCAGTCAGCGAGCGCCCGCGCACCGAGGGCGCATCCGGCACCCCGAGGAGCTCCGCGCCCTCGGGGTTGACCTCCAGAATCTGGCCGTCTGCCGTCAACACCAGCCCTGGCGTCGGGAGGGAATTGAACAGCTGCAGGTAGAGCCGCCGCTCGATTTCGAACGCCCCTAGCAGCTGGGCGGCTCGGGATTCCGGAGGCAGCTCCTCGTGCATCCGGCGCAACGTCATCACCAGGTGGTTGTGCGGGCCCCGCGTCACACGGGTCTCGAACACCGTTCCCGGGCCGTCGGATGCGTGCGCCGGCATGAGGCAGGTCCGCGCCGTGCCGTCGGCGAGCACGGCGCGAAGCACCTGTTCGAGGTCGGTGCCCTTCGCCCCCGAGAACGCGATCCAGAAGTCCCGCCTCAACGCCTGCTCGGCGGGCAACCCGGTAATGCGGGCGGCGCCAGCGGACCACTCGGCGATCGTCCAGTCGGGGGCGACCGCCACTACACCCATGTCGAGGCTGTCGAGTAGCGCTTTGGTATCCATCGGATCTTCTCCGGCCCCCGAACGAAAAGCGCCCGCTTGGCCTGATCGCGGGCGCAACGGGGCCTGGGGATGCGGGATGCGGCAAGTTCTTGTAACTGCTCGGTACCAGAATGACTTGGTGGGGTTTCAGGGTCAAGATGAGGCGCGCACGCAACAAGTGATGCGGCTCACACCGAGCGAGGCCCCTGACGCCACGACCTTGCCTTATATTGGGGTCGCAGCCTCCACCACGGGGGACCCATGCCGAGAATGCTACTAGCAGGGATCGTGTTGATCGGCCTCGCGGCCTGCGGTGGCGGTTCCGGGGGGCGGAGAGCGCGTTCCGAGGCCAAGGCGAGCGCTGCCCCTGCCTCCGCAACCAAGCCCGGGACCGCGGCCAAGCAGAAGACTGCGGCGCGGCCGGATACGACGGGGCGCAATCCTCTGACCAACCGCTAGCCGCCAAAGCACGCCGGCGGCAGCAACGGAGCCCCGCGGTCGCATGGCGGGGCTCTAGCTGTCTCAGCGGCGGGGACGCGATCTAGAAGGACATCCACCACTCCCCTTCCAATCGCGACAAGAACGCATCGCCCCGTCTGATCGCCGCAACGAGCTCCGGGCGTGTGGAATGCACCAGCACCCACGGACCGTCGCGGGTGAGGAACGCCCCGCGGTCCGCGACGGTCGGCAGCAGTGCCGGCTCGAGCCGTCCCGCGAGCGCGGTCAGACCATCTCGCCAGGCTTCGTGGAACAAGCTTTGAAGCACCTCGCCGTAGCGATGTTTCCGCGCGGCCACTTGGATGACCTGGCCGACGCCTCGCCGGCTCGCGTAATAGAGATACCACCCCACCAGACCACCATCGCTGTCCTCCAAGGCGGTCCGACGCAGCACGCCCAGCGTCCGCTTCGCGGCCAGCTGCTCGAGCAGCCACGCTGCGGAGCGCTCGTCGTAGTCCGGCCGTAGCGGCACTCCGCCGAGCAGCTCGGGGAGGTGAGCGGCCATGGCCGCCGCAGTGAGCGGCACCACGCGCAGGCCCGCCACGGGAGCCCAGCGTGCGATCACGCCGTCGATGGCCCAGCAGACCGGCGCCAGTCCCCACGCGAGCCCCCGTACGGGGAACCGCTGCGCGAACTTGTTGGCGTAAAAGCGGGACGGTCGCAGCGGCTGCGTCCATTGAAAGGTCTGGAGCAGAGAGATACCGCCCCCCAGGGCATCCCAGAACTGGCGACTCACCTCGTTGGCCACGTCTGCGAAAGAGAGGTCCTGGCTGCCCGCGAGAAACGCTCGGACGAGCTCGACTCCCGCGAGCTCGCGCTGGGCGGGATCGACCATCAGCTGCGTACCCACCGCCACGCGCACCGACTGCCCTTGAAACGTCGCCGGCCGCGGCACCCGTCCCAGGAAGCCCACGATCCGCCCCGCCCCATCGAGGTACACGAGCGACGGAAGCGCGTCATCACGCCAGGGATTGTGGAAGAAGATCTCGTCAAGATAGGCCCCGAGATCGGCCGCCCCCGGCCGCTCCTTGTGGCGGAACGCCTTGCGGCGCAGGGCCACGATCTCGGGGATGTCGTCACGCCGCCCCCCCCGCCCCCACGGTCTCGGGCGCGAACAGCTCCTTCAGTCTCCGTCGGTCGATCTTCCCGCTGGGGGTCCTGGGGAGCGCGGCAAGCGCCATCCAGCGGGACGGCAGCATGTACGGCGGCAGCGAGCGCGCCACAACGTCGCGTAAGCCCCCCGGCGTCACCGCGACGCCGTCGCGTGGGACGTAGGCGCAGCAGATCGCCACGCCGTCGAAATCCCGACTCGGCACGCCCACGACTGCGCATTCCTGCAGCGTTTCCACGGGATGCAGCGCGGCCTCGATTTCACCCAGCTCGATCCGGTACCCGCGGGCTTTGATCTGGGAGTCCGCCCGGCCCAGGAAGCGGATCAAGCCGTCCGCGCCGACGCTGGCCAGGTCGCCGGTGCGGTAGATCCGGTCCTGCGGATCGCTGCTTCCAGGATACGGGAGGAACGCCCCCCGCGTCTTTTCCGCATCGCGCCAGTAGCCCGGGCTGAGACCGACACCGCGGATGTAGAGCTGTCCCACTTCCCCGGGAGCCACGGGCCGCAGCGCCTCGTCCAGCACGTGCAGCTCCTCCCCACCGCACGCCTGCCCGATCGGGATCCCCTCGTCTTCGCTCGCAGGAACCGACGGCACCGTGTAATAACTGCTCGCGATCGTCGTCTCGGTCGGCCCGTAGAGATTTGTGAAGGTGACGTGCGGGAGGCGTCGCATCCAGTAGATCAGCGCCGGCGTGGGAAACACCTCACCGCACCAGAGCACTCGGCGCAGGCTGGGGAAGTCGCCCTCTTTCACTACCTCGAACTTGGCCATGTAGTTGAGCACGGACGGCACCGAGAACCATTGCGTCAGCCGAGCGTCGCGGATCAGCTCGGCGAGCTGGTGTGGCAGGAGGTTCAGCTCCGGCGGCACGAGGTGCAGCTCCGCGCCAGCGGCGAACGTGCCGAAGACGTCGAAGGTCGACAGATCGAAGTGCAGCGGCGGATGACCGGAGATGCGGTCGGTCGGAGCCGTGCCGAAGTAGGGTACCGCCCAGTCGATGAAGTGGCGCACATTCGCGTGCGTGATGACCACGCCCTTCGGCATCCCGGTCGAGCCCGACGTGAACAGGATATGGGCCGCGTCCCGGGGCGAGTTGGCCGACCGGGGGGCCTCGCCGGGGTAAGCTGCCAGATCGCCCAGGGTGAACTGGGCGGTCACCCCGTCGGGAGGATCCTCCGCTCCGAGCCAGCCGACGGCGTGCGTTGCGGCGAACGGGGGAGACGCGAACAGCGCCTCGAGCGTCGCGCCCACCGCTCCGCTCGCCAGGATCCAGCGGTTGTCGCAGGAGACGATCATCTTCTCGAGCCGGGCGGGAGGGCTCGCCGGGTCGAGCGGCACATACACGGCGTCGGCCTTGAGCACGCCGAGGATCGCGACGATGGCGGCGGGGGACTTCGGGGCCAGCAGGCAGACGCGGTCGCCGCGCGCGCACCCCGCGTCCTTGAGGAGCCGCGCCAGCCGATTACTGGCGCGCTCGAGCGCCTCGTACGTGAGACGCTCGTCCTTGAAGACCACCGCCCCCGCATCGGGGCGCCGGCTCGCCTGCTCGGTCACCCAATGCTGCAGCAACGCGCTCAGCTGACCGCTCCCCCTTCCAGCACGACGACCGCCGCGGCCACGTCTGCCTCGTGCGTCAGGCTGACGTGGATATGCCGCACCCCGAGTGCATGCGCCCGCTCCGCGGCTGCGCCGGAGAGCCGCAACTCGGGTCGGCCGCCTTCCAGCCCCCTCACCTCCACCTGATGGAAGCTCACGCCTTGCGCCCAGCCGGTGCCGAGGGCCTTGAAGCACGCCTCCTTGGCCGCGAACCGGGCGCCGAGCGCTTGCGTGCGGTCCGCGCGCTCCCGGCACTCCTGCCGCTCCGCGGCGGTGAAGACATGCGCTTCGAAATCGCCCCCGTCGTCCGCAAGCGATTGCGCGATCCGGTCGGTCGCGACGACGTCGAGCCCGATCCCCAAGATCACCGGCGCTCCTTCCCGGCCTCCAGCGGCAGCCCCGTGGAAGATAACGAACGGCGTCAAACGCCGACGCGCCTCGACGGCATGGCCGCCGAGGCGCGTCGCCGAGAGCACTCGCGTGATCACCGCTTTACAATGTCCCCGCTCGTCACGTTGCCGGAACGCCCGAAGTTCTCCGACGGGATGAAGACGCTCCAGAAGTCCAGGCCACTCCCCGCCGGCCCGTTGTCGCACGCCGCCACCGTGTAGTTCACCAAGCCACCCGTATCCTCCCGGCCGATGGCGTCGAACTCCACGCCGCGGCTCGGGTCGCTGCAGGCGGTCGAGCTGCTGCGATACGCCGTGATCGACGTCGCAGGGTCCGTGGACTGATCCGTGGTCAGCGTGGCGGGCACCCCGCCGGGGTGCAGGTCGCCGTAGTCGGTGCCCGTGAACCGTCCCGTCAGGTCGGCCCGCACGTCGAAGTCGAACGTCTGCACGTTGTTCCCCGGCGTCGGAGAGCCCGTCCCGATCTGGCCCTTGCCGATCACCTCCCCCGTCGCTGACTGCGCGCTGCACGTCACCGCGAAGGTCGTCGTGGCCGTCCCACCGGCGGGCACGGTGACCGTGCGCGGATTCGCCCCGCTTACCGTGCAGTTACTCGGCACGTCACTCAGCGACACCTGATAGTCGCCGGAGGTGACGGTGGCGGTCACGTTGCCGTTGGCGTTGATCGGTGTGCTCGCCCCCGTTGGGAAGCTCGGCCCCGTGACGTTGAGCGTGTAGCTCGCGGGGATGTTCTGACCCGTGGTGGAGGTCGTGACCGAGAGGGTGCCCGTCGTCGTCGGGGCCGTGCAGCTCACCGAGAACGTGGTCGGGCCCGTCCCATTGGCGGGCACCGTCACCGTGCGGGGGTTCGCTCCACTCACCGTGCAGTTGCTCGGCACGCCACTTAGCGACACCTGATAGTCGCCGGAGGTGACGGTAGCGGTCACGGTGGCGTTGGCGCCGATTGGTTGGCTCGTCCCCGTTGGGAAGCTCGGCCCCGTGACGTTGAGCGTGTAGCTCGCGGGGATGTTCTGGCCCGTGGTGGCGGTCGTGACCGAGAGGGTGCCCGTCGTCGTCGGGGCCGTGCAACTCACCGTAAAGGTGGTCGTGGCCGTGGTGCCCGCGGTGATGCTCACCGTGCGCGGGTTCGAGCTCACGGTGCAGTTCTGCGCCAGCCCGTTGAGCTGCACCGAGTGGTTGCCAGGCGACAGCCCGCTGAAGGTCACGCTGGTGTTGATGCCGATGGCTTGGCTCTGACTCCCGTCCACCACGACCGTATAGCCGTCGGGATCGAGATTCGAGCCGGTGGTGTTGGTCGTGACCGTCAGGTTGCCGGTCGTCGCGGCGCAGCTCACCGCGAACGTCGTCGAGGCGGTGCCGCCCGCGGGCACCGTGACCGTTCGTGAGGTCCCCCCGCTCGCCGAGCAGTTCGCGGCGACGCCGGAAAGCGCCACGCTGTGATCACCCGCCGATAGCCCGGTGAACGTGACGCTGGCGTTCGTCCCGATCGCTTTGCTCGAGTTCCCGTCTACCGTGACGGTGTAGCCGTCGGGATCGAGGCTCGAGCCGGTCGTACTGGTAGTGGCCGTCAGGTCGCCGGTCTTTGGGATGGCGGCACAGCCAACCGAGAAGCTCGTGGTCCCCACCACCCCGATGATAAGCGAGACGGTCCGCGGGTTGTCGCCGCTCACCGTGCAGTTCGAGGCGACGCCGGAGAGACCGACCGTGTGATCGCCCGCTGCGAGTCCTGTGAAGGTGACGAGCCCGTTCGCGCCCACGGACTGGCTCACCGAGCCGTCTACGGTGACGGTGTAGCCGTCGGGGTCGATGTCGGAACCGGAAGTGCCAACCGTGACGGCAAGTGTGCCCAGGTCCGGCAGCGGGAGCAGGGCCGCATCAGGCTGCGGACTCTCTGAATCGTTGCACGCGGTCGCGCCGAGCAGTATCGCGACCGCCGCTGCCAACCAGCACCGTCCACCGCCGCGTACCATGAGGCTTCCTCCGGAAGGGTCCCTGCCGCCTCTACAATTCGCAGCGCCCCGGGGGCAAAAACCGGACCGGCTCCTAGTGCAGCGGCTGCAACAGGTTAGTGCCGTCTCGCCACGGCGCGCGCGCGGCACAGTGCCGCGTCGCTGCGCCGTGGCGAGCGGTCGGCATCGCCACCACGGCCCGTTGCCTCGACGCAACAGCCGAGCTGCCGGGAGTGGCTCCAAGTGGCGGGGAGGACAGCCCGCTTTTTGCAAAGGTTTACTACGTTCCTGGTACCCTTTCCACGCCGGCTGTGCGAGGTGGCATGACCGATCGACTCATCGAGTCGGGACTGAAGGTGTTCGCGACCTGCCCGCCGTCGTTCACGGCGTCTCCACTGACTTACCGCCGGCAGGTGGTGGACGTCGCGCGCTGGAGCGAAGCCGCAGGGTGCGAGGGGATCCTCGTCTACACCGACAACGGCCTTGTCGACCCGTGGCTCGTGGCGCAGCAGATCCTCACGCACACCAACCGGCTCTGCCCGCTCGTCGCGGTGCAGCCGGTCTACATGCATCCCTATGCCGTCGCCAAGATGGTCGCGACGCTCGGGTTCCTCCACGGGCGACGCGTCTACCTCAACATGGTTGCGGGCGGCTTCAAGAACGACCTCGAGGCGCTCAACGATCCGACGCCCCACGACGAGCGCTACGCCCGGCTGGTCGAGTACACGACGCTCATCATGCAGCTGCTCGGCAGCACGCGACCGGTGACGCTGAACGGGCGCTACTACCGGGTCACTCAGGTGAAGCTGACACCGCCGCTCGACCCCGCCCTCAAACCCGGCGTATTCGTCTCCGGGTCGTCGGACGCGGGGTTGGCGGCGGCCCGACAGCTCGGCGCGCTCGCCGTGCGCTATCCCAAGCCGGTGGCCGAATACGAGGCGGCGCCGCCGATCGACGCCGCCGCGCTCGGGATCCGCATCGGGATCATCGCCCGCGAGGAGGCGAGCGAGGCATGGGCTGTCGCCCGTGGCCGGTTTCCCGAAGACCGCCAAGGGCAGCTCACCCACCAGCTGGCGATGAAGGTCACTGATTCGGAATGGCACAAGCAGCTCTCCCGCCTCGGGGAGACCGCCGCGGCGGAGGACCAGCCGTACTGGATGGTGCCGTTCGAGAATTACAAGACGTTCTGCCCGTACCTGGTAGGGAGCTATGAGCGGGTGGCGGATGAGATCGCGCGCTACGTCGGCGTCGGCTATCGCACCATCATTCTCGACGTCCCGGCCAGCCTGGAAGAGCTCGAGCACATCGGCGTGGTGTGCGAGCGCGCCGCGGCGCGCGTGACGCCGTGAGCGCGCTGGGCCAGCGCGGCGCTCCTCGACGTGCCATCGCGTGCTCCGGGTCGGTGCACGTCGTTCGCGCCGTGGACACATCTTGAGGCAGCTCTCGTGTGGCGCGGCGACGACACGCCGCCCGGGCACCGGAATCGCCGCACCTCCCGCACCGCAGCCGCGTGGCCCAAACCGTGCGGAGGCATGGGTACGCAGCACCGTTCGCACCCAATGAAACTGTTGCCGTTGGACAGGCCTGACCTGATCGAGCTCGTGGCCGGCTGGCTCGGCAAGGAGGAGAACTACAAGTGGCTCGACTTCGGCAACGGCGTCCACACCGTGACCGCAGTGGCGCTCAAGATCATGACGCAGCGGGAGCTCCACTTGCTGCGGGTGTACACGCCGGATGACAGCGATCTGCCGATCGGCGTGTGCGGACTGTCGAACGTGGATCGCCGCTTCAAGACGGCAGGCTCGCTGTGGGTCGTGCTCGGGGAGAAGCGCTACGGGGGCTATGCCAGCCGCGCGGCCTCCAAGCTATTGACCATCGGCTTCAGGGAGCTCGGGCTCGAAGCGGTGGGTGCCTGGACCGTGGACGTCAACGCGGCCGCCCGTCGGGGACTGGAGCGCCTCAACTTCACATACATCGGGCGGCAGCGGCGGTGCCACTGGATCGATGGCCGGCCGTACGATCGGCTGTTGTACGACCTGCTCGCGACGGAGCACCGGGAGCTCGACCATGACTGACGCCCGGGACCTGGAGGCCCAAATCGCCGAGGTGTTCGCCGAGCGCCTGCAGGTGGAAGTGCCGTCGCCGGACCTGGATCTGTTCGAGGGCGGCGTGGTCGACTCGCTGATGTTCGTCAAGCTACTGACCTCGCTCGAGCAGCGGTTCGGTTTCCGCATCTCTTTCGAGGAGCTCGAGATCGACGATTTTCGTACGCTCCGC
>QHTT01000117.1:0-3685 GCA_003220935.1 Gemmatimonadota bacterium
GGCGTTCCTCCAAGGGACTACGGGGCGCCTGTTCAACGAATTCGGCATCGCCGTCGCCGGCGCCGTCGTGATCTCGGGGTTCGTGGCCCTGACCCTGACGCCGATGCTGTGCGCCAAGATTCTGCGCGTGTCGCACCAGCATGGCGCGCTCTTCACGGCGTTCGAGCGCGGCTTCACGGCCATCACCGAGCACTATCGACGCCTGCTGGACCGCGCGGTGCATCACCGCGGCGTCGTGCTGGCCGGCGCGGCGGCGACCGTGCTGCTTGCCTACGGTCTGTTCCGCGTTCTCAAGAAGGAATTCGTGCCCCAAGACGACCGAGGCTACATCGTCGTCTTCGCACAGGGGCCCGAGGGCGCCACGCTTCCCTACATGGACGCCTACCAGCGACAGCTGGAGCAGATCATCAGTCGGACCAAGGACGTTGAGGGGTACTTCAGCTTCATCGGCTACCAGTCGCGTGTGAGCCAGGGCATCATGTTCGTCCGGCTCACCGATTGGAGCCAGCGGAAGCGCACCGTCCAGCAGGTGGCCGCCGAGGTGCAGCCGCAGTTTTTCGGCATTCCCGGAGTGCTGGCCTTCGCGAGCGTCCCACCGGCGTTCGGCGGCTTTGGTTTCTCGGTGCAGTACGTGGTGCAAAACCCCGACTTCGCCCTGCTCGGCAAGGCGATGGACACGCTCACCTCGCAGGCACGCGCCATCAAGGGGCTGGTCAACGTCAACACTGATCTGCGCGGTTTCTGGGCGGCCGCCGCGTGAGCACGTTCACGCGCAACGACAAGCTGTACTACGTGATGGTCCAGCTCGACTCGACCCAGCGGCGCACGCCCAGCGATCTGTCAGGGCTGTACGTGCGGGGGCGGGGCGGAGAACTGGTGCAGTTGGACGCGGTGGCGCACGTCCACGAAGGCGTGGGCCCGCGGCAGCTCAACCACTTTAACCGGGTGCGCGATTTCACCCTCACCGCCGGGCTCGCCCCCGGCGTCGCCCTGGGCGAGGCGCTCGACTCGCTGGACCGAGTGGCGCGAACCGTGCTGCCGCGCGGCAGCACCACCGCGCTGGCGGGCGAGTCCCGCGATTTCAAGGAGAGCGGCGGGGCGTTGTACTTCGCGTTCGGGGTCGCGCTGGTGGTCGTGTTCATGGTGCTCGCCTCGCAGTTCGAGTCGCTGGTGCATCCGTTCACCGTCCTGCTCGCCGTGCCGCTCGCCGTGACCGGCGCACTGGCCACGCTGTTCGTCGTGCGGTCGACCCTGAACCTGTACAGCCAGATCGGCATGATTCTCCTCATCGGCCTTGTCACCAAGAACTCGATTCTGCTGGTCGAATACACCAACCAGCTGAAGGCGCGCGGCATGGAGACGGTGGCTGCGGCGGTTGAAGCCGGCCGGATCCGCTTGCGCCCCATCCTGATGACGTCGGTGGCGACGATCATGGGTGCGCTCCCCGTGGCGATGGGACTGGGCGCGGGGTCGGCGTCCCGACGCCCGCTCGGGTACGCGATCGTGGGTGGCATCTTCTTCTCCACGGTGCTGACCCTGTTCGTCGTCCCCGTGGCCTACCTGCTGCTCGATCGCCTGCAGACCGCGCGACAGCCACGTGGTCTGCAGGCTGGCCAACCCGTCGAGGCCGACTGATGCTGGCCTTGCTCGCGGCGCTCCAACTCCAGCTCCAGGTGACGGCGAGCGCTCCCGATTCGGTCCCGACCGTCACGTTGTCCGAGGCGCTCCATCGAGCCACGGGGCTCGACCCGGACTACGTCGCGGCGGTCGGGCAGGTGGACAACGCCGTGTGGGCGCGGCGCAGCGCGTTCTCGGTCTTTATCCTGCCCGCGGTGACGCTGAGCACGGACGTCGCGCGGCCGAATCCGCAGAGCATCAACTTCGTCACCTTTCAACCGGTACGGACTCAGGTGACGTCTCAGCTGACCGCCCGGTACGACCTCTTCGTGGGTGGACAGAAGCTCGCCGAGCTGTCCCGCTCAGCTGCGGCCCTGGACGGGGCCCACGCCGGGGAGCTCCAGGCCCGCTTTGCGTCGGCCCTCCTCACGGAGTCGGATTACTACGCGGTGTTGGCCGACCGGGAGTTGGCGCGCGTGGCCGGCGAGCGCGTGCGACGCGCCCAGGAACAGCTGGCCGTCGCCCGCGCGCGGGTCACGACCGGAGCGGCCGTCCAGACCGATTCGCTGCAGCTGCGGCTCGAGTTGACCCAGGCGAGGGTGGGTCTGCTGCAGCAGCAGTCGGCGCTGCGCGTCGCGCGGCTCGAGCTGGGGCGGCGTGTGGGAGCGGCGGGACCGGTGGACGCCGCGCAACTCGATACCGCGCCGGCGCCCGAGTTGCCCCTCACCTTGGCCGACGCGATTGGCCAAGCTGCGACCCAGGGGCCGCAATACCGCGTCGCGCAGGCGAACGAACGGGCGGCGGGGGCGAGCTTCCGCGCCACATTGGGTCAGTACCTGCCCCGCGCGACGCTCACCTTCAACGCACTCGCGTTCGACACGCTCTTCTTTCCCACGAGCTTCAAACGAACGACCTTCACCCTCTCGGTGTCGTTCCCGCTCTGGGACAACGGGCAGCGCGAGATCGCGCTGAGCCGGGCGCGGGTGAGCCACGACGTCGCGCGGGCGATCCGCCAGGACATGGACCGGGCGGTGCAGCACGACGTGACGGCGGCGTACGACGGGTACGTGACCGCGCGCGCCAGCGCGCAGCTCGCCGCGGAGGCGTTGACCGTGGCGCGCGAGAACTTCCGGGTGCAGCAGAGCCGGTACGCTGCCGGTGCGACAACGATCCTCGACCTGCTCGTGGCCCAGACCGCGCTCGACGATGCGGAGGCTGCGCTCGTGCAGGCGCGCTACGCGACCCGCCTGGCGCTGGCGGGGCTCGAGAACATCCTTGGCAGGCGCCTCTTTCCAGAACGGGACCAGCAGTGAGGCTGAGAGACACGATGCGTGGTGCGTGGTATGTGATGCTCGCCGGTGTGACACTGGCCGCCGGCGCGTGCAAGAAGGGCCGGGCCGGTGGGCCTGGCGGGTTCGGTGGTGGCGGGGGGCCAATGGGGCTGCCCGTGGAGGTCGCGGTCGCCCGCCTCGACACGGTGCGCGACGAGATCGCCGCCACCGGCCAGATCGAAGCGGTGCAGTCGATCGACCTGCGGCCCGAAGTGGACGGGCGCATCGTCGAATTCCTCGTCCGCGAGGGCCAGGAGGTCGAGCAGGGGACACCCCTCTTCAAGGTAGATGACGCTCAGCTCAAGGCCCAAGTGGACCAGCTCGAGGCGCAGCGCGACCTCGCGCAGCAGGCTCTGGCCCGCACCAAGGAGCTGGCGAAGCAGAATGCGTCGTCGGCGGCGGACCTGGAGCGCGCCGAGGCGACGGCCCGCAGTGCCCAGGCGGAGTACGACCTGCAGCGCATCCGGCTGGAGCGCACCACCGTGCGGGCGCCGTTCACCGGCGTGGTGGGGCAGCGCTACGTGAGCGTGGGCGACTACGTCACCTCCAGCACGCGCCTGGCGTCGCTGCACACGGTGAACCCGCAACGCGCCGCGTTTCAGGTGCCCGAGCGGTTCGCGCGCCTGTTGCGCCCCGGGCAGGAAGTCACGTTCCGCGTCGCGGCGATTCCGGGGCACGATTTCTCCGGCACCGTGGATTTCGTGGACCCGGTCGTCCAATTGCCGGGGCGCACCATC
>QHTT01000117.1:3764-7107 GCA_003220935.1 Gemmatimonadota bacterium
GTGGCGCAGCAGCCGGTGAGTCTGGGCGTGCGCACCCCGGGCTTCGTCGAGGTGACGAGCGGCCTGGAGGTCGGCACGCAGGTCGTCGTGGGGGGCCTGGAGCTGCTGGCACCGGGCGCGCCCGTCATGGCCAAAGTCGTGGAGCGGAAGCCGCCCGCGGCGGCCGACCCACAGGCGCGCTAGATCACCCCGTTGCGGGCTGCGCCCGGAATGTGGCCGTCGCCACCTGGGGCGCGGCCTCGCGGGCGATGGCGTCGATCAGCGCGGCCCGCGTCGTCTTCTTCTTCAGTCGCAATTCGTAGGTGAGCGTCATCCGCCCGTCCTTGCCAGAGACCTGCTCGATCAACCGCCAGCTCTTCGTGAGCCGCTCGAGCATGCGCTCGACCAGCGGCTGCGCGGCCGGGTCCGCCTCCACGAGCAGCACGTCGTGGATCGCGGGGACGGCGGTGGCGATCGGGAACTCGCCGGTGAAGCTGGGGCGTGGCTCGCCGGGGTAGGTGTCGCCCACGTTCAGTGCCCACAACGTGACTACCGCGACGTTGTAGATCACCGACATCACGAAGCCGAGTGCCAGCGCCTGCACGCCGGCCGCGAGGCCCACGCCCATGGCGACGAAGATGTACACGGCGTCCTTCGTGTCCTTGAGGGTGTTCCGGAACCGCACCGCCGCCGCGAGCCCCGCCAGGCTGAAGGCGAGCGCGAGGCTGTTCTGGACGACGGCCACGATCCCCGCGACGGCGAGCGGCAGCAGAATCACCGTCTGTACCACCGACGGATCGTACCCGACCCGCTGCTTGGTGAGCATGTACACCCGCGCGACCGGGATCACGAGCGCCAGGGCTCCGATCATCGCGAGCGCGGTCGCGGCGGCAGGGGTCGGTCGCGGCGCCGCGCCTTCGCCCGTCGCGCCAGCCCCTTCTTCCAAGGTCTTGCGCAGCTCCCGCGACGTCATCCCCAGCGGCGGCCCTTCGAGCGAGACGGCCTGGCGCACGGCGGGCACGTAGCGCCCCACGACCATCGTCCCCACCACGAGGAGGATGTAGTACAGCAGCAACCGGAGCAACGAGCGATCGACCGGGTTGAGAGTCATGGCTGTGGTGTCAACGCTGGCAGGTCTGCAGGAACTCCTGCCTGACCAGGCCGAGGTCGTTGATTATTTTGAAGAAGTCGTCGTAGTAGCGCAACGCCTGCTCCACCCGCTTCGGATCCATTCCCGGCTGTCGTGAGACGCTCAGCGCAGCGGCGCGCCGAGCGGCACGTCGCGGTCCGGGTGCACCAAGACCACGTCCCCGTCCGCTACGATCACCCCGAGCGTCAGCACCTCCGAAAAGAAGTCCGCGATCTGGCGCGGTGGGAAGTTCACGACGGCGAGCACGAGTTTCCCGAGCAGGTCCGCCTTCTCGTAGTGCTTCACGAGCTGAGCGCTCGAGCTCTTCACGCCCAGCGGGCCGAAGTCGATCCACAGCTTGTAAGCGGGCTTCTTGGCCTTCGGGAAGTCGTCGACTCGAACGATCTGGCCGACCCGGATGTCGACCCTGAGGAAGTCGTCGTAGGTGATGTCGGCCATGTCTTGTTCCGTCCTGGAACTTGCGTCGCCGTTTGACACGTGCTTGACCCGTCGCTATGAAGGTGGGGTCGGGCCACCGACCAAGGCAAACTCGGTTACCGAAACGCCCGACCGCGCGGAGGCGATCGTTTTCAAATGTCATAAGAAGAAGTCGTCGCCGGATATGATCGCGAAGATCAAGTTCCAGATGACGAGACTCGAGCCGGTCGCGACGGACACTACCCGGCACTGAGGTCGCGTTGCGGGCGGCGGCGAGGCACGACTTTCTTCACTGGCAGAGCGACGTCTCGACCCCTGCCTCGCTCAAGCGGGTTCGAGACGTCGTTCGCCTTCTAGTGGGCTTGCCACCAGGCATTAGTGACGTGTACCCGCTCCGTCGTGTTGCGCGGCGTCAATTGCAGGCCCTCGGGCTCGGCCTGCTCGCGTCTGCCTGGCTCGTCTCAGCCTGCGGGGACGCCACCGCGCCTCCCACGATTGTCGACCTGGCACAGCCGTGGACCGTCGCTGCGCCGGGCGAGGTGGGCATGAGCGGCGCGCTGCTCGGAGTCGCCGCGAGCTCCGCAGCCGCGATTCCCCGCTTTCGCAGCCTCCTCGTGGCCCGCCGCGGGCGCCTCGTGCTCGAGCAGTATTTCGGCGGCGCGGACTCGAGCACGGTGTTCGACGTGCGGTCGGTCACGAAGAGTGTCGTGTCGGCCCTTACGGGTCTTGCCCTTGCGGCCGGGAAGCTGCCGAGCCTCGACGCGGCGGTGGGGCGCTACATCGGCGCGCCAGACACGCTGGACGCGGCCGACAGTGCGGTGACGGTGCGGGACCTTCTGACCATGACGTCCGGATACCAGTGGGACGAGCTCAGCGGCGACGACTACAACAGGTGGATCGTCTCGGCCGACCACGTGCAGTACCTGCTCGACCGGCCCCAGACGGGTCCCCCCGGACCGTTCACTTACAACTCCGCCGCCGTCCACCTGCTCGGCCTGCTCCTCACGCGCGCCACGGGAGCATCGCTCCCCGCGTTCGCCGACACGGCGTTGTTCCGGCCCGCGGGCATCACGAGCGCCGTGTGGGAGCCGCTGGAGAACGGCACGGTGAACGGCGGCTCGGGGATCAGGCTCACCGGGCGGGACTTGCTCCGCTTCGGCCAGCTCGTGCTCCAGGGCGGTCGGTCTGGCGAGCGGCAAGTCCTCCCGCCGGCGTGGCTGCAGGCCATGGCGGCGCCGCGCTTCGCCTGGCGCGTGACGGAAGGGCGGCAGGCCGGCGTCACGTACGGCTACCTCTGGTGGGTCGCCGACGGGCCGCCGCTGCCCGCCGTTTTTGCCTGGGGATTCGGCGGGCAGTTCGTCTACCTGGCACCGTCGCTCGACCTGGTCGCCGTCGCGACGACCGAGTGGCAGGGCGTCACGCGCGACTCTGCTGCGGCCGGCCTTGACCAGCAGGTGCTGAGCGTGATTGTGGGAGGCGTACTGCCGGCGGCGCGCTGACGATCCGACAGGCCCGCCCTCTACGCTCCTGGGCGGTTACTCGATGCCGACTTTCCTCATGAGCGCCCTAAAGCGCGGATCTGAGCGGAGGAGGTCGAACAAGGGTGCCGGCGTGAAGAACACGAGCCACTCGGAGCGCTCCTGGTAAGCCGTTTGCAGCCAGCGCAGCGCTTGGTCGTTGTTCCCCAGGCCCAGGTGGACGAGTGCGATGGCGAACGCTGTGTTGCCGGGCGGGCGGCGCTCGAGCTCCGTGAGGATGTGCTGCGCCTCCGCGCGCTCGCCGGCGCGCCCGGCTACG
>QHTT01000082.1 GCA_003220935.1 Gemmatimonadota bacterium
CGAGATCACCGTTCAGGCCGGCGACGCCGGGATCCGGTTCCTGCTCGTTTCGGGCCGGCCGATCGCGGAGCCGGTGGCCTGGCAGGGGCCGATCGTGATGAACAGCGAGGCGGAGTTGCGCCTGGCCTACGCCGAGCTACGCGACGGCACGTTCATCAAGCAGCGCTGAGGGGCGACGCTAAGCCTCCCCCTTGCGCCGGCGTTGCTCCTTCTCCCGTTCCTGCTTCCCGCCCGCCGCCACTACGCGGTCGCGGCCCTCGTCCTTTGCCTCGTACAGCGCGGCGTCGGCAGTCGCGATGAGCGTCTCCGGCGTGTCGCCGTGCGCGGGACACTCCGCTACGCCGATGCTCACGGTGATCCGTCCGCCGTCGAACGGCTCGGCCGCCACCCGGGCGCGGATGCGCTCGGCCACTAGGGTGGCTGTCGCGGTTGTCGTCTCGAGCAGCACCACCAGGAACTCCTCCCCGCCGTACCGCGCCACGCAGTCCACTGCGCGCGTCGTCTTGCGCAAGATGTCCGCGATCTTCGCGAGCGCGGCGTCTCCGGCGAGGTGGCCGTGCGTGTCGTTGTACGGCTTGAAGTGATCGACGTCCGCCAGCAGCACCGAGAATGGGCGCCTGAGTCGCCGCGACCGCTGCGCTTCGCTCGACAGCGTGTCCATCAGATGCCGCCGGTTGTAGAGGCCGGTGAGGGCGTCGGTGACGGAGAGCCGCTCCAGCTCGGCCTGGCTCTCCCGCTCCCGCAGGCGTGCGACCAGGCGGTTGAACACCTGCGTCAAATAGCCTACCTCACCGGCCCCGCCCGCCGGGAGATCGACCGTGAGATCTCCGGCGGCGACCGTCGCGGCAGCGCTGCTGAGGCGCGCGAGCGGGCGCAATACGAGCAGGACCAGGACGTAGGCCATCAGCCCGACCCCCGCGAGCTGGGCGGCGATCATCAACGCAGTGAGGCTCCGGAGCTGGCCACCGCGGCGGAACGCCTCCGCCCGCGGCAGCTCGGCCACCGCGGCCCAGCGCAGCCGGGGCACGCGCCGGAGGACCCCGACCACTTCCCGGCCGTCCGCGCGCTTGTACACCACCGTCTGGCCTTCCGCGTCGAACAACGCACGGATGGTCGCGTCGGGAAGTTTCGTGCGCATCAGGTCCGCCGAGCTGACCCTGGACCGGATGACCAGCCTGCCCTGGTCCGTCATCAGATAGACGTCGCGCGGGTCGGCTGGGGAAATCCGCTGCAGCATGTCGGCGACGGTGTGCAGATTGATCTTCGCGGCGAAGGCGCCGATAAATCGGCCGTCCGCCTGACGGATCGGTACGGCGAGCACGATCGCAGCCTTGCCGAGCACCCCGTCCCAGTACGCCTCGCCGATCACGGCGTCACCAGTTCGCAGCCCGGTCAAGCCGTCCGGGGGGAGCCGCACGCCGCCCGTCCGCCCGCTGTTGCTCGCGACCACACGCCCGCCCGGGTCGATGACCACCAGCGCCTCGTGGTCCGGGAAACGCTCGCGGACCGAGTTGAGATAGTCGCGTAGACGCGCGAGCGCTCGGGCGCCGTCCCGCCCCGTGAGCTTTGCGATGTTCTCCGATATCAAGTACGAGCTCGCCGCGACTCGCAGCTCGTCGAGTCGCTCGTTGAGCCACAGATCCGTCTCCCGAGCCGCCTCGGAGCTCGCGCTGCGCAGCTCCTGGTCGGTCTGGTCGTTGAGCGCCCGTCGGTTCTGCTTGTAAGACACGCAGGTCGTCGCGAGCGCCGGAATCAGCGTCGCCAGCACCGCGAACACCAGGACCTTGTTCCTGGTGCTGCCGAGGTGCAGCGCCCGCAGCAGGGGTGCGATGTTGTCTTCCCAGACGCTCACGAGCGGTGTCCTGGAGGAGTACAGCAAGATTCACCTTCGAACATCGGCCGCAAGTGAGGTCGCTCACCAAGCAGCGTGCGCACCCCGTGGGCAGCCCAAGCCGCAGGCGCGGGGTCACCACCTCCCTTGCAATCTCCCTGCCGACTCCCAATTTGTAGGCCGCACCCGTCGTAAGGTATTGTGCCATGCGGCCTTCTCGTGCTGCGCCGCGGCTCGCGCTCGCGGTCCTCCTCGCGATGGCTGCGATGGCTTGCGGACTCGTAGACGTCTTTCCGTCGTTGAGGTCGGCGGCGCGACGCTTTCCCGGCCGCACCTCAGCATCACGTCATCCGACACGTCCATCGTCGCTCTGACTCCCGGACGCGATTCGCTGATCGGTCGGAAGACCGGCAACGCGACGCTCACGATCCGCCTGGAGAGCTCGATGCTCACCGATCCGGCGGCCGCGCCGACGCTCACCCAGCCGCTCCACGTGAGACCGTGAAGGGCAAGTGCTTCCAGTGCGGCGCCGACGTGGCGCCGGACGCGAGCTTCTGCGGCCGCTGCGGCACCCGGACCTCGGACCCCCTCGAGGCCACGTTGGTGCTCCCCGTCGAGAACCAGGACGAGCTGCTGCAGCGCGTGCGGATGGTGCTCGCCGGCGAATACGAGGTCGAGCACGAGCTGGGGCGGGGCGGGATGGGGGTGGTCTTCAAGGCGACCGAGGCCGGGCTCGGCCGCACAGTCGCCTTGAAGATCCTGCCGCCCGAGCTCGGGCTCACCACGCGGGCGGTCGAGCGGTTCAAGCGCGAAGCGCGTATGGTGGCCGAGCTCGACCACCCCAACATCATTCCCGTGTATCGGGTGGGGCAGATCGGCGGGGTCCTGCATATCGCGATGAAGTTCATCGAAGGCCGGTCGCTCGATGCCATCATCGAAGCGCAAGGAGCGCTCCCCGTGCCGGTGGTGGCGTACGTGCTGCGCGGGACGTCCCGCGCGGCTGCGTATGCCCACGACCGCGGGATCGTGCACCGGGACTTGAAGGGCGCGAACATCCTCGTCGATCGAGACGGGCGCGTCATGGTATCCGATTTCGGAGTCGCGCTGCGGGCGTCCGACGTGACCCTCACCGCCGACGGTACTGTGATCGGCACGCCCCCCTTCATGAGCCCGGAGCAGTGCGCCGGCCGCCGGGCTGGCCCGCAGAGCGACCAGTACTCGCTCGGGATCGTCGCCTTCCAGATGTTGACGGGGGCGGTACCGTTCCAGGCCGACACGCTGCTCGGCATCATGCACCATCACTTCTTCACGCCCGTGCCGGACGTCCGGCTGGTACGCGGCGATGTGCCGAGCGCGCTGATCGACGTGTTGCACGTCGCGTTGGCCAAGGAGCCGGGCGCCCGCTACGCGTCGACCCGCGACATGCTCACCGCGGTCGAAGCGATCCCGTTCTCCGAGGCGGACCGCCGGGAGTCTGAGCGGTTGCTGCGCGCGCTAGCCGCGGGCTCGCTAGTGGAGAAGATCGCCATCCGCGGGCTCCCGGCCCTCCCGACGGGCCCCACCATGGCCATGAACCTCCCGGCTCCACCCCCGCCCCGGTGGCCGTCGGGGCGGCGCGCTCGGCTGGCGGCGGTCGGCGCCGTCGCCAGCTTAGCGCTCGGCGCTGCCTGGTGGATCAGCCGTGCCGGGGGCGCCCCGGCACCAGCCCCGATCCCGGGCTCGACCGCCGCGCCTCCGCCCGCTGCGCCGCCCAGCGCAACGGCCCCGAGCCCACGCACCGCAGGCCCCACGGGCAAGCTGAGAATGCTCACCAGCCCTCCCGATGCCGAGATCCTGATCGACGACCGCCGGCTCGGGATCGGGAGCGTGTTCGATCAGGAAGTCGCGGCGGGGCCCCGCCGCCTGCGCGTCCGGGCGCCAGGCTACCAAACGTTCGACACCAGCATCGTGGTGCCGCGAGGCGAGACGCTCCGACTCGGGCGCATCGCCTTGCGCAGCCGTGACGGTGGCACGTGAAGCATCTCGTCCTGCTACTCGGGCTGACCGGCAGCATGGTCCCCCGGCTCGGGGCTCAGGGCAGCACGCAAGATCTGCTCCAACAAGCGTCCGAATTCTACGAGCGGCTGGACGTGGAGCGCGCCCTGCCGCTGCTGCGGCAAATCGTATCGCCCAACTGGCCGTTCGAGGTGACGTCCGGCCAACGGGTGGATGCCTACAAGTACCTGGGAGCCTGTCTCGCCCTCGTGGGGAAGCGCGACTCCGCCACGCTGTACTTCCGCGCTGCCGTCGAGCGGGACCCGTTCGCGGACCTCGATCCGGCCATCTTCACACCCGCGCAGCTCCGCCTGTTTGGTGAGGCCCGACGCCTCACGTTCGCCGTGGCCGTGCGACCGGTCGCGCCGGCGCGCATCGACCCGCGCACGCAACGCTTGACCTTTGCCGTCGTGACGACGCACGCCGGGTCCGTCGAGATCGCGTTGCGTCCGGTCAGCTCCGACTCCGCTGTGTCCTTGTTTCGCGGTGTGAACGACGGGCCGCGTGACGTCGCCTGGGACGGCCTGTTGGCAGACCGTCACCTGGCACCTCCCGGGCGCTACGAACTCAGGGTCACCGGCAGCAGCCAACTCCTCAGGCGAGCGGATTCGGCCGTCATCTACTTCGAGATCCGGCACGAGATAGCTGCGCTCGAGGATACGCTGCCGGAGCTCACGGCCCGTGACCTGCTTCCGGAGCAGCTCTCGAAGTCGGCGGCGACGCGTGACCTGCTCAGAGGGCTCGGCGTGGCGGGCGCGGCCCTCCTGATGTCCGACGTGCTGGCAAGCCGGCAGCTCGGGGGGAGCCTGAAGCTCGGCTCGGCCGCGATGGCGGGAACGGCCGTCGTCACGGGTGCGGTGGCGTTCGCCGGCGACCGACGGCATCCCGCCATCCCCGGGAACATCGTGGCGAACGCCCGGCGGCGCGCCGAGCGCGCCGGGCAAAACGCCGCGATCAGGGGCCGCAACGCCGCCAAGACCGCCGCGACTGTTCTCCTGGTGACGCCGGCGGCGGGAGTCGGTCCCTGAGCCCGGCGGCGGCGGCGATCCGACTCGGGGCCGTGGGTATCGCGCTCAGCCCTGGCCAGGCGCTGGCGCAACGCGCCGTGACCGCGTTCGCTTCCCTGTCGGTGGCCGAGCACCGCGTGGAAGCAGGGTACGGTGTGGAACGCGCATGGGGAGCCATCCTGGGCGGCGGCGCGAGCCTGCGCCTCGGCACCAGGGTGGAGCTGGGGCTACGCGTACAAGGCGGTCGGCTCAACACGTCCGCACCGGGTGCGGTGGATCGGGACGTGGGAGAGGTCGGGCTCGAGGCGGACGTTCGCGTCGTTCCCTGGGTCACCTTCCGAGTCGGCGCGCGACGGCGCACCTATTCATCGGTGATCGCCCGGCAAGGCTGGACCATGGTTGACGTCGGTCCCGAAGTGCGACTCGCGTTCGCCCGGGGTACGATCAGCGGCGTGACCCGTGTCGCCCTGGTGCCCGTGGTATCCGTGAGCGGGTTGCCGCGACCCGACGTCGCCGTCACCGGCGCCACGGGGCTGCAATTCCGGCGGCGGGGCCTCACGCTCGGCACCCTGTACTCGCTTGAGCGCTACGACTTTCCGGCTGACGGAGCGATAGCCCGCGTCGAGCAGCTGGCGGCGGTGACGCTACGCCTCGACGTCGGCCTCGGGCGCCGGTGAACGTCTTGGGCTCCAAGGGAGAGGCTATGCGGAGCATCCACGCATCCCGCTGGACCACGGCCATCGTATGCGCCACCCTGCTGAGCGGAGCGCTGCTGGGGTGTCGATCGCGCGCCAGGGACGCTGGGTTCCTCGCCAGCCGCGTTCCCGCAGCCCGGCTCGACTCCGTACTCCGAGCGGCCGACAGCGTGCGGCTGTCACTGGCCGACGCTCGCACACTGCTGGGGATCGTCGCGGACCCCGAGTTCGCCGCAAAGCTCCCTCACGACACGATGACCATCGCGGAGATTCTGGTGTGGGGGCGCACCGAGCACGCGCGGATGGAGCGCGCGGCTGCGGAAACGACGGCCGCCGCGCGGGCGCGCGAGGAAGAGCGCAAGCGGCAACTCGACTCCCTGCTCACCGTGACGCTGGTCAGCAAAGGCTACCTGCCGAAGGACCCCGATCTGGAGCGCTTCGACGACTACATCTCTCTGACGTTCGCGTACCGAAACAAGGGGACCAAGCCGGTCCGGGCCTTCCAGGGGGACGTGGCCTTTCTCGACGCCGTGGGCGACACGATCTACAGCGCGCACCTCAAGGTAGAGCTGGCGCTTGGCCCCGGGCAGACGCGGCGCGAGCAGGGACGCATCATTAAGTACAACCCGTTTCGGACTGAGCATCAGCGGCTGCGAGACACGCCCTTGAGCAAGTTGCGGGTCGTCTGGCAACCGAGTGAGGTGATCTTCGCCGACGGCACTCGGCTGAGCCTCGAAGCTGCTGCGGACGCGCCCTAGATGAAACAGGCTGTGCCGGTTGCAACCTTCCGCCGCAGCTACGCGTCGGAATAGTATCCCCTTCCTCGGGCACCTGCGTGTCGAGAACGCTCATCCGTCTGGCGGTCCTCGGCGTGGCCCTCGCCCCGACCTGCTCCGTCGCTGTAGCGTCACAGAGCATCCACCCGACCCCTCCACCGGAAACACGGGCCGTTCCTCTCCAGGGCGAGATCCGGCTCGACGGCCGGCTGGACGAGGCTGTCTGGCAGACGGCACCGCCGGCCACCGACTTCCGCCAGGCTCAGCCGCACGAAGGTCAGCCCGCCACGCAGCGGACCGAGGTCCGGTTCGCGTTCGACGGGGCGGCGCTGTACGTGGGGGCGCGGATGTTCGACGATCACGGTGCGGCCGGCGTGCGGACCCGATTGGTGCGCCGCGACGGCGCCCCGAACTCGGACTACGTCGAAGTGATCTTCGACACGTATCACGACCACATCGGCCGGCTGTTCTTCACGGTGAATCCCTCCGGCGTGCGGGGTGACGCCAACGGTCTGGGCGGCGGCTCGGACGATTCCTGGGACCCGGTGTGGGAGGTGAAGACGGCGATCGATTCGCTGGGCTGGACCGCCGAGATGCGGATCCCGCTCTCGCAGCTGCGCTATCCGGCGACCGCCGAGGAGCAGACGTGGGGCCTCCAGATCTGGCGCCAGGAGAACCGGCTGAACGAGCTGTCGCAGTGGTCCTTCTGGGGCCTCACGGAAGCGGGCGGTCCACCCCGCTTCGGGCATCTGCGGGGACTCGTGATCCGGCGCGCCCCCGGCCGAGCCGAAGTCCTGCCCTACATGGTGGGGCGCTCGGCCAACGTACCCGTGAGCGACCCGAACGACCCGTTTCAAAAGGCACACACCTGGGACGGCCGTGGCGGCGTGGACGCGCGCCTGCTGCTCACGTCCAATCTCACCCTCAACGCCACGGTCAACCCCGACTTCGGCCAGGTGGAGGTGGACCCGGCCGTGGTGAACCTGTCCGCGTTCGAGACGTTCTTCGAGGAGCGGCGGCCCTTCTTCGTCGAGGGCGCGGGCTACTTCGGGTTCGGCAGCCTCAACTGCTTCTTCTGCTCGAACGTCTCGAGTCTCGGCATGTTCTACACCCGCCGCATCGGCCGCCCGCCGCAGGCGCCGGACAACGTGGACGCCGCGGGAGGCGTGTACGCCGACCAGCCGCACAACACCACGATTCTCGGCGCCGCGAAGCTCACCGGGCGCACGCCCACGGGGTGGTCCATCGGCGCGCTCGACGCGGTCACCCGGCGCGAGCGCGCGGCGTTCCTGAAGAGCGACGGCACGCGCGGCGACGTCACCGTCGAGCCGTTCACGAACTACTTTGTGGCCCGCGTAGCCAAGGACTTGCGCGGCGGCGCCACCGTGCTGCGGGCGATCGGAACGTCGGTAGTACGCGAGCTCGATGACCCGTTCTTGGCCGACCGCCTGAGCCGCCACGCCGAATCGTTCGGGCTTGGGACCGAGATGTGGTTCGGCAAGCGCGAGTACCGCCTCATGGCACAGCTCGCGGGCACGCAGGTGGCGGGCGACACTGCGGCCATGCTGCGACTGCAGACGGCTAGCGCGCGCTACTTCCAGCGCCCCGACCGGGGGAACGGGTCGAACGGGCTGCTGAGCGATGCCTACGATCCCGCGCTCACGGCGCTGCGCGGCGTGGGAGCGTACGCGCGCTTCGCCCGGGAGTCCGGGCACCTGCTGTGGGAGCTGTCCACCAACGTGCGGACGCCGGGATTCGAGAACAACGACATCTCGTTCCTCAACCGGGCCGACTACTGGTGGATGAGCGGGAACATTTTTCCTCAGTGGACCAAGCCCACCCGCTGGTACCGCCAGCTGTTGTTCATCGCCGGCGGCCAGCAGCAGTACAACTTCGACGGCGACCTGACCGACCGGCAGCTGCAGCTGTTCGGCTTCATCCAGCCGCCCTCTGGTCCACGAACGTCTCCACCGATTCCCGCAAGAATGTGGTGCTGAGCGGATCCGCGAACCTGAGCTGTAACCGAGACGGCGACTGCAGTCCTGCGGTGAGCCTCTCGGTGCAGCTGCGACCCGCCTCCAACCTGTCGCTCTCGCTCGGGCCCTCGGTGAGTCACGATCAGAACGGCTTCCAGTACGTGACGACGGTGCCCGACCCGACGGCCACGGCATGCTACGGCAACCGCTACGTCTTTGCCGACTTGGCGCAGAATTCACTCGCGATGAACGCGCGCTTCAACGTCACGTTCTCGCCCAACCTGACGCTCGAGCTGTTCATGCAACCCCTGATCGCGAGCGGCGACTACTCCCGCTACAAGGAGTTCGCGGCTCCGCGCGGCCTGCGCCGGCTCGTCTATGGGGTGGATGTGGGGACGGATTCGATCATGCCGGGGAACGCGTCGCAGGGGGTGCGCGACTCGATCTTCATCGACCCCGACGGGGGCGGGCCCGCCACCCGGTTCGTGATCGTCGATCCGAGCTTCACGCTGCGCTCGCTGCGCGGCAACGCGGTGCTGCGCTGGGAATACCGGCCTGGCTCGACGCTCTACCTGGTGTGGACCCGCAGCGGCTCCTCGTCGCTCATGCGCGGCGCGATCGATTTCGGCGACGACGCCAGGGCGCTGTTCCGCGGGCCGTCGGAGAACATCTTCCTGGTCAAGGTGAACTACTGGCTCGGGATCTAAAGAGCTGCCCCGTAGTGCCGATCGACACCGGCGGCTCGAGGAGATAAGATCCCTCCGGTCGTTTCGACCCGGGCGTCGCTCGCAGCCCCGCCCCATCCACGGGAACAGCCGGGACGCTCCTGACGCTTGTGGAACACGGAGGAACGCATGGACAACTACGAGGACCTTGAGCGCAGCCTGGACCCCCACCGTGCGCAGGAACAAGACGCCGCCGCCGCCGAGGTCGGGGCCCGGCTGCGGCAGCGCGGCATCGCCGTCACCGGTGCCGAGCGCCCCGACGACCTGGTGGACCTGCTCTCTGCGGTCGAGCGGTTCGAGGCTGCGGTCGAGGCGCACGGAGGCGACCTTATGGTCGATGACTTGCGCAGCTCGCAACCGGACGATCCCCACTACGTGGTGCCACGCCGGGCGCTCGGGGAGGGGACGCGCGCCTACATCGCACGGATCGATGCAGCGACTGCGGGCCTGCGGCGCCACCCGCGGCGGCCCGACTGAAATCGACCTTCACCATTATTCCCCCAAACCGGAGTTGTGTTATGGCTGGCACGACGCACCCCACGCTCAACGACATCCCCGAGTCCACCCGTGGGCAGGTGATCGACCTCTTGAACCAGCGGCTGGCCGACGCGATCGACCTCCAGCTGCAGGCCAAGCAAGCGCACTGGAACGTGAAGGGGTCCCAGTTCATCGCGCTCCACAAACTGTTCGACGAGATTCACGGCGCCGCGCTCGAGTACGTCGACCTCCTGGCGGAGCGCGTGATTCAATTAGGCGGCATCGCGGAAGGGACCGGTGCGATTGTGGCCGAGCGATCCGAGCTGCCGCAGTACCCCATCAACATCTCGAGCGGCGAGGAGCACGTCTGGGCGTTGTCCAATGCACTGGCGAGTTTCGGGGAGCGCATCCGCCAGGCCATCGGCGAGACGGACGAACTGGGGGACGCGGACTCGACCGACATCTGCACGGAGATCTCGCGGGGTGTCGACAAGTGGCTGTGGTTCGTCGAGGCTCACGCGGAGGGTGCCGCCCGTACGCAGGCGCGCGCTTGATGAGCGTCTTGTTCCCCGCGCTGTTGCGGTTCAGCGACGTCGGGCTGTTGCTGCTGCGGCTCATGGTGGCGGCGGTGTTCCTGCCGAGCGGGCTGAATCATGTGAAGGATCCTGTGGCCCGCTCGCGCAGCATCGGCGCGAGCCCTCGCTTCACGCTGTTTCTCGGGACGGCGGAGCTGCTCGGCAGCACCGGCGTGGCTCTGGGAATCCTGACGCAGCTCGCCGCCATCGGTCTGGTCCTGATCATGCTCGGCGCGATACAGAAGAAGATCTTCGTGTGGAAGACGGGTTTTTGGGGCGACCGGACGTACGGTTGGCACTATGACCTGATGCTGCTCGTGATGAATCTCACCATCGTACTCACGGGCGGGGGCAAGCTGGTGGTCCTCTAGCCGCCCCCGCTCGTAGTTCCCGGATGGCTCAGCCGCTTGGCGGCGCCAGCACCTCCCCGAGCGCGGCCAGCCGCTCCTCCCAGTACTGTTTCACCCGCCAGTACTGTTTCACCCGCGTCGCCGCCGACTTGTCCGCCACCGTCTTTCCATGAAACAGAAGTAAACATTATAAAAGTTGACATAAGAGTAATACAATGGTATGCTTGGCCGCCCCGCCCGAGGGCTTGAACCATGCGACCACGGCCGGATGAAGCGATCCCGCGTCAGTCGATTGCCACGTATCATGATTTCCTGAAGTCGCTCCTCAACGACCGCGACCGCTTCTTCGAGGAGGTCGTCGAAGGCGTTGGGCTTCGCAGCAAGCTCCGCTACGCGGTTGTAACGATCGTCGCGCTTGCTGGGTTCTTCGGACTGGTTGCCGGTGCCTACTCCGGCCCCGCCCAGGCCGTATCCGCCGCTGTCAAGCTGCCCTTCCTGTTCTTTGCAACGTTCGCCGTCTGCTTCCCTGCGTTTTTCGTAGTGCAGGTGCTGGTCGGCTCTCGCTTGCGCCTGCTGCAAGTCGCCGTGTTGGTGTTCGGCGCGCTCGCACTCGCGTGCGTGCTGCTGGCGGCGTTCGTGCCGATCACCGCGTTCTTTCTCATTACCGGTGCGAACTACTACTTCCAGCACCTGCTGAACATCACGATCGCCGGCATCGCTGGACTGTTCGGCATGTACGCCCTGCACGAGGGGCTGAGCTTGGTGTGCGAGAAACGCGAGGTGTACCCGCGCAAGGCGCTCACCATCATGCGAGCGTGGGCGGTGCTGTTCGCCTTCGTGGGAATCCAGCTGGCATGGAGCCTGCGACCCTTTCTCGGTGATCGCAACCAGCCCTTCCGGGTGTTCGGAACGTACCAGGGCAATTTCTACGCGGCGGTGATCTACGCCGTGAACAAGCTGATACAGGGCGACGACAGGCCGACCTCCCCATCGGTCAAACCGGACACGCTGCCGCGGTTTCGCGGTCTCGTGCTTCCGCTGGTGGACACAGTTGCCGACACGACGCGGCGACGCAAGCGCCCATGACCCGGGATGATGACAAGCGCCGCGCACCGTCGCTCGACAACGACATCTTGACGATTGAAGAGGTCGCGGCGTACCTGCGGCTCACACCGCAGACCATCTACAAGTGGGCGCAGCAGAAGCGGATTCCAGCGGCCAAGCTGGGGAAGGAGTGGCGCTTTCGGAAGAGCATCGTCGATCGCTGGTTGGACGAGCAGATTCTTAGCGCCGCATCGGGTTTCGAGCACCTGAAGGAGCAAACGGAGCGGTAACGCCGGTCTTGACGTATCGAAATTTGTTGATATATAATAAAGACATGCCCGTCGCCCCATTGCCCGACACCGCCCGCACCAGGCGCTGGTTCCATGCGCTCTCTGACGAGACGCGCCTCGAGGTCGTGCGCCTCCTCTCCCATGGAGAGCGGTGCGTGTGCGAATTGCAGGATGTCCTCCACGCCGCGCAGTCGCGGCTGTCGTTCCACCTCCGAGTTCTCAAGGAGGCCGGGCTGGTGACCGATCGCCGGGAAGGCCGTTGGGTCTACTACGCGCTCAACCGCGCTGCCCTCGACCAGATCACGGCCTTCGCGTCGGCGGTGCAGCCCGGCAAGCACGCCGGGAGCTGCCGGGGGGCGTGCTGCGGCTGACGGTCTTTTTTTGGGTTTATACATCAAGATTTGTTGATAAGGAGAGGACCATGAGCGATGCACGCATCAAGGATACGGTGAAGCAGAAATACGCGGAGACAGCGCTGCGCGTGCTGTCCGGGAACCAGGGGAAGTGCGGTTGCGATCCGGTGAGCTCCAACCTCTATGATCCTGCCGAGACGGCCGCGCTCCCTGAGGGGGCGGTGCTGGCGTCACTGGGCTGTGGTAATCCCACGGCCTTGGCCGAGCTCCATGACGGGGAGACGGTCCTCGACCTAGGGTCGGGTGGTGGAATCGACGTTCTCTTATCCGCCAGCCGCGTGGGGCCGAACGGGAAGGCCTACGGCCTCGACATGACCGATGAGATGGTTGCGCTGGCACGAGCGAACCAGCGCAAGGCGGGCGTCACGAACGTCGAGTTCTTGAAAGGGGAGATCGAGCACATCCCGCTGCCTGACGCAGCGGTGGACGTGATCATCTCGAACTGCGTCATCAACCTCTCCGCCGACAAGCGTCGGGTGCTGCACGAAGCCTTCCGCGTTCTCAAGCCCGGCGGCCGGTTTGCTGTGTCGGATGTGGTGGTCCGCGGCGAGATTCCCCCCCCCGTGCGCAAGAGCATGGAGCTCTGGGTGGGGTGCGTGGCCGGCGCGCTGGAGGAGCAGGACTACAAGAGCCTCCTGACGGAGGCGGGATTCGTGGACGTCTGGGTCGAGCCGACACGGGTCTACGAGTTCGAGGCTGCGCGGGCCGCGCTCACGGGCGCCGGGCTCGAAAGCGAGGTCCTGGCACGCGAGGTCGCGGGCCGGATCATGGGGGCGTTTATCCGCGCCCGTAAGCCTGCGTGAGCGGCCGCGCGTTGCGCTGAGCCGGCAGGCCTTGGCGGCGCGGTCGCAGTGCTCTTACATTCCCCGGGCCCATGACCACGTCGGTACACGATCTCGCGAAGCTCCGCATCAACCGGGACCCCCCGCTGGGGGTGCGGCGGGCATTCCGCTGGACCCTGATCCTGGCGGGCGTGGCGGCGGGGCTCGTCGCGGCGGTCGTTCTGATGGTGCGACGGGGCGGCGCCGTACCGGTCCAGACGCTGGTCGCGACGCCGCTCGACGCCGGCGCTGCGGCGGGCGGCGCCGGCACGGCCGTCACGGCGAACGGCTACGTCGTGGCACGCACGCGGGCCTCGGTGTCCGCCAAGGTGCCCGGTCGTCTCGCGTACCTTGGAGTGAGCGAAGGGTCGTACGTGAAGAGCGTTGAGGTGATCGCGCGGCTCGAGAGTGGCGACTTCCAGGCGCAAGTGACCCAGGCCCAGGCCGGAGTGGCGAACGCCCGCGCCCAGCTGATCGAGGCGGAAGCGGAGCGTGATCAGCTGCAGCGCGAAGCACGCCGCGTGCAGGACATTCGCGCGCAAAATGCCCAGCTCGTCTCGCAGCAGGACGTGGACGCGTCCGAGAGCCGCGCTGCCCAGGCCGAGGCGCGGGCCCGCGCCGCGGCGGCACGCATTGAAGCGGCCGAGGCCGGCCTGCGTTTCGCTCAGGCGAGCTTCGAGAACACGGTGGTCCGCGCGCCGTTCACCGGCACGGTGCTGCGCAAGGAGGCCGAAGTGGGTGAGGTCGTGGCGCCCTCGGTCGGCGGTGGCCTCACGCGCGGAGCGGTGGTGACGATGGCCGACTTGACCAGCCTCGAAGTCGAGGTGGACGTGAACGAGGCCTACATCGCCCGGGTGCGCCACGTACAGCCGGCCAATATCACGCTCGATGCTTACCCCGACACCTCGTTCCGCGGCCGGGTGCGCCAAGTCGTGCCCACGGCCGACCGGCAGCGCGCGACGGTGCAGGTGAAGGTGAGCATCCTGGACCACGACCCCCGCATTCTGCCGGAGATGGGGGCACGCGTGGACTTCCTCGAGGCAGAGGGCACACCTGCGGGGCGGGGAGCGGCGGCCCCGGTCACCTCGACCCCCCGCCGGATTCGGCTCCCTGCTGCCGCCGTGCGGGAGCGGGACGGTCAGACCGTGGTCTGGCTGGTTCGAGACGGCCGGCTCGAGCCGCGCGTCGTCCAGGCCGGTCCGGTCAGCGGGGAGTTCCGCGAGATCCGGTCCGGCTTGTCGGGAGGCGAGCTGGTGTTGGTGGGCGGCGTTGAAACCCCGCGGGTGGGCCTGCGCGTACAGGCCACGACTCCGTAATCCCCTGACCTCTGACCCCTGACCCCCGCATGGCTCTGGTACAAATCCGAGACGTCTACAAGTCCTTTCAGCGCGACTCGCAACGGATCGACGTCTTCACGGGCCTGTCGCTCGACGTTGCCGAGGGCAGCTTCACGGCCCTGATGGGGCCGTCGGGCTCGGGCAAGTCCACGCTGCTCAATCTGATCGCGGGACTCGATCGACCGACCAGCGGCACGGTGCGGGTCGCCGGGGCGGACGTGCACGCGATGTCGGCGGCCCAGCTGGCGGCCTGGCGCGCCCGCCACATCGGCTTCGTGTTCCAGCAGCTCAACTTGCTGCCGGTGCTGACGGCCTACCAGAACGTCGAGCTGCCGCTGCTGCTCACGCGGCTCTCCAAGAAAGAGCGCGAGGAGCGGGTGCGCGTCGCGCTGGGCGTGGTCGGTCTCGACGACCGGATACACCACTACCCGCGCCAGCTCTCGGGCGGGCAGGAGCAGCGCGTAGCCATCGCTCGGGCGATCGTGGCGGACCCCACCCTCATCCTGCTCGACGAGCCGACCGGTCAGCTCGATGCGAGGAGCTCGCAGGAGGTGCTCACGCTGCTCCAGCGGCTCAACAGTGAGTTCGGCAAGACAGTGGTGATCGTGACCCACGATGCGCACGCGGCGGACAAGGCCAAGGCGGTGCTGCACCTGGAGAAGGGGGTGCTGATCGAGCGGGCGGCCGTGGGAGCATGAGATACCTCCCGCTCGTGCTCGCGAACTTAGGCCGCCACAAGCGCCGCACCTTTCTCACCACGGCGAGCGTCGCGCTCGCGCTGTTCCTATTCGCGTCGCTCCGCACCGTGGTGACGACCATCGCCGCCGGTGCACAGTTCGGCAGCGCCCGCCGACTGGTAGCCACCAACGCCACGGGCATTGTCTTCCCGTTGCCGCTCGCCTACGCCGGCCGCTTGCGGGCGCTGCCGGGGGTGCAAGCGGTGAGTTGGGCCAATTGGTTCGGCGGGCGCTACGGCGACGGCAAGCGCTTCTTCGCGACCTTCGCCGTCGACCCGGCGTCGTATCTCGACATGTATCCCGAGATCGTGCTGCCCGCCGACCAGCGCGACGCGTTCCTGCGCGAGCGTTCGGCCGCCATTGTGGGGAGGCGGCTGCTCGACGTGTTCGGCTGGCACCTCGGCCAGGACGTCACGCTCCAGGGCACCATCTTCAGCGGCGATTGGACATTCACCATCCGGGGCGTCTACACGCCGTCCGATCCGGTGATCAACGACGACATGCTGATCTTCCGTCACGACTATCTGGACGAGCGGATGAACCGCGCCGGGTTTGCCGGCTGGTATATCCTGCGGATCGACGATCCGAACAACGCGGCGGGGATCGCCAAGCTGGTGGATGACCAGTTCCGCAACTCGAGCGCCCCCACGAAGACCGGCACGGAGCAGGCGTTCAATGCCAGTTTCGCCACGATGTGGGGCAACGTCAGCCTGCTGATGAACACGATCGGCATGGCCGTGGTGTTCGCGATCCTCCTGGTCACCGCGAACGCGATGATGATGAGCGCGCGAGAGCGCACGGGTGAGGTCGCCGTGCTCAAGACGATCGGCTTTTCGGACTGGCGCTTGTTCGGGCTGGTGATGTTGGAGGCGGGCCTCATCACCCTCACGGGCGCGGTGCTCGGTCTGGGGGGCGCGAAGCTGCTGTATCGCGCCACCAACTTCAACGCCGCCGGCTTCCTCCCGGGCTTCGACGTCGACGGCACGACGCTCGCGGTGGGCGGCGCGATCGCCCTGCTCCTGATGCTCGCCAGCGGGCTGGTTCCCGCGGTCCGGGCGGCGCGCCTCCCCGTCGTGCAGGCGCTGCGTCACGTCGAGTGAAGATCCCGCTCGTCTACAATGTCCGGAGCGTGCTGCAGCGCCCCGTCTCGACCGCGCTCACGGCGCTCGGCATCGCGCTCGTGGTCGCGGTGTTTATCGGGATGCTGGCGCTGGCCAGCGGCTTCCGGACGGCGCTGGTGCGCACCGGATCGGACCGCAACGTGCTCGTGCTGCGCCGCGGCGCCGACTCCGAGCTGTCGAGCGGACTGTCGCGCGAGACGGCGAGTATCCTCGCTGCTTCGCCCCACGTCGCGACCGGCGCGGACGGGCACCCGCTGGTGAGCCCGGAAGTGTACGTCCTGATCCCCCTCCCCAAGATCTTCGATACCACCCAGGTGGCCAACGTCGTGGCCCGCGGGGTCAGCGATCAGGCGTGGACCGTGCGCTCCAACGTGCGTGTCGTCGCGGGGCGCAAGCCCGAGTCGGGACGCTCCGAGATCTGCGTTGGCCAGCGGATCGTCGCGCGGTTCCCCCGCACTGGCATCGGTGAGACGCTGCGCTTCGCGGGGCGGGACTGGAGCGTCGTCTGCCATTTCGCGGCCGGGGGCTCGGCGTTCGAGTCGGAGATCTGGGGCGAGAACGAGCAGTTCATGCCCGTGTTCCGCGGGCAGGTGTTCCAATCGATCACCATGCGGCTGAGCGATCCGGGCGCATTCGCCGAGGTGAAGCGAGCCCTCGAGACCGACAAGCGCATGACCGTCGATGTCCACCGCGAATCGGACTTCTACGTCCAGCAGTCGCAGCTCCTGGGCCGCCTCCTCCGGGTGCTGGCGTTCCTGATCACGGGAATCATGGCGATCGGCGCCGTGTTCGGGGCGGTGAACACCATGTACGCCGCGGTCGCCTCGCGCGCGCCAGAGATCGGCGTGCTCCTCACCCTTGGCTTTCACCCCCGCAGCGTCCTGGCGAGCTTCCTGCTCGAATCCGCGATCATCGCGGCCGCCGGCGGCGCAGCGGGGTGCCTGTTCGCGCTCCCCATCAACGGCATCGTCACCAGCACTACCAACTGGGCGAGCTTCAGCGAGATCGCCTTCAGCTTCCGCGTGACGCCGGGGTTGCTCCTGGCGGGACTGGTCTTCGCAGTGGTGATGGGAGTGCTGGGCGGCTTCTTCCCAGCCCGCCGCGCCGCGCGGGTACCGGTGGTCCAAGCGATCCGCTGAATCCTGCCGGCCCGTAGCTCGCTGTCGCACGCGCGCCACACGCACTAACGTCTCGACCCTAGTGACGCCGCGCTCGGTTCTCGAGGTATCCCGTATGTAGGGATCCCTTCCGAGCGAGGTGTCTATGACCAGGCGCGCCGTTCGCTTCTCGGTTCTGCTCGTGGCCCTGGCTGGGCCGGCTTCCGCGCAGCTCATCTCGATCAAGACCGTCCCCATCGCCCAGGGCGACCAGTTCGACATTTTCCCGTCCAACAATTTCGGGATGGGCGGGGTGTCGATTGCGCTGGCGGACACGCTGCTCGACCCGTTCATCAATCCGGCGAAGGGGGCGCGGCTCGGCTCGGCGCGCTTCTTCAGCGCTCCAACCGTCTACAGCATTTCGCAGCGGGCGGGCGGAGGCCGGACGTTGCCGCTCGCCGCCGTCGCAGGCTCAGGCGCGTGGTTCGGCGGGCTGTCGCTCGCACTGCAGGAGGTCGACGCCAGCCGGCCACCGACTAATGGAGACGTCGTGCTCGCAGCCCCGACGCCGCTCGCTGCGTTCGACACCGCTGCGGTGCCGCTGCCGCTGCCGACGATACCGCCAAGGAAAGACGCCTACGGCAACCAGTACGCCTTCGGGATGGTCGGCAAGAGGCTGCCCGGCGCCCGCGTCACGCTCGGGGCCAGCCTCATGTGGGCCCGCCTGACCGGGGTGGACGGCGTCGATCTGCTGTATGCCGGCAGCGCCGGGCTCAAGCAATTCGGGCACACGCTCGACGTCCGGGTCGGGCTCCTCAAGGAATGGACGGGCGACCGGTCGCTGGAGGCTCTGGTGCTGCTCGACCGGTTCGGGATGAGGCACGACGTCGGCTACCTAGATCCGGTGTGGGATCCGGCCACGCAGCGGCAGATCCTGCGCACCCGCTTGGAGCACAATTTGGATCGCACCAATACCTGGGGGATGCACGTTCAGTACCAACGTCCCCTCACCGCGTCCGGCTGGCGGATCGGGTGGCTCGCAACCGCCAATCGGATGTCCCACCCCAAGCTCCCGGAGTACGAGCTCGCGAACGTCCCGGTCATCCCGCGCGATCCCGGGCACTCCGCAGCGTACAACGTCGGCCTCGGGCTCTCGAAAGCGAGTGGTCCGGCGACGTTCGCCATCGACGCGATCTATGAGCCGATCTGGAGCTACACCTGGGCCGATGCGGCCTCGCCGGTCGTCACGACCACAGGCGACACGATTCCGGTGGGCGGCAAGACCGTCGAAAACCGCTTCCGCTTCTCGAACGGGCTGTTCCGGATGGGGGTGAGTCGCGAGGTGGCGCTGCCCAGTTTGGGGAAGGCGCTGGGCTTGCAGCTCGGCATCGTGGTTCAATCCGTCCACTACCGCCTGGTCCAGTACGACAACGTCCAGGTCGCTGAGCGGAACCTTACAGAGGGATGGCGCGAGTGGTCGCCCACCTGGGGTCTGAGTCTCCGCTTCCCGGACCTCGAGATTCGCTATCGCGGGCGGGCCACCCACGGGACCGGCCGGCCGGGCGTGCAACCGTCCGGCGTGTTCTTCGCGTCTCGTGACCTCGCCGTTGCGGGCAACAGCATCCTCGTGGCGCCGAGCGGCCCGCTGAGCCTCACCGAGGTCCGCACGACCACGCATCAGATCTCCGTGTCGCTCCCGCTGCGCTGAGGAGGCCGCCCATGACTCGCATCGCCAGAGCCATCTGCCTCGGCCTCGTTGCCCTCGTCGCCAGTTGCGACGGGTTGACGCCGCCGGAGGCACTGCCCCCGCCGCTCGACACCGAATTGAGGCAGACCCTGTCACGCTGGGGCGCGATCCCGATCGGGTCGATGCCGGCCCAGAACCCCGCACTCGTCGATCTCGGCCAGGCGCTCATGTTCGACAAGATCCTGAGCGGCAACCGTGACATCGCCTGCGCCACTTGCCATCTCCCGGCGCAGCACGCGGCCGACGGCCTGTCCCTCGCCATCGGCACCGGCGGCACGGGAGCGGGTCCTTCACGCACGCTTGGTCCGGGGCGACAGTTCGTCCCGCGGAGCGCGCCGTCGCTGCTCAACGCGGGGCTTGGCCTGAACTATCTCTTCTGGGACGGGCAGATCGCCCGCTCCGGTTTCGGCCCTCCGCCCCCGGGCCCCGCCGCCGGCGGGTTCGTGACGCCGGCCGGCGCGCTGCTGCCGGCCGTGCCCAACATTCTCGCCGCGCAGGCGATGTTCCCTGTCGTGAACCGCCGCGAGATGCGCGGCGAGCGCGGCGACCTCGACGTGTTCGGGAATCCGAACGAGCTGGCGCAGTACGGCGACAGCCAGTTCGTCGAGATCTGGCAAGCCCTCATGCAGCGACTGCTGGCGATCGACGCCTACAAGGCGAAGTTCGCCGCCGCATTCCCCAGTGTGCTGCCTGGTGCGCTCGGCTTCCAGCACGCCGCGACTGCGATCGCCGCCTTCCAGATGCAGGCGTTCACCAAGACCGACTCACCGTTCGACCGCTATCTGAACCGAGACGACGCGGCGTTGCCGGTCGAGGCAAAACGCGGGGCGCTGCTCTTTTTCGGCAAGGCCCGGTGCTCTCAGTGCCACAGCGGCCCGTTCCTCGGCGCGAGTAGTTTTTCGAACGCCGGGGTCCCGCAGCTCGGACCGGGCACAGGCAATGCCGCGCCGCTGGACCTGGGACGCGGTGGCCTCAAGGACCAGTCGTTCTACAAATTCGCCTTCCGCGTGACGCCGCTGCGCAACGTAGAGCTGACGGCGCCGTACATGCATAACGGGGCGTTTCCCACGCTCGAGGCCGTGGTGCGTCATTACAACGACGTGACCGAGGCGCTGCAGACCTACGACGTGTCGCAACTCCCCCCGACGCTGCGGGACACGTATCACGGCGACGACGCCACGATCAACGCCGTCCTCGCGACCCTGGACTTCCGGCTCAGGACGCCGCTCGGCCTCACCGACGCCGAGCAGCGCGACCTGGTGGCGTTCCTCAAGGCCTTGACGGACCCTGCGGCGCGAGACTTGACCTCACTCATTCCCGCAACGGTGCCGAGCGGGCTGCCGGTCGAGCCCTGAAGACCGGCGCGCCTACTGCAGCGCCTGGTGCTCCGCGTTCAGGAATGCCGCGAGCGCCGCGATCTCCTGCGGCTTGAGACCGAGGTCGGGCATTCGGAACGTGCCGCTGCGCGGAGCGATCGCCGGATTGGCGAGGAACAGCTTGAGATACTCTGCCGGCCAGCGGCGGCCCGTCAGCTCCGGCCCAACCGCGACGGTGCCGCTTCCCTCGATATCCCCATGGACGTGACACGTGACGCACCCCTTCGCCACGAAGAGTCGCCGTCCGCGCTCGCTTTCCGGTGGCGTCAATGGCGGCTGGGCGCCGGGGGCGATCGCCAGCAGGGGCGGGAGCGTGACCCGGCTGTTCCCGAACCCGCTGTAGATGGTGATAGTCCACGCGCTCGCGCGGGGCAGGGTGAGTGAGGCGACGTACTGCCCGGCCTCCGTGCCCGGAGTGGCCATGGCTTGGGCCGTGACGTCGCCCGCCCGGGCCTCGATTCGGGGCCGGAGTCCGCTGAGCCGGGTGACGCCGTGTTGCCGCACGGTGAATGTCAGGGTGACGGGCCGGTCCACCACGACGTAGTCGGGCAGCTCCTCGACGGTAATCGCCGCCCACCCGCCGAGGTAGGCGCTGATCAGCGACACCAACAACAGGACTCGCAGCATGGCGCCTCCTTCGTGGTTTCGTTCTGCTTCGATGCCGCGAACCCACCGGAGGTTTAAGGCTGCACGCCGCTTGCCTGGGCTCTCCGGCCTGCTTCGCCGGCCCTATATTCTGACTCCGTGCCACCGGATATCCCCGCCGACCTCGCGGCGGCGCTCGCCGAGCGCTACGAACTCCGTCAGGTGCTCGGCCGCGGCGGCATGGCTACCGTGTACCTCGCGTACGACCGCAAGCATCGGCGCGGCGTCGCGCTCAAAGTTCTCCTGCCCGGCCTCGCCGCCTTTCTCGGCGTCGAGCGGTTTCTGAAGGAGATCCAGGTCGCCGCCCGCCTCACCCACCCACACATCCTCGCCTTGCACGACTCGGGCGAAACGGGCGGGTTCCTCTATTATGTCATGCCGTACATCGACGGCGGCTCGCTGCGCCAGCAGCTTGCGGGCAGGCGTCCTCCGGGCCCTGACCAGGCGTTGGCGATCGCGGCGCCCGTGGCCGATGCACTCTCCTACGCGCACCGCATGGGCGTCCTGCACCGGGACATCAAGCCAGAGAACATCCTGTTCTCGCAGGGGCACCCGATCGTGGCGGACTTCGGCATCGCGAAGGCAATCAGTACGGCGGGCGGCGCGAACCTGACCCGGACGGGCTTTCCGGTCGGCACGCCGGGGTACATGAGCCCTGAGCAGGCCGCCGGGCTCACCGATCTCGACGAGCGGACCGACGTCTACAGCCTGGCGGTGGTGATCTACGAGATGCTGGTGGGCGAGGTCCCGGGTCGCTGGCCGACGGAAGACGCGGTGCGGGCGGGGCGGTTCCTCGACGCGGCTGCGACGCACCGCACGCGGTTGACGCAAGCGGGCAGCCGCATCGAGGCCGCGCTGGTACGTGGCCTGGCGATCCGGCACGACCAGCGCACGGCGACGCCCGCGGCGCTCATGGACGAGCTCGTGGGCGGAGCGACGGGGGGAGCAGCGCGACGTCGATTCAGCGGGGACGAAGTACAGCAGATCGTCAAGCGCGCGACTGAGCTCGAGGCGACCACGCCGACGGCGAGCGGGGCGATGACGATCGGCGGGGTCGAGGCGCTGGCGGCCGAGGTGGGGATCGCGCCCCACGTGGTGCGGGCAGCGGCGGACTCCTGGCGCCTGTCGCGCGATGCGCCGATCTCCGCCCCCGAGTCGATCCAGTCGAATCCTTGGGTCGGGGGCCCGACCACGATCGTGATCGAGCGCGTGCTCGACGGTGAGTTGCCTGATACCGAGTATTCCGTGATCGTAGACGAGACCCGCCGCCTACTGAAGAACGTCGGGCAGGTGAGCCAGCTCGGCCGCTCGTTCTCGTGGGTCGCTTCGCCCGGCGCGACGCGCCGCAGCCTCGAGCTCGTGGTGTCGGTGCGCGGCGGCCGGACGCGCATCACCGTCCAGGAGAATCTCGCCCCGCTGGTCGGTGCGCTGTTCGGCGGCATCGGCGGCGGCATGGGCGGGGGCGGCATGGGGCCGATCATCGGCATCTTCGTCGGCGCCCTGCATTTCCCCGGAGCGGCGATGGCGGCGATCATCCCGCTGTGGCTCGGCACGACCTATGTGACAGCCCGGACCGCCTACCATTACAGCACCAAGCGACGCGTGCAGCAGATGGAGCGGCTGGCAGACCGGCTGGCGGCACTGGCCCGGGAGCTGATTCCGGAGCGGCAGGCACTGCCGCATCCCGAGCGATAGCTGTCGCGGTCGACACCGCGGGTTAGTGCCCGAGCGCCCGCTCGGACGTCGCCTTCTCCCGCTCCAGGTCGGCCCGCATCTGGTCCCGTAGCTTGCCGATCACTTTCCCACGGATGTTGAGCAGGCCGCCCGGCAGATTGTCGAACCGCAAGCGCCGCAGCAGGATCAGATAGATGCCGGGCTTGCCGGCCGAGGTCGACCGGTCGGCGACGGTCATCAGGTCGAAGGCGGCCTCGAAGTAGTGATCCGCGTAGATCTGTTTGCCGGCCACGAGAGTGGCTCCGGCGAGCTCCGGCGGCGCATAGACGGCCAGGTGCGTGATGCCGAGAATCGGCCGCAGGCTCGGCAACGCATCCTCCGACCAGTAGAGCACTTCGACCAAGCCGTTGAGCTTGCCATGCGGATACGTCGCCAGATACCGCTGGAACGAGGGCACGTACTGATAGACGTAGGGGGACTGTCCGAGCAGCGCGGCGAACGCGTCGCTGGCGCGGACGTTGCCGCGATCGTCGTACACCACCATCGCCGTGTCCCCGCGCGTGCGATAGTCGGTGACGTACTCCACCAGGCGGCGGCGGGCGTACGCGCTCACCTGAGACTGCGGGTCCGCAGCCGACCAGTCGATCGCTTCGTGGATCCGCTGCATCTCTGTCCCCGGTAGCTTGATCTTGCAGTCACCGGGGCGGCAGTCCTTCAGCTCGGCGACGTCGCGGCTGTCGACGCTGAGCGCCGCTACATCCGCCGTGGTGGCCGGGTCTGAGAAGACGCCGAATCGCGTGCGGGTCGGGGTGCGGAGTGAGCTCGGGAAGTCCTGCACACGACCGACGAAGAACTCGCGCGAGACGTCGACCGTGATGATGCCGAACACCGCGACGTCCCGTTTGTTCTGGGTGTCGAGGACCTTCACGACCGCGTCGCCTCGCTGTACGGCAGCGAGTTGCGTCGAGTCGAGGGCGATGCTCTGGCGGAGGAATTGCTCCAGGATCGCGGGCAGCTGTTGCCCGGGTGTTGGCCCCGCTGCGGCGAGACAGCCGATCAGCGCGGCGCCGACGATCCATCGTTTCCTGTCCACAAGCACGCTCCGCTTTAGCGACGTGCCGCGCCGTGCCCGTCCTTCAGTATCGCCGAGTGGCTACTGCTGACGCGTGAACACTGCGCGCCACCCCCGGTCCAACGCCACCCACGTGAAATGATTCTGATCGAGCACGCTCAGAACGGAAGACTGGACCAGCCTCTGGCTGGGGCTCGTGCCCGCCCCGGTCGCGACGGGACTGAAGGTGACGAGCGGTTCGGCGGTGTCCAGGGTCCCCGTCATGAATTCCGGTGCAGACCCGCCATTGTACACGGCGCTGCTGAAGAACCGGTCGCTTCCGGGGTCGAACCCGAGCATCCCCTGGCCCTGCATCGTGGAGTGATCGAGCTGCTCGGTCCACTGCAGGCGCAGGTCGTCGAACAGCGGCTTCACCACACGCGTTCCCGACGCGTCGGGCACACCGTCGAAGTTGCCGGCGAACCACATCTCGAACCGCCAGGTCCCAACCAGAGTGCGGAGCATGCCGCGGGCTGGCTGCGGGTGAGCTGGCTCGAGCGATGCCGGCGACTCCGGGTCGGTCGCCCGATTGAGGCGCTCGCCACCCTGCGCGGCGAGGCGTTGCGGGGCAGCCGCCCCAACGGCGAGGGCGCCCAGCGCGGCCGCGATATATCCCCAGCGGTATAGTGCGTCGATGCTCATGGCTGAGAGCGGTTTGCAGGGGCTGTGCCACGGCGATCATGCTGCAATCGCGCCGCCGCTGGAAGCCGCAGCCGCGGGCTGACGGGCGTCTCGCCTGCACTCTTGCAAGCTGCACGCGCTCAAGACGCGAGGATCTTCCCGAGGTTCTCGAGTATCGCCTTGAGCTGACTCTGCACCCTGCGCTTCTCCAGGAAGCGACCGCGCAGCCACCCCGCGAGGGACCGCGGGGTCCAGACGTCCCGAATCGTAATCGCGGTCGCGCCGGCCCCGGCGTCGAGACGAAAGAACGTCTTCCAACCCTTCCGCTGACCTCGCTCCACCCAGCCGAACGTGGTCGGCGGAGTGAAATCGACGATCTCGAACTCGGTCTGCCGCGCGCCGAAGCGCGCCGTGAACCGGGCTCCCTTTTTGAGTGGCCCCTGGCTCTGGACGCTGTCGCATCCCGGTAGCCATTGGGCGATGCGCTGTGGGTCGGTCAGCAACGCGAACACCCGATCGACGGGGGCGCGGACGGAATTGATGAGCGTATGGCTGACGGGCTGCATCGCCCTTGATCATGCAGGAGCGGAACGGCCCGCACAAGACGCGCCGTCGTCACACCGGTGACGCCGCCCTTCGTTCCAAAAGGCTGCGGGCCGCGAAACGGTGCACGCGGCGACCGATGCGTCGCGACGTCCGACCCGCACGCGGGTGGCAGCGGTCACGGCCGCGGGCGTTGCTCCGCCGTAGGTAATCAGCCATGGAGCTACCCCTCCGAGAACAGCCCGTCGCCTGGGCCCGGCTGCGCGTGGATTTCAACTGTGGTCTCCGACGCGGCGCGTGGTACCGAGTCGTCCAGGTCGCCGGCAACGACGCCATGCTCGAGCTGACCCCCGAGCCCGTGCCGGTGCCTCGCCGCTGGCTCGAAACGGTGTTCCACCGGCCGTTTCGCTGGTCCGTCGTGCCGCGTCCCCGCGACGCCCACAGTGTGCCGACCGCCTGGGGCTCCAGATACGCGGTGTGCCCCGTGTGTCGCACCCGCGCGCCCTTCGCAGGTCACCCCGTCGGCCTGCGTTGCCCGCGCTGCCACGGCGAGTTTGCCGTCGCGTGGGATGAGCGGTACCTGGCGCCCGGCCGCGACGCCTGACGACCAGTCTACTCGCACCTCCGCCTTACTCAGCCAAGCAGCTGGTTCGCACGTAGTTCCTGGGGTGCTCGGCGTTGTCGCGAGCGCGGACCTTCCTTACGTGAGGAGGCTGCCAATGGACAGAACGAGGCTGCTCGCGGTCGCCGGCGGGCTGCTGCTCGGCGGCACGACCTGGATGCCCGCGGCCGCCCAGCGACCGGATCTCTCCGGTCGTTGGACCTACAGCGCCGCTGAGAGCGACAACCCTCGCAACATGATGCAGCGCCGCGACAGCGCGGGCGGTGATCGGCCCGGCGGCTATCCCGGCATGAGGGGCGGCCGCGGAGGCTTCGGTGGCGGCCGCGGTGGCTTTGGAGGCGGACGCGGGGGCGGGGGCGGGGGCGGGGGCGGCATGAGCGATGAGCAGCGTGCACGGATGCGCCAGACGATGGAGCTCGCGTTCCAGCCGCCTACAACCCTCACGATCGCGAGTAACGATTCGACCGTTACGTTTACTCCCGACAGCGGTGCGGCGCTCGTGATCTACGGTGACGGCCGAAAGCTGAAGCAGTCAGTGGAGGGCGGCGGGGACGTCGAGATCAAAGGTCACTGGCAGGGCAACGATTTCGTGGTCGAGCGCAAGGTGTCGGGCGGGGGAAAAGTCTCCGAGGACTACCTCCGCTCTCAGGACGGCACGCAACTGTACGTGATCGTCAGCTCCGACGGGGGCCGCGGTCGCACGATCGAGTTCCGGCGTGTGTACGACCGAGCGGCGAGCGGCGCGCCGGCGCCATAATCCAACAGCTACACTGCTCCGCCCGTATATCCCCGTGGACTCTTTCCGAGCCTACGCAGTGGTCCCACGGCGGTGCCTTGCGTTGTACGCCACGCTGGGCGTGCTCGGCGCGCCGGTGCGCGGCGCGGCCCAGGTCGGTACAACCACCGACATTATCACCGGCACCGTGACGGGACCTGACAGCCAGCCTCTCCCGGGTGCGGTGGTGCAGGCGACCTCGCTCGAGACTCAGGTGTCGCGCCAGCGCACCACCGATGCTCGTGGGCGGTTCACCATTCTCTTCCCCGACGGCGGCGGGCAATATCAACTCGTCGTGCGCTATCTCGGGATGGCGCCGGCTCGGGTCACGGTCGCGCGGCAGGCGGACGAGGACCGCCTCGTCGCCAACGTGCGGATGGACGTGGTCGCCGTGTCGTTGGATGCGGTGACGGTGCGGGCGCGGGCGCCGCAGCGCGGCGCCGAGCGACCGACACCGGGCTCGACTGAGCGCAACCTCACCCCCGAGGCAGTGGCCCGCCTGCCGATCGACGCTTCCGACCTGAACACTCTCGCCACGCTCGCCCCTGGCGTCGTTGCGATCAGTGAGACCGACTCCACTAGCGCCGCCTTTTCGGTCGCGGGGCAGCGCGCTACAGCCAACAACATCACGTTGGACGGTCTGTCGTTCGGCTCGGGGAGCGTGCCGCAGGACGCGCTGCGCACCACGCGCGTCGTGACCAGCACGTACGACGTGGCGCGTGGCCAGTTCTCGGGCGGGCTCGTCGCGTCCACCACCCGCAGCGGCACCAATGTGCCACAGGGGTCGTTCACGTATGCCCTGCGCGATCGCGACCTCGCCTGGGGCGGCGTCAGCGCGTCGCCGTTCGATCAGGGGTACACCCAGAACCAGCTGGGCGGCGGTATCGGCGGGCCCGTCGTGCCGAACCGGCTGTTCGCATTCGGCGCGTTACAAGGGCGCTGGCGCGGACAGGCACTGCCATCGCTCGCCACGGCCGATGCGGCGAGCCTCGAGCGGCTCGGAGTGAGCCCGGACTCGGCGGCGCGGTTTCTCGCGCTCGCGGGAACGACCGGTGCTCCCATGACCGTTCCCGATCTCCCGGGCGACCGCGCCACCGACAACTCGGTCGCCTTGCTCCGCATCGACTGGAACATCACGGACGCGCAAACGCTGATGCTGCGGTTGGACGGGCGCTGGACTTCGCAGGATCCGACGCGCGTGAGCCCGCTGGCGCTCCCGGCCACCGGGGGAACGCGGTCGCAGCGGGCCGGGGGTGTCATGGCGTCGCTCGCGTCGCACTTCGGCGCGGGGTTCATCAACGAAGTGCGCGGCTACGTGTCGCGCGACCGGTCGGACGCGAGCGGGTTTCTCGAGCTGCCGGAAGGGCGCGTGCAGGTCGGCTCCGATCTCGCGGGCAGCGGCCGGGGGATCGCAACCCTCGCCTTCGGCGGCAACCCGGGCTTCCCCCAGCATACCGACAACGCGAGCGGGGAAGTGACCGAGGAGCTCTCCTGGCTGTCTGGGGGAGCGGCGCACCGCCTCAAGCTCGGCGCTTACGCGAGTGGGGCGCGACTACGTGCCGTTCAGGCGCCGAACCAATACGGGACGTACGTGTTTCAATCGCTCGACGCGCTCGCCTCGGACCGCCCGGCGCAGTTCACCCGCACGCTCGCCCCGCTCGAGCAGGCCGGGACAGGGTGGAACGGCGCGTTGTACTTGGGCGACATCTGGCGGACGGGGAACGGCGTACAGCTCACCTATGGCACTCGGCTCGAGGCGGCTCGCTTCAGCGGTGCGCCCGCCTTCAACCCCGCCATCGATTCCCTGTTCGGCATGCGAACCGACCGGATCCCCAGTGAGGTGCACGTGTCGCCGCGGATCGGCTTCACGTGGACCTTGGGCGGTCGTGGCGGGGTGGGGCCCGGTGGGCCGACGGGTACGATCGTGCGTGGCGGCGTGGGGGACTTCCGCAGCCTGACACCGACCACGCTCTACGCTGCTGCGCTGGCGGCGCCGGGGTTGTCGAACGCCGAGGCACAGCTGGTATGCGTCGGGTCGGCGGTGCCGACCCCGGACTGGACACAGTACACACAGGATCCCGCGAGCATTCCGTCGCAATGCGTGGACACGGCCACCGCCGTCACGATCAGCCCGCACCCCAACGCGACGGTGTTCGACCCGGGTTACGCCGCGCCGCACGCCTGGCGCGCCTCGCTCGGCGTCCAGCGGCGGGTGCTCGGAACCTACACTGTCTCGATGGACGCGAGCTACGCCCGTGGCAGGAGCCAGTACGGGTTCCGCGATCTGAACCTCGTGGCGACGCCACGTTTCACCCTTGCCGACGAAGCCAATCGGCCGGTCTACGTGCCTGCGGACTCGATCGTCCCCGCAACCGGCGCACTCAGCCTGCAACAATCCCGTGTGCGTCCCCAGTTCGGGCAGGTCATCGCGATCGGCTCGGACCTCCAGTCCGACTCGCGGCAGCTCACGCTCGGTTTCGGCGGCTTCACGTCGCGCGGCGCGACGTTCCAGCTGTCGTACACGCTCACCCGGGCGCGCGACCAGTCGTCGTTCTCGTGTTGCGCGGCGACGCAAGGATTCGCGGCGCCGTCCACGGCCGGCGACCCCAACGTGGGCGAGTGGGCGACGAGCGGCTTCGAGCGGCGCCACTCGTTCCTCGGCACCGTCACCTATCCCATCACCGCCGCGCTCGAGCTGACCGCCATCGGCCGCGTCACCTCCGGGGCGCCGTTCACACCGCTCGTGGGCTCCGACATCAACGGAGACGGGGCGCGCAACGACCGGGCGCTCGTGTTCGATCCGGCGGCGGCGCCCGACACGGCCGTCGCGAACGGGATGGGGGCGCTGCTGGCGACGGCGTCGCCGCGAGTGCGCGACTGTTTGCAGAGCCAGCTGGGGCGCGTGGCTGCGCGCAATTCCTGCGCGGGACCGTGGCAGCCGTCGCTCGACCTGCAGATCAACTGGCGGCCGGCGTACTTCGGGCTGGACCGGCGGCTCACCTTGTCGATTCTCACGGTGAATCTGCTCGGGGGGCTGGACGAGTGGCTGCACGGCGCGGCCGGCCTGCGCGGCTGGGGGTTCGTCGCCGCGCCGGATCCGGTGTTGCTCTACGTTCGCGGCTTCGACCCTGCCGCCAGGCGGTACCGTTACGCCGTGAACGGCCGGTTCGGGGCGACTGCCGGCGCCAACGGCGGCGCCATCGTGCCCTTCCAGCTCGCCGTGCAGGCGCACATGACGATCGGCCCCGATCGCACGCGCGATCGGCTGCGATCCGCCTTCGGGGGCGGGGGACGCCGCGGCGAGGGAGGGCGAGGCCTGGTCCCGGAGCCCGAGGGTGAGGGGCCTGCCGATTTCGCCGCGCGGTTCGCGCGGATTCTCCCCAATCCGATCAGCGCGATCCTGGGGTTCCGCGATTCGCTCCAGTTCTCTCCCGAGCAGGTCAGCGCGCTTCAGACCATCTCGGATTCGCTCGACGCGCAGAACCGGGCCGTATCGGACTCACTGCAGGCAACGGTCCAGCGGGCGGGCGACCGTCCCGATCCCAGCATCCTGTTCGCGCGGCTCCGCCCCAAGCTGGCTGAGGGGCGCGAGCACGTGCGCCAGGCGCTGGAGCGCGCCCGCGGCGTGCTGACCGCAGACCAGTGGGCGAAGCTCCCAGATGCGCTCAAGGCCCCGGGTGGGCGGCGATTCCCGCGCTGAAGGGGGCTCGGCAAGGCGCTGTGCTATGGGTGCGGTCCTCGAAGGACGCTCGTGTGCGAGCGTCCTTCAGGACGACAGGGCGGCCGAGGCCGGGCTTCAGCCCGTGCAATCACCGGTCGCAACCACTCCACGGACTCCTTCAGCACCCTGCTATTACCGATACTCGAGCTCGCGCCGCGTGTAGATCTCGCCGCTCCGGGCGACCAGTGCGATGCGACGCACGTTACGGATGTCGGCGAGCGGATCGGCATCCAGCACTACGAGGTCCGCGACGGCACCCGCGGTGAGCGTGCCTGCGCTGTCGAGGGCGGCCCCGGCCGCACGCGCCGCGGTGCGGGTCGCCGCGAGCAGGACGTCCACAGGCTTGAGCCCCGCCGCCTGCATCGCCTCGAGCTCCGCGAACACCGAAGCGCCATGTAGCGTGAGCGGGTTGCCGGCGTCGGTGCCCAGCCCCACCGGAATCCCGGCGTCGTGCACGCGCTTGAGGTTCGCCAGCCCCTGGGCCAGCGTGCGGGCCGTGCGGGCGGATCGCTCTGCGACCGCGGCGGCGCTGGGGCGCTGCGCCGGGGCCACCGTGTCGGTCGCCAGGGCTTTGGCACGGGTCGCCGGGTCGACGCACGCGAGCGGCTGAAGGTCTCGCTCGAACCGGCGCGCCGCCACCTGGCGGTAGCCGTCGGGCACCGTGAGCGTCGGCACGTAGATGGTTCCCCCGCGTCGCGCGAGCGCCAGGAACTCGTCGTCCACCGGCCCAGACCAGACCGAGTGCACCAGCACTCGCGCCCCGGCCTGCATCGCGTCCTTGGCCTCCCACAACCCGGTAGCGTGCACGATGAGCGGCAGCCCGACTTTGCGCGCCTCGTCCCCTGCGGCGTGCACCAGTGCGGAGACGCGGGCGGTGTCGGGAGGCTGGGGCGGCATGATGTACCACACCTTGACCGCCGCGGCACCCCAGGCCTTGTGGGCGCGCACTGCCGCGCGCACCGCGGTCTCATCCGACATGTAGATGAACTGGCGCTGATCGGGTAGATTGAGCCAGAAGTCGATCGTCGAGAGCAGCGGGCCCGCGGCCACGACGCGCGGAGCGGTGGTGCTGCGGGCGGTGCGCTCTTGAAGCTCGAGCGTCCACGGGTAGCCGCCCACGTCGAACACCGCGGTGACGCCGCTGCAGAGGTAGGAGCGGTAGAAACGCTCCGGCGTGGCGTGCAGCTCCGCCTCGACCTGCTCGTAGGGGTAGCGGTCTCGCAGGTCCAGCGCATCGGGTCGCCCGTCCACCCAGCCGGTCTGGGAGAAGTGCACGTGGGCGTCGATCAGTCCCGGGATGATCCATTTCCCAGCGGCACTGACGGTGTCGGCGTCGGCCGGCACGGGACAGGCGCCGCGTGATCCTGCGCAGGCGATCCGCCCGCCCCGCATCACGACCACGGCGTTGGCGAGCGGAGCGGCGCCCGTGCCGTCCACGAGCGTACCGCCGACGAGCGCCATCGGGGGAGGCGGCACGCTCGCCGCTGGGAACGCCGTCGTGACGGCCACCCTCCAGCCGGCGGGTGTGCGCACGAAGACGCGCTCGCTCACGCCTCGGGCGCTCCCGCTCGAATCCACCACCCGGTAGCGGTACACGCCGTAGGCGACGTCGGGCGACACAGGGACGATGCGCAGGTGCGTCGCCACCAACGTGTCCGGCCACCCGGCGCCCGTGCCGCGCGCGAAGTCGTCATAGCCCTGTCGCAACCCGTCGGGCCCCACGCGCGCAAGCGCCGGCGTGTGGAGGTAGCGGGAGAGATACGCCGCGCGGTCCCGCGCGTGGATCGCCGCGATGTTGGCGCGGAACGCGTCGAGCGGCGTGTCCTGTGCCGCCAGGCGGGCGGCGGTAACGAGCAGAGTCACCACGGTGCTGCGGCTCATGGGCCTTCAGTGCCAGAGGTGGTAGAGCGTATAGATCGCCAGGCCGACCAGGCCGCCCACCAAGGTCCCGTTGATCCGGACGAACTGCAAGTCACGTCCGACTGCCAGCTCGAACCGTCGGGAGGTGGCCTCCGGGTCCCAGCCGGCCACCGTTTGGGCGATGAAGTCCCCGATCTCCTGTCGGTACTGCGCGACGACGGATACTGTCAGATCGATCACCAGCGTGTCGATTTCCTCGAGCAGCGCGCTGTTGCCGGCCACGGCGGCGCCGAACGCGCCGATCCCCTGCTCGAGCGGACGCGGCGCTGTCGCGCTCGCCTGCGTGGCGTAGGTCACGATGGCACGACGCGTCGTCTCCCACAACCGGGCCGACAGCTCGGCCGCGCCCGGCTCGGCGAGCCAGTCTTCCTTCATGGCTTCGGTGCGCGCGATGGCCTCGGGTGAATGCTCCAGCCGGTCGATGAGGTCGCGCAGCGCGGCGTCGAACGTCGCGCGCAGCGGATGGCCGGGGTGGGTCGCGATCTGGCGCAGCAACCGCTCGATCGCCCCGACGATCCGCTCGTAGATCTTCTCATCCACGACGCCCGGGACCCACCACGGGCTCTCGGCACGCACTTGGTCCCGGATCAGCTCGTGGTTGTCGTGCACCGCCTGTGCCGCGAGCCGGACGGCTTCGCTCAACAGCTCTTGATGCCCATCGGCCACGAGCAGGAGTGAGAGCGTCTTACCGAGCGCGGGAGCCACCCGGGTCGCACGCAAGCGGGCGCTGACCACCTGGTGCACCAGCCGGCGCATCTCGTCGTCTGGCAGGGCCTCGAGCGTCTTGGCGACCCCGCTGGCGACATGCTGGGCCACCCGACGGGCGTTCTCGGGCTGGCTGAGCCAGCGCGCGGCGCGCTCGGCGAGGTGCATCGTCTCGAGCTTGGCGGCGATCACGTCGTGGGATAGGAAGTGGTTCTGCACGAAGCTCCCGAGGATGCGGCCGATGCGCTCCTTGCGGGTGGCCACGATCGCGGTGTGCGGGATCGGCAGGCCGAGGGGCCGGCGGAACAACGCCGTCACGGCGAACCAGTCAGCGAGGCCGCCGACGAGCGAGGCCTCCGCGGTGGCGCGCACGTAGCCGAGCCAGGGGTACTGGCCCTCGAACGCGGTCGCCGCGCCGAACACCGCCGCCGCCAGGGCCAAGAGTCCGGTAGCCCGCCGCTTCATCGCGTCGAGCTGGGCCTGCCGCACGGCGTCGTCGGGGCGCGACCAGACGGGGGTTGGGACCGTCATGCGAGATGCGCAAGATAACCTGGAAGCCGGGAGCGTTCACGCCGCCGCGCGTCGACGAGTGCGTCGGCTTCGCCCGACGGGTAGGTTACCGGAAGATCATGCGCCGCTTTCAGGATCATTTCTCCGACGTAGCGGCCGCCTACGCCGCCCATCGCCCGACGTATCCCGCCGCACTGGTGGATTTCCTTGCCGAGTCTGCGCCGCGGCGCGACCTCGCGTGGGATGCCGGATGCGGATCGGGCCAGCTCTCGGTGCTGCTGGCGGAACGCTTCGCGCGTGTGATCGCGACCGACGCAAGCCCTGAGCAGATCGCGCACGCCGCGCCACACCCGAACGTGGCGTACGCGTGCGCGCCCGCGGAAGCGAGCGGGCTGCCCCCGGGTGTCGCAGACCTCGCGGTGGCCGCGCAAGCCGCGCACTGGTTCGATCTCCCCGCCTACTACGCCGAGGTGAGGCGCGTGGGACGAGCCGGTGCGCTCGTCGCCCTCGTGACCTATGGACTAGTCCGCGTCGATCACGCGATCGATCACCTCGTCGATCGCTTCTATGTGGACGTCTTGGGTTCGTACTGGCTGCCCGAGCGGCGGCACGTCGAGGACGGCTACCGCTCCCTGGCGTTTCCCTTCTCCGAAATCGTCACGCCTCACTTCGAGATGCAGGCAAGCTGGACGCTGGTCGATCTGATCGGGTACGTGGAGACGTGGTCGGCGGTCTGGGCGCTCGAGCAGGCCGAAGGTCGTGCCCGGCTCGAAGCGTTCCACCGCGAGCTCGCCCACCTTTGGGGCAAGGAGCCGGCCGTGCGGTCGGTGCGCTGGCCCGTGGCGCTGCGCGTCGGACGGGTGTGACCAGGAGGGGCCAGGGGCCGGTCCTGTCCGGGCTGGACGTAGGCCGCGGCCCGAGCCTACTTTTTCAGGCATGACGCCCCGCAAACGCAACGTCCCGTCCCCCGAGCCTCGCTCCGTGGCGACGGAGCTCCGCGACAGCGAGCAGCCCTTCCGCTTGATCGTGGAGAGCGTGCAAGACTACGCCATCTTCATGCTGGACGTCACGGGGCGGGTGACGAGCTGGAACGTCGGGGCCCAGCGGATCAAGGGGTACTCGGCCGAGGAGATCGTGGGGGAGCATTTTTCCCGCTTCTACCTCCCGGAGGACGTGCAGGCGCGGAAACCCGAACGCGAGCTCCAGGTGGCTGCGGCGGAGGGGCGGTGCGAGGACGAGGGTTGGCGGGTCCGCAAGGACGGCTCCCGCTTCTGGGCGAACGTCGTCATCACCGCCTTGCGGAGCGCCGACGGCGCGCTGCTCGGCTTCGCGAAAGTCACGCGCGACCTGACCGGGCGACACCGGGCGGAACAGGCCCTGCGCGAGACGGAGGAGCGGTTCCGGCTGCTGGTGGAGGGCGTGAAAGAGTATGCGCTGTTCATGCTCGATCCCACAGGGCGGGTGGTGAGCTGGAACGCCGGGGCCGAGCGCATCAAGGGGTACTCGGCCCAGGAGATTCTCGGACAGCACATTTCCCGGTTTTATCCACCGCAGGACGTGCAGGCGGGCAAACCGGAGCGGGGGCTCGAGGTAGCCGCGGCAGAGGGGCGGTGGGAGGACGAAGGGTGGCGGGTGCGCAAGGACGGCTCCCGCTTCTGGGCGAACGTCGTCGTCACTCCGCTGCGGGGCGCCGACGGAGCGCTGCTTGGCTTTGCCGAGCTGTCCCGTGACCTGACGGAGCGCCGCGGGGCGGAAACGGCGCTGCGCCAGAGCGAAGCGCGGCTCCGCCTGATGGTAGAGAGTGTCAAGGATCATGCGATCCTCATGCTCGATCGCGAGGGACGGGTCGTCAGCTGGAACGCGGGGGCCGAGCGGATCAAGGGATACCGCGCCGACGAGATTCTGGGCCGGCATTTCTCCCGCTTCTATCCCCCGGACGATGTGGCCCAGGGAAGGCCGGAGTGGGAGCTGGAGCGGGCGGTCCGGGACGGCGAGTTCGAGGACGAAGGGTGGCGCGTCCGCAAGGACGGCTCCCGCTTCTGGGCCAATGTGGTGATCACGCCGATTCGGGACGCGCAGGGGGCCCTGGTCGGCTTCGCCAAGGTGACCCGGGATCTGACCGAGCTCCGGCGGGCCGAAGCAGAGCTGCGTCGCCAGAAGGATTTCATCGAGCAACTGATCAACTCGAGCACGGACGGGATCCTGGCGTTCGACCGGGAGTCCCGCTGCACCCTGTGGAGCGACGGCATGGCACGGATCAGCGGCCTGCGCGCCGAGGAAGTGTTGGGGCGGCCGGCGCTCGAGGTGTTCCCGTTCTTCAAGGACACCGGCGAGGACAAGCACTTCGCGGCGGCCTTCGAAGGCCAGACGGTGACTGCGGAAGGCGGCCGCTACAGCGCGCGCGAGCCCGCAGCCCGCTCCGTCTTCGAAGCGCGGTACTCACCCCTCATCGGTGACAGCGGACAGACCGTGGGGGTACTGGCCATCGTGCGGGACGTGACCGAGCGGAGGCGTGTCGAGCAGGAGCTCGCCCGTTCCAACGCCGAGCTCGAAAAGTTCAGCTATTCCGTTTCGCACGATCTCCGCGCGCCGTTGCGCGCCATCGACGGCTTTGCCCGGGCATTGCATGAGGACCATGGGTCGACCCTCAACGCCGACGGGCAGCGTCTGCTGGGGGTGATCCGCGACAGCGCCCAGCGCATGGGTCAGCTCATCGATGCGCTGCTCAACTTCTCACGCGTCGGCCGGCAGGCCCTGGTCACGACGTCCGTCGACCTCACGGCGCAGGCGGAGTCGGTCGTGGACGAGTTGCGGCGCACCGCCAACGGCGTCGCCGTGGAAGTCACCATCCATCCCTTGCCCACGGTCGCCGGGGACGCGACCCTGTTGCGCCTGGTACTGGCCAATCTCATCGGTAACGCCTTCAAGTTCAGCCGCAATCGCTCGCATCCACGGGTCGAAATCGGGGCGCGGCGGGAGGGAAGTGAAGTCACGTGCTACGTGAAGGACAACGGCGCCGGATTCGACATGCGCTTCAAAGACAAGCTGTTCGGCGTGTTCCAGCGGCTACACCACGTGGAGGAGTTCGAGGGAACCGGAGTCGGGCTCGCGCTCGCTCAGCGCATCATCGACCGGCATGACGGGCGGATCTGGGCAGAGGGAAAACTGAACGAAGGCGCGACATTTTACTTCGCCCTTCCCAACGCGGCGCCAGCCCCCTAGTATTGGTCCTCGTGACCCTACACCACGCGGACTCGACGCGATTTGCGTTTTACCGCTTCAACGACCCCGGGAGCGGTGGGCGCGTGTGTGTGATCAGCTGACGTAAGACACAGGTCACCCCGATGTCGTTCCGGCTCCCGAGCAGATCGGGGGCATTTTTTTTCTGGTGAATGGAGACGAGTCATGGCGCCTTCTCTGGCTAGCTCGCGGCGCTCGCCGCCGACGCATCCCAGCGAGATCGAGCGCTGGCGTGAGGAGATCGACCATCTGGACGGAGTGCTGGTGCGGCTGTTGAACCTGCGGGCGCGCCTCGCGCTGAAGGTCGCGGGCTCGAAGCACGCTGCGGGGTTACCGCTGCACGTTCCGGCGCGTGAACGCGACGTGCTGAGGAACGTTGCGGACACGAACGCTGGTCCGCTAGACGGATCCGCGCTGGCGGCGGTGTTCCGGATCATCATGCGGGAATCCCGCCGCCTGGAGGAGAACCGTTTCAGGACGTGACCGCGACGCAGCACCCGCCACGTGACCGGTGCTGCGGTGATCCGAATACCCCCCGCCCTCTGACCGGTGTGTTATCCTGGGGGTGCGCCCGGGCGACAATGCTCACGCGTGAGCCACTTTCGCCGCCCTGGGGTCCGTTTCCCGCCCGATTCGAGACCGCGAGATCGTGGCACACGGCTAGTGCACGGGAGGTAACATGCCCCAGCACAGCCGCGCCCTGTGTCTCTTCCGCAGGCTGCCAGCTGCGCCGCTGCTCGCCACCTTGCTCGCCCAAGTCGCGGCGTGCGATCGGCAGCCGCTCGGGGGACGGGCAACCGGTGCCGAAGCGGCACCCGACACCAACCCCGCGTTCCTCGTTGCTGCCCGCGAGCCCGGCGATCCGCTGCCGTTCCTGACGCTCGGTCAGCGCGCCCTGTTCGAGCGGGGTCGCGGCGTGTTCCAAACCGAATTCACGCCCGCTACGGGGTTGGGCCCCCTTTTCAACAACACCGCGTGCAGCCAGTGCCATGAAGACCCCGTCGTCGGCGCCGGCGGCGAGGAAGTGGAGACGCACCAGGCCGCGTTCCATTACGGCGCCTGCGACGACCTCAGCGCAATAGGCGGGCCGGTCATCCAGGACAGCGTCACCGCGGCCCTGCACACCGCGCTCGGGATCGGCAAGGAGCCGCCGCTCCCCGAGGCCACCGGCACGGCGCATCGGACGACGCCGAGCTTGCTGGGGTTCGGGCTGCTGGAGGCCGTGCCGGAGGCGGAGATTCTGGCGTTCGCCGACCCCTTCGACCGCAACGGCGACGGCGTATCCGGGCGTCCCAACCGCACAGCGGACGGGCGGCTCGGCCGCTTCGGCCGCAAGGCCCAGTTCGCAACGCTGCGGGAGTTCAACGCCGGGGCGTTCGCCAATGAGATGGGGATCACAAGCCCGGACGAGCCAAGCGAGGCGACGATCCGGGGCCACCCGTTCCCCGCAGGTGTTGATCCGACCCCCGAGCCGGAGCTCACGCGGGAGGCAACGGACGCGGCGACAGCGTTCGTGCAGCTGCTCGCGCCCCCAGCCCCGCTGCCGCGCACCGTTGTGGAGCGGCGTGGCGGCTTAGTCTTCTTGGGGCTCGGGTGCGCCTCGTGCCATGTTCCTGTGCTCGTGACCGGTCCCAACCGCGTGAGCGCGTTGAGCCTCAAGATCGTGCAGCCGTACTCCGACCTGCTGCTTCACGATCTAGGGCCGGACCTGGCCGATATCTGTCTCGCGCGGGCTCGGCCCGCGGAATTCCGCACCGAGCCGCTGATGGGACTACGCTTTAAGACGGCCTACCTGCACGACGGCCGGGCGGCGTCCATCGACGAAGCGATCCAGGCGCACGGCGGAGAAGCCGCCAGGGCACGCGGCCGATTCCTGAGGTTGTCGCCCGCCGACCGGGACGCGCTCGTCAGGTTCTTGAAGGGTCTCTAGCTCGCGCGACGCAGTGCATCGTTGCGTGGCATTCCCGCTGGAACGGTCGCCGCGAAGTGGTGCGGCGGCGGGCCAACGTGCGCCTCGGCGCGTGGGCACGCGGGTTGCCGCTGCCGTCCGGCGCTCGATTTTGCGACGGAGGCACATATGCATCGTCTGTTGGCTTTCATCAGCTCCGCCCTCGTCCTCGCCTGTGACCAGGGTCCCGCCGCTCCGGGCGCGCTCGACGCGGCGGCCGCGGCGGTTCCCAATGTCCAGGGCAGCTACCACGGAACGGGCGTAGCGACGGTCAGCACATCGACCGGGCAGCACAGGAGCCTTACGTGCAAGGGAACCCTCAATATCGGGACGCAGGCCGACAACAGCTTCTCCGGCACGTTCGTGGTGCCGTCTGCGGGCGATTGTGACGAGGACTCCGGCACGCTCGCCGGCACCGTGGGCGTAGACGGCGACGTGACGTTCACGGCCGATCTCCCCGGAGGCGGAGCTGACATCTGGGAGGATGGCGCGGCTCGGTCGGGTTGTCGTCTGGAGAGCAGCACGTCGTTCATGGGCGCCGTGACGGGCGACGCCCTCTCAGCCAAAGGCAGCGGCGCGTACGACTGCGACACGGTCTTCGGTACTATTCGCTTGTTCGTGGAGCTTCAGGTATCCGCGTCGCGGGCCGCGACGTCGTAGCTCGCGGACTCGAGCGGGGCAGAGCCTAGTACGTCGTGGCGTGGCGAGTTTAGATTCCCACGCCTATGGCCGACGCTGCAACGCGACCCAGCAAGCCCGCGATCAGCCCGGGCGCTTGGCAGGAAGCCCGCGGCCTCATCTACGCCCACCGCAAACGGCTGTCGCTGGGGCTCGTGCTCCTGCTCGTCAACCGGATTGCGGGGTTTGTGCTGCCCGCGTCTCCCAAGTGGGTCATTGACCGCGTGATCGGCCAGCACCATCCGGAGCTGTTGCTGCCGCTCGCGCTCGCGGCGGGCGCGGCGACGTTGGTCCAGGCGGTCACGGGGTTCGGCTTGTCGCAGATCCTCGGGGTCGCGGCGCAGCGGGCCATCACGGACATGCGCCGCACGGTGCAGGCGTACGTGCTGCGCTTGCCCATCAGCTACTTCGATTCGACCAAGAGCGGCATCCTCATTTCGCGCATCATGACCGACGCGGAAGGCATCCGCAACCTCGTCGGCACGGGACTGGTGCAGCTGATCGGTGGCTTGCTCACGGGCGCGGCGGCGTTGGTCGTCCTCTTCGTCCTGAACTGGCGGCTCACGGCGATCGCGATCCTCGTGCTCGGCTGCTTCGGCGGCGGCATGGCGTTCGCCTTCACCAAGCTGCGGCCGCTGTTCCGGGAGCGCGGCAAAATCAACGCCGAGGTAACGGGACGCCTGGGCGAGACGCTGGGCGGCATCCGCATCGTCAAGGCGTACCACGCCGAGCGCAGTGAGCGCTTGGTGTTCACGCGCGGCGCGAACACCCTGTTTCGCAACATCGCCGCCACCATGACGGGCATCTCCGGCGTGGGCTCATTCGCCACGATCATCATCGGCGCCATCGGCATCCTGATGATTCTGGAGGGCGGTCATGCGGTGCTCACCGGCGTCATGACGCTGGGCGATCTCTTCATGTACGCCATCTTTGTCGGCTTGGTGGCGCTGCCGCTCATCAACATCGCGTCCATCGGCACGCAGATCACCGAGGCGTTCGCCGGGCTCGACCGCATCCAGGAGATCCGCAAGCTCGTGACCGAGGACTCGGACGATGGCGCGCGCGCCGAGGTCGACGAAGTGCGCGGGGACGTCGTGTTCGAGGACGTGAGCTTCGAGTACGTGCCGGAGAAGGAGGTCTTGAAGCACGTGTCCTTCCGCGCCGCGCCGGGCTCGACCACAGCGTTGGTGGGGTCGTCCGGAGCGGGGAAGAGCACGCTGATCAGCCTCGTGCTGGCGTTCAGCCGTCCCAAGTCAGGCCGGATTCGCGTCGACGGCCGGGACCTGGCTGCGCTGCGCCTGGCCGGCTACCGCCGCCAGCTCGGCGTGGTCCTGCAGGATAACTTCCTGTTCGATGGCACGATCGCCGAG
>QHTT01000137.1 GCA_003220935.1 Gemmatimonadota bacterium
TTGCTGGAAACCGGACCGCGTTCCACGTGATCGATTAGGGCACACATCCACGGGGGCGGCGCAAGTCGCCCCCGTCACCGCCAGGGAGGAACCATGCAACACTCTCTGCATTACACCGCAATAGTGGCGGCGGCGCTCGGGCTGGCCGCGTGTGCCGCTCCAGGAGATGCTTTCGCTCCGCGCGCCGCCATATCGAGCGACCTCGCGGCCGCGCCGTTGGCGCACGCAGTGCAGGTTACGGGCGGCGGCACCACGACCTTCGGCGCCGATCTCGACGGCGACGGAGACGTCGACGGGTCGCACTTCGGCTTCGCGGCAGTGATCGCGGGTGACGGATCGGCGCGAGGACACTTCACGTGTCTCATGGCCGGCAACGCGAACTTCCTCGGACTGCACCTGATGGCCGTGCAGGGGCCAGTGACGAGCGGGTCGCCGGACGGGCTCAGCTTCAGCGGCACCGCCACCGTGAAGGTGCTGAACGCGGCCGGCCCTGGTGTGCAGTCGACCTTCCGCGATATCCCGTTTGTCGTTGCGGTCACGCCCGGGGGCGCGGGGGTCGCAACATTGCAGCTCACGGTCTTGGGGGCGTTCGACGGCGTGGCCGGAGATGTGGCGCCCGCAAATGGCAACTATGATCTAGCCATGGAGACGCTGACGACGGGGCAGATCACGATCCACTAAAGTCGCCGTCGCTGACGACGACCCAAAGCTAGGTTGGAGCGCGTCCCTCGCTTTCGGTCGAGGAGGACGCGGTGTCCCCGCGCCCCGACCGGGGCAGCGCTGCCGCACCGCAGGACGTTGCGGCCACGACGGACAACGTCACGATTCGGTGGGACAACGCGGCGCTGCAGGCGATCCGCGTGACGAGACTGGGTCCTCCGATCGTCGCGCGAGCCCTCGCCGTCGCGCACACCGCGATGTACGACGCTTGGGCGGCGTACGACGACCAGGCGGTTGGCACGCGCCTCGGCGGGTCGTTACGACGCCCTGCTGTCGAGCGCACGCTCGCCAGCAAAAACGAAGCCGTGAGCTTCGCCGCTTACCGGGCGTTGGTCGACCTCTTTCCTACCCAGACGCCTCTGTTCAACGACCTGATGGCGAGTCTCGGTTACGATCCGGAGAACCGCTCGACTGACGTCGTCACAGCGGCCGGCGTCGGCAACTTGGTGGCGGCCGCTGTGATCGCGTTCCGCCACCACGACGGCGCGAATCAGCTGGGTGACCTGCACCCGGGCGCGTATTCCGACTACACGGGTTACGCGCCGGTAAACGATCCCGATCACATCAACGACCCCAACCGATGGCAGCCCCTGCGTATCTCCGACGGACACGGCGGCACCGTGACGCCGGGCTTCATCGCGCCGCACTGGGGACGCGTGGTGCCGTTCGCGTTAACCTCGGACTCCCAGTTCCGCCCGCCGGAGGTGGGGAACCTGTTTCCCTTCGGCGGCTACCGCGTGCAGGCCGAGCAGATCTTGCACTACAGCGCGCGGCTGACCGATATCCAGAAAGCGATCGCCGAGTACTGGGCCGACGGCCCGAACTCGGAGCTGCCAGCGGGCCACTGGATGCTTTTCGGGCAGTTCGTGTCGCAGCACGACGGCCACACGTTGGACCAGGACGTGAAGTTGTTCTTCGCCTTGGCGAACGCGGTGTTCGACGCCGGCATCGTTGCTTGGGACTGCAAGCGCGCCTACGACTAAGTGCGTCCCGTCACGGCAGTGCATTTCCTGTTCGCTGGCAAGAAGGTGCGCGCGTGGGCGGGCCCGTATCGTGGAACGCGCGTCATCGACGGAGCCGACTGGGAGCCGTATCAGCCGGTGACGTTTGTCACGCCGCCCTTCCCGGAATTCATCTCCGGCCATAGCGCTTTCAGCGCTGCGGCGGCGGAGGTCCTGAAGGCGTTCACCGGCAGCGACGCGTTCGGCGCGTCTGCGACTGTGCGGACCGGGAGCTCAAAGGTAGAGCCTGGCGCTGTGCCGGCGACGGACGTCACGCTGTCTTGGGCGACGCTTGCTGACGCCGCCAATCAGGCGGGGATTTCGCGGCGCTACGGCGGGATCCACTTCGTGCAAGGGGATCTACAGGGTCGCCGCGGCGGTCGCCTGGTCGGAGTGCAGGTATGGGCGAAGGCGCTGACGTACTTCAACGGCACCGCGAATCCGTAACCGTCGGCCCTCACGGAGTGAAACGACCGCCGAACTGACGGCGGGGCCGAGAATACGCGCGAGCCCGTCTATCGGTCCGGCAGCGTCTCGTACATGGCGCTGGCTACGACGACCCCCGAGACGAAGGTCAGCGCTGCGATCGCGCCGATGGCGAAGGGCATGGTGAACGCGTCCGACAGGAGCCCAGCGGCGAGCGCGCCTGTGGCGTAGCCGGAGTCACGCCACAGCCGGTAAACTCCCACGGCACTCGCCCGCCAATCGGGGTGCGCGACGTCCGACACGGCCGCGAGTAGGGTAGGGTAAACCAGTGCGGTCCCGATTCCCAAGAGCATGGCGCCGGCCATCCAGGACGCGAACGAGCGGCCCATGACAAAGGCCGCGATGCCGGCCGCCTGCACCCACATCCCGCCCGCGATCATCCACTTCCGTCCCCAGCGGTCGCTCAGTGCTCCGGTCCCAAGCTGCCCTATTCCCCACACCAGCGGATAGGCCGCGGTCACGACGCCGATGCGGTCGAGCGCGAGGCCGCGCGCGGCGAGAAACACGGGGATGAGTCCCCATACCATCCCGTCATTCAAATTATTGACCATGCCCGCCTGGCTCGCGGCGAACAGCGCGCGGTCCTGCCAGCTGGTGAGCAGCAAGATGTGGGCGAAGCGCGGGCGGGGTGCGTCCCAACCGCGTTGGCGTGCCTCCGCGCGGGCGTGGCCGTGAGTCTCCTGGACGACGAAAACCGAGAGGACCAGTCCGAGGACGGCGAAAGCGATTCCGGGATAAAAGGGCGCCGGCCGGAGGCCATGCGAGGCGGCGAGATAGCCGGTGAGCAACGCCGACAGCGACACCGCGACGTAACCTGCGAACTCATTCAGCCCCATCGCCAGGCCGCGCCGCGCCGGCCCGACGAGATCGATCTTCATAATCACCGTCGTGGACCAGCACAGCCCCTGGTTGACGCCCAGCAGCACGTTGGCGAGGACGACCCAGCCCCAGCTCGGCGCCAAGATGATGAGCAGCGGCACCGGGAGCCCGGCGACCCAGCCCGCGACCAGCAGCGGCTTGCGCCCGATCCGGTCGGCGAGCTGGCCGGCGAAGAGGTTCGCCAGCGCTTTCACGACACCGAAGCTGATGAGAAAGGAGAGGACGGCGGTTTTCGAAACGAGGCCGAAGTCAGCCTGGGCGATCAGCGGGAGGACGGTGCGTTCGAGCCCCACCATGGCGCCGACGAAGGCATTGACGACGACGAGCAGCGTGAACTGACGCCAGTTGGCGCCGAGGCCGAGCCGGATGGGAGACGGCGTCTCAGGCAACGGCGCAGCGATTGGCGCCTGCCTCCAGCTCTGTGGCGTTGTCGGGAAGCGTGCCGGCTTCGTTCAGGGCGACGATGCGGTGATGGTTCGGCGGTGTCGGCGGGAGCCGGCTGAGGATCTGGCTCACGAACGTTTCCTCGGTCTCACACAAGAGCGACGTCCGCTCCTGGACCTCCCGCAGCGTCGCGCTGATGGGCCGGCCATCAAAGGCTACCGGCTCGCTCGTATGGGCAGGCAGGACGACAGTATCGTGCGGCAACGTGACCAGGCGGTGCAAGGACGCGTAGAGCAAGTGGGCCCGGCGGCGCGACTCGTCAGGTGTTGCCTCGAGATCCGGACGGCCCACAGCGCCCAGGAACATTGTGTCGCCGGTGAACAGGGCACGGTCGTCCAACAGATAGCAGGTGCTTTCGGCGGTATGGCCGGGCGTGCGCAGCGCCCGGAGCCGGGCGGATCCCACTCGCACGGTGTCGCCGTCCTTCAGCGGCTCGTACGCGAAGGAGACGCGATCGGTCGCCGGAAGACGGAGCAGCGCCCCCGTGTCGGCTGCAAGAGCGCGGGCGCGGGACAGGTGGTCAGCGTGCACGTGCGTTTCGAGAACCGTGCGGATGTGCCAGCCGTGTGTGTCGGCCACGCGTTGGTACACACGGGGATCGAGCGACGCATCGATCACAGCGGCATCACCACTCGAGCCGATGAGATAGGAGAGGCATCCCTTCCCGGTGCGGCGCAGCTGGACGATCCGCGCGGCGCCTCCGGGGCTCGGAAGCTCGGCGGTGTTCCAGGCCAGGCTCCAGGCGCGCATCCCGCCCTCGAGCGACACCGCGTCCAGGCCGCGCGCGCGCAACTGCTCAGCCGCGAGCATGCTCGTCTTCCCTGCAGCGCACACGGTCACGACACGGCCGCCATTCGTGGGGTGGAAGTCGGCGAGAGCAGTCGGGTCACCGCGGCGCAACGCAGCGTACGCGTCGACGTGCACGCTGCCGGGAATGGCCCATTCGGCGTGCTCGGCGAGCGGTCGCACGTCGAGCACCGTAACCGGCGCCCCCTGCTCGAGTAGCTCCCGCAGAGCTTCGGTGGAGATGGTCGGCGCGGTCATGGCCACGTCCCTAGCGTGCGGGCTTCTGTGCCGTGAACAGCACCGCCTTCACGCCGTAAGCTTCGGCGGCGTCCCGCGTTGATTCCTTGCGGAACGCGAAGCCTGGGACCACGGTCGAGCGTACCCGGTTGAACCCCGCGTCCTCGAGCAACGCAAACACCTCTCCCTCCGGGAGAGCACCGCCGATTCAGCTGGCCCAGAGCTTGGGGTCGTTGACGATGGACTGCGAGAGTTGCTTCGCGCTGACGATGTCGGTGATGGAGACCCGGCCGCCGGGCTTGAGTACGCGAAACAGCTCGTGGATCACGCGACGCTTGCGGAAGGACAGGTTGATGACGCCGTTCGAAATGACGACGTCCACGCTGCCGTCGGGGAGGGGAATGTCCTCCATCCGCCCCTCGTGGCACGCTATCCGCACGCCTGAGGCCGCGGCGTGCGCTTCAGCCTTGCGACACATGGTCGGGTTCAAATCGAGGCCGATCACGCGGCCCAGGGGACCCACCTGCCATGCGGCGATGATGCCGTCGAGCCCCGCCCCGCTCCCGAGGTCCAGCACCGTCTCGCCGGGCTGGATCCGGCTGCGCAAGTGCGGGTTGCCCACGCCGGCAAACGATGCCACGGCACCGGGCGGCGCGCGGTCGAGCCAGTCGCGCTCGTAGCCGAACAGCTCGGCTGCCTGGCGGCCGTGGTAGAAGTGGAACTCACCCTCCGGGTGCTCGGCCACTTCCTGGTACATCCGCACGACCTCGCCCGTGATCACTCCCTCGAGCGGGGCCTGCTGTTCGGCGGGAAGGACTACGCTCTCGGTCATGTCCCGGAACTCCTCTCGCTCGGGCGGGGCGGAACCGGACTCCTGAGGTGAAGTCTGGCCAGACTTGCGAAATAGGACAATTACGAGATGTTGATGGAAGAGATAGGGGATACCTTATGGCAAAGCCTGGTCTCACCCTGCACCGCTTGGAATTGTTCCTCGCCGTCCTCGACCACGGGGGCGTGAGCCGGGCGGCCAAGTCCCGCAACATCAGCCAACCCGCGGTGTCCGAACACTTGCACGGTCTCGGGGCGCACTTCGGCGTGGCGCTGCTGGAGCGTCACGGGCGACGCGTCCGCCCGACGCCCGCGGCGCGCCTGCTCGAACCATACGCCCGCCAGGCGGTGGGGCTGCTGCGCGGCGCAGAGCGGGCCGCGGGCGAGTGGCGTGGCCTGCGCAGCGGCGCACTCACCGTCGGGGCGAGCACGACGCCCGGCACCTACCTCCTCCCGGCCGCGCTCGGTCGGTTCCACGCGGCTCATCCCGGCATCGCCCTGAGCCTGCAGATCAGCGATACCGGGGAGATCGAGCGCTGGGTGGCGGCGGGGCAAGTGGAGTTGGGAGTGATCGGCGAAGCGCCGCTCGTACCCGGGCTCGAGGCGGAGCGGTGGGTACAGGACGAACTGGTGTTGATCGTCCCGCGCGGTCATCCGTTTGCGGGGCAGCGTGCCGTACGCGCGCGTGCGATCGCGGGCGAACCATACATCGCCCGCGAAGAAGGCTCGAGCACCCGCGGGGTGGCGGAGCGCTATCTCGGCCAGCTGGGGGTTACGCTTACGCCGGCGATGCAACTGGGGAGCACCGAGGCGATTCGGGAAGCGGTCGCCGCGGGACTCGGGGTCGCGCTCGTGTCACGTCACGCGGTCCTCACTCGGGATCGGCGCATCGTGGCCGTGCGGGTCGCCGGGTCACGCTGGACTCGCGATCTGCTGATTGTGCAACGCGCCGGAACGCCGCTCGGGCCCGCCGCCGCTCGGTTCCGGAGCCAGCTCCTCGAAGCCCGAGCCTGAAGCTACCGGGTGGGGCTCAGCGCTTCGGGAGCGCTGCCGAGAGCGTGCGCAGCCAGGCGCCGAGGAGCGGATCTCCCGGGCTCACCGCCTGCTCGCTGCGCAACGCCTCCCGCACGACGCGCCGCAGCCCGTCGGGGAGGACGACGGGTGCGACCGGCCCGGACTCCGATCCGGACAAGAGCGTGACCGTTGCCGCGTACGCCTGAGCCGGCTCGAGCCGCAGGGCCAGCCGGGCGCTGAAGGCCGCGAGCGCCGCCCGCACGCGCCCGAAGTCTCCCGCTGCGGCGAACAAATTCGTGGCCCAGGCATAGGCTTCGGTCATGGCGGGTACCGTGGCGAACAGCTCCCCTCCGAAATAATGCACGCCCCACAGGGAGTCCGCGATCCGCCGCGCGTCATCCAATCGTCCGAGCTTCCCCAGCAGGATCATCCGTCGTGCCGCCACGGCCTCGGCTTCCGCTTCGACGCCGAGCGAGTCTGCGATGTCGAGCTCGCGGAGCGCGGCCTCGTAATTGCCGTCCAGCTCGAGGACACGCGCCGTCATGCGGTGGGCTTCGGCCTCGGCTGGGCCGGCGACCAGCCAGCGCCGGGCCCACGCCCTGGCCGTGGCTCGAGCGCGGGCGCGCGAGGCGGCCAACGACTCTGCCGGCAGCGCGGCCAGGGAATCGACCGGCACGAGCTCGAGGGAGTCGCGCAGCAACGGCACGAGCATGAGGTCGGGGCCGGCGAACTGGAGGGCCAGCGCCGAGTCACTGCCGCGGCCGGGCGGCTGCCCAGCCAGGCCGAGCTCAAAGTCGCAGCTGCACCAGGCACGGACCGAGCTCCGCACCGGACGCGGCAGTTCGTGGCGGTAGCCCGCCACGGCGCCTGGCGGCTGCCCGGCCGCGAGCGAGTAGATGACCACCAATCCCTGGAAGGCGCCATGCCGGGTGGGGTCGAGATCGAGCACGCGCCGGGACAGCCGAGTAGCCGCGTTGAGAGACCCGCGGCGTCGCTCTCCGGTCGGCGTCGCCACGAGCAGAGGGTCGAGAAACTCGAGGCCCGCGAGGTCCTCGAGCGCGTCGACGTCGTTGGAGTCCTGAGCGACGAGACCCGCCAACTCCATGCGCGCCACGGTGAAGTCGGCGTTCAACAGGCTGCGCAGCGCGCGCACGTGACTGGCCGCCTGCGGCGGCAGCCGGTTGCTGAGCGCCGCGGCGCGCTCGGCGTACCCGTACGCCGGATGGTCGGGATCCAGCACCGAGAACGCGAGCAGGGAGACCTCTGCGAGCTTGCCGTATGCCTGCGCGAAGAGGCTGTCGATGCGGACGGCATCCAGCAACGCTTCACGGGCCTGCCGGTACTCCGCCCGGTTGAGATGCGCCACACCGCGCAGGTACGCCCGATATGCGTCCAGGGAGCGCGTAGTGGCCGTGCCCAGGTCCGCCGAGGCCTGCTCGAGCCCAGCGGCGCGTAACAACACCGTCGCGATCTGGTCGTAGGCCTGCCGAACGTCGTCCGTGGCCCGTCCTTCGAACCTCGTACGGGCCACCTGGCGCTGGGTCACGACGTCGTAGGCCCGGGCACTCACCTGCAGCCGTTCGCCGGTCACGATGATTTCGCCCGTCACCGCCGTCCACCCGCCGGTCTCGGCTGCCACACGGCGGAGGCTCGCGAGGTCCATCACCTCTCCGGGCTGCAGCGCGTGTCGGCGCAGCGCCGGATACAGCCGCTCGTCGGGGACGACCGTCAACTCCGTCCATTGCCCGAGCGCGTCCGCCAGCATCGTGGGAGACGCCTCCACCAGCCATTGATAGTCGGGGATGCGCGACAAGTTGCGAAACGGGAGGATGAGAAACGTGCGCGCGCGGTCGCGCTCGGCAGGAGGCGGGGACGTGGCGGCTGCTCCGGGCGCTCCCCGCCTACACGGCGGAGGCGTACCATCGGGGCACTGGGCTCCGGCGGACCTCACGACCAGCGCTGCGAGCAACGCCCCAACGACAGCACCGTGGCGGATGGGCGACATACGCTCGGACCAACATCGCGCGGCCGCTCGGATCCGGCAAGGCGGGACCGGCTTGCCGTTTCACGGCTGCCAACGGAGTATTCGTCGCGTGTGCCCGATCGAGCGGACAGCTGCGGTGCGGCGGCGGCAGCTCTTCAGGTGACGGTCGAGATTCTCCGCAGCGCAACGAGCCGCGCGCGCCTCGCGTCACTCGCGGAAGCGCAGTCGTCGTCGACGTTCGACGACGCCTGATGGCCATCGGCGGCGAGCTGCACTCGGACGAGGATGCGGCCCTGATCGAGCACGGGTCCGCGCAGGCGGACTTGTGGGGCATCAACCTGTATCCCGCCGAGCAGGGGGAGGCGTGGCTCGAATTCGATTCGATGATCAACGTCCGTCCGTCGCAGGGCAATCGTTCCCGGAACGTCGAGGATGGAGCACTGCGGGAGCTCATTCGTCAGATCGTCACCGCCCTCGTGACAGGATGACGCCCCGACCGGTTCGAGCGAGCTCTGGCGCGGGCCCTGGAGCTGTTTGACTTGACCGCTCGTGACGACCGCTGGCGGGGTCACCGGCGCCGCAAGATCCTCCGCGCGCGGGAGGAGTTCTGTCGGCTCTTTTTCGACGAGCACCCGCAGCCCGGCGGCGCCAGTACCCTCAGAAGTTATTTTCTTCGTTTCGCCGTGCTCGCACGACGGCGGCCAAGTTAGGGACGGCGGAATCGCGCCACCGTAGCTCCGTGGTTGAGCTCTCGATTCGTAAGCCCGCACGGCCAGCGCCCGTCAGCGTTGGCTGTTGCTTTTTCAACGACTTACGTGATGTGTGCAACGACCCGCGACGGCGAGCGACGCCCCCGTTGGCACCACAAGTTTTTTTCTTCGGTAAGCGGAAACTCGGTACGATTCACTCAGGAGTCTTCGCCGAAGGATTAGAGAGAGAAAATCATGAAGGCGTTCGTCGTCGAACGTTATGGAAAGAATGACGGGATCCGGTTTGTCGAAATGCCGGAGCCGGAACTGCGGGACGCGGACGTATTGGTCCGTGTCCACGCTGCCGGCGTAAACGTCTTGGATTCCAAGATCCGAGACGGAGAGTTCAAGCTCATTTTGCCTTATCGCCTGCCGCTCATTCTGGGAAACGATGTGGCTGGGGTCGTGGTCCGGGTCGGGTCCAACGTGAGGCGATTCAAGCTCGGTGACGAGGTCTATGCGCGGCCGCATAAAGATCGGATCGGCGCGTTCGCGGAATTCATTTCGATGAATGAAGACGACGTGGCGCTCAAGCCAAAGGAACTCACCATGGAGGAAGCCGCTTCCATCCCTTTGGTCGGCTTGACCGCCTGGCAAGCGCTGATTGAAAGAGCAAACCTGAAGAAGGGGCAAAAAATCCTCATCCACGCCGGCTCCGGTGGCGTGGGAACATTTGCAATTCAGCTCGCAAAGCACGTCGGCGCGACCGTCGCCACGACCACGAGCACAGCGAATATCGATCTGGTGAAGAGCCTCGGTGCAGATGTAGTCGTCGACTACACGAAAGAGGATTTCGAAAAAGTCCTGCGTGATTGCGACCTCGTCTTGAACAGTCTAGGCAAGGATACGCTCAAAAAATCTCTACGGGTGCTGAAACCGGGAGGAAAGCTCATCTCGATCTCCGGTCCACCTGACCCCGATTTTGCGAAGGACCTCGGATCGGGTTGGATGTTGAGACAGGTGATGCGACTGTTAAGCTATAGCATTCGGAGGAAAGCAAAACGCCATCGCGTTAGCTATTCCTTTCTTTTCATGAGAGCGAATGGCGACCAGTTGCGCGAGATCACGTCTCTTATCGATTCCGGGATCATCCGCCCGATTGTTGATCGGGTCTTTTCATTCGAATCGATGAAGGAGGCCTTGGCTTACGTTGATACGGGACGTGCAAAAGGCAAGGTCGTCGTCAAAGTAAGGTAAATAGACAACTGTTGAAGATCTTAGAGACCGCGTTGCACGCGAGAACTGATGAGCCTTGAAACCGCATCCCTGCAACCCCCGGTTTTGGAGGCGAGCCCCCTAAGTCTCCCGAAGACCCGCCGACTCCCTAAGGGTCCGCGACAAACCGAAGCATGGATCGCGTGCGCTCACGAAACGACCCCCGAAGCCGGGGGGTCGCCGCTGCCGCAACCGATGTTAGTGGAACATTCCCGCAGGCGTTTCTGAGCTGCCCATCGCAGGGCTGTTCCCGGCGACGATCAGATAGGCGCTAGCCAACATGGCGGCAATCAGCAGTGCCCAAAGAGTCGGGGTGCGCATTCGTCTGGTCATGGTGACTCCCGCGTCTAATTGTTCGTCGTCAACGCCGGCTTGCCGTTGCGAATCACCCACACGGCGGGCGGGGATTGGAAGGTCCCGCTGCCGCGCGCCTTGGTCAGCGTCCCCGCAGTGCCGTCATACGTGGCGATGTTGCGGAGGTAGACCGCGGGGTTTTGCCCCCGCTC
>QHTT01000138.1 GCA_003220935.1 Gemmatimonadota bacterium
CGCCAGAGCCGTCCGCGCCGGCGGTGTAGATGTCGTAGTCGTACAACGCCCACACATAGCCGTGCGAATAGTCCGGGCGCGGCGGGCACGCGGCACCGGCGTGCTCGGTGCTGGAGTAGAAGATCCGGCGGTCGTGGTCGAAGAAGTAGCCGCACGTGGTGCGGCCGCGGCCAGAGGACACACGGCGGACCCCGCTGCCGTCCGCACCCATGACGTACATCTGGTCGCACTGCTCGGCGGGACCCTGCCGCTGAAAGATCAACAGCTTGCCGGATGCGGAGAAATACGCTTCGGCGTTCTGCCCGCCGAATGTGAGCTGGCGCAGGTTGCGAAGGTGAACCTCTCCCGATTCCGGCGCGAGCGACCCTTGCGTGAGCGCGATCACCAGCACCAGGGTCAGGGGCATAGGACTCGCAAGCTAGGGAGGATTGGGAGTGCGGGCAACCAGGATTCCCACGCTGAAGCGTGGGCTCGGCGAGACACTGTCCTGAAGGACACTCGTGTGCTTTAGCACAGCGCCTCGCCGAGCACACCCTTCAGGGTGTGAACACACGGGAGGACCGCCCCAGAGCCCGTGTTGGTTATAATTGAAGCTCCCATGAACGGTCCGAAACCGCCGCGCCGCCCCCTGCCGCCGGTGCTGGACGCCCTCGGCAAGCTGTGCACCGACGGCAAACAGCTCGCCGAGTACCTCTGGCAGGTCCCCGACGACGCCGGCGTGCGCAAGCAGATCCTCGGCATCCTCGAGCAGATCGCCGCCGAGGGCGCAAAACAGGGGCGCCGCGAGATGCCGCGGATCTGCGAGGAGTTGCTGACCGCGGCGAAAGCGAGCCCCAGCCCGCAGCAGGTGGACCTGTTGGTGAACGGGTTCGACCGCTTGGTTGGCTTGTGGCAGGCCGCGAAGTCGGGCCTGCTGTGACCCCTCCCCCGCGGGCGACCGGCGCCGCCACACCCGCGGCTCGCGACACCACGCTCGACCAGCTCTGCATCAACACCGTCCGCACCCTCGCGATGGATGCGGTGCAGCAAGCCGACTCGGGCCATCCGGGCACGGCGATGGCGCTGGCGCCGCTCGCCTACGTGCTGTGGCAGCGCCACCTGCGCTACAATCCCGCCAACCCCGACTGGTTCGGGCGCGACCGGTTCGTGCTGTCGGCGGGGCATGCGTGCATGCTGCTGTACGCGGTGCTCTACCTCACCGGCTACGACCTCTCGCTCGACGACATCAAGCAGTTCCGGCAGTGGGGGAGCCGGACGCCCGGCCACTCGGAGCACGGGCTGACGCCGGGCGTGGAAGCGACCACGGGGCCGCTCGGCCAGGGCGTGGGGAACGCGGTGGGGATGGCGCTCGCCGAGGCGCACCTCGCAGCGCTCTTCAACCGCCCCGGCCACGCGATCGTGGACCACTGCACGTACTTCGTCGCGTCGGATGGCGACATGATGGAAGGGGTGTCGCACGAGGCCTGCTCGCTGGCGGGCCACCTCAAGCTGGGCAAGCTGATCGGGATCTACGACGACAACCGCATCACGATCGACGGCACGACTGATCTGACGTTCTCGGACGACACCGCGCGCCGCTTCGAGAGCTACGGCTGGCACGTCGAGCGGGTCGCCGACGGCAACGACCTGGGTGCCCTCGACGCCGCCCTCGCCGCGGCACGGCGCCAGACCGACCGCCCGTCGCTGGTGATCGTGCGGACCCACATCGCGTACGGCAGCCCCCACAAGCAGGACTCGCCCGAGGCGCACGGCGCGCCGCTCGGCGCGGAAGAAGTGAAGCTCACGAAGCAGCGGCTCGGCTGGCCGAGCCTCGAGCCCTTCCACGTCCCCGAAGAGTCGCTCGAGCACTGGCGTCGCGCGCGCGACCGCGGCGCGCGACTCGAGGCCGAGTGGCGGAAGCGGCACGACGCCTACCGTGCCGCTCACCCCGACCTCGCCCGAGAGCTCGAGCGGCGCCTCGCCGGCCGGCTCCCGGAAGCGTGGGACGCCGACCTCCCTGGCTTCGCGCCCACGGACGCCCAAGCCACGCGCGCGGCGTCCGGCAAGGTGCTGAACGCGCTCGCTGCGAAGCTGCCTGAGCTGATCGGCGGCTCGGCCGACCTGGCAGGGTCGACCCACGTGGTCTTCAAGAACGGCGGCGATGTCGCGGCGGGAAGCTGGGGAGCGCGCAACGTGCATTTCGGCGTGCGCGAGCACGCCATGGGGGCGATCCTGAACGGGCTCGCCGTGCATGGCGGCGTGCGGCCCGTGGGCTCGACGTTCCTGATCTTCTCCGACTACATGCGACCGCCGATCCGCCTGGCGGCGTTGTGCCATCTGCCCGCGATCTTTGTCTTCACGCACGACTCGATCGGCCTCGGCGAGGACGGCCCTACCCACCAGCCGATCGAGCAGCTCGCTGGCTTGCGCGCGATCCCCAACCTTACCGTGATCCGGCCCGCCGACGCGACCGAGGTGGTGGAGGCGTGGCGGGCGGCGGTCCAACACCAGAGCGGGCCGGTCGCACTCGTCTGCACGCGGCAGAAGGTCCCGGTGATCGACCGCGCCCGCTACGCCCCGGCGAACGGGCTGCGACTGGGCGCGTACGTGCTGGCCGACGCCCCCGGCGGAAGGCCCGCCGTGATCCTGATGGCGAGTGGCTCGGAGGTGGAGCTCGTGCTCGGCGCGTATGAGACGCTCGCCGCGGCCGGGATCGCGGCCCGCGCGGTCAGCATGCCGTGCATGGAGTTCTTCGCGAGCCAGCCACGCGACTATCGCGATGCGGTGCTGCCGCCGTCCGTGCCCGCCCGGCTGGCGGTGGAGGCCGCCGCTCCGCAACCGTGGTACCGCTGGGTGGCCGATCACGGCGTGGTGCTGGGGCTCGAGCGCTTCGGCGCGTCCGCGCCGTACCAGCGGATCTATCGGGAGCTGGGGCTCACGGTCGAGGACGTGGTTCGGAAGGCGAAGGAGCTGCTGGAGTGAACCCCGGGCCATCGGCCCGGGGTCAGCCGCGCAGTGACCTCCCGGGGCTCGGCTGACTCCGGGGCGGTGCCCCGGGGTCCACTCCCAGCCGGCCGAGCACCCGCTGCGCCGCTTCCCTCCCCGACTTCACGCACGCCGACACCCCCACGCCGTCGAACCCCGCGCCAGCGATGTCGAGCGGCGCAAGGCGTGCCAATCGCTCCCGCACGTGGGCCACGCGCTCGGCGTGGCCCGGCTTGTAACGCGGCAGGCCGCGGCGCCAGTGGAACACGCGGGACAAGAGCGGCGGGCCCGACAGGCCGAGCACACTTGCCAGCTCGCGATGCGCGAGCGCCGCGGGGTCGCCGTCCGCTGGCTCGAGAAACGCGCGCAGCAGTGCGTATCCCGCCGGCGCCCGGTCTGGGTATTTGAGCCAGGCGTACGTGCAGGCGCGCACCACTCCGCCCGTGTCCGCCGCCCGGACGAACCCGGACCCGTCGAGCCGCCCGTTCAACTGGTCGCGGCGGTATGCGAGCGACGCGGTGACGCTCGGGGCATAAACCACGTCGTCGAGTTCGCGGGCTCCGGGAACGCCCACCGCGGCGAGCAGGCGCGCGGCGACCCACGTCGGTACCGTGAGAACGACCCCGTTCGCCTCGAGCAGGGAGCCCCCCGTCACGGCGAGCCGCCAGCCGCGCGCCGTAGGCGCAATCCCGGTCACGCCTTGCGAGGTCCGAATGATCGGACCGAGCCGCGCCGCCAGCGCCTCCGTGATCTCCCCCATGCCGCCCGCGAAGCTCCGGAATCCGCCCTGTAGGGGCGCAGCATGCTGCGCCGCTACGACCGCGGGTACCGCCCCTACGTCCGTGGGTACCTGGATCCCGAGCAGCTCTGCGGCGTGGCCTTCGGCGAGCGGCTCGAGCCGCTTCCCGGTCCAAACCATCGCACCTTTCGCCATCTGGTCCACCAGCCGGTCCCCGATCCCGAGCTCGCGGGCGAGCGCCTGGATGTCGGGCTCCGCCGCGAGAAAGCCGTCCGGTCCCCCTTCCACGATGAATCCCTCCCGCCGCTCAGTCACCACGACACCGCCCGCGCGCCGCTCGCTCTCGAGCACGATCACCTCTGTCCCGGCCCTGATCAGCTCCCACGCGGCCGACAGGCCGGTGAGGCCAGCCCCGACGACGACGCACGTCATACCCACCCGCGCTCCACCGCGGTGCGGCGCGCCAGGTCCGCGAGCGCAGCGACGAGCAACGGATCGTCGTTCAACGAGTCGGTGCGCTCGAGCCGGACACCCAGCCGCTCCGCGAGCCCGCGGTACGCGACGTCGATGTCGTACAAGACCTCGACATGATCGCACACGAATCCGATCGGCACGATGAGGAAGGTCTTGTGCGTAGCGGCGAGCTCGGTCATGACGGCGCCCGCCTCGGGCCCGAGCCACGGCTCGGGAGTGGCGCCCGCGCTCTGGTACGCGAAGCGCCATTCGCCGACCCCCGCCCGCTTGGCCACGGCCGCGGCGCTCGCCTGCAGCTCGTCGACGTACGGGTCCCCCGCGGCGAGAATGCGCTCGGGGAGGCTGTGCGCGGTGAACAGCACCTGCACGGTGCTCGGCGAGGGGAAGCGCTGCAGCGCCTGCTTGACGCGCTCGGCGACAGCCTCGAGGAACTTGGGGTGGTCCCCCCAGCTCCGCACCAGCGCCAGCTCGAGCCGCCCTTGGGCCGCTGCGAGCAGCTTCTGCTCGTAGGCCCCGACCGATAACGCTGAATAGTGCGGCGCGAGCGCGATCGCCACGACGCGCTCATGCCCGGCGGCGACGATGCGCTCGACCGTCTCCTGGATAAACGGATGCCAGTGGCGCATCCCTACGTAGACGGGCCAGGCCGGCCCGAGTGCCTGACCGAGCGCCTGCGCCTGGGCCTCGGTCCGCTCCCGGATGGGCGAGCAGCCACCGATGCGCGCGTAGCGCCCGGTGATCTCCGCCACGAGCTCCGGACCCGTCGGCCGGCCGCCGCGCACATCGCGCAGGTACGGCTCCACTTCGTCCAGGCTGCCGGGGCCGCCGTAGGCCATCAGCAAGACGGCGACGCCCTCAACTGCCATGTACCCATTCCACGACGCGCTGTACCGCCTCGACTGGGGTTTCCGGCAGCACGCCGTGGCCGAGATTGAAGATGTGCCCGGCGCGGCCTGCGGCGCGCTCGAGCACGTCGCGCACCCGCTTCTCGAGCTCGGGGAGCGGCGCGAGCAGCGCCACTGGATCGAGGTTCCCTTGGATCGCCCGATCGGCGCCGATCCGCTCCCAGGCGGCGTCGAGCGGCACGCGCCAGTCCACACCGATTACGTCGCCCCCGGCGCGGGCGAAGTCCGGGAGAAACGTGGCGGTGTCGGTGCCGAAGTGGATCACCGGGACGCCGGACGCGCGCGCCAGCTCCAGCGCCCGCTGGCTGTGCGGAAACACGTACGCAGCGTAATCCGCCGGCGAGAGGCAGCCGACCCAGCTGTCGAACAGCTGCAGGGCGCGCGCGCCCGCGCGCGCCTGGGCGGCGAGGTAGGCCCCCACGAGCTCCGCGAGCCGCACCATCAGCTCGTGCCAGGCCCGGGGCTCGGCGTACATGAAACGCTTGGTCAGGGTGAAACTACGGGTCGCGCCGCCCTCGATCGCGTAGCTCGCGAGGGTGAACGGGGCGCCAGCGAAGCCGATGAGCGGGACTTGGGGCGGGAGCGCCCGCGCCGCCAGTCGCACCGCCTCCATGACGTACGCGAGATCGGCGACCGGGTCCACCCGCGGCAGCTCGAGGACCTGGGCCGCCTCACGAATCGGACGGGTGATTTGCGGTCCTTCGCCTACCGCGAAGCTGAGGCCGAGACCGAGGGGCTCGAACGGCAACAGGAGGTCGGCGAAGAGAATCGCGGCATCCACGCCCAGCCGCTCGACGGGCTGCAAGGTCACCCGCACGGCGAGCTCGGGTGTGTGACACAGCTCGAGCAGCGAGTGCTTCTGGCGGAGGGCGCGGTACTCCGGCAGGTAGCGCCCCGCCTGCCGCATGAACCACACCGGCGTGACGTCGCTGTGCTCAGAGCGGCAGGCCTTCAGGAACCGGCAGTCGTCAGGCGCGGGGGGCAACCGTCGGTTCGCGCGCCTCGGCCGGAGCGATCAGGACGGTGTCCCCCTCGAGCTTCACCCGATAGATCGCGATCGGCAGCGCGGGCGGGCCGGAGAGCACCTGTCCCGTCTCGAGCGAGAAGACGCCCTCATGCCACGGACAGGTTACGGCGCAGCGCGCGGGATCGAGTGTCCCCTCGGACAGGCTGGCGCGCGCGTGCGTGCAGCGGTTGGCGATCGCGTGCACCGTGCCGTTCAGGTTGAACAACGCCACGGCTTCGCCCGCCGCGTACACTCGGCGGCCCGCACCGGGCGGGAGCTCGCTCAGCGTGGCCACGGGCGTGTAGCCGTCGGCGCGCGCCGGACGCCGGGACAGCGCTTGCGCCGAGCCTGCCCCGCCCAGCGTGTCCAGCATGTCCCACAGCGACATCTGCACGCAGGTGAAGGTGGGGGTGTCGCGCAGCGTGTAGGAGGATGCCCTGCTCTCGCGCAGCTCCATTACGAGGTCGAGGAAATCCCCGGGGGTGTCGCCCTCGAACGCGACGATGAACTCCTGGTCGTCGAGCCCGTACGAGTACGTCGTGTTCAGCCGGATGGACGGGTACTGCCGGCCGATCCGCACGTGCTCGTCCATCATCGCCTGGCGCTCGGGCCTGGGGAGCGCGTACCACGCCCGCGTCTTGGTGAACGGATACACGAACAGGTAGCGCGCATCGCTCGGCCGGATCTGGAGGCGCGACGGCTGACGCGGGTCTTCGGGAAACTCGTAGATCGAGCGCCGCGTCATCGCGAGGTAGCTGTACGGCAGGGTGAGGTAGGCGCCCAGGTCGGTGCGGTTGAGCGCCGTCTGCAGCGCCACCAGCGAGTCCAGGTCTTCGGCCACCTGCCACAGCAGGAAGTCGCAGTCGCCGCGGATGCCGACGAGTCCGTACGGCCGCAGCAGCAGGTGCCCGTTGAAGCTCTCGATGGTCTCGCCGAACTCGATCTTCGAGCCCGCCTGGCGCTCGGAGGAGAGACGCCGCCACGCAGTGTCGAGCTTGTAGAAGGCGAAGCGGACGACCTGCCGCTTCTCGGAAGGCTTCGAGCTCATGGGACGAATCTAACGCGGAACGCGGAAGTCGGAACGCGGAACGTCAGGCCGGCCCCTCTGTTCCGCGTTCCGCGTTCCGCGCTCCACGTTGGTCCTTCCAAATCTTCTTCAGCACGAGCGCTCCGATCGTCCCGAAGATGAGCACCGGTGTGAGTGCCAGCAGCACCGCGGCCCAGAAGTAGAGCAGCTCCATCCCCGGGTCGTCCCCGTGCAACAGCAGCAGCGTGGCGAGCGTCATCGGCCGAGGAAGCGCTTCAGGTGCCGCAGGTAATAGGAGAGCGCGACCGTCGCCACCCCGAAGGAAAGCGACAGGACCAGGGTCCCCGCGCTGCGCGACTCGCGCCAGCTCCACGCCGCCCAGACCGTGAACCCCGCACAAAACACGATCGCGGTGGAGATGAGCAGGCGATGGAAGGGGATCATGGCGGCTACGCGGCGGTCTTGTCCAGCACCATCAGCGTGAGCAGCGCCGGCAGGTAGATGATCGATACGAAGAAGAGGCGCCACGCGCGTGGCGTGGTCGCGGCGCGCGTCATCGCGCCCGACGCTCCCGCGTACGCGAGCCCGAGCGCCAGCGCGCCGAAAAAGTACAGCCCGCCCGTGACACCCAGCAGCGTCGGCAGCAGGCTCACCGGCAGGAGCGCCGTAGCGTAGAGCAGCACCATCCGGCCGGTATGCCGCCCGTCGGGGTCCTCGACCGAGAGCATGACGAGTCCGCCGCGGCGGTAGTCGTCCCGATAGATCCAGGCGAGCGCCAGGAAGTGCGGCAACTGCCACAGAAACAGGATCCAGAACAACGCGGCGACGGCCGGCCCGAGACCGCCCCCGGCGGCCGTCCACCCGCCGACGATCGGGAGGGCGCCCGGCACCGCGCCGATCAGCGTGTTGAGCGACGTCTTGCGCTTAAGTGGCGTGTAGAACAGGACGTAGCTGGCGAGCGTCAGTGCGGCGAGGCCGGCGGTGAGCAGGTTGACGGCGAGCGCCAGGTAGGCAACGCCGACGATGGAGATGACCGCCGCGAACACCGCGGCCGCCCGCGGGGTGAGACGCCCCGACGGCAGCGGGCGGCCGCGCGTGCGCTGCATGCGCGCGTCGACGTCCCGCTCGCGCAGCTGATTGAAGGCGTTGGTGCCGGCGGCGACCAGCGCGACGCCGATCAACGTCTCGATCAGAACGCGGACGTCCACTCGCCCCTGCGCGCCGAGGTAGAACCCCGCGGCGGCGGTGAGCACCACGAGCTGCGTGATGCGGGGCTTGGTGAGCTCCAGGAACGCTACCAGAGCTTCTCCGTGATGACCGCGAGCACGAGGATCGCCGCCAACGGCAGCGGGATCATGAAGACCACGCGCAGCCGCCACCGCTCGAACTTCAGGTGCATGAAGAACAGCGCGACGAGCAGCGCCTTCACGATCGCCAAGAACAGCAGACACAGGATCTTCACGACCTGGGAAATCGGCATCTCGAAGGCGAACAGCACCTCGGCCCCCGTCAGGATGAACAGGTACAGCCAGATCAGCATGTAGTTCGGCAGCTTGTGCGTCGTCTCCATGGATGACCTCAGATCAGGTAGACGATCGTGAACAGGATGATCCACACCAGATCGACGAAGTGCCAGTACAACCCGATCGTCTCGATGCCCCGGTAGTCCTGCCGCGAGTATTTGCCCGGCAGGACCTTCGTCAAGTACAGGTAGGTCATCGAGATGACCCCGCAGGTCACGTGAAAGCCGTGGAACCCCGTCATCGTGAAGAACGTCGAGCCATACAAGCCCGACGTCGCCGCGCCGTACTTGACCGCATCGCTGACCGCGTGCTCGGCCAGGAGTGACCCCTCGCGATAGCCGGCCGGCGTGAAGCCGTGCCCCACCAGCTTGATGTACTCGACCACCTGCACACTCACGAACGACGCGCCGGCGAGGATCGTGAGCAGCAGCCACAGCCGCAGCCCCCGCTGGTCGCCCTGAGAGATCGCGGCGAACGCCTTCACCATCGACACCGAGGAGCAGATTAGCAGGAACGTGTTGAAGGCGGTGAGCGGCACGTTGAGCACGGCGTTCGGCTTGGCCCAGGGCTCGCTGACGCCGAAGCGCAGGATGATGTAGGTCCCGATCAGCGCCGTGAAGAACATCACGTCGCTCGCGAGAAACACCCACATGCCGAGCTTGTTCGAGTAGACCCCCGCTCCCGGCTCGGCCGGGAACGGAGGACGCATCAGGTCGACGGTCGCCGTCGCGTGGGTCATCGCCTCTCCTAGTGAGCCGGGGCCGTGGCCGAGGCCGGCTCACGGTCGGTGGGCCGCTTCTCATGCTGCGGCAGGTAATCACGGTCCGAGACCTCGGGCGAGCTGAACTCGTACGGCCCGCGATACACTCTCGGCACGGTCTCCCAGTTGCCGTGCGGCGCGGGTGACGGCAGCGACCACTCGAGGCCGTTGTCCTGCCACGGGTTCAGGTCGGCTTTCTTCCCCTTGAACAGGCTCCACCAGAAGTTCACGAAGAAGATCAGCTGCGTCGCGAACAGCAGGAATGCGCTCACCGAGATAAACTCGTTCATCGGCTGATACGGCTTGAGGAACTCATACTGCGTCGGATCGTAGATCCGCCGCATGTGCCCGGCCATGCCGAGGATGTGCATCGGGAAGAACGTGAAGTTGTAGAACACGAACGTCAGCCAGAAGTGCACCTTGCCCCAGCGCTCGCTCATCATCCGCCCGAACATCTTGGGGAACCAATACGGGATCGCGCCGAACAGGGCGAACAAGCTCCCGCCGAACAGCACGTAGTGCAGGTGGGCGACGATGAAGTATCCATCGTGGATGAACATGTCCACCGGGGTCGCGGCCATGTAGATCCCCGACAGGCCGCCGATCACGAACATCGCGACGAAGGCGACGGCGTTGAGCATCGGGACGTGGAACCGCAGGTTGCCGCGCCACATCGTCCCCATCCAGTTGAACACCTTGACCGCTGACGGCACCGCGATCACGAGCGTGGACACCATGAACGACGAGCCCAGCGTGGGGTTCATCCCGCTCATGAACATGTGGTGGCCCCACACGAGCCACCCCAGGAACGCGATGCCGATGATCGCGAACACCATCGAGTGGTAGCCGAAGATCGGCTTGCGCGACCCGTTGGCGATCATGTCGGACACCATGCCCATCGCCGGCAGGATCAGGATGTAGACCTCGGGATGCCCGAAGAACCAGAACAGGTGCTGCCACAACAGCGCCTGACCGCCCGCCACGGGATCGAAGAAGTGGGTGCCGATCGTCTGATCGAACAGCAACAGGATCGCGGCCCCTTGCAACACCGGAAGCGCCAGCACCGCCAGGATCGCCGTGATGAACAGCGCCCACACCGACAGGGGCATGCGGAACCACGTCATGCCCGGCGCGCGGTGGTTGATGATCGTGGTGATGTAATTCACCGACCCCATCACCGACGACAATCCAAGCACCACGATCGACACGCACCACAGGATCTGACCGGTGGTCACGCCGGACAGATCGGGCCGGGCCGACAGGGGCGCGTAGTTGGTCCACCCGGAACGGATCGCACCCTCCGGGACGA
>QHTT01000003.1 GCA_003220935.1 Gemmatimonadota bacterium
AGAACATCGCCTTCGCGCGGCCCCACGCCACCCGCCTGGAGATCGAGTACGCGGCGGGCATCGCCCATTGCGACGACTTCGTGCGCCGCTTCGCGCAGGGATACGACACCGTCGTGGGCGAGCGGGGCGTGAAGCTGTCGGGCGGCGAGCGCCAACGCGTCTCGATCGCCCGAGCGATCCTGGCCGATCCGCGGATCCTGATCCTCGACGAGGCCACGTCCAGCCTCGATTCGGAGAGCGAGGCGGCCATCCAGGACGGGCTGCGCACGCTGCGGCGCGGTCGCACGACCTTCGTGATCGCCCACCGGCTCTCGACCATCCGCAGCGCCGACCAGATCCTGGTGATGGAAGGGGGCGAGATCGTCGAGCGCGGCACCCACACGGAGCTGCTCGTGAAGCACGGCCGTTACCGCCAGCTGTACGACAAGCAGTACCGCTTCGAGCAAGACCTGTTCATCAACCCCGGCGAAGACTTCACGCCGGAACCCGAAACGCCGGTGGTCACGACCCCGGTGACTCCACCCACCCGGCTCTGAGCCCGCTGCGACGGCTCTGCTGCGTGTCTGCAACACTGCCGCGATTCGCTCACGTTGATTATGGTGGGGTCGAGCCAATCACACAGAGCGTGCACGCATGGCGGAAACGCAATGGGCTCGCTTGGCCGAGGATGCGAATTACGGGGTGCGTCGTGGTGCGTGGTATCGCGTGGCGGAGCTGACGTCAAGCGACGCCGTGGTCGACGTGAATCACAAGCAGGTCGCGCTGCCGCGCCAGTCCGTCAAGCTGAGAACTAAGCTCCCCAAGGCGTGGACCATCGTGCCCCGTCCCCGCGACGCGAGGCACGTGCCGGAGACGTGGGCGGACAAGTATGCGGTCTGCCCGAGCTGCCGCAACCGCGCCGCGCTCGTGGGGAATCCACACACGCTGCGCTGCGCGCGCTGCAGCGGGGTGTTTCAGGTCGCTTGGGAGGAGTGGTTCCTCGCCGCGCCGTGATCGCGGTGCGCGCCGCTCACGCCGCTTACCGGCTCGAGCGGCTGTGCTTCCTCTGACTTGAGATAAGCGTGGTGGTCGTGGTACAGCGCTCCCTCGGGTAGCCACTGCCACAGGGGGCCGAGGTCCCGTCGCACCTGCTCCACATAAAACTGGGGGATCTGGGTCGTTTCCTGGTCGAAGTACCCCCGGATCTGCGGGTCGACGTCGAGCCGCCGCCGCAGCTCCGTATGGTACCGGATCCGGCCGAACCCTTCGGATGACACTGCACGCACCACGTTCATCCACCGCGGAATCGGGGCGCTGGTCGCCCGGAAGCGCCGCACGATGGCGCGGCCGGAGAAGGTGTAGCGGGTGAGGCCGATGACGTGGTCGTAAAAGTCGGGCCACGCGTAGTGCTTCGGCTTGACGTTCATCGCGTGGTTGTTGTCCAGGAAATGGAACGGGAACGGCAACACGCGATCGGCGCGCTGGTATTCCAGATTGAGCGGCGCCGCCCGCCCGAACGCCGACAGCAGCGAATAGCCGGGGAACGCGCCCGGCGTAACATCGACGAACCGCTTGGTGAGCTCGAAAGGCTCCGGGCCGCGATCCGAGTCGAGCCCGAGGACGAAGTTGGTTTGTACGTAGGGGATGTGCCGCAAGATCATGTTGACGTGCTCGGAGACCTGCTCGACCTTGGCGAGACCCTCCACCGTGCGGGTCTTGGACTTGTTGCCGAGCTCGTACCACGACTCGATGCCCGGCAGCAGCGCCTTGAAGCCGTTGCGTCGCAAGCGTTTGACGTGCGGCTCCGAGAGCAGCGAGAGGCTGCTCTCCGCGATGAAGTCGATCGAGTCCGGGGGAGCCGCCGCCTCGATCGCGTCCAGCACCTCGTCGAACCGCACGCCGAAGTTGGGATCGTGCCAGCCCACGCGCGGCCGGCGCAGCTGTTGACGCAGGAACCTGAGATCGTCCTGCAGCACCTGCATGTCGAGCGGCTGGTACGGCACGACCGAATCGATGCAGAAGCTGCAGGTGTACGGGCAGCCGAGGCTGCCGAGCATCGGCACGATCTTGAAGAAGGGGGCTTTGCGGAGCGTCGGCTCGATGAACTTCCAGCGCTCGCGCACCCCTGGGAGGGTGGCGGGCTGGCGCGGGGCGGCGCGGTGCAGGCCGAGGGGCCGGTGTCGAGCGCAATCCTGTAACACGTCCCGGATGACCGCCCGGTCGGTGAAGCCGAGCACATAGTCAAAATAGCGCCGGGCGTCCTCGGGGTAGCAGCGCGCGTGCGGGCCGCCGAGCACGGTGATAGCCCCGCGCGAGCGGAACAGGTTGCTGAGCGCGTACGCGAGCAGCGCCGCTTCCGTGAAGGCGCCGATGAACACGAGGTCGACGTCGGCGGGTAATTCTGCGACGAGATTCTCGAACCCGGTGTAACAGACGAAGGTGACCTGATGGCCTTCCGCCTCGCACCACACACCGACGACCTGAGGCATGATGCTCGCCAGATTGGCGTGCATCACCCGCGCGTACAGCGCGCGGGTCGGCCCCTTGGTTACGAGGTCGACGATGCCGATGCGGAGCTTACGCACACACCTGTCGGTTACGGATGCTTCACTACCTCCTGGGCGCTAGGGACGGGTTGCCTCCAATGCATCACTCCCGGTCGCGGAAAGCCATAGACTGGCCGGGTGAGGCGTGCGTGACGCATCAATCTAACGAGCTAGCTCTCCTGGGCTAATCGGCGCCTTCCGAGCGCGCAAACGCGGCGATCTGCAACCGGGTGTGCAGCGCGAGCTTCTCCAGGATGTTGTGCACGTGGCTCTTGACGGTATGCGTTGCGATGTGCAACCGCTGGGCGATCTCCTTGTTGCTCAACCCTTCGCCGATGAGGTCGATCACTTGCCGCTCCCGCTGGGTCAGGCGCACGGCCTCGATGAC
>QHTT01000004.1 GCA_003220935.1 Gemmatimonadota bacterium
GAGCATGGCTCGTGGAACCGGTCGGTTCCGAGCGGCTATCGCGTCATGGTGGCGCGCACGGATGGACGCCGTGTGACCAGCTACGAAACGTTCCTCGACGGTTTCCTGCCCAACAGAGCGAGCGCGCCAGGCGGCTGGGGAGCCACCACGGCGGCACTCGGCCGGCCGGTCGATGTGCTGCAGATGCCGGACGGCTCTGTTTTGATAAGCGACGACACTGGCAATCGCCTCCTCCGTGTCAGCTACGCTCGGTAGCAGAAAGCAAACCTGGGTGCGGGTTTCTCCTCACACCGAATTCAAACGGGGTCCCAAGTGCGGAACACTCACGGAATCGCCTGTAGCATGATCGCCGCAGTCGTCACGCTCACGTCGTTCGCACCGCTCGCGCGAGCGCAGAACCGCACGCAGGTGACGATCAACGACACCGGCGTCGTGGCGGAGAATCTCACATCGAGTAGAGACGGCATGGTGTATTTCGGCAGTATGGCGAAAGGGACGATCTACCGCGCCGCACCGGGCGCTGCTCAAGCTGAGCCGTGGATTCTCGCATCGACCGCCGGCCTGACGAGGGTGCTCGGCGTGCTCGCGGACGACAAAACCCGCACGCTGTGGGTCTGCCAGAATTCCACAGGCGGCCGTGACGGGACGCCGGTGGCCGGACAGACTGCGCTCCGATCCTTCGACCTGACGGGCGCGCCGCCAAAGGCACCTACCCATTCCCCCCCAACAGCGGCGTGTGCAACGACATCGCGCTGTCGGCCGACGGTACGGCCTACGTATCCGAGTCGTTTCGCGGCCGCGTGCACCGACTGAAGCCCGGTGCGACCGCACTTGAAGTGTGGGCGAGCGATGAGCAGTTGAACGTCATCGACGGTCTTGCCTTCCTCGCCGATGGCTCGCTGTACGTGAACACCTTCGACACCGGCAGGCTCTTTCGCATTCCCGTGAAACCGGACGGCAGCGCAGGCCCGATCGTGCCGATCGAGACGTCACTGCCGCTGGTTCGGCCCGACGGACTGCGGAGCGCGGGTCCACGGACGTTGATACAGGCCGAGCAACAGGGACGTGTCGCCGAGCTCACGATCAGTGGCGATCGCGCGGAGGTGCGTGTGGTGCAGGACGGGCTCACGCGCGCGTCCGGTGTGACCGTGGTCGGAAACACCGCCCTCGTGCTCGTCGAGCTCACTAGGGCCGTTGTCGTACCGTATCCGCTTGCGCCCGCGGGAGCGCAGAATCCCCCTGCGCCCGCGACGGTGCAGACGAATGCGGAACAGGAAGTACTGAATCTCTCGAAGACGAAATGGCGCTGGATGGCAGACCGCAACGTCGATTCACTGGCTGCGCTTTTCGATGACCAGGCCATCTTTGTCCATATGGGCGGATCCTGGGGAACAGATCGCGAGCTCGAGGTCATCAGAAGTGGAGGGATCCACTACAAGCACGCGGAGATCTTCGAAACCTCGGTGCGGTTCATCGGGACGACCGCCATTGTGCTGAACAGGATTCGCCTGGATGCCGTGGTCGGCGGCAATGAGGTCACCAATCCATTCTTGGTGACGGAGGTCTATGTGCAGCAAAACGGGAAGTGGAAGTTGGGCTCGCTCTCGTTCACCAGGCTCTTGACGCAATAGTCAACGGTAGCCGTCCTCGGTTCTTTACCGCGCCTTGCCCCACATCCGAAGTCGATGTGAGGCTTGATCTTCAACCAGTCGGGACGGCGGGATTTGAACCCGCGACCCCCTGAACCCCATTCAGGTGCGCTACCGGACTGCGCTACGTCCCGAACTGCTAGATGCCAAGCTGCCGAGAGGCCTTGCCCCTCACATTGCTTAGAAAAGCCCGACCACCTTGGCGGTCGTGCGCGTGCAAACATCCTGTAACGCTGCATCGAGCGCCGCGCACAGCTGCTTTGCCTGCACGTCAGAATGATAATAGTACACGAAATCCAACACCGCGCCTACGACGCAATTCGCTTGCTGCTCCCGATCGGTCCCGAGAGCGCAGCGAGCCACCGTACCCGGCACCTGGTTCAGACTGATCGTCGCGGCATCCCTCCCCAGGCTCTGATAGCACGCTGCCCGATAGGGCACGCCGACCGCCGCGCACAGCGCGAACACCTTGGCAAAATCACCCCGCACGACTCCCAAAGCGTACGAGGTCTGCATGTCGAAACACTCTGTCTTGTATTTCGCGCCGACGGCGGTGCAGGGGTAGAGCGGCTCGCCGGGCTTCAAGTACTTGCTGTAATGCCCGCCATGCGCACCATCCACGATCAGGTTCTCCATAAAAACGCCGTTGGCGCAGGCATTCTGCTCCATGGAGCCTGTCAGGCCATCGCAGTCACGCAGCGCGTCAAACAGATCGTCATCCGTGACGGCCATGATCGCGTGTCCCAGCCCGTGTACGCAGTTGAAATAGTCCAGCGACTTCCGTTCCTTCCCCGGGACACCGGCACAGACGCCATCGAGATCGCTCAATAGCCTGGTGCGCCCCAGCGTGAAGGCGAAGCCCTGCATCACGCCGTGGTAATATCCCGAGCCGCACGCATTATCGCCATGACGAAACGCTTCCGCGACACCGGAGTACTTCGTCACTGCGGCCTGGCCGATCGTGTGAGTTATCGCATGGCACAGCCGCTGCATCTCCGCATCTGCTGCATACCGCGCCTTCAAGTCGGCGAAGGCTGCTGCCACGCCTTGCCGGTCGACGATCGAGCGGTAATGCTGCTCGTAGCACCCCAGTGCGACGCCGGGGTCCTGGGGACAACGGAGTCCCGCTGGTGCTTTCGACGTCCTGAACACGTGAGCCCCCAGCAGGCCTGCCGCGGCAACCACGACCAGCACGCAGATGGCCAGGGCCCCCGTCCGGCCCGTCAGTTTCATGCGTCGCACCATAACACGAACGGTAGGCCAGGGGGAAGCTCGTGCCTTGGTATGTCAGATAGCCGCTTGCGACCGCACGGCGAGGCCTGTATTGTCGTCGCCCTCCCCCAACGGAGCTCCGTCATGCGACCCATCTCGTGCGTCCCCGCGTTCCTCGCCGCCCTGCTCGGCTGCCAGGCGACCCCCGCACCCGACACCACGGCCGAGGCCAAACAGGCTATCGATGCTGCCGACGGGTCCTGCCCCCCAACATGGCGCCGATGCACGGGCGCGACTCGATCCGCGCGTTCTTCGGCGTGATGAACGGCATGTCGAGCCCACCCCCGGTGCTCACGCTCCGCGCCGAGTCGGTGTGGGCGAGCGGGCCCATGGCCGTGGAACTGGGCCGCTGGCACTTCGCCTGGCCCGCGGGCGCGAAACGCCCGCCCGGAGCCCCCGCCGTCGATTCTGGTAAGTACATCGTGCGCTGGGTGAAGGAGAGCGGGCGCTGGTTGATGGCGCAGGACATCTGGAACTCGGACGTCGCGCTGCCGCAGCCCCAGCATTGACTAGCCCAGGCTTAATCCCCCCTCTCCGGAACGGAGAGGGGGACAGGGGGTGAGGACTCATCGCGGCGCGATCTTCGGTGTCGGTGCGGCGCTCTGGGTGTTTGCCGCCTGCGCGCCCGCCCGGCCTCCGGCGCCGGTCGCGCCGACGGCCGAGGTCCGCGCCCTCTGGGTGGTGCGCTCCACGCTCGCCGATCCCGACAGCGCGCGCGTGATGGTGCGCCGGGCCGCGGAAGCGGGGTTCAACACCTTGATCGTGCAGGTCCGCGGACGCGGCGACGCGTACTACCGGAGCCGCTGGGAGCCCCCGCCGCCCGCCCTCGCCGGCCGGAACGGCTACGACGCGCTCGGCCGCACGATTCGCGAGGCCCACCGCCGCGGCCTGCGCGTGCACGCCTGGATCAACACCGAGCTCGTGGCCAACGCCGACAGCCTGCCCCAGGACTCCGCGCACTTCATGTATCGCCGGCCCGATCTCCTCGCGGTGCCCCGACCACTCGCGCGCGAGTTGTACGACGTGGACCCCCGCGATCCTAGCTACGTGCAGGCCCTCGCCGCATATGCGCAGGCCAACCGCGATCATGTGGAGGGCCTCTACACCAGCCCAGCGGCACCCGAGGTGAAGGAGCACATCTATTCGGTATGGATCGATCTGGTGGAGCGATACGAGCTTGACGGGCTCCACTTCGACTACGTCCGCTACCCCGCCCCGGATTACGACTACTCACGGGTCGCGCTCGAGCGGTTCCGCGACTGGCTCGTCCCCACGCTCCCGGACTCGGTCCGCACCCGGTTCGCGGGGCTAGAGCCGGCCGATCCGCTCGTCTACAGCGACTCCTTTCCGGACGCCTGGGACCGGTTCCGGCGGCTGCAGATCACCGAGCTGGTGGAGCGGCTCTATCACGGTGTGAAAAAGCGGAACCCGCGCCTGCTCGTCAGCGCCGCCGTGTTCGGCGACGCCGAGAACGCGTACAACTTGCGGTTTCAGGATTGGCGCGACTGGCTGCGCCGCGGCATCCTCGACGTCGCGTGCCCGATGGCCTACACCGACTCGACGGAGCTATTCCGCGAGCGGATCCGCACCGCCGTGGAGACGGCGGGAGGGGCGCGCGTGTGGGCGGGCATCGGCGCGTACAAGAACACGGTGGACGGGACGGTGGAGCAGATCGGGGTGGCGCGCGGCCTCGGCGCCGCGGGTGTGGCCATCTTCTCTTACGACTTCATGGCGCGGCACGCGGGAACAAGACCCGGCGAAAGCTATCTCCTCGCCGTGCGCGACCGCGCGTTCCGCTGATCAGCCCTCACCGGTTGGCGGTGTTGTCCAGCGCCGGCACCAGCGTGCCGGATGTCTTGGTGGTGTCGCCGCGCGCCCCGATCGACGGACCGGCAGCCTTGTAGGCGACTTCCCCACCGACGGCGATCGAGTCCGTCGTCACGGTGGCATCCGTATTCTTCGCGTACAAGGTCAGCGGGTTCGCATTGTAGATCGCATTGACGAACCGCGCGTAAGCGACCGAATAATCCCATTGCGCCGGGATCGGATCCTCCACGACGAAGGCATCCACCTGCTTGGCCGTGGTATCGTAGAGGCCGCTCAGATAGAATGAGTAGGACTTCCCGTCGGCGATGGTCGCGCTCAGGTTGTCGATGGGGAGATCCTTGTTCGTGGCGGCCGCGATCCGGCCCGTGAGGGTATAGGTGCCGGGCGCGAGTGCCGAATAGAGCCCGCCGTTCCCTGCCTGGCTGTACGCCACGCCGCTGGTGGATTCAATGTCGCTGATCGACGTGATCGCCGTCATCTTCGTGTCGTTGGCGTAGAAATTCACGGCGGGCGCGTTCAGGCCAAAATTGAAGAACTTGATGCGCGCCGTGGGGACCGGCGCGAGCGGGAGCTCCTGGACCGCGTTCTTGTCGCAGGAGGCGAGCGGGGCCGCGCAGAGCAGCACCGCGAGAGCAAGGGGTCGGTTCATGGACCGCGTCACGGTTGGGTGATCCACAGCGGCGTGGTGTGATAGTCGCCCGCGAGGGCGCCGATGGCGGAGAGCCCCGCCTGGTTCCAGACGTACTCCGAGTTGTACCTCGGCCGGATCCGCTGCACGAGCTTGCCCTGGTTGTCGGCGTAGACGTTCGTGGGCGGCGTGAAGCCTCGGAACACTTCGATGCCGCTCACCGGATCCGTGTAGTGATAGCGACGCATGTCCATCCAGAGCTCGTTGTGCCCCCAACCCCACAGCGCGATGAACTTCTGGGACATGACGTGGGACAGAGTGAGGTTCCCCGGCGGCGGGACGATGTTCGTGTCCGCGAGAAAGGCCGTCTTCTCCGCGGCCGTGATCTGGGTCGGCGTCTGGCCGGCGTCCAGGTTGCGTGCGTTCACGAAGTCGATGGAGGCGGAGATCCCGTTCACATAGGCAGTCCGAGCGGTCGCCTGATCACCCTTGAGCAGCGCGGCCTCCGCCTTGATGAACTGCAGCTCCACGTAGGTCATCACGGGGAGCTTCGACTTGTCGGCGAAGATGTACCTCGCCGGCAAACCCGATCCCCCCGTGCCGGCATAGCCGAAGAAGTTGAAGGGCTGCTGCGCGGCCGTGAGCGCGCCGAAGCCACCGAGGTTGGGATCTACGCCCCGGTACTGGCCGTCCGCGGCCGGCGCCAGCATGCGGCTCATCCGGGGATCGACCGCCCCGCCGAACTGCGTGCCATTCATCAAGCCGACCACGAACTGCGTCTGGCGATAGCTCCTGATGTTGTTGCGCGACCATCCGTAGAAATTGTAGTCCTGTAAGTCCGTGCTCGTGGCCGGATACTGGAGCAGCGCGTCGTCGCTATTGTCATGGAACGACGAATCGACCGCCGCGATCACCGCATCGGGCTGATACGTGGCAACCTTGTTGCTGAAGTGGTTCAGCACCAAGGCCTTCATGCCCCACGCAAACCGGAGCCATTTCACCCGGTTGCCGTTGTAGATGTGATCGCCCTTGGCGAGATAGCCGGCGTCCACGGCACCTTCACCTTCGGTTAGCCGCAGCAGCACGATCGCGCTGTCGAGCAGGCGTTGTACCTCCTGATACGCGTAGTCCTGGCTGTCGTAATCGAACGTGGTGCGCGACTGGTCGAAGGCTTCCTTGATGATGATCTCGCCGTGCAGGTCGGTGAGCACCTGCCACCCCCACGCCTTGAGGGTCAGCCCGACGCCCAAGAGGTCCCAACGCTTCTCGGCCGTGGCCTTGGCGTTCATATCGACGAGGTTCTGCCCCAGCGACCAGTACACGTCGCGCCACTGCTCGCCCCCGTTGTCGCTCCCCGGATCGTAGCCCATCCGGTCCCAGGTCGTGGGCGGCGCGGTGGGCAGAGTCAAGCTCGGGAGCGTCCACTCCTGCGTGTAGCGTCCGACGAAGCGCCCGTCGTACAAGGGCGACGTCACGAGCCAGTGCAGCATCGGTGGCAGGTACAGGTTCGCCGATACCGACTGCGGGCCGTTCGGGTTGGTGTTGACGTCCAGGAAGTCGTGACAGCCGCCCGCCAGGCCGAACGCGGCGACGAGCAGGGCGCGGAGTCGTCTGTGCATGATCAGAATCCCATCCGGATGCCGAAGTTCAGCCCTCGTGGCATGGGGAAATTGCCGAAGTCGATCC
>QHTT01000005.1 GCA_003220935.1 Gemmatimonadota bacterium
CGCCGATCCTGGTGATGGCGCCGGTCAGCCCGGCGCTGCTCGGGGCGGGGGCCGTCAGTTGAGTGACCCGGCATGCGGGGGTAAGGTAGCGGTGCAGGCATCGGCGTCAAACGCCGCTGCGGGGCTGCTCGACGTCACGCGTCCTTGAGGACGCACCCGGGCCGAGGGCGCCCTTCAGGACGTCCACATCAAACTCACTCCGGGCCTCAGGTCTTCAGCGCCCTCCTACGGCGGCCTTGAGGCGACCGGGCACCGAGTCGGCGGCCAGCCGGAACTCTTCGAGAGAGACCACCCCGAGGATCGGCTCGGAGCCTGGCTCACCGAACACGACGATCGACCATTGCGGTGGCAATCTAGCCTCGGCACAGCCGGGCGAGCAAACCGGGCTGCGCCTCGACCGACTGGCGTCGGCTCGGGCTCCCAGTCGCGTGACAATGACACTGGTCGCAACCTTTCCATGACGGCGCCGGAGCGCGTCGGCCCCATCTTGGGTCGTGCCGGCCACTTGCTCACCCAACCGCGGAGGACCGATAGTATGGGCATGCCGCTCAGCGTGCGCCGCTTCTCGGTCGACGAATACCATCGCATGGCACAGGCCGGCTTGTTCGACGAGGACGACCGCATCGAGCTGCTCGACGGGCAGATCGTCGAGATGAGCCCCATCGGTCCGGGGCACGCGGGCTGCGTCGACGTACTCACCCGTCTGCTCTCACGGCTCGTCGGCGATCGCGCACTGCTGCGGGTTCAAAACCCGATCCGGCTGGGCAGAGACTCCGAGCCGCAGCCGGACGTCGCCTTGCTAGTCCCGCGCGCCGACGCCTACCGCACGGCCCACCCACAGCCGGAACATGTCTTGCTCGTGATCGAGGTCGCGGACACCTCGCTCGAGCACGACCGCGACGTGAAGATCCCGCTCTACGCCGCGGCCGGCATTCCCGAGGTCTGGCTGGTGAATCTGCCTGGCGACGTCGTCGCCCTCTATCGCGATCCCAGCCCCCAGGGCTACGCGACGGTCCGGACCGCTGGCCGCGGCGACACGCTCACCCCACACAGGCTCCCCGGGGTGACACTCCGCGTCGACGACATTCTGGGCTGAGGGCTGGTGCAGCGGCAGCACTGGCGTGTCTTCACGCCTCGCCGCAATCTTCCGATGACGGCGCTCGGCGCCGGGAACCCCGTCTTCCGGAGCGTGGGCATCAGCTACGTCCAAGGTACCGTCCGCGGTCCTGCGGGCGCGGAAGCCAGCGTCCGCTTCCTGATCGACAGCGGGGCCACCTACTCGCTCCTCCCCGAGCCGGTGTGGCAGGCCATCGGCCTCGCGCCCAAGCGCGAGACGGAATTCGTGCTTGCCGACGGCACCTCGGTCCGCCGGCCCGTCTCGGAATGCCACCTTGCGTTGCCTCAGGGCGAGGGTCACACGCCGGTCGTCCTCGGCCAACCCGGCGACGCGGAACCGCTGCTCGGCGTCGTCACACTCGAGATCCTCGGCCTAGTGTTCGACCCGTTCCGCCGGGTGCTGCACCCGATGCGCGCACTGATGGTGTGAGACGCGAGCAGACGCGGCCGGCCCTCTCACTTCGTGTCCTCACCCCCTGCTTCCCTCTCCGTTCGTGTCCTCACCCCTGGCCCCCTCTCCCTTCGGGTCCTCACCCCCTGGTTCCCTCTCCCTTTGGGTCCTCACCCCCTGGTTCCCTCTCCCTTCGGGTCCTCACCCCCTGGTTCCCTCTCCCTTCGGGTCCTCACCCCCTGGTTCCCTCTCCCTTCGGGTCCTCACCCCCTGTCCCCCTCTCCCTTCGGGAGAGGGGGAACGAGGGGTTGGCACGTGGTTCCCCCTCTCCGCATCGCGGAGAGGGGGTCAGGGGGTGAGGACGAAGTTTCCCATCGCGGAGAGACGATCAGGGGGTGAGAACGAAGGCCAGTCGCGGAGAGGCGGTCAGCGAGGTGAGGACGAAAGCCCATCGCGGAGAGACGATCAGGGGGTGAGGACGAAGGCCCATCGCGGAGAGGGGGTCAGGGGATGAGGACGAACGCCCATCGCGGAGAGACGGTCAGCGGGGTGAGGACCAGCAGAGGGCCCGATGTGAGAGGACGCCGCGATGCGCACCGCCCGCAACAATCGACCCCTACACGCGCGAAAGCGATGGCGCCTGACTCTCGCCCCCGCTCCACATTGACTCGGTTCTTTCGCCGAGCCGATATTGTGCACATGGCGCTGCGCCCGCTCAAAGGCCCGTTCACCGTGGACACGTATCAGCGCCTGGGCGCGCTGGGCATCCTCGGGGAAGATGACCGGGTCGAGCTCATCGGCGGCCAGGTGGTCGAGATGAGCCCGATCGGCGACCGCCACGCGAGCTGCGTGCGGCGGCTCAATGGCCTCTTTGCCCGACATCTGTTGGACGTCGCCGTGATCGACGTGCAGAATCCGGTCGTGCTCGGCGAGCGCGACGCGCCGCAGCCCGACGTGACGCTCCTCAAGCCCCGGGCCGACGCCTACCCGCACCACCCCCGCGCCGAGGACATCCTGCTGGTCATCGAGGTCGCCGATACCACGGTCGCGTATGACCGCGACGTCAAGCTCCCTCTCTACGCCCGCGTCGGCATTCCGGAAGCCTGGCTGGTGGATCTCGCAAGTGATCGCATCCAGGTTTGCCGGGAGCCCGCGGCCGGCCGCTATGCAAGCGTCCGCGTGGTGTCCCGCGGAAACACGATCACACCGCTTCATTTCCCGAACATGACGGTTGCGGCGGACGACGTTCTGGGATAGAAGCCTCGGAAGTGGATCACCGCTTGAAGTAGAGCCCGATGACCGCCAATGCCACCGGTACCCAAAGCCCCAAGCTCCACTTGAGCACGTCGGCCTTGGTCGAGTGGAGCTCGACGCGCAGCTGCTCGATCTTGATACCGAGTTCTGCCTTCGCGATACCGAGTTCTGCCTTCGTGTCCAGCAACCGCCGCTCGAGCTTTTCGTCGAACCGCCCGAAATGCGCGTCGAACAGCTCTCTCAGTTCCGCGCGGTAAGAGGCTTCAATCGAATTCACGCAGTTCACCGGATCAACCTAAGCTCGGCGTGCCGCATAGGCAAAGGATTGCGTGGACCGACCCCGGAGCCGAAGTGCACCGGGGCGCGGCCTTTTGCCTATGCGCCCGGGCGACGTACATTGACATTGGTGACCGGCTCCTCACGAGGCTATCATGCCAGTCACCGCGAAGCTCTCCCGCAAGTTTTACGACACGTTCGGCGACGAGATCGCAAACGAGCTCGTGGAGTGGTTCAACCAGGTGGATGCGACGTATCGGGGTGACTTGAGAGAGCTGAATGAGCTGAACTTCGGGCGGTTCGACGCGAA
>QHTT01000083.1 GCA_003220935.1 Gemmatimonadota bacterium
GGCGAGTCGCCCGCAGCTTAAGCGTGATCCGTTAGGCAGCGCTCGGGACCTATCGACATGCTTCCACAGAACGCGAAGTACGGCGCGGTATTAGCACTGCTGCTGCTGACAGGTTGCTCACAGTCGCCTCAAGGTGCAGCGCTGGCGACCGCTAGAGAATTCATGACCAAGCAGCCAGATGCCGCCGAGGTCAACCTTGATAGCATCTACGTGCGGAGCGACAGCGTTGAGTGGCAGGTGTACTTTTACCGCCGGCAGCCACGACGACCGCCTTTCGAACTCGTAGCGATCAACAAACGGACCAAGGTGCCGCGCAGAGTTGCTCTCCGATGACAGCGCTGCCTAACAAGCGCTTGAAGCTGGCGGGCGCTCTCGTTCTAAAGGAAGCCGTTGTGTCGTGCCCTGGCGGGCACGGGGCGTTCGTCCACTACTCTTGCGCCGGCGGGTGGGTCGCCCGCAGGTTAAGCGCGATCCGTTAGGCGGCGCACCGTGGCCGATACCGAAAGCCTAATCAAACGAGCCCGCAGGTTTGTGCGCCTAGGTCTCATGATGGCCGGCGGGTTCAGTCTGTTCCTGGTGCCGGCACTCCTGACGTCGGGGAATCGCCCGCTACCTCGCTATGGCCTCACGCCACTGGAAATCGTGGCCGAGTACTTCCTCGCTGGCGCGCTGGGCGGTGGCCTCATAGCGGTACTCTATCCCATCAGGCGCTGGTTCCTTGGAGCGTTCGCCTTGGGCGTACTTGCGGCGCTACCTGCCTACCTCGGTTTTGCGCTACTGATGAAATCGGATGAACCGTGGTCGGTCGCTTGGATTATCGGTGGCATCTGCGCATTCTTCGTTGGCGGTGGAGTTGGTACTCAGATATCAAGCGAGTCCCGCTCCCGTCCAGTACCGAGCGCTCGATTGATCGTTACACTGTGGGTCATCGTCGGCGCCGGTCAAATCGTGGGGTGGTACCTTGGCTTGCATTGGCCCGGCGAGACTCGCGCTACGATCGGGCTCGGCCTCGTGTTCCTTCCGCTCTACATCGCGATCCTGGCCACACTCAGCCGGTCGCGGGGCACCAACTGAGCGCACCGCCTAACAAGCGCTTGAAGCTGACGGGCGATGATCGCCTTAAGGGAAGCGGAGTGTTATGCCCTTAGCGGGGCACGGACTTCGTCCACCGGCCTTGCGCCGGCGGGCGGGTCGCCCGCAGCTTAAGCGCGATCCGTTAGGCGGCGGCTCCACTAACAGCAGAGACACCGACTCGTGACACACTCTAGCGTTCGCCAGCGTCTCGGACTTGCGATAGCTCGCTTGGGAGTCGCCCTCACTGCGCTGCTTATGATGTGTTCCGGTCCAACAGATACTACGCGACCAAACCCCGATACATTAGCACCGCTCGTGGACGGGAATGTGTTGTCTTTCGACGATTCGATCACAAGCGTCTTGGGGGCTCACATCTTTCTGCCCGGCGACACGTTGGCCTTTCAGGTGATGGCGCAAGACAATGTGGCCTTGGAATGGATCGGCTTCCGTTTTAGCGGTGCAGCGACCTTGTCCGACTCGATTCTGGTGCCAGACTCCTTGCGGAGCAAGACTGTTGGAGTAACGGTTAGGGTCATTCCCGCACAGGGGGCTTCGGGACTACTCACGGTCACGGGCTTCGGTCGCGATACTTCAGGGAATCTTGGGGAAGTCGTACTGGCAGGGAGTCCCGCCTCATTCGTTGTGCCTATCACCACCTACGTTCCCCAGATCGGGTTTGATGTGGATGGTCGCGGCTTTGCGATGGATGGACCCGACGGATCACGACGCTTCTACTGGATCACCGGGTCCAGTTCCCTAGGAGTTTTTGAGGATAACGCCCGGTCAACCTATATTCCCCTTCCAGGGCAAGGACGCGACATCGACTTCACGCTAAACAAGGACTCCCTGATCCTTACGATTCCCGCGTTGCACGAGTATGGCATTGTCGATCTCCTAGCCAGTTATCCGACTCTCACACTAGTACCCGATAGCGTAACCACGACTCAAGATCAACCTTGGGTGCTCCGCATCGCTGCGAACAACCACGCCGTCGTATATCGGCGCAGCACGACAGACACGACCACCGGATCCTACGTCGATTGGAACCTCACCACTGGCGAGCAACAACTCATACCAGGAGCACTCGTTCACGGCAGTTTGGATCGCACCTCTGATCGAAATCACATCATTGTCTGGGAGGATACAGCGTGTTGTACTGGTCGAGCGCAGGTTTACACATCTGCCACACGTACTTTTTCGGCGCCAGTGACGTTCCCAGCTAGCCCCGGTGCCGAAGTCAGGCTGGACGCTGCGGGCTCCTTTCTTCTGGTGGGCAGCAACTTGCTCACATTTCCCTCACTTGATGCGATCGTTCCCTTCCACCTCCCAGCAGTCCTCGGCCCCATGGCCTTGAGCAAGGACGGTCGGACCATTTTTGCCTCGACAGCTCAGGGAATACTCAGGGTGCGGGTGAGTGATGGAGTCGGGTACGACCTTGTGGACATCGGTGGTCCGCCGCCTCGGCTCTTTACAACACCAGATGGTGGTCAACTGTTTATGCCCTTCGCCTCCTTCATCCGGTATGCAGACCTTCCTACTCTGCCGCCTCGCAGCCCGGGAAGCACACTCGCCCAAGTTACAAGCCAGTCACGCTTCATCGCCCAGCTACTGGTCATGTATCCCTTGCGCTCTGACGCGCCGCCAGGATCTGATGCCAGACCTTAGTTCAATCCGACGACTCAGAAGAGAGCCGCCGCCTAACCAGCGCATGAAGCTGTCGGCCTGCGGCCGCCGCCTCGGGCGGAACGCCGAGTGGAGGCCATCTATCCTGTCTGCGGCGGCCGCACGCCGCAGCTTATGCGCGATCCGTTAGGCGCCGGCAGGGGTCAGGCCGTTATCATTGGACGAAGGAGGCGATCGATGACCAAATACCTGCCAGGTCTTCTTCTTCCAGCCTTCGTCGCTACCTCCCTGACCGCGCAGCAAGTGCAGCTGTCCACAGGTGGGCACCGCTCGTCGCCCGACAAGACGTCCGGCTCGAGCTCGACACCAGCAGTGTCCGCTCAACTGATCACCAACGACGCGTCTGGTTGCGGTGGACCTTCCCCACTGGGGTGCCCGAGTATGCCAGTGTCGAGCTCGAGGAGCGCTACGTCGATTGCACGCGAGCGCAGACGCGACTCCTGGCTGGTCAGGACATCACCATCTACAATGGCACGGCCTCGGCGCCAACGCCCAAGGTGGTCAGTGGCCCCGAGTCGACTTGGCATAGCCCCACGCAGGGGAGCCTCGTCGCTGAAGCGGTCGAAGCGGTCTGTCGGTGGGCGGAAGCCGGCGCCTAATTGAAGCTGGCGGGAAGCGGAGTGTTTACGCCCTGGCGGAGCACGGACTTCGTCCAACACTCTTGCGCGGGCGCGCGAGTCGCCCGCAGCCTAAGCCCGATCCGTTAGGTCGCTTCGCCGAGAGAACGTCGTGCCGCTTCTGGACGCCCTCTTTCGCCTCCTGGGCCTTCGCAGATTGCTCATCCTCGCCGACTGGTTCATCGTCGGCGCCTTCCCAGGTGCGCTCACGGCGATTCTCGCCCCGACACTGCCGCACCTCCTCGGGCTTCTCAGCCCCGCGGATGTCCCTTACGTTGGGTTCCTCCTGTTTCCTTCGACCCTCATTCTGAGCTCAGCCCTCCAGAACCTTCCAATAGCATTCTCAACATGGGCCGTCACCGCTCTCCCGCGCCATGGCTTTCGACGCCTGGCTCTTCTGGCACAACTGGGGAGTGCACGTCCGTGCCTGGCTGTTCGGGGACGCGGCCGTCATCGCCACAGTGCGCCGCGCGTTTCCCCCTGAGGAACGGGAGGAAGTCCTAGGACTTCTTGGTCGATACCAGAGCTCTCACGGACAGTCGAGTGCTGCATTCACGCGACTGTTCATTCTCAAACTCAGTGATGGCCGCCTGGCGGAAGTCAGGCGTCTGGTCGACTTCGCTCGGGAGGATGTCCGCGATTTCTTTGCGCACTTTTCCTCCTCTGCTCGCGGATGGCTGACATACCTCTGAGTGTCCGGCGCCCAAGGAAGCGGCCTAAACCAGCGCTTGAAGCAGGCGGCGGTGATCGCTCTAAGGGAAACGAGTGTTTGTGCCCTGGCGGGCACGGACTGTCGTCCAGCGGCCTTGCGCCGGCAGCCGGGTCGTCCGCAGCTTAAGCGCGATCCCACCGACACCGCGCAGATCCCCAAAGGTCTCGGGACCACACACGAGGCCGAGGGCCTGGTCGAGATCCTGCCTGCCCTCGAGCCGGGCCTTACGGACATCGAAGGGTTCTCGCACCTCTACGTCCTCTGGGTCTTCGACCGCGCCGCGGGCTATGAGCTCCTCGGCACACCGCCCACTGATACGCGTCCCCACGGCGTCTTCGCCACACGCTCCCCTCGTCGGCCTAACCCCATCGGTCTGACGGTCGTGCGCCTCGTTCGACGGGAAGGTTCCCGCTTGTTGGTGCGGGGGGTGGACATGCTTGACGGCACGCCGGTTCTGGATATCAAGCCCTATCTGAGCAACGTGCCGCCGCAGGAGTTGCGCCGCGGCTGGCTGGCGGAAGCAGAGCGTGCTTCGCAGGGTAGGGGTGCCGGATGACAACGCTGTCTGATATCAACTTTGAAGTGCAACAGTGAGTCTCATCAGGCATAGCATTCCTCCGGGGTCCGATAGCCGAGTCGCTTGCGCGGCCGGCGATTGAGTTTCGCCGCGATCCGATTGCAAGCGTGTTGGGTGAGGTGGGCCATGCTCTGGCGCTTGGGGAGATATTGGCGCACGAGGCCGTTGGTGTTCTCGTTGGTGCCGCGTTCCCAGGCATGGTGGGGCGTGGCGAAGTAGAACTGGGTCGCGGTGGCCCGCTCGAGCTGCGCGTACTCGTGAAACTCGGTGCCGTTATCGACGGTGATGCTCCGCACCGGATGGGGCTGGGTCGCGATCAACCCCTGCGCCCGCTGATTCACCGCCGCACTGGTGCGCTGCCGTAACTGCCCGAGCACCAAGTAGCCCGTCTTGCGCTCCACCAGGCTCAACACGCAGGGCCCGGCTTGGCTGGCGCCCAACATCGTGTCGGCCTCCCAATGGCCGACCTCAGTGCGCGCGTCGGCCGCCGCGGGGCGGGCGGTGATCGGCCGCTTGCCCGCGAGCCGGCCACGGCTGTCGTAGCGGCCGTAGCGTTTGCGCCGCCGCTTGCGGGCGCCGCGCAGATGCCGGTACAGCGTGCCGCCGGCGTGCTTGTCGGCCCAGAGGTAGCGATAGATCGTCTCGTGGCTGATCGTGAGCTCCTGATGGCGCCGCAGCCAGCCCGCCACCTGCTCGGGGCTCCAATCCTCTCGGAGCAGGACCTGGATCCGCGCCCACGCCTCGGCCGTGAACCGCCGGTTGCGTCGGGAGCGCGAGCGCCGGCCCCGCGCGTACCAGTCGGCCAGCTGCGGCCGATAACAGTCGTCGCGGGGCGTGCCGTTGCGCTGCACTTCGCGCCCAATCGTGCTCCGGTGCCGGCCGAGGACGCGGGCGATCGCGGCCGGGGCCAGGCCGCCCTGGCGGAGCAGGCCCAGCGTGTATCTTTCGGCGAAGGTGATCTGGCGGTACGTCATGGCAGGCTTCTTTCTCTTGGTGGAGAACAGAAGACTACCGTCTGCCAGGTCACCTTTCTCTTTGGGGACCCTGTTGCACTTACTATATGAATCCGCCCTGCCTAACAAGCGCTTGAAGCTGGCGGGCGGTGATCGCCTTAAGGGAACCGGAGTATTGTGCCCCTGGCGGGCACGGTCTGTCGTCCACCTCTCTTGCGCCGGCGCGCGAGTCGCCCGCAGCTTAAGCGCGATCTCGTAGGCGGCGCCGACAGGGGTTGTTCCGATGACTGACACCCGAGTGTTGTCGTTGACGACCCGCGCGCGGATCGCCGTCGGAATTGCCCGCGGGGTCGCCGCGTCCGTTGGCGATCACGACCTCACGCCGGCGCATGTTGCGCTCGGGGTGCTCCGAGAGCTGGAGAACCCTGCAGTCGCAGCGCTCTGGCGTGCCTGCGTCCCAATTCCCGTACTCCGGTGGGAGATCGAACACCAGCTTCAATCGGAGGCGGAACACAGAGGTCCGCGGCGGCAGAGACCAGGCGACGTCATCCTTCCGTCAACGCCCGGCGAGCAACGCATGCTTGAGCTGGCGAGCGCCGAAGCCCGACTGCGAAATGACCCCTACGTCGGCACGGAGCATCTGCTGCTGGCCATTCTGCGGGACCCAGATACGTCGGTCGCTCGGGCGTTTGCGCGTCACGGTGTCGGATTCGAGTCTGCCGTGACACACCTTCAACAGGTCTTCACGGAGGAGTCTGGTCCCCCGAGCCCACACGCCTCGGTTGGGGAGATTCAGGCATACATAGAACAGAATCCAGATTCGCCGTACGGATGGCCGATGCTCGCCAGGAAGCACTTCTGGCGTGGTGACCTCCAAGCGGCGCGTGAAGCCTACGAAAGGCTTATCGCGCTTGACCCAGGATGGATGACGAACCACGAGTACGATCGCGAGACTTGGGAGCAAGTGCGCGGCGCCGCCTAACAAGCGCTTGGAGCTGGCGGGCGCGGCCAGGTAAGGTAGACTTCCGTTTGTGCGCCAGATGAGTCCCGAGAGACGAGCGAGCTTGCGGTGCCCCGCCGACTCAGCGACCGTAGCTCAAGCGCGATCCGTTGGGCGGCGGCACTGCCCGGCACCGCGAACCTTCGTGGTCCACCCGGCGCCCACGTCCTTCGACGCGTGCCGCAGTCCTCAACCATCAGCAAGGAATAGCGGCGTATGTCCACCAAGGAGATTGTTCAGCGCTATTTCGAGGAACTAAAGCAGAGAGGGAGATGGGAATCATTCTTGGCCGACGACATGACATTCACGAGTTTCACCAGCCCGGTAAAGGAGGTGTCAGGAAAGGCCGCCTACCTCGAGTCGACCAAACGCTTCTTCTCGATGGTAAAGTCTGTAGAAGTGAGAGACCTGATCATCGACGGAGCCAAGGCCTGTGCCTTGACTCGTTATCAGCTGCAAGCACCCAGCGGGAGTAGGTTTCAGAGTGATGTTGCCGAGCTTTTCACCGTTAGAAATGGCAAGATTGCTACGTTTGCCATTTATTTTGACACCGCACCGTTCCCGAAGTAGCCACCGGTATGGCACCGCGCGAGGTCCTGACCGAAAGAGTGAGAGCAGCGCTGGCGCACATGCCGGGGGTTACGGAAAGGAGAATGTTCGGCGGCACCACCTTCATGGTAAACGGGAAGATGTGTATCAGCGCTGGTCACCACCACTTGATGTGTCGTATCGACCCTGAGCTGCACGCAACAGCGATCGCACGCAGAGGCGTTCGGACGGTCAGGATGAAGGGGCGAGCGTACCGAGGCTTTGTCTATGTGCGCGAGGAAGCCGTCGCGTCAAGGAGAGACCTGCACTACTGGGTGCGACTGTGTCTTGCCTTCAACAAACGGGCCAAGTCCTCGCGCAAGGGGGCAAGGACTACATCCGCCACGGCATCGTCGTGACCGCACCCCGTGCGATCCTGCTCATCCTACCACCGCTCGTTGCGGCTGCGCCCGGGCTCGACGGTCAGAGACCGCCACCCGGACTGGACCGGCCGGCCATCGAAGTAGGCGCCGATGTCGGGGTGAGCCCCAATGCTGCCAAAGCGTTCGCAAATGATCAGATCTGTCCTTCGCGCGCGGCTCTCTCGGTGGGCCTTCGTGCGCACGCGAGGCTCGCGCGCTGGTTCGGCACCGAAGTCCTGGGCCAGTACTTCTTTGGGAACCCTGGGCCGAGTTGCGTTGACGGCTTGCTCCCACCACCGCCACCGCAAGGACCCTTCACTCGCCGCTACGACTTTTTCGACGAGCGCGTCACAGGCTATCCCTTCGTGCTCACCACTGCTCGCGTGCAGATCCTGCCCTACGCCGGCCCGGCTGCCGCCGTGCGAGCTTTCGTTGGCCTCGGGCACATCTGGTCGAAGCGCGTGACGGTCCCGCAGGCAGGCTTCTCCGTCCTGCTGGGCCACCGCGCGCTTCGCTTCATGGTCGAAGCCGACCTGTGGTGGTACCGCGTGGCACAGCATCGGATTACTGAGGACTTCCAAGATGGTCAACTCGTCGCACGCCGTGATGACGTTGCACGGGTGCGCGAACGCACCGCCGTCGTGCGGGCCGGACTCACGGTCCCGATCCCGCGGCGGACGCCCTAGTGCTCTTTGACTCCTCATCCTTGCCGCCTAACAAGCGTTTGAAGCTGGGCGCTGACGTTGCCATCGTCGGGGGCGGCGTCGCCGGTCTGGCTGCGATGCGTGTCCTCGAGGAGCGGGGAATTCGCACCTGCGTCCTCGAGGCGCGTTCCCGCATCGGAGGGCGCATTCACACGGTCCGCGACCCGCGGGTCGCGCACCCGATCGAGCTGGGCGCGGAATTCGTTCACGGCAGTGCGCCGGAGTTGCTCGCGGTCGCTCGCGATGCCGGACTCCTCCTCTACGCCGTCGAAGGTGAGCGATGGCGTGCGCGCGGCGGACGCCTGACCCGTCTCGAGGACTTCTGGAAGCGACTGCACACGGTCATGCGGCATCTCGACGCCGAGCAGGCCGACCGGTCGTTCGCGGAATTCCTGGACGATGCCCCGGGGGGCCGGCACGCGGCCGACGCACGAGTGCTGGCCCGCGCGTTCGTGGAAGGATTTCACGCCGCCGACCCTCGGCGCATCAGCGTACGGTACCTGGCGGATGGCGGCAGCCCGAGCGAGGATGCGCGTGAGCGGCGGCAGCTGCGCATCGCCGACGGTTACGACCGCGTGCCGGAATGGCTCGCGCATGGTTTGCAGGATCGCATCGTGACGCAGGCCGTCGTCGAGCGGATCGAATGGGGGGATGACGGAGTTGCACTCTCGGTGCGTCGCGGCAACGTCCCGTCGGTCACAACGATCGCGGCGCGAGCCGCAGTCATTACGGTGCCAATCGGCGTCTTACTCGCGCCGGCGGGCGAGCCGGGAGCCATCGCGTTCGCCCCCCATCTGCCGATCCTCGACGGCGTGCGCAGCGGCCTGACAATGGGGGCGGTGGTGCGTGTGGTCGTCCTGTTCCGCGAGCGCTGGTGGGCGGATCACCTGCGGGCTGTGCCGCGCGGCGCCTCATTGGAGTCGATGGTTTTTCTCCAGGGGGATGCGGGAGACGTGCCGGTCTGGTGGTCGCTGTATCCAATGCAGGCGCCGGTGTTGATCGGCTGGGCGGGCGGACCAGCAGGGCTGCGACTGGCGGGACGATCCTCGAGCGAAATACAGGAGCGCGCCCTGGCGGCTCTCGCAGCAAATCTTGGTGTCACGCGCCGGCGCGTCGCTGCCCAGGTCGTGGCGTGCTGGACGCACGACTGGCAGCACGATCCGTTCTCGCGCGGTGCGTATAGCTATGCGTTGGTCGGTGGCGCCCAATCGGCGCGGCGTCTTGCGAGGTCCATCAAGGGCACGCTCTGGTTCGCGGGTGAAGCCGCGGAGCCGGAAGGGAGAAACGGCACAGTGCACGGAGCAATCGGCAGCGGGCGCCGGGCGGCGCTCTCCGTGACCCGGGCATTGGCGCAAGACGCGCGGCGATCCTAGACTCCATGGATCAGTCCCATCAGGAAATGCACCGTGCAAGAAGCAGTGTGGCCACTCCTATCCTGGGAATCATTCTACGTCATCGTAGGCTCCTCGGCCGCGGCGCTCACCGGCCTGCAGTTCGTGGTGATCGTCCTGGGCGTCGACCTGAACACGCTTGGGGGGATGTCGGCAATTCGGGCGTTCGGCACTCCGACGGTCGTGCACTTCTGCGCGGTGTTGCTCATCTCGGCGCTCATGTGCGCGCCATGGCACGGTCCATCGGGTGCCGCGCTCGCCCTCGGCGCGTGCGGGGTGGGGGGAGTCACGTATATGATAAGGGTCGTTCGACATGCGCGGCGCCAAACCTTCTATGTGCCGGACCTCGAGGATTGGACGTGGTACGGAGTGCTTCCCCTGGTTGCGTATACCGCGCTGCTCCCGGCGGCGATCGTATTTCTGCGGCGTCCCACACCGTCCCTGTTCGTCATCGCGGCGGTAGCCGTCCTCCTGCTGTTCATCGGGATTCACAATGCATGGGATGCGGTTACCTACATCGCTCACGGTCGGACGCAGCAACCCGAGGAATCCGGGCAGCGGCCGTCGGCAGCCGCTGGGCAGGCTGATTCGTCACGCCGTACGCTCGGTTCTTGAACGAGGCTCGTTAGGGAGATTGCAGTTGGTCCCTTGGCGGTATCATCTTCGGCTCAGCAATCGGTGCGCCCCTGCAGTCGGCGCGCCGCAGAGCTTGAGCGCGATCCGTTAGCCGTATGCCCGCGCTCATCCTCAACGCCACGATCACGTGCCCAATGTGCGGCTTCCAGAAGCAAGCAGCGATGCCCGAGAACGCCTGCGTCCAATTCTGGGAGTGCCCGGGCTGTCATGCCGTCCTTACGCCCGGACCCGGCAAGTGTTGCGTCTTCTGCTCCCACAGCTCATCAACGTGTCCACCTAAGCAGCGGGAGGCGGGCACTGCCTGAGCGTGAGCCATGAGAAAAGGCAAGAAGCCTGACAAGAGCAAGACCCCGCCCAAGAGCAAGGATGCGGGTGGCGCAGCGGAGTTCGAGCGGCAGACTCAGGAGAAGGCTGAGCTCGTCCCGCCGGCGCGTCGACCACCGACCGCGGTCGGGGCAGCCACTCCGCCACGCCCGCCCCCCCCGCCCCGCCCCCCGCGTTCGAGGCCTTCTCCTCCGGAGGCGCACCGTCGTCCGATCCTGTTCCGCCTTCTACAAGATCTACGGGCCGCTGTTGGAGCTGGGCTTGACTTAGCGGATGCTGCTGCCGACGCAATCACGAAAACCTTGCGCCGCTACAAGCTGACCTGGGGCGGAACGTCGTAGGCCTCTATGTCTACGGATCGCTTACGCAGCACGCGTTCGATGTCCGGCGAAGCGACGTGGACTGCGTCGCCGTCATCCGGCGACGAGTGAGTCCTGTTGTCGTGTCACGGCTTCGCACCAGCTTCCGGAGATTGAGCGGCCGCCACTCTTGGATGCGGCGGCTTCAGTTGACGATTCTCATCCAACGCGAACTCCTCCAATTCAATGGCGACGGCTGGCTCTATCAGTTCGGGCGCCTGTCTCGTACCGGCTCAGATGGCAATCCGATCATTTGGGCCAACATCCTCGAGAGCGGTCAAGTGGTCTTCGGCGCTGACCCACACACCTTCGTGCCACCGATCACACCGGCGTTGATGCGCGCGGCGCTCGAGCGCGAGATCGGCTACCTTCGCACAGAATTGGTCACGAAGCGGACCAGCGTGTGGCGCAGCAGGGCGGCCTACCGGCGCTACGCCGCCCTCACGGCGTGCCGGATTCTATATACGCTGGAGACTGGACGAGTCGCCCCAAAGCGCACGGCGGCGGCTTGGGCGCTCCGGCGCCTGCCGTCCGTTCATCGTGCGATCGTCCGACGCGCGATCGCGCGGCCCCCGGGGACACGGCGCCTCCCCCTAGGTCCCGTCCGCGGTTTGCTGGAACACGTCGAGCGCCGCCTCGGGACAGCGGCGGTTGCGCCGGAGCGTCATGCGAGTTGACCAGACCCTAGCCTTCGCAGCGATCGCCATCCAGTTCGCCTGCAGCCAACCAAGCGCTCCCGCTGCGACGATTTCATTTGCGTCGGTTAGTGCCGGCGGTTCCCACACGTGCGGCCTATCGACCGAGGGTCGGACGTACTGCTGGGGCAGCAACACTTTCGCCCAGCTGGGCGGTGGGCCGAGCACGCTGCTCGAAAGCCACTTCTATCCAGCGGTCGTCGCGGTCGACGTCGCCTTCATGGCGGTGAGCGCGGGGGGGCTCCACACATGTGCTCTGGACGCTAGCGGCACCGCCTACTGCTGGGGAGCGAACCAGTACGGACAGCTCGGCATCGGCTCCGATCCTGCCCCAGAAAGGTGCCGGTCGACTCCATGCGCCTCTACGGCAACAGCGGTATCGGGTGCTCTGCAGTTCCGTGTGATCACTGCCGGATGGGGACACACCTGCGCCTTGAGCCGCAGCGGAGACGTCTACTGCTGGGGCGACAACCGACAAGGGGAGCTAGGAACCGACTCAATTCAACTCGGCACGTCGACTCCGACGCGAGTGGCGCGGCCGGGCGACGCGGACTTCGTCGCGCTCGGCGCCGGGCAGTGGCATACCTGCGCTGTATCGGCCGATGGGCGGGCGTACTGTTGGGGCCAGAACAATTGGGGACAAGTGGACCGGCCGCGAAGGACACGTGCTTCGCGCAAGACGCCACTAAGCTACCGTGCAGCAGGACGCCGGTACTAGCCGCAGCGGGACTCGCTCTCGTGACGATCGGCGGGGGCTGGGGGCATACGTGCGCGCTCGCGAGTGACGGGGCGACGTATTGCTGGGGATACGACGGATCGGGACAGCTCGGAGTGGAGCCGGTTTCCGTCTCAATGGAATGTCCCCTTCGTCCCGAGTCAAGGCAGTGCAGCCCCCAGCCGCTGCGGGTCGCGGGGAATCTGGCGTTCGTCGCCCTGACGGTGGGCGGCAGCCACAACTGCGGCTTGCTGGAGAATGGTGAGGCCTACTGTTGGGGCGGCCATCTCATCGGTCAACTCGGTGACTGCTCCCTTCGAGATTACAGCGCGGTGCCGCGTCCCGTGTGCGGCGGCCATCGTTATATCCTCCTGAGTGCGGGCTCTGGTCACACGTGTGCCGTAGCTGTGGCTCACGACGCGTATTGCTGGGGGCCAAACGATAGCGGAGAGCTTGGCTCGGGAACCCTCACAGCATTCGGGCCGGTGCCGGTGGGCCCACCGGAGAACTAGACTTAATGCGTATCCGGAAGTGGTTTCGCGCGCATTCCGCCTCCACACACACTTCGCCACGCGTGCTCGCCGCCGCCTAGCACGAGTCAGGTGTAGATCGGATTGAATTGAAACACACGCGAACTCATCCCGTAGTCTGGGCGTCTCGTCACCTCCACTCGCTGCTCCGCTCCGCCTCGGTGATCGCACCATAGATACAGCTGCTGATTGAAAGGTTGGAACGCCACTGGGATAGGTGTGCTCTAGCCCGCCTGGCTGGCTTGGTGACGACCGTCACCGCCAGTTCTATTCACATCCCGCTTGGTGTTCACACGTGGGTTTTTGTCAAAGCATGCTGTTTCGCGGGAAACCGGTGGATTCTGCGATCTTGGCGATCATCGCCGAGTACAAGCGCCGGTTTGGCCAAGAGGCGGTGCTGCGCGTGGTCAGGGTGGGGCGCGCCAGCTTTTGAGGAGCGGCCGCCTAACAAACGAGCCACGTCACGGAGTTCCAGCCCCCTTGCCGAGTCGGCCGGGCGGGGTCATTATCCTGCCGCGCCCGTTGTCCGGTTTCACGCGGGAGTCACCATGGTTGTCGTCCGCTCGTTGACACGGGCTGCCATCGTCGTTCTGATCGGTGCCGGCACCGTTTTGTGGTACGCATGCACCGACCGCGCCCCCACCGGTCCTCTTGCGTCCCCGCCACCCAGCGCGCGCCGCGCCGCTCCGGACCTCGGCGCCGCCATCGCGGTGCTGCGGCGCCACACGGACGCGATCCTCGACATCCCCGGTGTGGTGGGGACGGCGGTCACGGTCCTGCCGGACGGGCGGCCCGGCATGCAGATCCTGCTGGAACGCTCGGGGATACCCGGCCTGCCCGTGGCGCTCGACGGCGTCCCCGTCAGCCAGCGGGTCACCGGCCGGCTCATGGCCTTCAGCGATCCCACCCAGCGCCAACGACCCGCCCCGTCGGGGTTCTCGGTGGGGCATCCGGCGATCACCGCCGGCACCATCGGCGCGCGCGTGCGGGACGCGCTGGGGCGGGTGTACATCCTCTCCAACAACCACGTCCTGGCAAACTCGAACGGCGCCACCATCGGCGATGCGGAATACCAGCCCGGTCCGTTCGACGGTGGCACCGCCGCCGATCAGATCGCGACGCTGACCGACTTTCAGGCAATCAACTTCGCGGGCGGGAACAACACGATCGACGCCGCGATCGCCCTGTCGAGCACGTCCCTGCTGGACAATGCCACGCCCTCGGACGACGGCTACGGCATGCCGAACGCGACCATCTACGGGGACGCGAACGGCGACGGCCTGTTCGATGACCGCAACGCCCTGCTCGGCCTCAACGTGCAGAAGTACGGCCGCACCACGCGCCTGACACACGGCCAGATCACTGGCGTCAATGCGACCGTCACGGTTTGCTATGCAGCCTCGGGGTTAACCTGTACCAAGTCCGCCCGCTACGTGGACCAGTTCATCATCGAGCCGGGCACATTCAGCGGCGGCGGAGACTCGGGCTCCCTCATCGTCACCGACGACGGCAACCTGAATCCGGTCGCGCTGCTCTTCGCCGGCAGCTCCACGGTGACCATCGCCAACCGGATCGATCTCGTCCTCAACCGGTTCGGCGTCTCGATCGACGGCTTCGCGCCGCCGCCGCCGGGTCCGCTGACCGACCTGGCCGTGACGAGCGTCAGTGGCCCCAGCGCGGGAGTGCCGGGCACCACTGCCGGCATCACCGTGACGGTCAAGAATGTCGGCAACCAGAATGTGTCCAGCTTCGACGTCACCCTGCAGGACACGACCGAGCACGTGACGGTCGGCACGCAGAGCGTGGCCGGCCTGGCCGCGGGCGCCACCACGACCCTGAGCTTCGCTTGGACACCGACCGTCACCGGCGACCACGATCTGTTGGCCCGCCAGACCCTGGCCGACGACAAGGCCGTCAACGACCAGCGCTTCGTGACGATCCCGGTCAAGCTCCCGGTGACCGACGTCGCCCTGACCGCCATCACCGCGCCCGCTCGGGTGACACAGGGCGACACGGTCCCCGTCGTGGTCACCGTGCAGAACGTGGGCGGGCAGGATGTCACTACCAGCTTCGACGTCGTGCTGACCGACGGGACGGCCGGCGGCGTGACGGTCGGCACGCAGACGATCGCCGGGCTCGCCGTGGGCGCCAGCGCGACGCGCACCGTCAACTGGAACACCGCCGGGGTGGCCACCAACGGGCACATCCTGATCGCGACGCAGCAGCTGGCCGACAACGACTCGACCAACAACGCCCGCGCGGTCGCGATCACCGTGAACCCCCCTCCGTCGACCGATGTCGCCGTGACCGCGGTGAACGCGCCGGCCGCCGTGACCCAGGGGAGTACGGCCGCCATCGGGGTCACCGTCCAGAACGTGGGCGGGCTGAATGTCAGCACCAGCTTCGATGTCGTCCTGACCGACGCGACGGCAGGCGTCACGCTCGGCACGCAGACGGTCACCGGGCTCGCAGTGGGCGCCACCGCGACGCGCACCTTCAACTGGACTACGGCGACCGCGGCGCTGGGCGGTCACACGCTGGTGGCGACCCACAGCCTGACGGACGTCAACGCCGCTAACAACCAGCGCTCCGCCGTGGTTACGGTGAACCCTCCGTCGACCGATGTCGCCGTGACCGGCGTGAACGCGCCCGCCGCGGTGATCCAGGGGAATGCCGCCACTATCGGGGTCACCGTCCAGAACGTGGGCGGGGTGAATGTCAGTAGCAGCTTCGATGTCGTCCTGACCGACGCGACGGCGGGTGTGACGCTCGGCACGCAGACGGTCGCCGGACTTTCGGTGGGCGCGCTCTCGACGCTCTCCTTCAACTGGAATACGACGTCCGCCTCGCTGGGCGCGCACACGCTGGTGGCAACCCACAGCCTGACGGATGACAACGCCGCCAACAACACGCGCTCGGCCGTGGTCACCGTGAATCCGCAGCCGACGGATCTCGCCTTGACCGGCATCACCGCGCCCGCCCGTGTGACGCAGGGCGACACGGCCCGCGTCGTGGTCACGGTGCAGAACGTGGGCGGGCAGGATGTGAGTACCAATTTCGACGTCGTGCTGACCGACGGGACGGCCGGCGGTGTGACGGTCGGCACGCAGACGATCGCCGGGCTCGCCGTGGGCGCCAGCGCGACGCGCACCTTCAACTGGAACACCGCCGGGGTGGCCACCAACGGGCACATCCTGATCGCGACGCAGAAGCTGGCCGACAACAACTCGACGAACAACAGCGTCGCGATCGCGATCACCGTGAACCCCCCTCCGTCGACCGATGTCGCCGTGACCGGCGTGACCGCGCCCGCTACGGTGACCCAGGGCACCACGGCGGCTATCGGGGTCACCGTCCAGAACGTGGGCGGGCTGAATGTCAGCACCAGCTTCGATGTCGTCTTGACCGACGCGACGGCCGGGGTGGCGATCGGCACGCAGACGGTCACCGGGCTCGCGGTGGGCGCCACCGCGACGCGCACGTTCAGCTGGAATGCGACGTCCGCCGCGCTCGGTGGGCACACCCTGGTGGCAACCCACACACTGACGGATGCCAACGCCGCGAATAACCAGCGCTCGGCCGCGGTTACGGTGATCGCTCCGACGACCGACGTCGCCGTGAGCGGCATGACCGCGCCCTCATCGGTGACCTATGGGAGCACGGCTGCCATCGGGGTCACCGTCCAGAACGTCGGCGGGCTGAACGTCAGCACTACCTTCAGTGTCGTCTTGACCGACGCGACGGCCGGCGTGACGATCGGCACCCAGACGGTTACCGGGCTCGCGGTGGGCGCCACAGCCACGCGGACGTTCAACTGGAGCACCACGGGCGCTGCGCTGGGTGGCCACACCCTCGTGGCGACGCAGAGCCTGACCGACGACAACGCCGCCAACAATACGCGCTCGGTCGTGGTCACGGTGAATACGGCGCCGGCCGATCTCGCCCTTGCCAGTATCACCGCGCCGTCCCGGGTGACGCAGGGCGACACGGCCCCCGTCGTGGTGACGGTGCAGAACGTGGGCGGCCAGGATGTCACGACGAGCTTCGACGTCGTGCTGACCGACGGGGGGACAGGCGGCGTGACGGTCGGCACCCAGACGATCCCCGGGCTCGCCGCGGGCGCCAGCGCGACGCGCACCTTCAACTGGAAGACGGCCGGGGTGGCCACCAACGGGCACATTCTGACCGCGACGCAGAAGCTGGCCGACGTCAACTCGAGCAACAACGCGCGCGCGATCGTGGTCACCGTGGACCCGCCGAGCGTCCACGTGGGCAATCTCGACGGCGTGGCCGACACCAGCGGGAACACCGGCACGTGGTCGGCGACCGTTCGGATCACCGCGCACGACGTCAAGCATAATCTGCTGAACGGCGTGACGGTGAGCGGCAGCTGGAACGGATCCAGCTCCGATGTGGGCCAGTGCTCAACGAGCGATGCCGGCGGCACTGGGACCTGCAGCGTGGTCCTGTCGTCCATCCCGAACGCGACTCGGCTGGTCTCGTTCGCGGTGACCGCCATGACACTCTCAGGCTACGTGTACAAGTCATCCGCAAATCACGACCCGGATGGCAGCAGCAATGGCTTTTCGGTTACCGTGAAGCGTCAGTGAGAATCGGACGAGTCGTGATCGGACGCATGATCGCGCCGGTGCTGCTGGCCGGCGCGTCGCTGGCCTGTTCCGGCTCCCACAGCGGGGCGGGCCGAGGGGGAGGGAGGAGCGCCAGCGTGGCCGCCAGGAGCATCGACGAGGTTCTCGCCGCGCACTCCGATTCCCTGCTGGCGCTGCGCGGCGTCGTGGGAACCGCCATCGCGTTGTGCGATGGCGAGCGTTGCATCAAGGTGTTTCTGGCCGACTCCAACGCCGACACCAAAGGCCGAATTCCACCTCGCCTGGAGGGCTACCGCGTCGTCGTAGAGGTGACCGGAACCATCCGGCCTCGCTAGCTACCCGGGCGGCCGCCGCTAAACCCATAAGTCTCTCTTGGCATCCAACCACAAGGAGGAGATAGTACCACCCGTCATTCAACCGGAGGACCGCCCATGTACCGCACCCTATTTACCTTCCTTGGACTACTAGCATTCGTGCCGGCTACCCACTCACGCGTGTCTTCGAACCGAACCCTCCTAAAGAACCCTATCGAGATTCGGGTAACGTCCGCCCACAACGACTCGGTATCGTTTCACGTCGAGACGCGTGGAGGCTACTTGTCGCGAGCTGGGGCCGACGGACGTTGGGAACCCGCATCCGGTGGCACTACTCCCGCGCAATTCCGTGCTTTCCCACAAGGTCCAGGTTTGCTCTTCCTGGCGGACACCGGCCGACAAATCCACGTTGAAGCGTGGCGCATGTTCGGCGACACTAGACATGCGTCAGGGGATGGTTCGGCACTCGTCGTTCGCGCACTCGGGCCTGCTGACCCGCCCGAGGTGATTCCGACCTCCACGGTCACGACCCGGTGAGCGCTGCCTAACATCGGCTCGGGGAATCGGCGTGTTTGTGCCCTGGCGGGGCGCGGCGTGGTGTCCACCACTCTTGCGCCGGCGGGCGAGTCGCCCGCACCTTGAGCGCGATCCGTTGGTTGGCCGCGCGTTCAAGGAGGCCCATGCGCGCCTTGTCGGCAGAACGTTAGATGGGGGTCGCTGACGTGGTTGGCCGGTCTCGTGTTCGGAAGACCCCATCGCGTGGCGTATCGGTCCCGGACGCCCGCCGCCTGCTGCTCCGGCTCCCGAACGTCTCAGAGGGGCGATCGTATGGCATGCCGTCCTTCCTCCTGGATGGCCGTTTTTTCGCGCGCTTCCGGGACAACGATACGGTCTTGGTGCTGCAGCTTGGGACGATAAGCGACCGTGATGCTCTGATGCAGCTCGATCCCACCAGCTTCTTCTTCACCGAGCACTACCGAGACTATCCCGCCGTCCTCATTCGTCTCGCGGAAGTGCCGCGATCGCTCTTCGCCGATGTGGTGACGGAGGCGCGGCGTCAAGTGGCCGCCCTGCGAGCGGCGCGGCCCCGGCACAAGTCCAGGCCCGGTGTGAAGCGCCGTGCGAGTTCCCGGCCTCAGAGGAGGCTCTGGCATGAGTAAGGGACGATTGGAAGCCTTTAGTGATGGCGTGATTGCCATCCTCATCACCATCATGGTGCTTGAATTAAAGGTGCCACAGCGAGCCGACTTGGTCGCGCTGCGCCCCGTGCTTCCCGTATTTCTGAGCTATGTGCTGAGTTTTGTTTTTCTGGGCATCTACTGGAACAACCACCATCACCTGCTCCAGGCGATCAAGCAGGTGGATGGGCGGGTGCTGTGGGCAAATCTGCATTTGCTGTTCTGGTTGTCGCTTATCCCCTTCGTCACCGGCTGGCTCGGCGAGAATCAGTTTGCCGCTTGGCCGGTCGCACTCTATGGCACGGTCCTGTTGCTGGCGGCGGTCGCGTACTTCATCCTCACCCAAGCTCTCATCGCTCTCCACGGGCGGGACTCCGTCCTGGCGACTGCACTGGGCCGAGATCTTAAGGGCAAGATCTCGGTGGTGATCTATCTGATGGCAATTCCACTTGCCTTTGTGCGATCCTGGCTTGCCGGGGCGTTGTACGTCCTGGTTGCGGTCCTATGGCTCGTCCCTGACCGTCGCATTGAGAAGACCCTGGTCCGATGACCTGAGCTGGGTCCATGGCCGAAACCGCCGTCGCCCACGCCGCAGCAATCGCTCAGCCAATCAAGGCGTCGCGTGAAACACGGCTAGCCCGGCGGATCCGGCGTATTGCGTGCACGGCTTTTTCGACGCGTACCTTAAGGGGGCAAGCGTTTCGCGGCTGACGATTTCATCTCCGCTTTACCCCGAGATCCAAGTTCCCGAGTGACGCCTAGGACGGCTCCCTTGCGCTGAGCAAAGTCTCTGACTATGGTCAGAGAATGCCGGGAATCGCCGAGGTCCGGAGCTTCAATCGGGTCGTCACCCGGGAGATCGGAGCACTAGCGGACCGGTTCCTGGGCCGCGACCGTTCGCTCGGCGCATCCCGCCTGCTCTTCGAGATTGGCCCCGCGGGCAGCGAAATCCGGCGACTTCGGGCCCGTCTCGGCTTGGACTCGGGCTATGCGAGCCGGCTGCTGCGCGGGCTCGAGGCCGAGGGCTTGATCCGTAGCTTCGCGTCCACCAGCGATGCCCGCGTGCGCCTCGTGACACTCACGCCCGCCGGTCGTAAGGAACTGGCGGTGTTGAATCGCCTCTCGGATGAGGCCGCCGCGTCGCTCCTCAACAGGCTCACTGGGTCACAACGCACGTCTCTCATCTCGGCGATGCACACTGTCGAACGCCTCCTGCTCGCCAGCGCCGTTCGCCTGCACCTGGAGAATCCCAGGAGCCGTGCGGCCCAATCCTGCATCGCACGCTACTTCGAGGAGCTCGCGGCGCGCTTCGAAGCAGGCTTCGACCCGACCCTTAGCATCCCCGTGGCAGCGGAGGAGCTCACGCCTCCGCGCGGATGCTTCATTCTGGCAACGCTCCATGGCGAGCCTGTCGGATGTGGCGCGCTGAGGTGCCATGCAGCCTGCGGCGAGATCAAGCGCATGTGGGTCGCGCCATCCGCGCGCGGCCTCGGCATTGGCAGGCGCATCCTGCAGCGCCTGGAGGAGCTCGCGCGGCGCAGGCGCATTCCGCTGCTCCGTCTCGAAACGAACAAAGCGCTGAGCGAAGCCCAAGCGCTCTACCGGAGCAGCGGATATCGTGAAGTCAGCCCCTTTAATGATGAGCCCTATGCACACCATTGGTTCCAGAAGCGGCTGCGGACCCGCGGGCGGTGAGCGCACGAAACGAACTGGAGTGTTCTATGGCCGACGGCTATTTGATACGGCAGTTCGAAACGGCGTGGAAGCTCGCCAAGTCCCACCTCGACGGACTCACCACCGCGGAGTGTCTGTGGCTCCCTGCTCATAAGGGGTTGCATGTACATCAAGTCCCTGATGGAAGGTGGCGCGCTGATTGGCCGGATCACGAGGGATATGACATCAGTCCACCGAGCATCGCCTGGCTGACGTGGCACCTCGGCTTCTGGTGGTCCATGGTGCTCGACCACTCATTCAGCGACGGGGTGCTTTCACGCGAGCACGTGCTGTGGCCTGGCAGTGCCGACGACGTGCGCGAGTGGCTCGGTCGACTACAGGGACAGTGGCGAGTGATACTGGAGCAGGTTACCGACGACGCCCTGCGATCGGCACAGCGAACGCGATGGCCCTTCCAGGACCGTCCGTTCGGTGACGTCGTCGCATGGGTCAATGTCGAACTCACGAAGAACGCCGCCGAGATCGGCTACGCTGAACCGCGTGCTGGTGATCGGGACGGGTGGAACCGGGAAGACCACCCTCGCGCGGCGCCTGGCCGAGCGGACGGGCCTCCCGCTCATCCACCTCGACCTGCTCTATTGGCGGCCTGGGTGGCAGCCAACGCCCAACGACGAATGGCGCCAGACCGTGGAGCGGCTGATCACTGCTGAAAAGTGGATCATCGACGGCAACTATGGAGGGACGCTCGACCTCCGTCTGGCGGCCTGCGACACCGTCGTGTTCCTCGATCTGCCCCGCGTCGTTTGCCTGTGGCGCGTTCTTGTCCGGCAGCTGCGCTATTTTGGCCGCGCGCGCCGCGAGCTCCCACGGGGGTGTCGCGAGCGATTGAGCTGGGAATTCCTGGTCTGGATCTGGACCTATCGGTCGCGCCGCAGGGGGGACGTTCTGAAGCGCTTGCATGCGCTCGACCGGGGGAAACGCGTCGCCATCCTGCGCACCGCGCGCGAGATAGAGGCTTTCATCGCCGACGTGCCCGATGCGGCCGCGCTGCGCTCTCAGACCGCCGCACGCCTCGAGCCGGGATCGTAGTGCAGGTCCGTCGGGCCGATGTAGGACGATTGGGGGCGGATCAGCCTGCCGTCGCGAAGTTGTTCCAGGCAGTGTGCCGACCAGCCGAGGACGCGTCCAACGGCGAACGTCGGCGTGAACAGTCCGGACGGCAATCCCAGACCGTGCAGCAAGAGCGCCGTGTAGAACTCGACATTGGTCTCAAGTCGCCGGTCCGGCTTGCGTTCACGGAGCAGACGCAGCGCCGTGGTTTCGACCTGCTGCGCAAGCTCATAGAGACGTCGATCACCGCCGCTCGCGTAGAAGCGCTCGGCAGCTCCGGCGAGGACATCCGCGCGCGGGTCACGCACTCGGTAGATGCGATGTCCGAATCCCATGAGGCGCTCGCCCCGATCGAGCTTGGCGCGGATCACGATTTCCGCGCGCTCGGGAGTGCCGATTTCGAACACCATGTCCAGCGCCGGACCCGGTGCGCCGCCATGGAGGGGACCTTTGAGCGCACCGACCGCGCCGGTGATCGCGGAAATGACATCGGATCGCGTGGAGACGATAACCCGTGCCGCAAAGGTGGACGCGTTGAGACCGTGGTCGCACACGGTATTGAGATACGTTTCTAACGCGCGTGCCCGTTCCGCTGATGGTTCGGCGCCGAACACTTGATGAAGGTAATGGGCCGCGTGCGGGAGATCGGAACGCACTGCGACCGGCGGGTCACCGTTCCGAGCCCGCCAATACGCCCCTACGATCGTCGGGAAGGACGCGATTGCGGTCAGCGCGTCATCGACGGGGTTCTCCTCGCGACCGAGGCTGAGCAAGGCCGCCGCCATCCGTAAGGCATCGATGGGCAGCGCCTGTGTGGCAGCGGCTTCGCGCAGTACCTCCAAGACGGTGGGGGACAGCGCTCGTCGTCCGGCCAGATCCTGGGTGAACCCAACGCGTTCCGATGGCTCCGGCAGGCGGCCATGCAGGAGCAAGTACGCCATTTCCTCGAAGCTGGCGTAGGGAGCCAGCTCTTCTACGGCGTACCCGGCGATTGTGAGGCGACCCGCCTCCCCATCGACATGGCTGAGTCGGGTGGAGGTGGCGACGACGCCTTCCAGGTCCTCTGGCATGTCCCCGGATTTGGGGAGGATATCTCGGATTGTCAATATTGATCGCCGCATCGCTGGAGCACATTGCTGTCTCGAACGGCGAGCGGTATATCAGCGTGACGCCGGACCCGGCTGGCTCTTCTTCCGAAAGGGCGCCCCCATGATCTTCGGCCTCACGACGTTCACGTTGATTCACGTTGTGTTGAGTCTCGTCGGGATCTTTGCAGGGCTCGTCGTCGCAGGAGGGCTCGTCGCCGGCAGGCGGCTCGACGGCTGGACCGGCGTTTTTCTGGTTACGACCGTCGCGACGAGCGTCACTGGATTCGGTTTTCCCTTCGTGGCCTTCCTGCCGTCGCACGCCGTCGGGATCATCTCGCTCGTGGTATTGGCTGCCGTGATCGTCGCGCGCTACGTCAAACACATCACCGGAGCCTGGCGCGGGATCTACGTGGGGGGCACCGTGCTCGCGCTCTACCTGAACGTCTTTGTCTTGCTCGTGCAGCTGTTCCGGCGACTGCCGGCCCTGATCGTCGCCGCGCCGAAGCAGCAGGAGCCACCGTTTCTGGTGACGCAGCTCGTCGTACTCGCCTTGTTCGTCTGGCTGGGGCGGGCCGCCGTCAAGGGATTCCGCGCCGAGCCGGGCGGCATCGGGTGACGTCCGAGGAGGGGAGCATGAACAGCCGTGTCGCTGTAATCGCTGCGCTTGCCTGGGCCGTTCGACTCCTCGCTGCGTCTCGGGTTGTCGGTCAGCAGAAGACGATCGAGCCTGATCTGGCTGCGCTTGCCGAAGGCAACGGCTTGAAAGTCTTCAACCGCAGCGTAAGTAGCCTCAACGACGGAGCCAGGAAAGGCGTTCGTCTCAGCGAAAACCCCGCGGAGGGCGTGGCGTACCTACGAGGGATTGAGTTCACCAACGGCACCATCGAGTTCGATGTCCGAGGCAAGGACGTGCAGCAACAGAGCTTCGTCGGTGTTGCGTTTCATGGGGTTGATGGAACGACGTATGACGCGATCTACTTCCGGCCGTTCAACTTCAGGGCGGTAGACCCGGCAAGACGGATCCACGCGGTACAATACATCTCACATCCCACCTATACGTGGCAGAAGTTGCGAACGGAGCAGCCGGGGAAGTTCGAGCAAGCCGTTAATCCCGTGCCCGATCCGAACGCTTGGTTTCATGTACGCGTGGTCGTCGCGAGTCCGCGGGTGAGCGTCTTCGTCGGTGATGCGAAGGAACCCAGCTTAGTGGTCGACCAGTTAAGCGACCGCAAGAAAGGATTGATTGGTCTGTGGGTGGGGAACAACTCCGGCGGAGATTTCGCTAACTTCAGGATAATCCCACCCTAGCGTGAGCGCGCCGGCGGGCGAGTTCGCCCGCCGACTTCATCCTGACTGAGGATCTCAGGTACGTGAACAGGGCGGTCAGATCAAGCGGGTCCGGATCTTGATCTCTGAGGTCAGCGTCCGATGGACAGGACACCGCTCTGCAATGTCCTTTAGCGCGACGCGCTGCTGCTCCGCCAGCTGACCGCTCAGTGAGATCTCCCGCTCGATAAGGTCGAGCATGCCTGCTTTTGTCTCGCAGTCAGCGCAATCCTCGGCATGAACTCTCCCATGCCGCAGGCGTACGGTCACCTCGTTCAGGAGCCACCCCTTCCGTCGCGCGTACAGCGCGATGGTCATCGACGTTCACGCCCCAAGCGCAGCAAGCAGCAGGTCGTACGGGCCGGGGCCAGTATCGGTGCCGCCGGCGGCAATCGGCTCGTCGGCTAGGAGGCGATGGCGACCGGCTCTGATCTCCTGCGCGAACCCGGCTGCACTCCCGCGCACCAGCACTACGCCCTCCTCAAGCGTCTCGCTCATTTGGGTGTCACCCGTGTCAGGGACGCCTTGAGCATAACCCTGTCGACTATTTTCCCGAGCATGGCGCGCCGGCTCGCGTCTGAGGTGAGTCCCCGCCTCGGCCAGGGCAGGGAGGCTTGGCGCTCACGTCTGTGCCGCCCGCTCCAGCTTCTCGAAAAAGCGTTCGATCGCCGGCCATTGCGTCTTGACGTCCTCGTAGCCGACATCCACCAGGCGCGACGTGTGCGCGGGGTGAAACAGAAGGAAGCTGAGGAACTCCGCGGCCGCGTCTCGCTGCCCGCCCACCGCGCGGATGCCCCGCCGCACGGCCGGAGGCAGGAGCCGGCCCTGCCCCGCGGCGAGGTCGCCCAGATCGCGCGTCGGGTGGAGCAGCAGCAGCTCGACCGGCCGCAGGCCGTCGGGCGGGGGGGTGTCCGGCGGCAGCGCGGCGAGCAACCCGTTCACGCGCTCGAGTCGCTCGGCATCGGCCGCGAGGGCGTCGAGGAAGATGGCGTCGAAGAGGAGCGCCATCGCTTCCGCCGCGCTGGGGTAATCCGCGACGCGAGCGGGGGATGCGGCCGCGCGCGGCGTGGCCAGGCCGATGGCGACGACCGCTCGGGCGCCGAGGTGCAAGGCGGGGGCCAGGGGCGCCATTTGGCGCACGCTGCCGTCCCCGTAGAACTCGCCGCCGATGCGCACGGCCGGAAACACGAGCGGCAGCGCCGCCGAGGCCATCACGTGGTCGAGCATGAGCTGCGTCCGCACCGCGCTGCGCTGCACGCGCTCCCAAACCGGCGTGTCGGTCGCTCCCTGCACAAACGTCACGGAGCGGCCGGTCGTGTAGGACGTAGCGCTCAGAGCGACCGCCCTCAGCCGTCGGTTGGCGATGTTGGCGCCGATGCCGCGCACATCCACGCACCGCGTCAGGAACTCTCGCAGCGGCTGGGTATCCGTGAGGCCGCGCACCGCCACGGGATCGCGCCGCCGCCCGGTAGCGCCCTGCCACGCCCAGCGCAAGGCCGACCGTACGAGCCGGATCGAGCGCACACGGTACACCGCGTCGCTCGTGAGGCGGCTCCATTCGTTGCTCAAGCCGGCGACGGCAGCGGGCAGCGGGCCCGTGTGGGCAGCCAGGTAGATCGTGTTGATGGCTCCCACCGACATGCCGGTGAGGATCGGAAACTCGAGCCCCGGCAGGCGCTCCGCGAGGCCGGCGAGCACGCCCACCTGATAGGCGCCGCGCGCGCCGCCGCCCGAAAGGACCAGTGCGAGGTGAGAGGAGTAGCGCCACGTGCCGGGCGGGCGCTCGCCCGGCGACGTCAGGGTGAGCGGGCGCTGCGACGGGATGTGACGAACCGGACTCACGGCCCGTTGCTCCAGACGGAGGGCGTTAGTCCGCCGCCTGCCGCTCCGGCGGCGGCTCCTCGTCGGCGAGCAGCCGGAACGACTTCACCGCGCCGGTCAGCTTGTCCGCGGCCTCGGCGAGCTGGTTCGCCGATGATGCGATCTCCTCCGTCGAGGCGCTCTGCTCCTCGCTCGACGCCGCGATCTCCTCCGCCGCGGCGAGCAGGCTCTCCGTCTCGCGGGTCACGGTGGCGAGGCGCGCGCCGATCTCCTCGACCAGCGCCCGCATCTCCTCGGCCGACCGCGCGATCTCTCGGCTCCAGATGTCGCTCGCTTGCGCCTCCGCAGCCACAGTGGCGAGGCCTTGCGCGGCGGCCTGCGCGGCTGCGCGCGCCGCGGCGCCTCCCTGGGCGAGGTGCGCGAGCCGCTCCCGGGTCGCCTCGACCCGCGCCAGCACGCCGCGCACCGTATCCCCGGTGTCCCCGGCCGCCGCCGCCGCCACCGAGGCGAGCTTCCGCACTTCGTCTGCCACCACGGCGAAGCCGCGCCCCTGCGGGCCGGCGCGCGCCGCCTCGATCGCGGCGTTCAAGGCGAGCATGTTGGTTTGCGTCGCGATCGCCTTCGTCTGGGTCACGAACTTCTGGATTTCGCCCGACGCCTGCGCGAGCGCCGCCGCTTCTTTCGAGCCCCGCTCTACCTCTTCGGCCAGCTTGGCAAGCTGTGCAGTGCTCTGATCGAGCACCTCCTTATGCCGCCGGGCCAGGTCCGCGACGGCGGTGTTGCGTCGCACCGAGTCTTCCGCCCCCGCCGCGAGCGCCGTGGCGATGTGGAGGATCTTGGCCGCATCGTCCGCGGCGGCGCGTACCAGTTGGGCCTGATCTGCCGCGCGCTTGGTGAGGTCCTGGCAGGTCGCCGTCATCTCCTCGGTCGAGGCGCTCATCTCTTCGGTCGACGACGAGATCTCAGTCGCCATCGCCGCCGCCTCGTCGGCGGCCGTGCGGATCGCGCCCACCAGCCGCCGCAGCGCCACGACCATCGTGTGAACGGAGGAGAGGAGATCGCCCACCTCGGCCGCTTCGGTGCGCTGAGTCACGACCGTGACGGAGAGATCGCCGCCCGCCACGCGGCTCGCGATCGCGCCCGCCGCCTTCACCGGCTCGGTGATCCGCTTGTTGAGGCGATGGCGGAAGAACACCAGCAGGCCCAGCGTCGCGCCGAACAGGAGCAGCGCCCACAGGAAGATGCTCGCTCGGGTGCCGCGTGCCCCCGCGTACGCGGTGGCCGTCGGCTGACGCAACACGACCCACCACTTGCCGTTGTTCGTGGGGACGGTGACGACGAGCTCTTCCACCCTGCCGGTCCGCAGCGTCGTCCGAGCGGGCAGCCCTGTGCGCGGCAGGGCCGCTGCGTCCGGAAGCGTGTGCAGCAGCTCGGTCTGATTCGCGCTCACCATCACGCGTCCCGTGCCGTCCACCACCTGGAGTCGGCCTCCGCTGACCGCCGCCGCCACGAGCAGACGCGACAGGCGGTCCAGCGCAAACACGGTCTTGAGCACGCCCACCGGCCGCGTCGCCCGGGGCGCGCGGATCGCGACATCGTACTCGAGCGACAGCACGGCCGCCGAGGAGTCAGATTGCGGGGTGCCTTCGAACAGGCCGTCCGCCATTGCCCGCTGCCACCACGCTTCGTCGGACTGCACGAAGTCCGACGTCCGCCCCGAGGAGAGCACCGTGTAGCCGTGGCGCTCGGTGAAGAACAGCTCGGCGTAGTCGGAGTGCTGGGGGTATCCGCTCAAGTAGGCCGCGAGGTCGGCGTCCCCGCCGAGCGCCCGGCGCTGAGCAAACATCCGCTCGAGGGTGGGGATGTCGAGCCGCGGCAGCTTCTCCTGGGTGGCCTGCTGGGCGGCGTCGATCGCGGCCCGCACGACGGCCGGCGACGCGGCCAACGCCTCGGCCTCGTGCCGGCGCTCCCGGAGATACTGGTCGACCAGCGTCGCAACCCGGGTCGCCGCGTCCTGGCCCAGGTCCTGCGCCTGCCGCTCCGCTGTGCGCTGGGCGCTGTTCCCCGACAGCGTCGCGAACGCGATTACCAGCACCAGGGCGACGCCGGCCCCTGTGACGAGGAAGCTCTGCCGGAGCTGCGGGGTGCGGCTGGCCATGTCGTGAGGGTTGGAGCGCTAAGGTACGTAGGGTTACTCGCAGGGGCAAGTCTGTTTAATTTCATGGACTTATGACCCAGGTGCCGAGTTACGACCCGCAGGCGGTCGAGGCGCGGTGGCAAGCGCGTTGGGCTACTGATCACACCAACGAGCCTGACCTCGACCGGCCGCGGCGGCCGTTCTACAACCTCATGATGTTTCCCTATCCTTCCGCGGAAGGGTTACACGTAGGGAACATGTTTGCGTTCACCGGCGCGGATATTTACGGCCGGTTCCGCCGGCTCCAGGGCCACGACGTGTTCGAGCCGATCGGGTTCGACGCCTTCGGCATCCACTCGGAGAACTACGCGCTCGCGGTCGGCACGCACCCCGCCAAGCTCATCCCCCAAAACATCGCCACGTTCCGCCGCCAGCTCAGGCGGTTCGGCGGCATGTTCGACTGGCGCCACGAGCTGTCCACCACGGACCCCCGCTATTACAAGTGGACGCAGTGGATCTTCGTGCAACTCTTCAAAGCGGGCATCGCGTTCAGGAAGAAGGCGGCGGTCAACTGGTGTCCGAAGGACATGAGCGTCGTCGCGAACGAGCAGGTGATCGACGGCTACTGCGAGCGCCATCCCGACACCAGGGTCGAGCAGCGGTTCCTCGAGCAGTGGTTCTTCGCGATCACCCGCTACGCCGAGCGGCTGCTCAAGAATCTCGACCGGCTCGATTGGTCGGAGTCGACCCGGACGCTACAGCGCAACTGGATCGGGCGGAGCGAGGGTGCGGAGCTCGTGTTCGAGACGCCCGCCGGGCAGAAGATCACCGTCTTCACGACGCGACCCGACACCATATTCGGCGCGACCTACATGGTGCTCGCGCCCGAGCACCCGCTGGTCGACGCGCTCACCGCCGACGAGCAGCGCCGCATGGTCAATGCCTACCGCCGCGAGGTGCAGGCGAAAGACATCGTGTCGCGCAAGGTGGTCGACAAGGCCAAGAGCGGGGTGTTCCTCGGCTCGTACGCGCGCAACCCCGCAACCGGCGAGTCGATCGCCGTCTGGATCGCCGATTATGTGCTCATGGAATACGGAACCGGGGCAATTATGGCGGTGCCGGCGCACGATCGGCGCGACTTCGAATTCGCGACCGCGTTCAAGCTTCCGATCCGCCCAGTGGTCCGCGCTGCAGGGGACGGGCCGCTGCCAACAGTCACCGAAGATGGCGTGCTCATGAACTCGGGGGAATTCGACGGACTGTCCTGCCAGGACGGGGGCCGCAGGATCGTCGCCTGGCTGCAATCCAAGGGGCTTGCGACTCCTCAGGTGCAATACCGGTTGCACGACTGGTGCATCTCGCGCCAACGCTACTGGGGCCCGCCGATCCCGATTATCTACTGCGACCGCTGCGGCCCGGTGGCCGTGCCGGAGCGGGATCTGCCGGTGGAGCTGCCCTTCATCGAGGACCCCCGGCCGGACGCGAGCGGCGTGAGCCCGCTGGCGCGGCACAAAGAGTGGTACTTTGTGAAGTGCCCGCGGTGCGGGGCCACAGGGCGCCGTGAGACCGACGTCTCGGATACGTTCCTCGACTCGGCATGGTACTTCCTGCGGTACCCGTCCACCGAGTTCGACGACCGGCCGTGGGACCCGGCCCGCACGAAGACGTGGCTCCCCGTCACGACGTACATCGGTGGGAATGAGCACGCCGTGCTCCATCTGCTCTATTCGCGCTTCGTCACCATGGCGCTGCAGGAGCTCGGACACGTGCATTTCGACGAGCCGTTCCCGAAGCTCCGGGCGCACGGGCTGATCATCAAGGACGGCGCGAAGATGTCGAAGTCGCGCGGCAACGTCGTGATCCCGGACGCCTACATCCAGAAGTGGGGCGCGGACACCTTCCGGATGTACCTCATGTTCCTGGGTCCGTTCCAGGAAGGCGGCGATTTTCGGGAGACGGGGATCATCGGCATCCGCCGATTCCTGGACAAGGTGTGGCAGCTGACGCATGAGGCGGCTCTAGCCCCGGGCGTCAGCCCGGGGCCCCCGGCATCCCCGGGCTTGCCGCCGGAAGTCCAGCGCAAGCAGCACCAGACCATTCGTAAGGTCACCGCCGATACCGCAGCGCTCAACTACAATACGGCGATCGCAGCGATGATGGAGTACGTGAATCTCGTGAGGGAGCAAGGCGCAGGGAGCCGACGGGCTATCGAGCCGTTACTCGTCATGCTGGCGCCGTACGCGCCCCATCTCGCCGAGGAGCTCTGGGCGGCCCTCGGCCACGAGCGCTCGATCTTCACTGCGGCGTGGCCGACCTACGACGAGAAGCTCGCGGCCGCAGGGGACGTGGAGATCGTGGTCCAGGTGAACGGTAAGGTGCGCGGGCGACTCACGGTCTCGCGCGGCGCGACCGAGGCACAGGTCGTCGCGCTCGCGATGACGGACGAATCGATCAAGCGGTTCGTAGACGGCAAGCCGGTTCGGAAGACGGTCTACGTGCAGGATCGCCTACTCAACCTCGTGGTGTAAGGCCGTTCACCGGCCGCTTAGAAGATTTTCGCGACGATATCCCCGACGACGTAGCCGACGCCGGCGACCCCCAGTCCGACCACGAACATGTCAATCCCACTGCGGATCACGCCGCGGCCCGTGAAGAAGCTGCGCGCGCCACCGACCGCGAAGTGCGACAACATGGCGATCGCGAATGCCAACCAGGCCGCCGTCCGCCCGCTGAACAGCAGGAACGGCGCCACGGGGATGAGCGCGCCCACTGCCGTGGAGGCGCCGGTGACCCAGCCTTCCTTGAACGGCGTGGCGTGCGCTGCGCCGATCTTCAGCTCCTCGCGCACCTGCTCGCCCAGGGCCCGTTGCGGGTCGCGCATCACCTCGACCGCCATCTGCCGCGCGATCCCCGGCTCGATGCCCTTCGCCTGGTAGACCAGGGCCAACTCGTCTTGCTCCACGTCGGGCATCAGCCGGATCTCTTCCTTCTCCATCGCGATCTCGTGCGCGTAGACCTCCTGCTCGCTCTTGGCGGCAAGGTAGCCCGACGCGCCCATCGAGAGCGCGTCCGCGATCATCCCCGCGATCCCCGAGACCAGGACGATGTGCGGCGCTGCTGCCGCGCCCAGCACACCGGCCACCAGGCCAAAGTTCGCGGTCAGGCCGTCGTTGAAGCCGTACACGACGTTGCGGAGGTAGCCGCCGGACTCGGTGCGGTGCCAGGGCTCGCTCGTCTTCCCGGCGATGCCCGCCAGCGTTTCGGCATGCGCCGCGGATTCCTTGGCGAGCTTGAGCGAAATGTCCCGGGCGTCGTCGAGTCGAGACTCCTTGTGGAGGTCCATATAGCCCTTCACCTCCTGCCCTTCCTCACGCAGCAGCAGCGGCAGGAGGTACCCGGGCCCGAAGCGACGCCCGAACCACGCCCGCAGGCGCGCATTGAGGGTGGGCCGCGCCCGCGCGGCGGCGATCGGATGGCCGTGCTCGGCGAGCAGCTTTTCCCACATCTGCGTGTGCCGCTCCTCCACACCGGCGAGCTTGATGTAGATCTCCTTCTTCTTTTGATCCGACTCCTGACCCGCCAGCACCAGATACAGGTAGGCGGCGTCGTACTCGTCCTGCCAATGATGCAGCCAGTTGTGCAGGGTGGTGTTATCGACGGTGGCGGCGGTCATGGCTAAGAAGATAGCCGCAACTCGCAGGATGGCAATTGGTTAGACGGCGTCATGCAACGACGTCACGCGACGACGTAGCACAACGCCGTCGCGCGACGTCGTACGCGCGACGCCTCCGCTCGACGCCGTTGCGCGACGTATTCCGTACTTGACGCATCTTAGAGTTCAGGAGATGACCATCTCGCTCGCCGTCCCTGACATCCTCGTCGCGCGCGCCCGTGCGGGCGATCTGGAGGCGCTGGAAGCGCTGTACCGGGCGTTCGAGACACCCGTGTACAACCTAGTGCTCCGCATGCTCCGCACGCCGGAGGACGCGGAGGACGTGTTGCAGGAGACGTTCCTCGAGGTGGTGCGGAGCATCAAGCAGTACCGGGGCGAGGGGCATCTGTGGGGTTGGATAAAGCGCATCGCGGCGTCGAAAGCGCTGATGCGGATCCGCCGCAATCAGGTGCGAGCGACCGAGCAGCTGGACGAGGAGTCGACAGGGCAGCAGGTAGGGTACGCGGGGCCTGAGCTCACGCGGTCGGGCTCGGTGGCTGGCGTCCCAGCCCGGATCGACCTGGAACGCGCCTTCGAGCAGTTGAGCGAGACGTCACGCTCGGTGGTGTGGCTGCACGACGTCGAGGGCTACACCCATGAGGAGATCGCGGAGCTGATGGGCAAGACGGTGAGCTTTTCGAAGTCGCAGCTGGCGCGCGCGCACGCGCGGCTGCGGCGGATGCTGGACGCGGAAGGAGCAGCACGATGATGCATTGCACGATGGATGACCTGCTGGCCCTCAAGGAAAACGAGGCGTCGGCGTGGGCAAAGCAGCACGTCGAGACGTGCCCGGCGTGCCGGGCTGAGCTCGAGGCGCTGTACCAGCGCATCGCGGCGTTCAAAGCGTTGCCGGTGCGCCGGCCGGCCCGAGACCGGTGGCCGGCGGTGCGCGAGGCGCTCCGGGTCGAGGAGCGCCGCCGCCGGCGCCGGTGGGGAGCGTGGAGCCTGGCGGCGGCGGCGGGCATCGCGCTGCTGCTCTTGATCCGGCCAGGCCCGGGCGGGCGTGTCGACGCCGCCGAGCTCGAGCGGATGAAGCAGCAGTCGGCGACGCTCGAAGCGGAGCTCGAGCGCTACGACCCCGACGCGCGGGTCACGAGCGGCCGCACCGCGGCGCTCGCGGCCGCGCTGGAAGACCGCATTGCCGTCATCGACGGCGAGCTGGCGCAGGTGGGGACGTCCGAAGCCCCCGTGCGCCGCGCCGAACTCGTGAAACTGTGGCAGGAGCGGGTGGACGCGATGCAACAGCTCATGACCGTTCACGTCACCCGTGCCGCATACGTGGGGCTGTGACGCCCGGAAGGAGCACCTGGTTATGCAGCGGAAGTGGATCGTAATTGGGGCGGCATTACTCGCCGCGTTGCCCGCGGCGCTGGTGGCGCAGGGGACTCCGCGCACGCCGCGCCCTACGCGCGCGCCGCGCGCCTTCGTCTTCGCTGACGACAACCGCGGCCGGATCGGAGTCGTCGTGAACCCCAGGCCCGACTCCGAGGCAGACAAGCTCGGCGCGAAGCTGGAGGGCGTCACGCCGGGGGGGCCGGCGGCGAAGGCCGGGCTCAAGGTCGGTGACATCATCACCAAATTCAACGGCACGACGCTCGCCGGGCTCAAGGCACAGGACGAGGAGGAATCGGGGCCCGGCACCAAGCTCGTGCAGCTGGCCCGCAAGCTCGAGCCGGGCGACACGGTGCAGGTCGAGTACCGTCGGGGGAGCGACGCGAAGAAGGCGACGCTCGTCGCGGAAGACTTGGGTTGGATGCCGAACGTCACGGTGATGCCCCGCATGCCCGAGATGCCCGACATGCAGCACTTCGAGTTCTCATTCGGCATGCCGTGGGGCGACTTGGAGCTCGTCAGCCTGAATCCGGATCTGGGCGAGTACTTCGGCACGAAGGAAGGTGTGCTCGTTGTGAAAGCCCCTGCCGATTCGAGCTTGCCGCTCAAGAGCGGCGACGTGATCCTCAAGATCGGCGACCGCACGCCCAGTTCGCCGTCACACGCGATGCGAATCCTCCGCTCTTACGAGGCCGGAGAGTCAGTGAGCATCGACCTCATGCGGAAGCAGAGGCGGACGACCCTCACCTGGAAGGTGCCGGAGCCCGCAGAGCGTCGCGTGCGTCGCGAGCTGGAGCGACGGCAGCGGGAGGAGCAGAGCACCCTACGGCGGATGCTTGAGGACCGGGCGAGGACGCTGCAACAGCAGCAGAGCGAGCTGCGGCGGATGCTCGAGGAGCGAGCACGGACGCTGCAGCAGCAGCAAGGCGAGCTGCGGCGGGTGCTACGCAACGCCATCCGGCTGCAGCAGGTCTAGGGGGGACGCCCCAGCTACGAGGCGCGCCGCGCCGGCAGCACCTGGTCGAACGAGCTGAATTCGAACGGCTTGGGCACGCAGGGGCGACCCGTCGAGGCGAGGAAGGTGCGTACGCTGTCGTCCACCAGCTGGCCGGTGGTGAAGATTACGCGCTCGGCGTAGGACGCGTCGCGCGCCTTCAGCTCCTGGAACAACTGCTCACCGGACACGTCGGGCATGCGCATGTCGACGATCACCGCGTCGAAGGCGTCCTCGCGCATGCGCGCCAGCGCCTCCTTGCCGCTGGCCGTGGTCTCCACTTCGTGGCCGCGGCTCGCGAGGTAGCGCTGTAGCGCGACGCGGACGGACGCCTCGTCGTCGATGACCAGGATGTGCAGCCGATCCGTGATCGGCGCGCTGGTCAGCACGGCCGGGTAGTCGCCCGTCGTCCGGGGAGCGACGATCGGCAGCTCGATCACGAAGCGGGCACCCTGGGCCGCGTTTTCCGCCCAGATCCGGCCCTCGTGCTCGCGCACGATCCCGAGCGAGATGGAGAGCCCGAGGCCCGTGCCCGAGCCGGTCGGTTTGGTCGTGAAGAAGGGGTTGAAGATGCGCTCCAGGAGGTTCGGCGGTATGCCGGGTCCCGTGTCCTCGACCTCGATGCGGAGCACGTCACCCGCACGGCGGGTGCGTACCGTGAGCCGTTGCTTGTCGCGTTCCGAGCGCTCCATCGCCTGCTCAGCGTTGGTGATCAGGTTCAGGAAGACCTGCTGCAGCTGGTGCGCGTCCGCCATCGTCTCCGGCACCTGCTCGTCGTAGTCGCGCTCGACGTCGATGCCGCGCACCCGCAGCTCGTAGCCGCGCAGCTCGAGCGTGTCGTCGAGCACCTGGTTGACCTGGGTGGGCGTCCGCTCCGGCTTGTGCTGGCGCGCGAAGGTCAGGAGGTTCTGCACGATGCGTGACGCGCGTCGCGCTTCGGCGTAGATCATTTCCGCCGCCGTCCGCTGATCCGGCGGGAACCGCTTCTCGCTGAGCAACAACTGCGCGAACGCCGAGATGCCGGCCAGCGGGTTGTTAAGCTCGTGCGCCACGCCGGACACGAGCTGCCCGATGGCGGACATCTTCTCCGACTGGATGAGCTGCTCCTGCAGCATCTTCTGGTCGGTGACATCGCGGATGACGCACAGCACCTCCTCGTCCAGCTGCGGCGTCGAGTAGGTGACCTGGATCGTCCGGACGTCGCCGTCTTTGCGATAGAAGTTGGTTTCGAACAGCCCGGTCTCGCCGGTGAGCGCCTTCTGGAAATGGGCCAGCGCCTTGGGGAGCTCGTCATCGGGGAGCATCGGGGCGAACCACTGGCCTACCAGCTCCTCGCGGCGGTACCCCGAGATGATCTCGGCGGCGTGGTTGAAGGTCGTGAAGCGGCCGTTCGCGTCGAGCGTCACGATCGCGTCGGACGCCGACTCGAACAGGTTGCGGTAGCGGGCCTCCGAACGGGCCAGCGTGTCCTGCGCCCGCTGTTGCTCGGTGATGTCGCGCAGCGTGGCGACCGCGCCGAGCAGCTCCCCCTCGAGCACCAGCGGCGTCGTGGAGACGGCGACGACGCGCTCTTCGCCGTTCGCTCGCACCACCTTGGTCTCGTAGTGCTGCTCCTCGCCCCGGAAGGCGCGCTGCTCGCGCTCGGCGACGTGCTCGCGCTCGCTGGAGGCAACCACGTCGTCGATCGCCGTGCCGGGGAGGTCGTCGAGCGGGCGAGCGAACAGCTCGGCCGCGGCGCGGTTAGCGGTGAGGACCCGGCGGTCGGTCCCGGTCACGACCACCGCGTCGGCGAGGGAGGCCACGATTTCCGCGGCCACTCGCAAGGAGTCAAACGCCGGGCGCTTTGGAGCTGCCTTGGGCGCGGGCGCAGGGGGTCGGAGCCCCCGGGTCGGCGAAGCGCGCCGGCTCTTGCTCATGAGTCGTAGGAGGCCACCATGGCGCCCTTCATGAGGCCGAGGCTCTTCAGCGCCGCGTCCGTGACGGTGTGCGGCGTCTCTCCGCGCTTGACGCAGTTCTTGATGATCTCGAGCGCGTGGATCGGGTGCTCGTCGTCGTACTTGGCGTGCTCTTCCAGCCACCACCGCCCGCGCGGGCCGATCTTCTCGTTCTTGGCGAGGCCCCGCAGCGCCTTCTCCGAGATCTTCTGGGCCACGCCCTCCACGGCGTAGTTCGTCGCCGACACGGCGGCCCCGAACTGCGCGCCCCGGCACATCTCCGTGAGATAGCCGTGGAACTCCTTCACTTCCGGGATCATCGGCTCGGGCACTTGAAAGCGCTCGCGGGGGACGTTAAAGCCGTCGCCCATGGCGCGCCACATGGCGTCGTGCCGTTTTTCGACCCGGATGTTGTCGCGGAAGAAGGCCTTGCCGTCCTCCGGCGAGCGATCGAGCAGCAGCTGGAGCCACTGCGGGAAGTCCCGGATGATGGGGTAGAACGCGACGAGGAAGTTCTGAATCTTCCCCTCCCGCAACTGGTTCTCGGAGGCGTGCACGATCACCGACGTGTCGAGGATCGCCTCCCGACTCGGGTCCAAAGCGGCATCCAAGTCGGCCACCCATCGCGGGTGGGGGGTCACCTGCACAGACATCGGGTCTCCTTCCAGGGCGCGGCGGACATGAGGGCGGTTACGCGGGGCTCAAATCTACCGTCGCGACTCCACCCGACAAGTTACTGTGACCCGAGAACTTGGCGCAGGTGGCCGCGGGGGGCTGTGAGGGGCGTTACCAGGGATTGACACGATATATCGTGTGAGAATATCTTGTCGTTACATCTTAACCCGGAGAAAACAAGCATGCCTCGGCATTTCGGCTGGGAATCGTTCGCCTTCGGTCTCGGGCCCCGCGGCTTTTTCTGGGCCGGCCCGCGCCGCCGGCGCCGTCAGTGGTTCGAGTCGGGGGACATGAAGTACGTGATCCTCAAGCTCCTCAAGGACAAGCCACGCCACGGCTACGAAGTGATGAAAGAGCTTGAGGAGCAGCTGCGCGGCTGCTACTCGCCGTCGCCCGGCACTGTATACCCGACGCTCCAGTGGCTCGAAGATGAGGGACTCGTCACCTCCCGCGACGTGGCCGGCAAGAAGGTCTACGAGATCACCGACCCGGGGCGCACGTTCCTCGACGAGCACAAGGATGTCGTGGACGACATCTTCGAGCGGGTGCACGACACCGTAGAGCGCGCGCTGGGCGGCGCGATGGCCGACATGAACCGCGCCGTGGGCCGGCTGGTGAAGACAGTGTACCGGGCGGGCTGGCGATCGCGGGACGAAGGCACGCGCAAGCAAATCGCCGAGCGGCTGGAGAAGGTGCGGGAGGAGATCGACACGCTGGTGGCGTGAGCTAGCGGCCCCGCCGCGGGCGCAGCCGGTTGCGCGCCGCCACTGCGATGGCCTTGTCGGCCCAGTGTCGCAGGGCTTCGATGTCCTCGAGCACGTCCTCGGGGACTTCGTAGTATTGCATGACCTCCCCACCTGGACCGTACGGCCGGAACGGGCCCATCCCGCGCGCTTCGAAGTCCGGCCGGTTGGAGTCGTCGACCTTGAAGTACAGCGTGCTGTCGGCGATGAGCGCGAAGAACTGCGCGCCCGCGTAAATGCCGACGCCACCGAACATGCTGCGACCCCGCACGCGCGGGGCGACCCGGCCGAGCTGGTCCAGGACGAAGGTTCGGAAGGTGGGGCTGACGGGCATCAGCGCTGCCGCTCTCTGAGCTCCTCCAGCGCCGCCTTCACGTACACGCGCGTCATCTGCTTCCGCCACGACAAGTCGAAGTCGGTGTTATCCAGCGGCTTGGCGGGACGATACGCCGCATCCGCGGCGGCGGCGATAGCCTCATCCGATAGATCCGAGCCGGCGAGCGTCGCTCCGGCCGTCGGGACCTCCTGGGGTTGGCTCGCCACGCCACCCAGGACGATGCGCGCCTCCGCCACGCTTCCCCCTTCCCCCTTCCCCGTTCCCCACTTCACCCACGCCGCCACGCCGAGCACGGGGAAATCGAACGAGCTGCGCCGGCGCAACTTGAGGTACACGGCGTCCCAGCCGTTCGGGGCAGGCAGCCGCACCTCGGCGAGGATCTCGGCGGGATGCTTCGTGAGGTAATTGATCCCGTCGTTGGCGTACAGCCGCCCGGCGGGCACGACGCGCTCGCCCTTGGGTCCGACGAGCCGGAACTCGGCGCCGATCGCCATCATCACCGGCGCCACGTCCGAGGAGCTCACCGCCCAGCAGCGGGGTGATGACGGGGCTACCCAGCAGATCTTGCCGTCCTTCTTCATGCAAAAGTCGATCGCTTTACGCCATTCGTACGTCTGATCGTAGTAGTTGCAGCGCGTATCGAGGCAGAGGTTGCCGCCGAGCGTGCCCATGTTGCGGAGCAGGGGGGTGGAGACGAGCTCGGCAGCGTGGGCGACGGCGGGGTAGCTCTGGCGGAATGATGGAAGGATGGAAAGGTCGGAAAGAGTGACGCACGGCCCGACTACCCATCCCGCATCCCGCATCTCCCATCCCGCCAGCTCCCGGATCCCCATCAGCGAGATGACGACCTTCGGCTCCTGCTGCCGCCGCTTCATGTTGGGGTAGAGATCGGTCCCGCCCGCGACGAACGCGCCGTCCGGGCCGGCGTCGACCTGCATGGCGATAGCCTCCGCGAGTGTTTTGGGCTGGAGATAGTTGAACGAGGGAAGTCGCAGCATGCCCAAACCCTTCCGCCTACACCGGCACCTTGACCGTCTTCGCCCGCCCTCCGCTGCCCTCGGCGGCCTTCCCATCTCCCCCTTCCCACGGCGGCGGGACCCGAGTGGGCTCCGGCCACACTATATCCGGGAACGCAGTTGGCCCGTAGCGGGCCGCTTCGCCCTTTGCCTTCCGGCGCAGCGCCTTGAAGACCTTCTCGGGGGTGATCGGTACTTCATCGATGCGCACGCCCACGGCGTCGTAAACGGCGTTCGCGACCGCAGGTGGCACGGGGAGGAGCGGCCCCTGGCCGCACTCCTTCGCCCCGAACGGGCCGTTCGGGTCGGGATCCTCGACGACGTAAGTGACGACGTCGCACATCTCGAGCGTCGTGGGGCTCTTGTACTCGAGCAGGCTCGGAATCTTGTGGACCACGTTGCGATTGCCGCGGTACGCCATCTCTTCCATCAGCGCTTCGCCCAACCCCATGTACACCGAGCCCTCGATCTGGCCCATGACGGTAGCGGCGTTGATCGAGCGACCGACGTCGTGCGCGATGAAGATGCGCGGGACGCGGACGATGCCCGTTGCCGGATCCACGTCCACCTCGGCGACGCACGCGCTGTACGAATAGGCGGGCGATGGCCCGACACCGGCGCCACGGTATCTGCCGGGGCTCGGGGGCGGCGTGTACGAGCCGACGGTGCCGACCGTCCCTTCGGCCGCTTCGGCCAACTGCACCGCTTCGGCGAACGTGAGCCCGCGCGCGGGGTTCTCGACGTCGAACACCCGCCGCTCGGCGAACGCCAGCCGTTCGGCGGGGAGCGCGAGCTTCCGGGCTGCGTGGCTCGCGATGATGTCGCGCGCTCGCTCCGCGGCCTGGATGGCCGCGTTTCCCGTCATGAGCGTCACGCGGCTCGAGTAGCTGCCGAGATCCACGGGCGTGAGATCGGTGTCGCCCGTCACGATCGCGATGTCGAACGGATCGACGCCGAGCACCTCCGCGACGATCATCGCAAGGATCGAGTCCGACCCCTGCCCGATCTCGGTCGAGCCGCAGAACACGGTGACGCCACCGCCGCGGTCGCATTTGAGCTGCACGCCGGAGTGCGGCATGGGGTTCCAGTAGATCGCGAGCCCCGCCCCGGTGATATACGACGAGCAGGCGAGCCCGATGCCCTTCCCGGGCGGCAGCTTGCGAAACTTCTCCTTCCACCCGGAGCCCTCGACGACCTTGTGGATGCAGGGGCCGAGCCCCATCGAGCCGATGCGCAGCCAGTTCGCGGTCAGTGAGTTCGGGGGGACGAGATGTTTGAGCCGGAGCTCGGCCGGGTCCATGCCCAGCTGCTCGGCGATCTTGTCGATGTGGACTTCCAGCGCGAAGCGCGGCTGCGGCGTGCCATGGCCTCGCTTGGGACCGCACGGCGGCTTGTTCGTGAACGCTCTGGCGCCCTGGAACTTGTAACGTGGAACGTGATACGTGACCGTCTGCAGAGCACCCGTGTAATAGGTGCTCGCGACGCCGTAGGAGCCGTAGCCACCGCCGTCCAACAGCGACTTGAAGTGCATGGCAGTGATCGCCCCGTCTTTCTTCACACCAGTTTTCACCCACATCAGCGTCGGGTGGCGGCCGCGGTGGCAGTAAAACACTTCCTCGCGGGTGAGGGTGATCTTCACCGGCCGGCCGGTGAGCATCGCGAGCTTCGCCACGACGATCTCGTGACTGAACGGGTCGCTCTTGCCGCCGAAGCCGCCGCCGTTGGGCGTGGCGATCACGCGGATCTTCGCGGGCGAGAGCTCGAGGACCTTAGCGAGCGCGCGATGCACATAGTGCGGCGTCTGGGTCGAGCTCCACAGGGTGAGCTTGCCGTCAGGGGGGGGCGACCAGTCGGCCACCGCCGCATGCTGCTCCATCGGCAAGTGGGTGCTCCCCTCGAAGAAGAGCAGGTCTTCGCGCACCAGGTCGGCCTCCGCGAAGCCTTCCGCCACGTCGCCGAACTCGAGATCGATGAGCTTGTGGAGGTTGCCGCCATCGCCGTAGTCGTGGATGCGCGGCTCGGGGTGTGCGACTGCGTCCGCGGCGTCGGTGACGGGACGGAGCGCCTCGTAGGTCACGTCGATCAACTCGAGCGCCGCGGTGGCGGTCTCTTCGCTCCCCGCCGCGACGGCGGCGACAGGGTCCCCCACGAAGCGCACTTTGTCGAGCGCCAACGCGTGCTCGTCCTGGCTCACGGGGAGAATGCCGAAGGGGATCGGCAGGTCCTTCCCGGTCAACACCGCCTTCACGCCTGCGAGAGCCACCGCCCGCGACGTGTCGATGCGGAGGATGCGGGCGTGGGGGTGGGGGCTGCGGAGGAGCTTCGCGTAGAGCATGCGGGGCAGGGCGACGTCGTCGGCGAACTTCGTCGCGCCCACGACCTTGGCGGTGGCGTCCACTTTGCGGAGCGCCTTGCCGACGACCCGCAGGCTGTCCCTAGCGCCGGCCATAGAGAGACTCCTCAGACGGCACGGCCCGCTCGCCGCGCATCCGCGCCGCCGCCAGTTCCACGGCCTCGTAAATCTTGATGTATCCGGTGCAGCGGCACAGGTTGCCTGCCAGCGCCTGTTTGATCTCGTCGCGCGTCGGCCGTCGGTTCGCGGCGAGCAGCGCCTCGGCGGCGAGCAAGAACGCGGGGGTGCAATAGCCGCACTGCGCCGCGCCCAGCTCGGCGAAGGCGTCCTGGAGCGGATGCAGCCTGCCGCCCTCCGCCATCCCCTCGACCGTCTTCACGCGGTGCCCGGCGCACGCGAGCCCGAGCACCAGGCAGGAGAGCACCGGTCTGCCATCCACGAGCACCGCGCAGGTGCCGCACTCACCCAGCTCGCAGCCGTGCTTCGTGCCGGTGAGGGCCAGGTCCTCGCGCAGCACCTCCAGCAGGGTCTTGTGAGGAGCGAACGCGACCTCGACGGGCTCGTCGTTCAGCTCCAGCGCGATCTTCGCCTTGGCGTCAGGCATGATCGGAAACGTAATCTTGATCCGATCCACACACAAAAAACGAAGTGCCCTCGCGCTGCGGTCCAAGGCCTTACCGCTTGATAAAGGGCAGGTGCGAAGCCAGCTTTGGGCCCGAACTGGAGGGAACGATGCAAGATTGGAAGGTCGGTAAGTGGGGGTGGCGGAAGGGGCGGCTGCTGGCTGTCTTGCTTTCCATCGTTCCATCGTTCCCTCTGTCCGCCCAGGACTACCGCGCGCAAGCCCTGCGCATCCTGAAGACCGTGCCCCTCATCGACGGTCATAACGACATCCCCGACGCGATCCGCCAGCGGGGCGGGCTCGACTCCGTGGACTTTGCCGTCAGCCAGCCGAAACTGATGACCGACATCCCCAAGCTCCGCGCCGGCGCGGTGGGCGGGCAGTTCTGGGCCGCGTACGTGCCCGTCACCACGATGGACTCGGGGCCGCACCCGGCCGTGTACGCGCTCGAGCAGATCGACCTCATCAAGCGACTGTGCGCAAAGTATCCTCGCGACCTCGCGATGGCCTACAGCGCGGCGGATGTCGAGCGCAATTTCAGGGCCGGGAAGGTCTCGTGCCTGATCGGCATCGAGGGCGGGCACGCCATCGAGAATTCGCTCGGCGCGCTGCGGATGTTCGCGGCGCTCGGCGTCCGTTATATCACCCTCACGCACTGGCGCAGTCTCTCGTGGGCGACCGCCTCCACTGACACCGCGCGGCGCGGGCTCTCGGCGTTCGGCCGGGACGTCGTGCACGAGATGAATCGACTCGGGATCCTGGTGGACCTCTCGCACGTGAACGACGGCACGATGTCCGATGCCCTGCACGCCGCACGTGCGCCCGTCATGTTTTCTCACTCTTCGGCGCGCGCCCTGACCCACCATGCGCGCGACGTCCCCGACTCGATTCTGCGGCTGGTGCCCGCGAACGGCGGCATCGTCATGGTGAATTTCAACCCTGGCTTCGTCTCGGAGGTGGTGCGGGTATACGAGGACAGCCTCGAGCCCCGGGCCCGCGCGCTCAAGGCCACGGGAACCGATTCGGCGGCGACCCGCGACTCGTTGAAGGCGTGGCAGGCGCGCGCCCCCAAGGCGACACTGCAACAAGTGGCGGATCACATCGACTACATCCGCCGCGTGATCGGCGTCGACCACGTAGGTCTGGGCTCGGACTTCGACGGTATCACCCAGGTGCCCGTGGGGCTCGAGGACGTCTCGAAGTTCCCGGATCTGATCGCGGAGCTCCTCAGGAGAGGCTGGACTGAACCGGACGTACAGAAGGTGGCGGGGCTGAACGCACTGCGGGTGCTGCGGGCGGCGGAACGGGTCGCCGCGGAACTGAGGCGGGAGAAGGCGAAGTAGACGCCGAGGCGACAAGGCGCCCAGTGGATGTGAGGTGAGGGTTGCAAGTGAAGCCTAATCACTGTTGCCTCGCCGTCTCAAAGCCCTTCCGCGTCATCTCCCCCCACACCTGCCGCTGTTGCCACACCGTGAAGAACGCCTTGAGCCGCCACCACACGGTCCGCTGCCGATAGCCGAGATTCTCCAGCGTCGCGAAGAGCAGGAGGCGTGCCAAGTCCCCCCCCCGCCCGTAGCGCCGGAAACTCACCTCTTCGAGCACCACCGCCCAGATCGACAGCAGCATCCCGTAGCCCCACGCGACGAGCACGAACAGCAGGGCGAATTGCACGTTCACGATGCCGAGGGCGAAGCCGACGACGGTGATGACATAGCCCAGCACTTCGACCAGCGGCGCGAGGGCCTCGCCGAAGGTGTAGAACGGCACCCCGATCAGCCCGACCCGTCCATAGCGCGGGTTGAACAGCATCCCCTTGTACTGCCACATCGCCGCGAGCAGCCCGCGGTGCCAGCGCTCCCGCTGGCGTGCGAGAAACCTCCCCGACTCGGGAACTTCGGTCCACGCAACGGGATCGGGGATGAAGGGCATCTCGTAGGGGATGCGGTGGCGCAGCAGGTGCCGGTGCAGTCGCACCACGACGTCCATGTCCTCGACGACGCTCTCGGTGCGGTAGCCGCCGATGGCGAGCAGGTAGTCCTTGCGGAACAAGCCGAACGCGCCGGAGATGATGAGGTTCCCGCCCAGCCGATTCCAGCCGAGCCGCCCGAACAGGAAAGCGCGCAGGTACTCGACCACCTGGACGCCCGGAAGGAAGCGGCGCGGCACGCGCGCGTCCGTCACGCGGCCGTGCGCCACCGCGCAGCTGTTCGCAACCCGGACGGTGCCGCCGACCGCGGCGATGTGACGCCCCAGGAGGAACGGCCGCGTGAGGCGGAGCATGGCGTCCGGCTCGATCAGGGTGTCCGCGTCCACGGCGATCACCAGGGGGAATCGGCTCGCGTTGATGGCGGCGTTGAGCGAGTCGGCCTTGCCGCCGTTTTCCTTGTCTACGACCAGCAGCCGAGTGCGGGCGCGCGAGCGGTACAGCGCGCGCAGCGGCCGCGTCGGGACGGTCTCGGGGTAGGTGCGCGGCGCCTCGTACAAGTCGAACGCCTCGCGCAGGCGGTCCAGGGTGTCGTCCCGCGAGCCGTCGTTGACCACGATCACCTCGAAGTTGCGGTATTCGAGCGTGAGCAGCGCGGTCACGCTCGCGACGACGGTGGCGCTCTCGTTGTACGCGGGAACCAGCAGGGTGATCGGGGGGAGGGCGTCGCTCTGCATGATGCGCTGGAAGTCGTCGTCGTCAGCAAGGCGGGTCTGCTCCCAGATCTCGGGGATCGAGAGGATCATCAAGACGGCGTAGAACGAGTTGAGCGCCAGGAAGTAGATCAGGATGCCTTGGTCCGAGACGTGGATGAGCTCTCTCACGCGGCGTACTCCGCCAGCGCCTGGGTCGACAGGCCGAGGACGAGCCGGGCCATCTCGCGGGGACCGGGCGCGCCACCCGTCTCCGCTTCGAGCAGCAGCTTCCGGCCCGGGGCGCCGAAGCGCGTGAGCCCGAGGCCCGCGCGCAGCCGCACCCACCACTCCGCATCGCGCAAGGCGTCCCGGACAAGCGGGAGCGTGGCGGGATCGGCGATCATGCCGAGCGACCGCAGGGCCTGGGCGCGCACCGACCAGGTGGGATCGCCGGCGAGCCGCGTGAGCGCCGCGATCGAGTCGGCGTGCGGAAAGCTCCCGATGGCGCGCGCCGCCTGAACGCGTACCTCAGGATCCGAGTGGCCGGTGAGGGCGGTGAGGCGCTCCCGGAGGGCTGGCTCATTGAGCCGGGCAGCGAACTCGACCAGCCGTGGCAGCGCGGGGTCATCAGTGCGGCGCAGCATCTTGAGGAGCAGCTGCACCACCACGGGGCGCGAGCGCCGCAGCATGCCGGCGTAATAGGCGCTCACCGTCGCCGCGAGTCGGGGCAGGCGCTCGAGGGCGACGGTGGCGAGGGCGGCGCTGTCGACCCGCTCGAGCGTCGCGACGGCAGCGATGTGGACCGCCGGGTGCGGGTCCCGCAGCAGCTTCAGCACGCGCGGCGTGTCCTCGGGCGTCGCTGCGACGGCGAGGAAGCGGGCCGTCTCGAGGCGCTGCCACCAGCGGGCCGAGTCGCTGTTCGCCCGAACCAGCCGCGCCCACCAGTGATAGCGCAGCGCCGTGGCGAGCTTGCGCCAGCGGTCGCCGGGCACGCGCGCCGACCACGTCACGAGGGCGTCGACCGCCAGTGGCACGGGGAGGCGCGCCAGCCGGAGCAACACGGAGGCCACGTCCGCGGTGCCGAGCGCCCAGCGCTGCATCGCGTCGTTGAGCTGGATGACGCGGGGGTGCAGCTGCGCGCGGCGCCGCAGCCGGAACCAGCGGTTGAGGACGATCAGCACGATGAGGGCCGCGAGGAGGACGCCTTGCACGAGCGCCACGACGGTCAGGAACTGGCGACCGGTCACCTCCCTACCCAGCGACGGATCTTTTCGAGCGCGACGCGCAGGCTGATCGGCTTCACGAGGTAATCGAGCGCGCCCGCCTCGAGACCCCGCAGCTGCTCGCCCTCGTCGCCGTGCACCGTCGTGAACACGACCCGGTAGACGCCCGGCCGCTCCCGGCCGAGTGCCTCGAAGATCGAGTAGCCGTCGAGCCCCGGTAGGTCCACGTCGAGCAGCAGCAGCGGGTGCGCCCCTTCGGTCTCGAGCGCCAGCAGGTCGGTGAGCGCTTCGCGCCCGTTGCGGTAGCTCGCGAATCGGTAGGCGCGCGAGCGCAGCCCGTACTCGAGCAGCTCGGCGAGGGCCGGGTCGTCCTCTACCACGATCACGTCGGGCACGGTGAGCCGGTCGGCCTGGAGCATCGGGCTGCTGAGCGGGTCGGCGCGCGGCGTGGCGGGCACGTCGAGTCGCATGATCTCGGCGAGCCGCGCCACGAACCAGCGCGTGAGCGCGCCCCGCTCCACGTCGGTGTCGCCCGGGCGCGAGAGCCAGTCCTTTGCCGTCACCTCCATGCCGGCGGCGAGCCGCGACGCGTTCCAAAAGCCGAAGGACCTGGCGGAGCCGTGGATCTTGTGGGTCTCGCGGCGCAGCTGCTCCAACGCCTCCTGGTCGCCGCCGTCTGCGTCGAGGTGATCGGCGACGCGGGCGAGCGCGCCGAGCTGGCCGCGCATCCCTTCGAGATAGTCCTCGAGCAGCCCGGGTGGAAGCTCGGGCGTGGTGGCGTCGCCGGTCATGAGATACCAAAATGGGAAATCCCGCAGGGAACGCCATAGGCCGCGCCTGCGCCGGTTGCGCGCGCGCGGCCCCGCGTGATATTGAGTACGCGTGGTCCTTGCGGAGGGAACGATGAGACCAGCCATCAACGAGCGTATCGGACACGGCGCGGTCGGCGGCCTGCTCGCGGGGCTGACGGTCGCCCTGTGGTTTCTCGTGGTCGACTCGCTGGCGGGGCGACCGTTCCACACACCGGCGGTGTTGGCGGGAGCGCTCGCACGCCAGGACATCATGGCACCCACGTTCCGGATCGTGGCGGCTTACACCGTGGTGCACTTCGCGGTGTTCGCGCTGCTCGGCGTCGCGATGGCCGCCGCAATCGGGGCACTGCGGTTGCCTCCACGGCTGCTGCTCGGCGTGCCGTTCGGTCTCGTGGCGCAGGAGCTGGTGTTCTATGCGGGCCTGCTGCTCAGCGGCACGCCGCGCGTGGCCGTGGTCCCGTGGCCGCATGTCGTCGCGGCGAATGTGCTGTCGGGGTGGGTCCTCATGTGGTATCTCCACCGCGCCCAGCCGGACGAGGGCGCGCTGGGGCTCGCCGCTCTCAAGGGGCACCCCCTGCTTGCGCGGGGCCTCGTGACGGGGTTGATCGGGGCCGGCGTCGTCGCCGTGTGGTTCCTCCTGCTCGATGTCGCCGGCGGCCACCCGCTCCGCACGCCGGCCGCCCTCGGCGCGGCGCTGCTGTTCGGCGCGTCCAACGTCGGGGCGATCCAGCCCAACCTTGGCCTCGTCGCGGCCTACACCGCCGTGCACGTCGCGGCATTCGCGGTCACGGGCGCCCTGTTCGTCGCCGTCGCCGAGCAGATCGAGCGCGCCCCGGCGTTCGTATTACTCGCCGGCATGGCCGCGATCGTGCTGGAGGCGGTCGCGGTCGCCGCCCTGGCGCTCGGTGCGCAGTGGGTGCTCGGCACGCTCGGAACGTGGTCGGTGCTCGTCGCAAATGTGCTGGCGGTGACGGCGATGGGGTGGTACGTGTGGGAGACGCATCCGTTGTTGCGACACCGGCTCACTCACGAGGCGATCCGCGTGCACACGTGAGGCACGATCAGCCGTCAGCATCTGCGGTTCTGCCGGAAGGCTGACGGCTGAAGGCTGATGGCTGACGTCGTCGCCGCCGTCGGCCTGTGCTTCACCTGCCGCTGGATGCGGGCGGCCGGCAACCAGCGCGGCTCGACCTTCTTTCGGTGCACCCGTGCCGACACGGACCCGCGGTTCGTGCGCTACCCGACGCTGCCCATGCGCACGTGCGCGGGCTACGAGGAAGCAATGCTGTTCGTCGTGCTGCTCCACTACACCAAGCCGCTCGACGCCGTGGACGCCGTGCGGGCTGACCACCTGCGACACCTCGAGACCCACGCCGCACGCGGCGTCTTCCACGCCTGGGCGCGGCGCGACCCGGCGGCGGGCGGGGTGTTGCTCGCCACGGCGCCCGACCGCGCCGCCCTGGAAGCGGTGGTTGCCAACGACCCATACATTACGGCGGGCGTCGCGCGCGCCGAGATCGTCGAGTTCAAGCCCAGCAACGTGCGCGGAGCGCTGAAGCAGTAGCGGCTAACCCGCCGTCGTGTCGATACCTACACGGCCGCCCCTCCAGGGTGTGCGCCGCGCTATTGCGCCGCGGAGCCGGGCTTCTACCTTGTGTCCCGCGCCCCCCTGACAATTACGCGAGGTCCCCCGTGGCTCAACAGCGGTTGGTGGAGCGCGCCAAGCTGTTCTTCTTCCGCCATTTCGAGCGGATCTTCGTCCTGCTCCTCGTGTTCGCGATGGTGGCGATCCACACCTTCGTCGAGCAGAAGTTCGCGTTCCTGAGCTTCTACTATCTCCCGATGATCCTCGCCGGCTTCTACGGCGGCCGCCGCTTCGCGGTGCTGGCGGGACTGTTCGTGGTGGCCCTGGTGCTGTTCTACCAGTATGTGCAGGGACTCGACATGCTCCCCGGGTTCTACGGCGATGCGCTGCTCGCGCTCGTGCCGTGGGCCGGGTTCCTGATCCTCACGGGCTACGTGGTGGGCACGCTCGCCGAGCAGCGGGAGGCGCGCCTCGGGGATGTGAAGAACGCGTACCTCGCGACGCTGGAGCTCCTCACCTACCACATCGAGTCGACCGAGCGCACTCAGCAGGGGCACTCGAACCGCGTGGCGGACGTGGCCGTGGCGATCGGGCGGGAGCTCGAGCTTCCCGAAGAGGACGTCGAGAATCTGCGGGTGGCGGCCCTGCTGCACGAAGTGGGCACGCGGGACCAGCGGCTGCTACGGCTGCTGTCGCGCTCGGTGACCGACTCCTCCGTCCCCGTGGCGCGCTGGATGCGCGGCGCGGCGGAGATCATCGGCGAGTACGGGCATTACTACGAGATCGTGGGTGAGGACTGGGACATCGAGGCACTGCCGCTTCCGGTGACGGTGAAAATCCTCGCCGTCGCGGACGCCTTCGAGACGCTGCAGATGGCGACACCGGTCCGCGCCGCGTTCCCCAAATGGAGCGCGCTCGAGGAGGTGGAGAAGGGGGCTGGCAAGACCTTCGCCCAGGACGCGGTGCACGCGTTGCGCAGCGTGGCGGGACGGCCGGAAGCGACCGGCTCGGCGATGCAGCAGCTCAAGGTCGTCTAGGTCCCCGAGCTCCGGGCCCGGCGACCGCTCGCCACCCCGCCCGCTACCCCGACCCCGAACGCTACCGCCGTCCCGACCGTCACCACCGGCAGGAACGCCACTGGCAGCGCGACTGCGGTGGCCGCGAGCCCGGCCAGGAGCGGCGCGGCCGGTTTCTGCACGGCGTCGACGAAACGGAGCCGGCGCCTTACGAAGTTTCGGGTGGTCACGAAGCCGCCGCCCAACGCGGCCGCGCCGATCAACAGTCCCAGTGCGATCATCGTCGCTCCTTGTCCTGCCGCCGTACGCAAGTTGCGGGGTGGCTGTTTCGGATGCAAATCTCCCGTATGAGCGCCCCCTCCCGCGTTGTGCGCGTCGCGGCCGTCCAGGCCGCGCCGGTGTTTCTCGATCTGGCGGCGTCCCTCGATCGCCTGGAAGAGTGGGCCCGGCGTGCCGCGGAGCAACAAGCGCGCTTGATCGCGTTCGGCGAGACGTGGCTCGTGGGCTACCCCGAGTGGCTCGATGAGTCGCCGGAGGCAGCGCTGTGGGGGCACCGCGGCGCACAGGCGGTGTTCCAGCGGCTCGTCGAAAACAGCGTGTCCGTGCCGGGACCCGCGACGGACCGCCTGGGAAAGCTCGCGCGTGAGCTCCGGGCGACGCTGGTGGTCGGCGTGCACGAGCGCGCCGGGCGCACCCTCTACAACACGCAGCTCACCTACGGCCCGGACGGGTCGCTCGCGCGTCGCCACCGCAAGCTCATGCCCACCTACCACGAGCGCCTGATCTGGGGGCAGGGCGACGGCGCCGCGCTGGCGGCGGTCCCTGTGGACGGCGCCCGGGTGGGGAGCCTGATCTGCTGGGAGCACTGGATGCCGCTCACCCGCCAGGCGCTGCACGACTCGGGTGAGGAAATCCACGTGGCGGGGTGGCCGGGGGTCCAGGAGATGCACCAGGTGGCCTCACGCAGCTACGCCTTCGAGGGGCGCTGCTTCGTGCTCGCGGTCGGTAGCATCCTCCGGAGGAAGGACATGCCGCCCGAGCTGCCGCCCCGCGGGGCCACGGCGGACCCGGACGCGTTCCTGATCCGCGGGGGGAGCGCCGTCATCGCGCCCAACGGGCGCTATCTCGCCGGCCCCGTGTACGACGAAGAGACGATCGTCGTAGCCGACTGCGATCTCTCGGAGATCACGCGCGAGGCGCTGACGCTGGACGTGAGTGGGCACTACAGCCGCCCCGACGTGTTCGACTTCCGGGTAAAGACGGTCGACAGCCGGGGAAAGGGGAAGGGGGAAGGGGAAGCGTGAAGGCGCATCCTGCGATCACGAGAGTCATGATGCCAAGGATCGCTATCTTGTCGGCGGCCCTACTGGGTGTGTTCCCCGTCTACCCGTCTATCCGTCTATCCGCCCAGTCGCTCCGCGTTCCCTATCACAGTTTCACGCTTCCCAATGGGCTGCAGGTGCTGCTGCACGAGGACCACTCCGTGCCGCTCGTGACCGTGAACATCTGGTATCACGTCGGCTCGGCGGATGAGAAGCCGGGCCGCACCGGGTTCGCCCACCTGTTCGAGCACATCATGTTCATGGGCTCGCAGCACGTGCCGACGGGCGAGTTCGACAAGCTGCTCGAGGCCGCCGGCGGAGACAACAACGGCTCGACCACCGAGGACCGGACCAACTACTACGAGGACGCGCCGAGCAACGCCCTGCCGCTGATGCTGTGGCTGGATTCGGACCGCATGGGGTTCCTCCTCCCCGAGATCACCGCGGACAAAGTCGACCTGCAGCGGGGCGTGGTGCAGAACGAGCGGCGCCAGAGCTACGAAAACCGGCCCTACGGGCTCGCAGAGGAGAACATCCTGCAGCGGCTGTATCCGGCCGACCATCCGTACCATTGGCCGGTGATCGGCTCGATGGCCGATCTTTCCGCCGCCACGCTCGAAGACGTACGCGGTTTCTTTCGCACCTATTACACCCCTAACAACGCGTCGCTCGCGATCGCGGGAGACATCACGCCGCGCGCCGCGCGGGAGCTGGTGGAGCGCTACTTCGGCGAGGTCCCCCGCGGACCGGCGGTGGCGCGTCCCGCGCCGCCGCCGGTGCGGCTCGGGGCGGACGTGTACGCCAGTCTCGAGGACCGCGTCCAGGTGCCGCGCGTGTACGATGTGTGGCACACGATGAAGGCGTTCGCGGCCGGCGACGCCACGCTCGACGTGCTGGCGAACGTACTCGCGGGCGGTCGGTCGTCGCGGCTCTACCGGCGGCTCGTGTATGAGCTCCAGATTGCGACGGACGTCGTGGGATTCCAGGACAGCGGGCGGCTCGACGGGAAGTTCGAGCTGTGGGCCACGGCGCGGCCGGGGCACGACCTCAACGAGCTCGAGCGCGTGATCGACGAGGAAGTACGCAAGCTGGCGCAGGCCGGCCCGACCCCCCGTGAGGTCGAGCGAGCGCGGAACACCTTCGAGGCCCAGTTCCTCTCCCGCATGGAGCGCGTTGGCGGGTTCGGCGGCAAGGCCGACCAGTTGAACTTCTACAACTACTTCGTCGGCACGCCGGACTACTTCCAAAAGGATCTGGATCGCTATCGCAAGGTGACCGCCGCGGACGTGCAGGACGCCGTGCGGCGCTACCTGGTCGACGCGCATCGGGTTGTGCTGAGCGTCGTGCCGCAGGGGAAGCCGGAGCTGGCGGTGAAGCAATGAAAGCGTCGGACGGCACGACGTCCAGTGCGTGGCTGACGGTGGTCGGAGCGTTGTTGCTGTCCGTCAGTCCGACGGTGCTACTGTCCGGCCAAGCCGTCGATCGTACCAAGCCTCCCGAGCTGCCCCCTCCGCCTGCGCTCAAGCTCCCGGCGGTGCAGACGGCCACGCTCCCGAACGGGCTCCAGCTGGCGGTCGTGGAGACGCACAAGGTGCCGGTCGTCGACGTGCAGGTGGTGCTCGACGCGGGCGCGGCGCACGACCCGGCCGACCTCCCCGGTCTCGCCACCTTCACGACGACGATGCTGCAGCAGGGGGCGGGACGGCGCGGGGCGCTCGAGATCGCGGACGAGGCGGCGTTCCTGGGCGCGCAGCTCAACACCTCGGCGAGCTACGACGCGGCGACGGTGTCGCTGCACGTGCCGAGGCGGCGCCTCGAGCCGGCGCTCGATCTGCTGACGGACGTCGTGCTGCGGCCCACGTTCGCGGACTCGGAGGTCGCGCGGCAGCGCGAGCTGCGGCGCGCCCAGATCGTGCAGTTGGCCGACAATCCGGTGGCGATGGCCGGCATCGCGTTCCCGGCGATCGTGTACGGGCGGGCGCACCCGTACGGGCGTCCGCTGAACGGCACGGAGGCATCCACGGCGGCGCTGTCCCGCGACCGGGTGGCCGAGTTCTACCGGGCCGCCTACCGGCCCAACGCGGCCCGTCTGCTCGTCGTGGGCGACGTGACCCTGGTGGAGGTGCGGCGGCTTCTGGCCGCGCGGTTGGGCGCGTGGGAGCAGGGCCCCGTGCCGGCCGTGCCGGAAGCGACGCCACCCGTGCCGGCGGCGCGCACCGTGTACCTGGTCGACAAGCCGGGTGCGGCGCAGTCGGTCATCCGGATCGGGCACGTCGGCGTCGCCCGCACGACCCCCGACTATTTCGCGCTCCAGGTGCTGAACACCATTTTGGGCGGCGCGTTCACGTCGCGCCTCAACCAGAACCTGCGCGAGACGCACGGCTACACCTACGGGGCGTTCTCGCAGTTCTCGGCCGGGCGGATGGCCGGCCCCTTCGTCGCCAGCGCGTCGGTTGTGACCGCCAAAACGGACAGCTCGCTGCTCGAATTCCTGAAGGAGCTGCGACGCATCCGCGACGAACCGGTGCCCGACGCCGAGCTCGCCAAGGCCAAGGCGTACATCACGCTGGGCCTGCCGGGGGACTTCGAAACGACGGCCGGCGCGGCGTCCAAGTTTCGTGAGCTGCTCGTCTACGACCTGCCGCTCGACTACTTCGATCACTACGTCGCGCGGATCAACGCGGTGACGGCTGCCGACGTGCAGCGCGTCGCGCGACAGTACATCGACCCTGATCACTTCGACATCGTGGTGGTAGGGGACAAGAGCCAGATCGAAGCGGGCATCAAGGCTTTGAACGAGGGCCCCATCGTGTACCGGGACCTGTGGGGGCAAGAGGTGAAGTGACGGACGAAGATGACGGCCTGATCGTCCTGCGTATCGCCCTCTATTTCGGGCCGGCGTGTTTCATCATGCTTTCCGCCCTGTGGTTCAAGCTGCTCCGCGATGGATTGATCTCGACCGGTGTGTTCGTGGCGTTGCTGGTCGTGAACCTCCCGATCACGGTGGCCGGTGTGCGCCTGATCGCGCACAGCGTGAGCAGGACGTCAGTGGTTCTGGCGAAGACGCTGCTCGCGGCGGGCGATATCCCGCCGCCGCGCAGCTACCCCGAGCAGGACCTGCTGATCGCGCGCGGGCGGTACGCCGAAGCAGCGGAGTATTTCCGGGATCTCGTCCGGGTCGATCCCGACGACTGCGACCCGCGGCTCAGGCTGGCGGACCTGCTGGAGCGCCACCTCGCCGACCCGGCCGGCGCGGAGCAGCAGTATCTCGAAGTGCGCCGGCGCAGCGCCGACCCGCGGCGGCAGTTCGCCGTGACGAACGCGCTGATCGATCTCTATCGTCGGACCGAGCGCCGCGACCGGCTCAAGGTAGAGCTGGCCCGGCTCGCGGACCGGTATCGAGGGACGGCGCACGGGGATGCGGCGGCGCGGGAGCTGAAGGAGCTGAAGGCGGACGGGGCGTGATTCGGCCGGCGATCTCCCTGGGCCGGACACTGGGCCTGACGCTCGCGTTGGTCGCTCTGCTGTCCTATCGCTCCGAGCTGCACCGCCCAGTGCTGGGGCGGTGGTCCTACCCGTACGCGGCCGTCCTCCTGTGCGCCCTGGCCGGGTACGGGATTGCCGTCGTGGGGCTCGGGCGGACCCTGCGCCGCCGCACAGAGGGCGCCGCTCGGCTCGACCCCGCCACTGCCTGGCTCGACGTCGCCGTGCTCGTCTGGGGCACGGCCTACCTCATCGCGGCGCTCGACACACCGTCCTCCGCGGCACGGCTCCTCGACCTCAATGTCGTCGGCTCGGTCGATCCGCCTGCGGCGCTGCTCGAATGGGTCGCGCTGGGGGCGGCTTTCGCCGCGCTGGGCTTTTGGGCGAGTCGGCGCGTGCCGCGACACTGGATCAATCCGGCCGTATCGCTCGCCGCGGTCGCTGCGCTCGCCGTGATCGGCGAGGGCGCGGCGCGCCTGCGCGCCGTGATCGCGCCCTCGACCCAAGGTTTCTGGACCTACTCCGGTCAGCTGTGGACGCGGCGCTTCGTGCGGCTCAATCACCTCGGGTTTCGGGACCGCGAGCACGACCTCGTGCGCCCGGCCGGTACGCGCCGGCTCGCTCTCATAGGAGACTCGTTCGCCTTCGGCGTGGGCGTCGACCGCGTGGAGGATCGCTTCGGTGAGCAACTGGGCGCTGTGCTCGGGCGCGCCACAGGCGAGCGGTGGGAGGTCATCAACGCGAGCGCTCCCGACAGCCACACGCTCGACGAGATCGCACGCCTCGACACCGCCCTCGCCTTTCGGCCCGACGTCGTGGTACTCCTCTACGTGTTCAACGACATCGATTATCTGCGGCCTGTGGTCGAGCGGTCCAACCTCACGGCGGCCCCGCGAACGCCGCTCGAGCGGCTTCACCCCCTGCGCGTGCTGTTCCGCAACTCGTACCTCTTCCAGGAGCTCAACGTTCGCTTCCGTCTAGTCGGTGGGGCGTATTGGTCTCCAGCCCCCTACGAGGACAGTGCGCTCGTGCGCCGGCACCTGTCGGACCTCGCGCACTTCGTCGCGAAGGCGGAGTCGGCTGGCGCGCTGGTGGGTATCGTCCCGTTCGATCATACGGTGAACGTCCGGCCCGACCTGCGGCGCCGCTACGACGCCTTCGTGGGGCGGGCGACGGCCGTCGGCCTCCCAATCTGGCGCGTAGACCGGGCGTTCGACTCGCTCCCCCTGTCCGTTTTGACGGTCAACCGCCTGGACGCGCACCCCAATCCGCTGGCCAACCGGCTCGCCGCCGAGGCAGCGGCGCCGGCACTGCTCGAAGCGCTGCGAGACCCACGGGTCGGGCCGGCGCCGCGCGCTGCGGCGCCGCCTACCAGCGCACCGCCGCGCTCGCCCACGTGAACCCCGACCCGAACGCCGTGAGGACAAGCAGGTCCCCCCGCTCGAGCCGCCCTTCGCACAACGCTTCGTCGAGCGCGATCGGAATCGATGCGGCGGTGGTGTTGCCGTACTTCTCGATATTCACGTAAACCTGGTCGTCCCGCAGGCCGATCGCCTTCTGCACCATCTCCATGATCCGCCGGTTCGCCTGATGGGGGACGAGCAGCGTGACGTCCGCGGGTGTGATACAGTTCGCCTGGAGCGCCGCGACGACCGACTGCGGCATCAAGATGGAGGCAAACTTGAACACGTCGCGCCCGTCCATTACCGCGCGGTGCCTCCCCTCCCGGATGAGCTCCTCGCTGATGTAGGGGTCGTGCGCCAATCCGGGCGCGTCCACCCACAGCTTCTCGGCGTGGCGGCCGTCGGCGAACAGGTGCGTCGAGAGCACGCCCCGGCGCGGATCATCGGTCGGCCCGAGAATCGCGACGCCCGCACCGTCGCCGAATAGCACCGCCGTGTCCCGGCCGCGGGTCGTCTTGTCGAGCCCACGGGAGTGCACCTCGGCCCCGACCAGGAGCACGCGGCGGTATTGGCCGGTGCGGATCCAGGCGTCGGCGACCGAGAGGCCGTAGATGAAGCCGGAGCACTGATTACGCACGTCGATCGCCGGGATGTCGGTGAGGCCGAGCTCACGCTCGAGGAACACGCCGTTGCCGGGCTCGAAGTGGTCGGGGGTGCAGGTGCAATACACGATGCAATCGAGGTCGGAGGGCTTGAGCGAAGCCCTGGCGAGCGCCTTCAGGGTGGCCGCCCGCGCCAGGCTGGCCCCGGTCTCGCCGTCCGAGACCCAGTGTCGCGTCCGAATCCCGGAACGTTGCCTGATCCACTCGTCGGAGGTGTCCATCATCCGCGATAGCTCGTCGTTGGTGACGACGCGATCGGGGACGTGGAACCCGGTGGCGATGAACTCGGTGCGCGGCATCGCGGTTCCTTGCGGGCGGAGGCCGATGGGACAAGATTTCGCCCCCGGCCCGCCAAAGCAAGGGAGCCATGGATCTCGCAGTCACCCGCGAGCAGTTCGACGCCGTGCGGGGCGCGCGGCACCTCCCCGACGTTCTCAAGCAGGTGCTGGCCGGCGCCAGCCGCGCGGGCGATGGGGAGGCAGGGGGCTACGTACTCCACCTCACGTACGAGGAGGCCACCGCACTGAACGAGCTGTGCGCCTGGAACGTCCATACCGACCCGAGCGGGGCGGTGACGCCGGAGTCGCGCGTGTTCGACGACCTGGTGAAGGCCATCCTCACGCATCCGGACTACTGAGAAGAGGCGACGGACTGTCGGATGGTCGGACAGTCGGACCGAGAGGCGACATGACGAGACAGATGGTGGTTCTGCTGGGGTGCCTGACGTTTCCCCTCTCCCCTTTCCCTTTTCCCGGCCTCTCGGCCCAGAAGCGCGCCATCACATTCGACGATTTCATCGCGCTGAAGTCGGTGAGCGACCCCCAGCTCTCCCCCGACGGCAAATGGGTTGCGTACACCGTGACCGAATACTCCCTCAAGGACAACCGCGGCACGGCACGGGTCTGGCTCGCGGACGTAGCGACCGGGCAGACGCGCCGACTCACCGAGGGCCCGGGGTCCGACCGGCAACCGCGCTGGTCCCCCGACGGCGCCACGCTGGCGTTCGTCTCCACGCGCCAGAACGGCTCCCAGCTCTGGATACTGCCGATCGCGGGCGGGGAAGCCCGGCGGGTGACGAATCTGCCGGACGGAGTCTCCGATCCAGTGTGGCTCCCCGACGGCCGGGGGCTGGTCGTGACGAGCGACCTCAAGTGGCCCGCCGATCAGGAGATCGACCGCCGAAACGGCGACTACCCGACGGAGGCGCGGATCTGGACGGAGCTCATGTGGCGCCACTGGGACGACTGGCGCGTCGGGAAGCGGCAGCACCTGTTCCGCGTGACCGTAGCCGACAACGGGGGCGCCAAGGACATCACCCCGATCGACCACGACGCCCCCACGATCGCGACCGGGGGGGACGGCGACGTGGCCGTGTCCCCCGACGGCAAGGAGATCGCGTTCGCGATGCACGGCGACTCGACCGTCGCGGACAATACGAACGTCGACATCTATCTAGCGAGTCCCGACGGCTCCGGCGTGCGCCCGCTCACGACGAGCCGAGGGGCAGACAACACCCCGCGCTACTCTGCGGATGGGCGGTGGTTCGCGTACCTGTCGATGGAGCGCCCCGGGTTCGAAGCGGATAGAGTGCGGCTTATGCTCGTGGGGCGGAAGGACGCAAAGACCGAAGCCGGGACCGTTGTCGAGGCGACCCGGGGCTGGACTCTCTCCGTCGGCTCCTACCGCTGGTGTCCCGACTCCAAGTGCATCTACGCAGTGGTGGAGGAGCGAGGGCGGGACAACCTGTACCGCATCGATGTGCCATCGTTCCGTCGTTCCGTCGTGATTGGCAACTCGGGGCTGAACACCAACCCGAGCTCCACGCCCGACGGCAAGGCCGTGGTGTACCTGCACCAGAGCAACACGCAGCCCGCGGAAGTGTGGGCGTCGGGCCGGCAGCTCACGCATCACAACGACGCCGCGGTGGCGGCGCTGGATCTCAAGCCCCTCGAAGAATATGCGTTCGTGGGCGCGCTCGGCGATTCGGTGTTCGGCTGGATTTTGAAGCCGCCCGGGTTCGACCCGGCCAGGAAGTATCCGCTCGTCTACCTGGTCCACGGGGGCCCGCAGGGGGCGTGGACCGACTACTGGGGCGCGCGCTGGAACTACGCCATGTTCGCCGCGCGCGGCTACGTCGTGGCGGCCGTCAACTTTCACGGCTCGACCGGCTACGGTCAGAAGTTCACCGACGCGATCTCCCAGCATTGGGGCGACTACCCATTCGAGGACGTGATGAAAGGCCTCGACGTCGTGGGGCGGCTCCCCTACGTCGATTCGACCCGCATGGGCGCCGCGGGCGCATCCTACGGCGGCTACATGATCTACTGGATCGCGGGTCACACCGGCCGCTTCAAGGTGCTGGTGGACCACGACGGTGTGTTCAATCCGCTAAGCATGGCCGGCTCGACCGAGGAGCTGTGGTTCGTGGACTGGGAGTTCGGCGGTACGCCCTACGCCAACCGCGCGCTGTACGAGAAGTGGTCGCCGCTCAACTTCGTGCAGAACTGGAAGACGCCGATGCTCATCGTCCATTCGCAGCTCGATTACCGGGTGGACCTGTCGGAAGGGTACCAGGCGTTCACGGCGCTCAAGATGAAGGGGGTGCCGGCCAAGTTCCTGTATTTCCCGGACGAAGGTCACTGGGTGCTGAAGCCCCGCAACCGCCGGGTGTGGTGGGGCACGGTGCTGGACTGGCTCGACCAGTACCTGAAGCCGGGCGCGCCGGCCACGGGAGCGCGCTAGTGGGCGCGCCCTTCATGCGGGCGCTGACACGCAATACGCTCGCCGCGCTGGTGCTTGCAGTCGGGCTGCTCGTCGCGCTCCCGCGTCACGGGTCGCTCGGCTCCGACTTCGTGGACGTCTTCACGCTCGCCTTCTGTTTCACCTTCCTCGGCCACTACATCGAAGCCCTGCTGCGCGCGCTCCCGGGCATCGAGACCGGTCCGGGGCGGCTGGTACGCCTCGCCGGCTGGTTCGCCGGTGGGCTGTGGTGCTACCTCGTCGCGCGCTGGCTGTGGATCCGGTACGGGCGGGACCTGAACGAACTGCCGGGACTGCTCTGGGGCGGTGTGTTTCTGGTAGGATTGGAGCTGGTTCTGAACGCCGTCAGCCGTCAGCCATCAGCGAACGAATCTGACAGCTGACGGCTGATGGCTGACAGCTACGGTTTCGTCCACACGTTATTCTCTCTCCGTACGTCCGGGACGTTCTGCCCCGGGTCGATTTCGACCTTGGTCACCTCGACGGCGAACTTCCGCTCGTAGACATAGTGGTTGCCGAGCCACCAAATCTCGACCGGCAGATGCACGTCCTCGACGCTGCCGTTCGCGAGGGTAACCCGGAGGTCCACCGGCATCGGCAGCGCGCCCGGGCTCGACAGAAAGACTCGCGTCGCGGTTCCGCTCGAGTCCTGCCGCACCCGCACCGAGTCGACGGCGAGATCGACGACGTCAGTGCGGTAGAACCAGCCACGCCAGAACCACGAGAGATCCTCGCCGAGGGCGTCCTCCATCGAGCGGAAGAAATCGGCGGGGGTCGGATGCTTGTACGCCCAGCGGCGGATGTACTCGCGGAATGCCGCGTCGAACCGCGTCGTGTCGCCGATGATGTGCTGGCGTAGGAGGTACAGCCCGGTGGCTGGCTTGAAGTACTCGACGTTGCCCAGCAACCCCGCGTTCACGCGGTCGGCGGCGAGCATGGGCGGCTGATCGCGTCCCGCCGCGGCCTGGGCGGCCCACTGGGATGCGCTTCCCCGGCCTGGCGGTACGGTGTCGTGATAGAACGCCAGCCCGGAGTAGATGTTGATGAAGCTGTTGAAGCCCTCGTCCATCCAGGCGTACAACCGCTCGTTGGAGCCTACGATCATCGGGAACCACTCGTGGCCGAGCTCGTGGGTCGTCACGCCGAACAGGTTGCGGTCGCCGGCGCGGTGCCCGCAGAAGACGATCATCGGGTACTCCATGCCGCCCACCGGCCCGCCGATGTTGATGGCGGTGGGGTAGGGGTAGCGGAGCCACTTCTCGGAGTAGTGCTTGATCGAATGGCGGGCGTACTCGGTCGAGCGCGCCCAGCCGGCGTTCGCTTCGGGCGGGTAGAGCGACTGGATCAAGACGCCAGCGTAGCCGCTCGCATCCCAGATGAAGTTCGGCGCCGCCGCCCAGGCCACGTCGCGCACGTTCTTGGCGCTGTAGTGCCAGGTGAGGGTCGGGCCCGGGCCGGCCGGCCTGGTGAACGTCTGCCCCACCTCGGTCTTCGCGATCACTGCGACCGTCGTGTCCGACCGGAGCGCCTGCGCGAGCCGGGCGCGCTGGGGAGCGGTCAACACTTCGAGCGGGTTGAGCAGCGTTCCCGTCGCCGCGACCACAAAGCTGCGCGGCACGGTGAGCGCGACGTCGAAGTCGCCGTACTCGAGGTAGAACTCGCCCTGGCCGAGGTACTGCTCGGTGTTCCAGCCGCGCACGTCGTCATAGACGGCGAGTCGGGGATACCACTCGGCGACCTCGTACAGCCAGCCACCGGGGAACCGCTCGCGACCCATGCGGTCGGAGCCGTGCTCGGGTACCTCGAAGCGGTATCCCAGCTCGAGCTCCGCCCGCCCGCCTGGCGCGAGGGGTCGGTCGAGGTCAACCCGCAGCATCGTGCCATTGTCGGCGGTCGCGAGCGGGATCTTGCCGGCCGCCTGCCCGGCTCGCCGGACCGCCCGAATGTACTGGATCGTGTAGCCGCCCTCGAACCCGCTGCCCGCGAAGCGGGCGTCGGTCGGATTGATCGCCGCGCCGCGGCTTGCCGCCCGGTAGATGTTCTGGTCGAGCTGCAGCCAGAGGTAGGTCAGCGTATCGGGCGAGTTGTTGGTGTAGCGGATCGTCTCGCTGGCCGCGATCGTGTGCGTGGCCGTGTCGAGCGAGGCGTGGATCGTGTAATCCGCACGCTGTTGCCAGTAGCGCGGCCCCGGCCGGCCCGAGCCTTCGCGGATCAGGGTCGGCGTCGGCAATGCAAGCCGGCGAAATTGAGACGTGTCGCCCACCTGTATGGGAAGCGTCGGAGCTGGAGGGCGGGCGAGGGTGGGGACCGGCTGCTGGAGCGCCGCGACGACGAGAACATTAGTCAGCATCGATGGTTTTCTCCTTTCGCTTCCATGAGATAGCCAGTTGCCACTCCCCCCACGACCATGAGCAGCCCGAGCCAGCCGAGTGCGCTCAGCTGTTGGCTGAACAGCAACAGGGCAAGCAGGGTGCCCACAACGGGCTCGATCGTCGCGGCGACCGCCGCAGGCGCCGCCTCGATCCGTTGGACCGCAGCGAAGAACAGGAAGTTCGCGGCCAGCACAGACCCGGCAGTCAGGCCGGCCAGGCCGCGCCAGGCGGCTGCCGAGGGCGGCGGCGTGGGCGTGCGCCCCGACACCGTCAGCACGAAGCCCATGACCAGGATGCCCCCCAACGCCTCGAGGAACAGCACCCGGACCGCCCCGTAGCGCGGCACGGCGAAGCGGGCCAGGAGCGTCGTTGATGCATAGCTGAGCGCGGACAACAGACCGCCTGCGATGCCCGCCCCGATTCCAAGCCGGGCCGCTTCCGCCCCGGCGTTGCTGCCGCCGGTGACCGTGAGGGCGACGCCCACCATCACCAGCAGCGCGAGCAGCACGCGCGTCGTCGTGAGCGCCTCCTGCAGGAGCACGCGCGCCAACACGGCGACGAGTACCGGGGCGGTGTAGAGCATGGCCGCGGCGCCCGCCACCCCCGCGCCCGCGATCGCGAACTGGTACGCGATCTCGAACAGCGCGACGAGAAACCCCCCGCCCACGCCTACGAGCAGCCAGCCGCGTGCGTCCACCCGGAACAGCTCGCGGCGGAAGCCGAGCCCCCAGAGCGCGAGGCACACCGTGCCCATGAGCACGCGCCAGAACCCGATGCTCGTCGCCGGCATGAGTCGGTACAAGCCGGTGGAGAGTGGGCCGGTAGTGCCCCACGTCGCGCCCGCCGCGAGCGCGAAGAGGTAGCCGGCGAGACGTGGAGCGCGAGAGATGGAGGGCGCGGGGGGGTCCGCGGCCGTCACACCAGCTCGCCGCGCAACACGGTCACCGCTTGCCCGCCGAGCCCGACCCGATCGCCCGCCAGGCGCACGCGGAGCACGCCGCCGCGGCGCGATGCCTGAAATGCCGTCATCTCGGACCGCTGCAGGCGCTCGCTCCAGAACGGCGTGAGCGCGCAATGGGCCGACCCCGTCACGGGATCCTCGTCGACACCGACACGGGGGGCGAAGAAGCGTGAGACGAAATCGTAGCCCGGGGTCGCCGCCCGGCTGGTGACCATCACGCCGCGCGCCTCCACCCGTTTGAGCGAGGTGAAGTCGGGTGCGAGCGCGCGTACGGTCGCTTCCGACTCGACCTCCAGCAGGTAATCGAACTTGCTGCGACCGCTCCAGCGCGGAGTCACGCCCAGCGCCTCGGCGAGCCCCGGGGGGAGCGGGCTGGGGGCGGCGTGGGTAGCGGGAAAGTCGAGTTCGATCCAGTCGCCCCGCTGCTCAGCGGTGAGCAGGCCGCTCTTGGTGTGAAAGCGGGCCGGCGCACCGGTGGCGAGGTGCCCGTCCTGCCACAAGACGTGCGCGCTAGCGAGCGTGGCGTGACCGCACAGCGCCACCTCGACGGCGGGGGTGAACCAGCGCAGCCGGTAGCCGTCATCTTCGGCAAGCAGAAACGCCGTTTCGGAGAGATTCATCTCCCGGGCGACGTCTCGCATCCAGCGCTCGTCGCGCGCCATCGGGAGCACGCACACCGCCGCCGGGTTGCCGGCGTACGGCGTGCTCGTGAAGGCGTCCACCTGGACGATCGTCAGGCCCATGGCTCTAAATTAGCCGCTTGCCGAACCGTTGAGTCAACGCGTGCACGCCGAGGCCGAGCACGATGGAGCCCGCGAGGGCCCATGCTTCGTAATGGGCGATGCGGCCGAACGCAGCGGTCGCCGCGGTGCCGTAGGAATAGCCCACCCATGTGAAGAGTAGCGCCCAAGCGAGGGCCGTGACGACGTTGTACCCAAGGAATCGCAGCGTGCCGATACCGGCGGCGCCGCAGAGGATGGGGAGCGGCAACCGCACGCCGTAGGCGAACCGCATGACCAGCATGATGCGGGAGTCGTTCCGCCGGACCAGCGTGCGGGCGCGAGCGATCGCTGGCTGGCTACGGGCCGGAAGCCGCGCCAGCAGAGCGTCGCCGTAGCGGCGGCCGATGTGGAAGTAGACCTGGTGTCCGACTATCGCAGGGAGACTGGCGACGAGCGACACCGCCCACCACGGCCAGTAGCCCTGCCGGGCGAGCGAGCCGCCGACGATCACAGCGGCTTCGCCCTGGAGCCACGCCCATACGAACAGCACCGGACCGCCGTAACTGTGAATGACCGCGCCCAGGTCCATTCTCCCGCCTGGACGAATCTACACGCTCAGAGGGCGAGGCACGTCAGGAGATGTGGGCGGGTTCCGGCCGCCGGTGATCAACGCGGTGACTGCTTGCAGGTGAGCGCCCCGAGGCTCGCTGCTTGCTCACGCACCGCGCGCCTGGCCCGGGCGCGGGCCAGGTTCCAGTTGCGCCAGCCGTCCTCGACGGCGCGCGCGCCTCCCGGGGTCCAGCGTGACAGCAGCCGCCGTGCCGCCCGACACTGATCCGCGTCCTCGAGGCTCGGGAGGGCCGCGAGCAGATCGGGTACGGCGTCGGCGCTCAGCGAAGCCGCGTACCCTGCGTCAAAGGGGCGGTGGACCGCCGGGCGGGCGAGATTGGCCCGGACGATGAACGCGTCGGGATTGAGCAGGTGCAGCCCGCCGAGCACCGCGAAGCCCTGGACCAGCGCTCCGAAGGCGAAGCGGCGCCAGTGCCCGCGCAGCACGGTCAACGCGAACCATGCGAACGCGCCCGCCAGGTAGATCATGAAGGCGGTGGCGTAGAGGCGGGTCTCCGACAGTCCGAACTCCGCGACGTAGAGCCGCATCCGCTGGAGCGCGGACGCCATGACGACGCCCAGCAGGGCGAGCAGCAGCCCCGACAGCTGGCGCAGCGTGCGCTGGTGCTCGCGCGACGCGTCGCGCAGCAGCCAGTCCGCGCCGAGCAGGAAGGGGAGCACCAGGCCGCTGGCGGCGACGAGCTCGAAAAACCCCCGCCGCGCGTATTCGGCGTACGTCAGGTCGGTGGCGCTCTGCACCAGCTCGGCGCCGCCGAAGAAGTAACGGAGCTGGATGACGACGAAGACGAGAAACAGCAGATTGACGAGACCCAGCGCGGTGCCAACCGGGACGATCCCGAGAGACAACGCCTGAGCGTCCGCCGCGGGAGCCGGCGTCCTTCGGATCAGCGCGCCCCAGAAGTAGCCGGCGGTGAGGGCCGTCCAGAGTGCGGTGAGCGCCAGGTGTGACGCGACGGCGCTGAAGTCGACGTGCAGGGCGGTCGCGACCACGTTGCGGAATACCGGGTCGGCGGCGGCGAAGAGGCCGCCGAACGCGAGCAGCAGCGGGAAGGCGAGCAGCGCGCCGCCGATCGCGCCTCGCGCGTGTCGGAGGGCGCCACCGGTCGGCAGCTCGCTCCACCGGATGTCTCGGGCCATGAGCGGCCAGACGCCGAACCACGCGCTCAAGGCGGCGACAACTCCGCTACGCACGTACTCCCAGGCGTCGCGGCCGCGCAGCGCGACGCCGCGCAGGCTGAAACCGGCCAGCGCGAGCAGGATCGCGAGGCCCATCGCATCGAGCGCGCGGAGCGCGTCAGAGTCGCGGATCGCAAAGTTCGAGCCCAGCAGCACGGCGGCCATCGCGAGCCAAGGCGCGTCGCGCCCGACCGCGATCCGCCGGCGATACACCAGCCACGCCGCCGCCGCCGCAAGCGCCACAGTACAGAGGAACGCGTTCAGCCCCCACGGTGTCGCGCGCAGCAGCGCGTCGCCCGCGATCCCCAGGACGACGCCCGTAGCCAATACCTCCAGGCCGAGCCTCGTTCGCTCGGTGAGCGCGCTCATCCGGCGGCCGCTTCCGGCAGCCCGCCGAACCGTCGCTGGCGCGCGTGAAACGCGCGCAGCGCGTCCGCCAGGTCGGCCGCCGCGAAATCGGGCCACATGAGTTCGGTGAAGTACAGCTCCGCATAGGCGCATTCCCACAGCAGAAAGTCGGAGAGGCGCTGCTCGCCGCCCGTGCGAATCAAGAGATCCACGTCGGGGAGGAGCTGGCCGGCCGGGATCGCGGCGCGCGCCGAGTAATCCACGGCGAGGCGGAACCGGAGCGCGGTTCCGCCGGCGGTCGCGAGCTCGGCCGCCTGGATGGCGGCGACGAGCGGGGCGGGGAGGCGGTCGCGCCGGCCGACCACTTCGAGGCGGACGCCGTTGGCGACCAGCCGGGCCGTTTCGGTGCGCAGGTGACGGGCGAACAGTCGCATCAGCGCCGCCACCTCGGTGGGGGGGCGTTTCCAGTTGTCGGCGGAGAAGGCGAACAACGTGAGCGCGGCGACGCCCTGGCCGGGGGCCGCTTCCACCACCCGGCGGACGGCGTCGGCGCCCGCGCGGTGGCCGGCGGCGCGGGGGAGCCCGCGGCGGGCGGCCCACCGCCCGTTGCCGTCCATAATGATCGCGACGTGGAGTGAAGTGCTTTGCAGCATAAAGTCTCGCCTCAAAAAAAATTCCCTCAGCCCTGGCGGGTCGCGCGGATCAGGGCTTCCATATGGTCGAGGTAGCGCTCCAGCGCGCGCCGGCCCAGCGCCGTCAAACGGTACTCGGTCTTGGGGATCCGGCCCGCGAACGATTTGCTGCAGCTGATGTACTGCGCCTCCTCGAGCTTGCGGGCATGCACGCTCAGATTGCCGTCCGTTGTCCTGAGAAGGGCTTTCAGGTCGTTGAACGTCAACGCGTCGTTCACCGCCAGCGCACTCACGATGCCGAGGCGCACCCGCTCGTGGATCAGCCGGTCCAGCTCGGCGGCGCGCAGCGCACGTTCGCCGCGCAGCGGCGGTGCGACCGTATCCGTCTTGCGTACCGCTCCCGGCTTAGCCACCGTACCTCCGTGCGATGATCCCGCCGAACGCGACGTGCAGGCCACCGAATCCGGCCGCCAAACACCAACTTCCCCAGGCGGGCGGTCCCAGCAGGGCCACGGCGCCGAGGATCATGAAGCACAGCCCCATCACCGGCACGACCCGCACCGAGAACGCCCCGCCCGTCACGAACCCCGTGCCGTACAGCAGGAGCCACGTCCCGGGCAGCGCGTGCCACAGACCGGCACGGTACAGCACCACCGTCAGCAGTCCGCCCACGGCCATCGGGGTGAGGAAGCTGAGCCAGAAACGCCGACCTGGTCCCGAGAGGATAGGGTCGTCCACGGCGTAGGCTTTGCGCACCATCGTCCACCCGCCGATCGTGAGCGCCACGATGGCTTCACCCAGCCATGTGGCCAGCCACAGTTCGGGCGTCGGCTGTCGTGCCGCGACCACCGCCGCGGCGAGCGCGGTCGCCCCGACCGCGATCTGGCCCCACCCGGGCACCGCCGTGAACGATCCGGCGCGCTCCATCGTCTGCCGGATGTAGCGCAGGTTGTCGAGGGCGCGGTCGTGCAGGGGACGGGGGGAGGTCATGCGTGCCAAGATAACTCGCCGCACCCGTCTGCGTCAAGTACTTTATAGTGCAAAGTATCCTGCTTTGAAGGCTGCCCTTGTCGCGACACCACACCTTCCCTGAGAGTCACCCGTGCGCGTTTACGTCTCCGTCGACATGGAAGGTGTGGCCGGCGTCGTGCATGAGTCCCAGACCGACCCGACCAATCCCGCCTGCGCCGCCGAGTACGCCCGCTTCCGACGCCTCATGACGGCGGAAGCGAACGCTGCCATCGAGGGCGCGCTGGCGGCCGGCGCCACCAAGATCGTGGTGAACGACAGCCACTGGTTCATGCGCAACCTGCTCGCCGAAGAGCTGCATCAGGCGGCCGAGCTCCTGGCGGGCGACCCCAAGCCGCGCTCTATGGTGGAGGGGATAGACGGGGGCTTCGACGCGGCGCTGTTCATCGGCTACCACGCCCGCGCCGGCACGCGCAACGCGATCCTCGACCACACCTACGCCGATCGTATCCATGAAGTACGCCTCAACGGCCGTCCGGTCGGCGAGCTCGGCATCAACGCAGGGTTCGCCGGTGTCACTGGCGTGCCGGTGGCGCTCGTGAGCGGCGATTCCGCCCTCGCCGCCGAGGCGCGGGAGCTGCTGGGCGACCACGTGGCCGTGGTCGTCGTGAAGGAGGCGGTCAGCCGTCACGCGGCGCCGACCACCCTCGAAGTGGATTTCGCGCTGACGATCCACGCCGACATGGCGGAACTGTGCCCCGGAGCCACCCGGACGGCGGGCCGGACCGTCGCGTTCACGCACCAGGACTACCGCGAGGTGTTCCGCGCGTGGCGCGCGCTGCTCAATCTATCGGCGGTGGTGTAGCTCGGTTAGCGGGTGTCCAGCAGCACGAGCCCGTAGTCTCCGACGATCCGAAAGCCGAGCGACAGGTAGGCGCGCTGGGCCGCCTGGTTCAGGGGATCCGCGAACAGCACGGCCCGCTCGACGCCCCGCTCGCGAGCCGCGAGCAGCGACCCCGCGACTACAGCGCGGGCGTAGCCGCGCCCCCGCAGCGGGGTCGGCGTCCACACCCCGCCGATCTGCACCATTTCGGGGAGCATCGCGTTGAACGCCGAGTACGCGACAGGCCGGGCGCCGTCGAGCAACAGCCAGTCAGCCCCGCGGTCGTGGATCAGCCGCACGTCCGCCCGGGACGCCGTCTCCAGCGCGAGGGTGGCGGTCGCGCCCAGCGCCTCGACCGAGAAGGCGATCCGCCACTGGACGAGGAGATCGAGCTCTGCGTCCTCGGGGTGGCGGCAGCGGACCTGTCCGGCCGCGAGGGCCGCGGGGACGACCAGATGCCGCAGCTCGAGGGTGTAGAGGTCTTCGCGGCTGTCTTTGCGCGTGGTCCCTTCACTGAGCCCCAGCGCGTGCCGCGCGGCGACGACCTGGTCCCACGGACCTGAGAAGCCGGCCACTGTGCGACCGGAGCGCCGTACCGCCTCGCGGGCGAGGGTCGCCACGTGCCCCGGGGCCTGCACCAGCACCATGCCGTTCCAACAATGCGCCGCGACGCCCACGATCACACCGTGCTCGAACGCCGCCACGTAGGTCCCCTGTCCGGGCTCGCCGCGGTCGACGAGCCCGGCTGCGCGTGCATTCGATCGCAGGAACATCGAGCTGTCCGCGTGGCGGGCGAGGAACGCGTCCAGCACCACCTCGTCGCCCGGTCGGAGGACGCGCAATTCCGGCATCACGCCGCAACGATACTGATCGCCCGGTTTCTTGTCACGCGGTTTCCGCGTACAATTCCACCCGCTCCCATGCGCCGCTTGAATGCCGCGGTCGTTGTTGCGCTCGCCTTCGCCGGCTGCGAACACAGCGCTCCGTTTGCCGGCCCGGAGACCGGGTCGGATCGGCCATTCGCCGGCGGCTCGCCCCGACGCATCACGTTCAACCTCGGCAACGATCGCGCCCCCGCGTGGCTCCCCGACGGGTCCGGGTTCTGGTACTCCTTCGAGCGCGTCGATCGCGCCGACCACGATCGCTGTCTCGCGCTGCTGCCGCCGGACGGAGGCCGGATCGTGCGCATGTTGTGCGACCGCATTCCCGCGGCGGACGACTCGACCGACGCCTGGACGGAGCCTGCCATCGACGCAGCGGGGCGGATCGCTTACGTGGCGTCGAGTTCGCGCGTTGGAGACGTCGCCCCGCGGGCGGGCGCCCTGGTGCTCGCGACCGCGCCGGCGCTGACGTCGGATCGTGTGGTCGCGACGCTACCGTATCTCGGCTCGGACCAGGCCTTCCGTGATGTCGCGCAGCTGCGCTGGCTTGGTTCCGACGCGCTGGTCTACGTCGCGCAACGGGTGGGCTACGTGGCCCCGTGTCGGGGCTGCGCGCTCGACACCGTGCGGACCGGCGTGGAGCTCGCCACGCTAGACCTGCGCGCGGCCGCGCCGTCCCCGGTGGTGCTGCCCGGCACCCAGAATGCGTCCTCGCTCGGGACCGGGGAAAGCCCCGATGTGATCTACTACACCCTGGGCGGCGACTCGCGGGTGTTCCGGCGCGAGCTCTCCTCGGGCGCCGATTCCGTGGTACACGACTTCGCGTCCGCCGGGATCGCGCGAGACGTGCAGGTTGCCGGGCGCCGTCTCGTGGCTGTGGTCGGGGGCAACGTCCAGTTCGCGTTTGACTCCGTCCTCGGCTATCTGGTGCAGCGCGACGGCGGTGGGATGCTGCATCTCGTGGACCTGTCCTCCGGTCTCGATTCCGCGGTGTCCGCAGGCGCGCAGCTGTTCCGCCGGCCCGCCCTGTCTGCCTCCGGAACGCGGCTAGTGGCCGAAGCGGTAGTTGGGCGCAGTGCGGACCTGTGGGAGTTTGAGCTGCCGTGACTCGGCGTGCGCTTCTGCCCGCGCTCGCGGTCCTCGCCACGGCTCGCCTCGCGGCCCAGACCGGGGGAGCGGTCGCCGGGCACGTGCGCGATGCCGTGAGCAACCAGCCGCTCGAGCGCGTCCTCGTGACCGTCGACAGCGGCACTCGGGGAGCGGTGACCGATGCGACCGGCGCCTACCGCATCCGCGAGGTGCGGAGCGGTTGGCACCGGATCAGGGCAACGCAGATCGGGTATCAGCCCGCCGCGCGCGACAGCGCGCTGGTGCAGGCCGGGGCGACCGTCACGATCGACTTCGCGCTCCAGCCGCAGGCTGTCGCCGTGCCCCCGGTGACCGTGCAGGCGCGGCCCGACGTGGTGCTCGACCCGCTGGCTACGGCCACGACGCAGCGGATGTCGGGTGCGGAGCTCCGGCGGCTTCCCGTCTCCAGCGTGGACGAGGGGATCGCCCTCTCCGCGGGGAGCGTGGGCGCGAGCTACCGCGGGGGCAGATTGGGGGAGCAAGCGTTCATCCTCGACGGCCTGGGGATGAAGAACCAGCTCGACGCCTCCACTGGTCCGCTGGGCGTGCGGCTGCCGCCGGATATCCTCGAAGAGGCAGTGCTCGTCACCAACGGCTTCTCGGCTCGGTACGGGCAGGCCCTCTCGGGCCTGATCAACGTCGTGACCAAGGAGGCGGGGGAGCGGTGGCGGGGTCGCGTGGCCTACGAGACCGATCGCCCGGCCCCCGACGGGTGGGACTACGGCCTCGACCGGGCCGTGGCGGAGGCGGATGGTCCACTCGGCCGCGGCATCCACCTGCTCGCCGTGCTGGACGCAACGGGGCGGCTCGACGCCGACCCGGTGAACGCGCCCGCCCCTAGCGACCCGCGCGATCCTCGCAGCGCGCGCCCGTGGCTCCTCCCCCACAACAGCGGCGAGACCTACGACGCCGCCGGCAAGCTCACGGTTCCGATCGGGAGTCGCGAGACGCTGCGGTTCTTTGCGCTCCGCTCACTCGAGCAGCGCCTGCTGTACGACCCGGCGTTCAAGTATGACGACCAGTTCGCTCCGGGCGTCCGCGTTTCGGGGACGCTGGCGAGCGCCCATTGGCAGCACGTTGCGGGCCCTCGCGCGGAGCGGCCGCTGCTGCTCGATCTGCGCGCGGGCTACTTCGCGCGCGAGTTCCTGCGGGGGACGCTCGCCGATCCGGTGGAGTACCGGTTGGGCGCGTTCACCGGGCGATCGTTCCATATCGCCGGAGAGAGCATGGCTCGCGCGCGGGACACGGTGGCCGCCCGGGCCGTGATTCCCGGCCTCGCGCCGCCCGACCTCGCGGCGAACACACCCTGGGGCGTGCCGGCGTTCTTCCTGAGCGACGGGTCGCGCGGCGAGGTGGCCTGGAACCGGTTCAGCGACCGGCGCGCGCAGCTCGATGCCGACCTCGGGCTCGGCCCGAGCGCAGACCTCTACTTCGGCGGGGCGGTCGTGGACCAGCGGGTGCAGACGTTCGAGCGGGTCCTCGGATTTCTGCCCGTGGGCGACACGGTGCCGCCCGCCGTGGCGTCCGATTTCTCACCGCTCAGCGCGGCGGCGTACACGGAGTCGCAGCTGCGCTGGAGCGATCTCGGCATCACCGTCGGCCTGCGCTACGACCAGTTCGATCCGAGGGCCCGGATCCAGGGCGGGCGGCTCGGCCCGCAGCGCAGCCTGTCACCACGGCTCGCCGTATCGACCGTGCTCCGCGGCGCCACCTTCGTCGCGAGCTGGGGCCGCTTCAGCCAGGCGCCGGACTTTCAATACCTCGTCGACGCCGCCTTCGATGACACCAGTCGTACCGGCCGGTTCCGCCGCGGCAACCCCGACCTCGGGGTTGAGAGCGCGTGGCAGTACGAGTTCTCGGTCCGCGACCGCCCGTCCCCCAAGACCTCGCTTCGGGTCAATGTCTACGTCAAACGGCTGGACGGACTGGTTGCGTCGGTGCCGCTCGGTGTGGATCCCGACTCCGCCGTCTTCGGCAACGCCGACTTCGGCTCCGTGAAAGGCGCGGAGCTGATCTTCGAGCGGGAGTTGAGGGATTGGTGGGGCGTGCGGGCTGCGTACACGCTGCAGTCGGCCACCGCCACCGCAACGAACGCCTACCAACTGCTCCGCCGGATCCGCATCGACACGCTCACCGGGGACACGATCAATCCGGCGCGGGTCGAGTTCCCGCTCGATTACGACCGCCGGCACAGCCTCACGGTGATTCTCCAAGCGCGGCTTCCCGACTCCCTCCGCCTGCCGCTGCGGTCCGCACTGGCGGGGCTCGAGGGCGCGGCCATCGTGCGCTACGGCTCGGGGCTCCCGTTTACCCGCACCAACGTCACCGGCGACACGCTGCTGGGCCTGCCCAACAGCGAGCGGCTCCCCTCCCAGGCGACCCTCGACCTGCTGCTGCGACGACCGCTCCGGCTGTTCGGCCGCACCGGCGGGGTCTACTGCGACGTGCGGAATCTGTTCAACCGCCGGAACATCGTCGCCGTGCGCCGGGACACCGGGGAGCCGACGATCACCGACGCCACGCTCCAGGCGATGGCGCAGCGTGCGTACACCGCACACCCGGAGCCGATTCCGTACGAGTCGCCGCGTTACCGGGACTGGGCGGACCTCGACCGGGACGGCTATGTCGCCGGGGCCAGCGAGCTGCTGCCGCTGTACCTCGCGGCGGCCCGCGACTTCGCGCAGCTGCTGTTCGCATACGGGCCGCCGCGCCTGGCGCGGCTAGGGGTGGAGGTCGTGTTTTGAGACAGCGGCCCTGTTCCCCAGGCTGAAGCCTGGGCTCGGCACAACACTGTGCTGAAGCACACCACGCTTCAGCGTTGTGCCCGCCGAGCCCACCCTTTAGGGTGGGATAACTCTCGGATCGATTTACCAATGACGCGTTGTGGGAATCCGACAACGCGTTGTGGGAATCCGACCCTAGCCCTGCGGCCGCCGCACCTTGAACACTTGGAGCGAGCGCGCGAGGATCCCGATCCCGCGCGCGTCCCCCGCCCGCCGCGGCACGGCGCGGTAGATCAGGATGACGAGGATCCAGGTGATCCAGCTCGATCGCTCGCTCCACGAGAGGCTGCGGAGCATCAGCCACGGCTGGGTGTAGGCGGCGGTCCACGGCTCCCAGTCGCCCTGGGCGAGGGCGATCGGGCGGGCGATTACGTGATTCGCGGCATAGCCGTGCGCGCTGGGGCTCGACAAGTTCCAGACGCAGGTGACCTTGCCCCAGCCGTGGTTGTCGCTCGCGCCGACGACGAGGAGGTCGTGTTGCGCGGCGAGCTGCAACACGCGAGCGCGCAGGGACGCGGGGAACCCGATCGCCTTGGGCGCGCAGTTCACTATCTCGAAGCCGTCCACGCCGGCCGCGACGAAGGCGTCGAGATCGCCCCAGTGGTTGACCCAGTATTCGGGGAGCGACGCAAGGCCGAGTGCCCCTTGCCGGTGCAGCTCCGCAAACAGCCCGAGCAGCGCGCGTGTGTCCCGGTCATAGACGCGGCGGTCGATCGGGACGACCGCGCCGATCGCGACGATGTGCTGCGCGTAGACGCTCCACTCGACGCCGGGGAGCAGCCGAATCGACGCGTCGACGGGACGGTCGAAGATGACATTGTGGTCCGTAACGTAGGACGCCTCGAACCCTTGCGCGGCGTGCCAGGCGGCGAGGTCCTCGACCCGCCAGCCGGGCCGGCCGTCGTGAGACACGGCGGTGTGGGCGTGGTAGTCGAGCACCGTCACCGTCGAGTCGGAGGTTACGAGCGACGGCACGGGCCGCGGCAGCAGGACCGCCGCGACGCCGATCAGCACGAGCGCGAGCGGTCCGACGAGCGCGCGACGCAGCCGCCGCCCGAGGGTGGCGCGGCGCAGGGCGCCCCACGCCGCGAGCCCGATGACCCACACCACCAAAAATGCCCGGGCGCGCGCCAGGCTGAGGAACGTCAAGGCATCGAGCACGTTCGACAGCGGTGCCACCACGGTGTAGCTGGCGGGCCGCACTAGATCGGCCCCCGGCGGGACCGTGCCGGTGACGGCGTCCAGCAGCGCCGGCAGCGGCTGCAGGGCTGAAAGGAGCAGCAGCGCGAGCAGCACGAGCGCGATCGGGTGGCGGCGCAGGAGATTCACTCGTACAATCTTGATGATGAGAGCGATGGAAGCTACGGTCTTACGTTTGTGCGCGACCGGCCTCGCGGTGCTCGGGGTGGCGTGCCAGCGATCGCCGCGCAGCCGGACGTCGCCAGTCGATGCCGGGACGGTCGTGACCGTCTACCTGCCCCCGCGGGCCGTCGACCAGCTGATGGGCCGCTTGGCGGCGGTGGCGGCGCGCCACCAGTGGGCGTTGTCGGTGCGAACCGACAGCGCCGCGGTTCGAGAGGCCGACCTCGTCGTCGCCGACAGTGCCGGCGCGCTGGTGGGGCGTCTCAGGTCGGGGTCGCCAGCCGCAGCCCAGGCGCGCCAGCTGGCGGATGCGGTGCTCAGGTGAGCGACTTCGCCCGCGTTCCGGACGTGGTGCTCGGGCCGCTCGCGGGGCGTCCGGAGGCCGACTGGTACAAGGCGCCGCCGGGAAAGTGGAGCCCAGCGCAGATCGTGCACCATCTCGCGATCTCGCTCGAACTCAGCGCCCGCACGTTCGAGGCACGTCGCGACAAGCCCCCGATGCGGCGGCGACGCCGCACCCCGCGTGAGCGGCTCGCTTATTTCCTCGCCCTGCAGCTCGGGTGGATGCCGAGCGGGCGCGAGGCTCCCTCGGCGACCCGGCCCGCCGAGCGGCCGGACGCCCGCGCCGTAGAACGGCAACTGCGCGACGGCGTAGCGCGCTTCTTGTCGCTCGAGCGGGAGCTACTTCCCGCACGCCGGGACGACCTGTTCGTCAAGAACCCCGCGCTCGGGGATCTGACGCTTCCCGAGTGGCTACGCTTTCACGTGCGCCACTGCGCGCATCACGCGAAACAGATGCGCGCGCGGCTCGCGTCGTGAGTCGGAAGAAGCGGAAGCTCGCCGTGCGCGTGCCGAACCCGCGGGCCCCCGTCAAGGAGCGGCTGAAGACGCCGCCGCACAAGGTACATCGGCACGCCAAGCAGTATCGACGGCGCGACAAGCATCAGCGCCCGCTCACCGAAGCGGAGTAGCGCTTCGCGGCGGTTCTCAAGGTCACGCAACAAAACCCCGGCTGCGGATCGAGCTCAGCGCGCAGGCGCCGCGCCTGCACACCCTGCAGCACGCCTTGGAGCAGCGCAAGGTTCATCCCGCACACCAGTGGCCGGCACTCGTTCGCCAGCGCTTCAAAGGGGCAGTTGCGCAGCCGGATATCTCCGTTAGTCCGTGCCGGCTCATAGCCGCACGCGGCGAGCAGCGCGAGGGCACGGGCGACCCGGTGCTCGCGCCGCTTGCCCGCGCCACGCGGCGCGTCGCTGCCCAGACAGCGCCCCAGGTCGGTCGCGGCCCGGCGCAGCGCCCGCCGGGCAGGGGAAGAGGCAGCCTGCGTGAGGGCGCGGGCGAACAGGCGGCCGGCGAGTTCGTAGCGGCGCTGCGGGAGCGTGAGGTCGAGCTGGTGTGCGGACCGGCGGTACAGCTTGGCGGGCCGCCCGGCCCCGGGCCCGCGCCGCCCCGTCAGGCGGCGGAAGGACGTTTCCAACAGCCCCTGCTGGACGAGTTTATCGAGATGGAACGCGGCGAGGGCACGCGAGATCCGCAGCGCTCGCGCCGCCTCGTCCCGGCCCACGTCGCTGCGCCGGCGGGCGATGTAGAGATAAAGACCCCTCCGGACCGGTTCATGCAGCGACGCGATGGCTGCAATCTGGCGCTCGAGCTCGGATCGGTGCACGGCACAAATGTACCAATCTGTTGCTTGTAATCACAGCGTATATTGCCGTTAGACCGGGGGCCGGTGCTGCGAATGCGGAACTACACCTACGTCATCGTCGGTGGCGGGATGACGGCAGATGCCGCGGCGGAGGGTATTCGGGCCGCCGATCCCGCCGGCACGCTCGGCCTGATCAGCGCCGAGCCGCATCCGCCGTACAACCGCCCACCGCTCTCGAAGGGCCTGTGGAAGGGAGAGCCGGAGGACAGTATCTGGCGCAAGGCCGCGCCGGCTGTCGGCGAGCTGCACCTCGGGGGCCGCGTCGTGGGGATCGATCTCCGAACGCGCACCGTCACCGACGACCGGGGCGCCGCGTACGGCTTCAAGAAACTGCTCCTCGCCACCGGGGGCGCGCCGCGGCGCCTGCCGCTCCAGTCGGACCAGGTGATCTACTTCCGCACCCTCGACGACTACCGCCGTCTGCGCGGGCTCGCTGCGCAGCGCCTGCGCTTCGCGGTGATCGGGGGCGGCTTCATCGGGAGCGAAGTCGCGGCCGCGCTCCGGATGCAGGACCGGGAGGTGACGATGCTCGTGCCCGAAGCGGGGCTGGGCGCGCGCGTGTTTCCCCCGGCTCTCTCCCGCTTCCTCGGCGACTACTACCGCACGAAGGGTGTCGAGATGCGCACGGGGGAAGGGATGGCGGGCCTCGGCAGGCAGGGCGGCAAGTGCGTTATCCGCACCACGACGCGACAGGAGCTCGTCGCGGACGTGGTCGTGGCCGGCCTCGGCATCCAGCCCAGCGTCGAGCTCGCGGAGCAGGCGGGGCTGCTAGTGGAGAATGGCATCGTCGTCGACGAGTTCTGCCGCACCAGTCATCCGGACGTCTATGCCGCGGGCGACGTCGCCAACTTCCCCAACCCGGCCCTCGGCTCCCGTGTCCGAGTGGAGCACGAGGACAACGCCAACACCATGGGCAAGGTCGCCGGGCAAAACATGGCCGGCCGCGCGGTGCCCTACGCCCACCTACCCTTCTTTTACTCGGATCTGTTCGAGCTCGGTTATGAGGCCGTTGGGGACGTGGACTCGCGGCTGGAAACGGTGGAGGATTGGCTGACGCCGTTTCGGGAAGGTGTGGTCTACTATCTCAAGGGCGGGCGGGTGCGCGGCGTCCTGCTGTGGAACACGTGGGGACAGGTGGATCACGCGCGGGCGCTGATCGCGGAGTCCGGGCCGTTCACGGCCGCTGGCCTGAAGGGGCGGTTGCCGCAGTGAGAGCCGCCGTTCTTTAGAACCGGTACCCCGCGGCTGCGTTGAGGTGATGTGCGGCGAAGTCTCCGCTCGGGTACGTCGTCTTCAACCGCCGGAACTCGAGTGCGAAGAGAAGCGGCCCCGTAGGCCGGAGTTCGACGTGCCCCTCGCACACGAAGTTCTTGAGGCGTCCCTGGGGGTTTCCCAACACGTCCTCGAGATCACGGTCGTCAGGGTCGTCGATTCCGCAGCCGCCGCCGAACATGACCTCGGGCCGCAGCCGGATGTTGAGCTGGCCCCAGCCACCCTTGGTGCGCACCGGGACGCCCAGCGGGGGAGGCCCGAGGCTCTGCCCGATGCCGCCGCCGCCCAAGCCCGCCAGCGCCTTCCCGACGAAGCCCTCCCCGATGAGCTCGACGACGCCGAGCCTGACGCGCGTGTCGACGGTGACGGCCTGCGACTGGAAGAGACTGTCGCCCGAAGCGAGCCAGCCCTGGTGGCCGCCGATCGCGATTTCGTTCGGGTCGTCGGTCGGGCCCCAGCCGAGCCGCACCCGGCTCTGCAGGTAGGGGCGGCGGCTCCGCTCGGCGGAGTCGGGCTGCGTGGCGAACAGTCCCTGCGCGGCACCCGAGGTTGGCGCCAGGAGCGCAGCCTGGACCGCAAGGCGGAGCGTGTACCCCGCCTCGGCGGTCACCCGGAACTGCGGGAGCCAGAGCCACAGGTTCCCGGCGCCGGCGAAGTCGGGGAACCCGACCGACGCCAAGGAGCGCGGGCTGCGCTCCGCGACCAGGGGCGACTCCTGACCGAATAGCAGCTGCACGTGGGCCCACGCGACGCTCCCGAACGCCCGGCGCAGACGCAGCAGCGGGAACGTGCGGCCGCCCGAGCTCGCTTGTTGGCCGCCGAAGAAATCGGCGTCCACCTCGCCGGCGAATGTCCCGCCCAGCACCTCGGGCTCCGTCACCGAGATGCCGAGCCGCGTCTGCCGGATCGCACCTCCGCCGGCGCCCGCCGCCGGAAGCGAGTCCGCAAACTGTGGCACGTCGCTGTTGTTCACGCGGGCGCTGTTGAAGAAGCCGTTTACCAGCACGGTGCCGGTCAACTCGACCGTGCGCTTCGAGTTCGGAGCGCTCTGCGCCGCGAGCGGGGCGACGGCAGCGAGCGAGAGCAACAAGGCGGCTCGCATCACGGGGCACTCCTGGCGGTTTCGGTAGGACTACAGTAAGCTGCACGGCCTGAGGCGCAACAGGGAACGCACGGCATGCGTGGGACGGCGCTGCTCGCGGGCGTGTGTCTGGTGGGGCCGGGGGGGTTGGGGGGCTTGGGGGGCTTGGGGGGCCTGGGTCACGGCGACGCGGCGCAGGTGCGCGGCGCTCGTGTCGCCGGCCGGATCATCCTGCCGGAGAGAGGGAACCACACGCCGTCGCCGGATCTCGGCACCGCCGTCGTCTGGCTGGAGCGGGCCCCCGGGCCGGCGCGCCCCGGGGTGGCCGAGATCGCCATCAACGACAAGCAATTCGTGCCGGGCGTTGTGGTCGTGCCCGTCGGCTCCACGGTGCGGTTCACCAACCACGATCCCTTCGACCACAACGTCTTCTCGGTGAGCGAACCCAGCCAGTTCGACCTGGGCGAGTACGGCCGTGGCGAGGCGAAGGAGTGGGCGTTCACGCGGCCCGGGCTGGTGCGGGTATTCTGCAACGTCCACCCCCGCATGGTCGCGTTCGTTCAGGTGATGGCGACCCGCCATTACACTCAGCCGGGTCGGGACGGGAGCTTCGCACTGGAGGACGTGCCGCCCGGGGCGTACACGCTGCGGGTCTGGCACCCGCGGACCCCGGACGTGGCGCGCGACCTGTCGGTCGGCCCCGCGGGCGTGAGCGGTCTCGAGGTCCAGCTCGATGCGCGCGGCTTCCGCTGGGTCCCCCACAAGAACAAGTACGGCAAAGACTACCCTACGAATGCCGGACGCGAGCGGTATTAGGCCGGCGCGGCTCGGCCTGACGGCGAAGGTCTTCCTCGCCGCGACGCTGCTCGTCGTCGTCGTGCTCGGTCTGACGTTCGGACTGACGTCGCTGCAGGCGCATCGCACCGCGGACGAGTCCATCCGGCGCGCCCTGGTGGGCCGACGCCGCGGGGTCCAGGCGTTCCTCGCGGGTCGCACCGCCGCGTTCGCCGGGATGAGCGGCGTGAGCCTCCAGGTCCCGCAGTTCCGCGAACGCCTGTTGCAACGGTCGCGCGGGGACGTGCTCGATCAGGCCGAGGAGTATCGGCACCTGCTGGGCGCGTCGTGGGTGCTCGTGACGACCGACCGGGGGCTGCTCGTCGCGCGCACGGACCACCCTGAGGAATTCGACATCGATCTCTCCCGCGGCGCGCTCATCGCCCAGGCGCTGTCCGGAGAGCAAGCCGGCGGGGCGTGGCTCGACGATCGCGCTCGCAAGCTGTATATGGCCGTGGCGATTCCCCTCCGGGCGTCCCCGGACGCGACGCCGCAAGGCACCCTCGTCGCGGCGTACGAGGTCAACGACACGCTGGCGCAGGAGATCAAGCAGGCGACGGGCTCGGATGTCGTCTTCTTCGCCCTCGACACGTTGGAGCGCCCGCACGTGGTAGGGAGCACGCTGTCCCGCGAGGAAATCGAGCCGGCTCTCGTGGCAGACACCGTGGCCTTGCGCCGGCTGGAGGAGGACTCGGCGGGGGTGGATCTGTCGGCGCAGGTAGCGGGAGAACACCTCGTGGGGCTCGCGGGCCCGATCCGCTCGGCCGGCGGCAGTGTGTACGGGGGCTTCGTCTCGTTCCGGTCGCGGGACGCCGAGCTCGCGGCTTTCCGGGCGCTACAGCGCACCAGTGTGGTTGCGGTCGGGCTCGGCATCGGGCTGGCGCTGGTGATCGCCTTCGGGTTGGCCCGGCAGATCGCGGGTCCGGTGCGCCGGCTCGCCCTGGCGACACGCCGCGTACAGGACGGCGACTACAGCGTCGAGATCGCGGTGACTTCGGGCGACGAGATCGGCGTCCTGTCGCAAGCGTTCAAGAGCCTCGTGGAGGACCTGAAGGAGAAGGCCGCGCTGGTGGAGTACATGATGGCTGCCTCCCGAGCGGGGCCCACCCACCGGAGCGAGGTCATGTCGGGCCGCGACGTGCTTCGGCCCGGCAGTGTGTTCGCCAACCGCTACGACGTGAAGGAAGTGCTCGGCATGGGCGGCATGGGCGTCGTGTACCGCGCGTTCGACCGCGAGCTGCAGGAGCCGGTGGCGATCAAGACGCTGCGCCCGGAGACGCTCGCGGGCGAGAGCGTCGCGCTGGAGCGCTTCAAGCAGGAGATCCGCCTCGCGCGCAAGATCTCCCATCGCAATGTGGTCCGCACTTACGACCTGGGCGAGGTGAACGGGATGTACTACCTCACCATGGAGTACGTCGAGGGGACGCCGCTCAACCAGCTCATCTCGAGTCGCGGCCGACTGCCGATCCCGGTCACGCTCACGATCGGCAAGCAGTTGTGCCGCGCGCTCGAAGTGGCGCACGAGCAGGGGATAATCCATCGCGACATCAAGCCGCAGAACATCGTGGTGGAGCCGAGCGGGTTCCTCAAGGTCATGGACTTCGGGATCGCCCGGCTCGCGAACCCGCCGCAGGGAAAAGGGCTGACGCAAGAGGGAGCGTCCATCGGGACGCCCGATTACATGTCGCCGGAGCAGCTGTTGGGAATGGAGCTCGACGCGCGCAGCGACCTGTACGCCGCTGGCGTGGTCCTGTTCGAGTGTGTCGCCGGCCGCGTGCCGTTCGACGGCGAGTCCGTGTACGCCGTCGTCGCGAAGCATCTCGAGGAACCGGCGCCGGACCCGCGCAAGTTCAACGCGGACGTACCCGAGGCGCTGGCCCAGGTGATTCTCAAGGCGATGGCCAAAGAGCGGGGGGACAGGTACCAGACCGCGGCGGAGATGCACGACGCCCTGGCGGCGATCGGCTAGATGCCTCCAAACCAGGGATATCCTTGATCCTCCCAATAACCGCCCGGGCGCTTGTCGGTGAATGTCATCGCAACGAGGTACTTCGTCAGCTTGTAGCCCAGTTTCGTCGGGGAGTAGAGCCGCAGCGGCGCCCCGTGGGCCGGCGGCAACGGGTTGTCGTTCATCCCATAGGCGAGAATCGTCTGCGGGTGCAGCGCGCTCGCCATGTCCCAGCCATTCGAGTAGTCGGAGTCGAACGAGACGAACTGGATGTAGCGCGCGGCGGCGAGGGGTTGGCAGCGCGCCACGATCGCCGCCACCGGCACGCCGTGCCAGGTCGCGATCGCGGACCACCCCTCGACACAATGGTGCTTCACCGTGTACGTCACCCGCGGCATCGTCATCAACTCGTTCAGCGAGAGCTCGAGGGGCCGCTGCACCAGCCCTGCCACGCGCAGCCGCCAGGCGTCGGGATTCTCGAGCATCGGCAGCGCGTTCGAAATGAAGTAGCTCGGGAGCATGGCGCTCCGGGCGGCCGGTGCGTAGGTCCGCGCTAGCCGCGTGGAGGAGAACAGCACCTGCTCGCCGACCCAGTCGTTCAGCCGGCTGATGTCGAGCAGTCGGGGGCGCAGCACGTTGCCGCCGTCCCATCCGCACGCCGCAGCGAACGTCGCCGCGCCGCCCGCGAGGCCGAGCGTCATGAACGCCCGTCGGTCGAGCCTTGGCGTCTTGGCGTCCTGGCGTCTTGGCGTCTGTTCTTCAGTCATGACTCGGGAATCTCCCCCGATAGCGGCCGGTGAGCATCGCCCGGAACGACGCAGGATCTACGACGAACACGAGAATCACGTGGGTGATCGTGAAGGCGACGAAGATCCAGACGATCCAGAAGTGCCAGTAGCGCGCGGCCTGAAAGCCGCCGAGCAGCGTGGTCAGCCAGCCGAACTGTACCGGCTTGTAAACGGCCAGGCCCGTCAGCACCGCGAGCACGCCGAAGAGGTAGATGCTGGTGTAGGCGAGCTTCTGGAGCGGGTTGTGCTTGCCTTGCGGCGGGTGATCCCGGCGGAGGTGGAGGTAGTACTGCGCCATTGCGATCGCGCCGCGCACGTCGCGCGGGTGGAACAGCAGCGCGCGCCATTCCCCGCTGCCCACGAGGTAGCCGAGGTAGAGCAGCCCCACCGTCACGAGGGGCCACATCAGGGCGAAGTGCCAGTTCAACGCGCCCGCGAGCCAGCCGCCAAGCCGGCTCCACTGGGGGAAGCGGGTGTCGTCGAAGGGACTCGGGAAGAACGGGCCGCCGCGGTTCCCAAAGCGGGCGTAGGCCTCGTAGATCTGTAGGCCGCTGGTGATCATCCCGGCGACCAGGAACAAGGTCGCCCAGTGGGTGAGGCGGACAATCCAGTGGTGGCGGCGAACGGAGGGGCGGGCAGGTGCCGCAGCCGGTGCGAGAGGCGAGCCGTCGTTCATAGGTCGAATATATTTCACCTCATGAGGTACGCCACGCTGCTCGCACTCGGATGGGTCACGGCCTGCCAGGCGCGCGGTGTGACCAAGGCTCCACACACCGCTGACTCGGTGGATCTCGCCGCGTTCGTGCCGCGGGACTCGACCGACAGCGCGCTCCGCACGCCGCGAGTCATCTCGGAGCCCAGCGTGGTGCTGTTTTGGCTGCCCGCGGCCGACACCCTGGGGGCCGACGACCAGGCGGAGGCGTCCGACGATCTCAAGTACTATACCGAGCAGGTCGCCGCGACGCTTCAGACGAACGGGATTCGGCTGCTCGCGACCAACGCGGAGACGGTGTATGTCGCGCTCCCGAATAACCGCCAGCGGCGGGCCGTCCTGCTGTCGGGCCTCGATTATCCCTTCGGGTATCTCCTCGTCGATCCGGGGGGACCCGAGCGGATCCTCACGGGCGTGTACGCCGACGACGACCTGCTGGACGAGCTGCGCGCTTACTTCGACATCTCGGACGACTCGACCGCGGTGCGGCCCCGGGTCACCACCTGAGCGCCGTCCCAGCGCAGGCTCCCGATCTGGTCCTCGCGGGCGGCGACGTGCTGCTGCACGAGGGCGGTTGGCGGCTGATGCGGGCGGACGTCGTCGTTTCCGGCGGGCGGATCGCGGCGGTGGGAAAGGCGGGGGAACGGCCCGGGAAGGGGGAAGGGGAAAAAGGGAAGCGCACGCCCGTTCTCGTGCGCGACTGCAGCGGCTGTCTCGTCGCACCCGGCCTCATCCAGGCCCACATCCATCTGTGCCAGACGCTGTTCCGCGGACTGGCCGACGATCTGCGGCTCGAGCACTGGCTCACCCGGCGCATCTGGCCGCTCGAGGCGGTGCACACCCCAGAGACCGTGTACTGGTCCGCCATGCTCGGTGCCGCCGAGCTGCTGCTCGGGGGCACGACCGCGATCCTCGACATGGAAACGGTGCGTCACACCGAGGCGGCCTTTCGGGCGCTGCAGCGCGTCGGCCTCCGGGCGGTGGCGGGGAAGTGTCTGATGGATGCGCACCCGGAGGGAGCGCCGCTCGAGCTGGCGGAGTCCACGGACACGGCGCTGGCGGAGGCCGAGAGCCTGGCGCGCCGCTGGCACGGAGCGGCGGGCGGTCGGCTGCGCGTCTGCTTCGCGCCGCGGTTCGTGCCGAGCTGTTCCGGCCCGCTGCTGCGCGCGGCGAGCGAGCTGGCGGAGCTGTTCGGCGCGCAGCTCCACACCCACGCGGCGGAGACGATCGTCGAGCGGGAGACAGTGCTGCGGACGACCGGGCTGGAGGAGATCGCCTACCTCGATTCCGTGGGGATCTCGGGGAAGCGCGCCGCGCTGGCGCACTGCGTCTGGGTGGACCAGCACGAGATGGCGCGGCTGGCGCGCCAGGGGACGAACGTGGTGCACTGCCCGTCGTCCAATTTGAAGCTCGGCAGCGGGGTGGCGAGGGTGCCGGAGCTGCTCGAGGCGGGCTGCCGCGTGGCGCTCGGCGCGGACGGAGCGGCATGCAACAATCGGCTCGATGTCTTCGCGGAGATGCGCCTCGCCGCCCTCATTCAGAAACCGCGGCTCGGCGCGGACGTGCTCCCCGCCGGGAGGGTGCTCGAGCTCGCGACGCTGGGTGGGGCGCGGGCGCTCGGGCTCGAAGACGAGATCGGCTCGATCGCCGTGGGCAAGCGCGCAGACCTGATCGTGCTGGACCTGCGCGAGCCGCATGTCACGCCCGCCGGCGCGGATCCCGCGTCCCGCCTCGTCTACGCCGCGCGCGCGAGCGACGTGCGCGATGTGTTCGTGGACGGTCGGGCGGTGGTGCTGGGGCACGAGCTCATGACCGCCGCAATCGACGAAATCGCGCGGGAGGCTGGCCGTTGCGCCGCGGAGCTGCGGCGGGCGGCGCGGCTCGCGTGAATGCCGATGAGGAGCCGATGTCGTCGATTGGGGTTATGAGGGACTGAAGTCCCTCATAACTCAGGACAAGGAGGAGAACACCCCAACGCATGTTCCTGCCATCCGTCGCCGTACTTGTCACGCTCGCCGCCCAAGCGCCCGCCGACTCAGACGGCGCCGCGCTGTATCAGGCGTGGTGCAGCAAGTGTCACGGAGCCGACGGGCGTGGCAAAGCCGCGGCGACGGCGCGTCTCGCCGTGCCCCCTGCGGACCTGCAGGAGTGCAAGGCGAGCACCGCGGAACCCGAAGCCCGCTGGATCGGCATCGTCACGCACGGCGGGGCGGCGCTCGGGCTGTCGCTCGATATGCCCGCCTTCGGGGAGGCCGGGACGCCGGCGCAGGTCCGCGCGGTGGTGCGCTACGCTCGCTCGCTGTGCGGGGAGCTCGGCTGGCCTCCCGGCGAGCTCAACTTCCCGCGGCCGTTCCTCGTCGAAAAGGCGTTTCCTGAGAACGAGTGGGTGGTCACGGCAGCGGGGCGCCAGCAGGCGGTGGCGTACGAGCGCCGCTTCGGTAAACGGCTGCAGCTCGAGGGCGAAGCACGCACGGCGTTCGATTCGCTCGACCAGCCATTCGACGGGGTGACGGCGTCGGTGAAGTACAACCTGTGGCACAGTCTCGAGCGCCGCGCGCTCGCGAGCCTAGGCTTGGAGGTGACACCCCCGCTCGGCCGGCAGGACAACTGGGAGATCGAGCCGTTCCTCGCTTTCGGAGCGCAGCCGGGTCGGGCGCTATTCGTGCAAGGCGAGATCGTGGCGAGCTGGGAGGAGACCGAAGGCATCGCCGCGTTCTCCTACCGGCTGGGCGTGGGGCGGGAGGTCGGCCGGGTCGTGCCGATACTCGAGGCCGGGTGGACGGTGCCCCTGGGAGGGGAGCGCACGCTGTCCCTCTATCCGCAGATGTGGGTGCAATTGTCCCGGCTGGGTCACGTGGCAGCATCGCTCGGCGCCGAGCTGCCCGCCGTGGGCCCCGAGCCGCGCCACCCGCGGCTCATCGGGTTCGTGCTGTGGGATTACGGGGACGCGGGGCTATTGCGGGGGTGGTAGCTTCGCGCCATCGACGTTGAACCGCTGAATCGTCTCGGTGAGCCTGGCCGCCGCCACCGCGAGCTGCTGCGACGTCGTCGTGAGCTCGCCCAGCGAGGCGATCTGCTGCTCGGTCGCGGCGGAGGTCTGCTCGGCGCCGTGGGCGGCGCTGTCCGCGATCCCAGCCACCTCTTCCATCCGCTGCACCACTTCGCGCATGCGGCGCATCTGCCCTTCGGTCTCACTCGCGAAGCCCGTGGTGAACTGCACGGTCGCGTTCAAGTCCGCGAAGATCGCGTCTAGCGCCTGGCGCACAGCGCTCGAGACCGCGTCCACACCCTGCGCGGTGCGCCGGCCCTCGTCCATCGCCGCGATGACCTCAGTGATCTGCGCCTGGGTCTGACGCACCCGGGCGCGCACCTCCTCGGCCGAACGCGCGCTCTGCTCGGACAGCTTGCGCACCTCGTCCGCGACGACGCGGAATCCGAGCCCGTGCGGTCCCGCCCGCGCGGCCTCGATGGCGGCGTTCAAGGCCAGGAGATCGGTCTGACTCGCGATGCGCGTGATCGAGTCCACGAGCTTCCCGATCTCGCGCGACCCCTGCTCGAGGGTGCCCGCGGCATGCGACACCTGATCCAAATGCGCGACCAGGCTCACGAGCAGCTCGCTCGCCCGCGCGATCTCTTCGCCGTGGCGCCGCGCCTGCTGCGCCACCGCGTTGATCTGCCGCTCGGCCTCTTGAGCCCGGCCGTGGAGCTGCGCCGCGATACTCGCCGCCGCTTCGGAGTCCGCTCGTCCGTGGCCGATGAGCTGGCGCTGCCGCGCCGTGCCGCTCGAAAGCTGCTGCGCATTGCCTGAGATCTGCTGCGACGCCGTCTGCAGCTGCTGGGCCGAGCCGGCGAGCTGCCGAGCCAGCGCCGCGAGATCTTGCGCCTGCCGCAGCACCTGTCGGATGATCTGCGCGATCGCCGCGGTGGTGCGGTTCACGCTGAGCCCGAGGTAGCCCAGGTCGTCGAGCTCCTGGTCCCCCACCTGCACGGTGAGATCGCCGCCCTCCACCTGTGCCAGCGTCTCGCGCGTCGTCCGCAGCCGGCTCACGATCCGCGTCAGCATGGGGACGAGGGCGACGCAGGTGAATGCCAGGACGAGCGCTTCCTGGAAAAAGAGGCTCCCACTCCCCTCACCCGCGGCAGCGCGGATCGCGCTGACGAGCCCGAAGCCCGTCAGGTTGAGCGCCAGCGCCTGCCACGCCTCGGTGGGGCCGAGGTACAACGCCGCCTGCAGGGGCGTGATCAGATAGGCGGCGTACACCACGTGCCCAGTGGGCCCGAGGGCGTACAGCACGGCCGAGATCAGCGCGGCGCCGATCGCGAAGTTGAGGTGGACGTACCAGGATCGGAACGGCTGGTCGCGGGCGATCCGGTGCATCGCGTAGTTCGCAGCCGAGAATGTGGCTGCGAACCCGACGATGAACCACCACGAGATGGGCACGAGACGCCCGAGGCGTACGCCCGCCAGCAGCGCCACCCCGACGCCCAGGGCGGTCCAGCGCGCTCGGGTGTGCGAGAGGACGTAGTGGCGCTGTTTGACGCCGGTCTCTTCCGCCAACTGCGCTTCCAGGGCGGCGGGCGTGGGCATACGGACAAGATGAGCGGCGCCCGTGCCGGGGGGTAGTGGGCTACATCCGGAACAGGTAGCTCACCTTCAGGAAGAACCCGTCCGACGCGCGGCTCAGGTTCTGGAATCGAAACGCCTCGGGCTCCGTGAGCGACGTGCCATAGCCCAGGAAGACCAGCGTCCCGGGCAGCGGCTTGTAGGAGAACAGCAGGTCGTTGCGGAAGTCGTTGGTCACCACGGCCGCCGCCGGAGCCCCGCCCGCCAGGATCGGCTGCGCGGTGCGCGGATCCTGGAGCGCGACCTGGTCCTGCGCGAAGTACTGGCCTACGTACCGGAAGAAGATGGCGCGCGACAGCTGGTACTCGAGCTTCAGGCGCGGGATGTTCGCCGTCGAGAAGCGACTGCCGTCCCGTGCCCGGGTGAGTCGCACGTGGGTCCAGCGCGCCTCGATCCGCACGCCCGGCGTTGGCTTCCAGCCAGCGGTCGCCTGGATGAAGAACTGACGCCCCGCTGCCGCTTCCGCGAAGATGGCCGTCGCGCCGTAACCGAAGTTCGTGTTGAAAGTGAAGGCCCGATTCGGCGTCCCCACACCGCCGTTCATGCTCCACAGGTTGTACAGCCCGTGCGGCACCGCGAACGGGATCGTGTCCACCGTGCGGTTCACGCTGTAGCCCGCGTAGGCGTCGGGGTCGAAGCGTTGCGCGCTGTTCCTGATCAAGGCGTTCACGTTCCAGCCGCCTCGCAACGTCGCGATCCACGTGTTCTGGGGCCCGCCCTCGAAGATGCCGCGCAGCCGGAAGAAGTCGTCGTAACGCCACAGCGGCAGCAGGACGATGAACGTGGTCACTTGCTCCACCAGCGCCCCGGGCCGCCCGTACCAGGTGAACCGGTTGGCGGCGCGCGCTTGCACGAAGTCGACGCGGTTGATGAAGCCGCTCCGCGTCGCGAACTCCGGTGTAGCGCCGAGCAGCTCGAAGTGGTTGCCGTAGTTGCGCCCGGTCCCGTCGGCGAACGTCACCGCCCAGAATTGTCCCGCCCGCGCGCCGCCCGCGTCGCTCGTCCACGAGCTCACGACCTGCGCCTGGGAGAACCAGATTTTCTTCCAGACCACCATCGCGTCCCCGCCGAGCACGCGGTTGTAGTCGTCCCCCTCGATCCGATCGGTGTACACGAGGCCCGCCGTCGAGGCGGTACCCAGGTCGCGGCGCAACCGCAGCAGGTTGAACACCGGATTATTCCCGGAGGCCGACTGCCCGCGGTCGTCCACCGCACCGAGGTAGGCGACCGCCGTACTTCCCAGCTTACCCGTGAGCTTCGCGCCGGCGACGGGCTGGACGATCTGGCGCGTGTAAATCAGTCGGTTCGGTGTGTCGAACTGCTCGAGCCCCTCGAGGAAGAACGGCCGCTTCTCCGGGTAGAACAGCGCGAACCGCTCGTTCACTGTCACCTGGCCCACGTCGGCCTCGACCTGGGAGAAGTCGGGGTGGGCGGTGGCGGCGAGGCCGAGGTTCTGGGTGATCCCCCAGCGCAGATTGCCCCCCAGCTCGGGAGTGCCGCGGTAGTCGTATCCGGCGGCCGCCGGGGTGCCGTTCACCTTGGACGTGAACTCCGGGGTGAGATCGACCACGAGGCCGCGCTTCAGCGCGGTCAGCCCCGTGAGGCGCCCGGATTGGATCAGAAAGCTCGCGCTGGCGCGGAACACCGGGGTCCAGGTGTCCTCGTAGCCCGAGTGCTGCACCACGCGCACCACCTGCAGGCCCCACGACTGGGGATCGACGCTCTGGTAGCGCAGGCTCTTGAACGGGATGCGCACCTCGACCTCGTACCCCCAGTCGGTGAGGTGGCCGTGCGACTGGTAGACGAAGTCGGGGCTCAGGTCGACGACGCCGTCGAACCGCCCCGTGGCCGATGCCCCCCCGCCCGCGGCGCCCGCGTCTTGCCCTTCGCTGCGCACGCCGTCCTCTTGCACCCCCAGCGGATTCACCGCGAACAACAGTGCCCGGCGGTGGTCGTTGTAGGTGTCGAGCAGGATCTGGATGTTGTCGTCCGCGTCGATGTTGTCGCGGTTCGCGAGGGTCGCGCGGACCACCTTGCCGTGCGGCTCGTAGGCGCGGACGCCGAACCAGATGGCGTCGGGCGCGTACCACACCAGCACCGCTGTCGAATCTTCGGCCGGCCGCCCGTCGACGGGCCGGTACTGCGAGAAGCCGACCAGACGCGCGGCGCGGGCCCACACCGCCTCGTCGAGCGCGCCGTCCACGCGCGCGCCGGTCTCGAACCGCGGGACCGCGACCGCGAGCTGCTGCTTCAGGCCGTCGTAGGTGGGCGGATCGGGAACGCCCGACTGGAGCATGAGCAGCAGGGCGAGCATGGGATGAAAGATACAAGTCGGAACGCGGAAGGCGGAACGCGGAACAGCCGGCGAGCATCGAGGGCCGGACTTACGAATCGTCAGCCCGACCTGCTGTTCCGCGTTCCGCCTTCTATTCGTATCTCAGGGCGATTATCGGATCGAGCGCCGCCGCCCGCCGCGCGGGCCAGATCCCGAAGAACAACCCCACCGCTGCGCTGAACACGAAGGCCAGGAGGATGGCGAGCGGTGAAATCAGGGTGTTCCAGTGCGCCAGCTGGGACAGCACGATGGCACCGAGCGAGCCGAGCAGCACGCCGATTAACCCTCCCGCGAGACACAGCACGAGCGCTTCGACGAGGAACTGAAACATGATGTTGAAGCGCGTCGCGCCCAGCGCCTTCCGCACGCCGATCTCGCGCGTGCGCTCGGTGACGGACACGAGCATGATGTTCATGATGCCGATGCCGCCGACCAGCAGGCTCACCGCGGCGATGCCGGCGAGCAGGTATTTGAACGTCTCCGTCGTCTGCTGGAAGGTCGCCAGAATGTCCGTCTGATTGCGGATCGCCAGGTTCATGGAGTTCAGGTCCGTGGCCTGGGCGGTGATGCTGCGCAACCGGTCGGTGCCGATGAGGCGATAGCGGGCGGTCTGCAGTGGGACGAGAATCTGCTCGTCCGGGTTGAAGAACGATCCCTGCGAGCCCTTCTCCGAGAGCACCCCGATGATCTCGAACGAGATCCCGCGGATCAGGATCTCCTGGCCGATCATCGCGTCGCGGTTCGAGTTGAACATCTGGGGGATCGCGGATCCGACAACGGCGACCCGGCGCCGCGCGGCGTCGTCACCTGCGGTGAACATCCGGCCGGCCGTGATGGTGTAGGCGTGCATCGACGCGTAAGCAGGGGTGGTGCCCACGATGTTCACGTTGACGTTCTGGTTGCCCTGCTGGACCTGGAGGTTGGCGCTCAGCTCGGGCACGACGGCGGTGATGTATCGCGCGTTGTTCGCGAGCGCGGTATCGTCGTCCAGCGTGAGGCTGACGCGCGCGCCGCTCGCGACCCCCCGCATGAAGCTCTGACCCGGATACACGCTCAGCAGGGTCGGCCCGAGCGCCTGAATGCGGTCCTGCACCGATTTCTGGGCTCCCGACCCGAGCGCGACCATCGTGATCACCGCGCCCACGCCGATGATGATGCCCAGCATGGTGAGCAGCGAGCGCAGCTTGTTGGCTCGCAGCGCCTCGAGCGCTACAATGACGATCTCGCCCAGGAGCATCGTTACCGCGTCGTGCTGCCGGACAGCACGAGCACCGTGTCCTGTTCGCTCAGGCCGCTCGTGACCTCGATGTAGTCCAGGTCGGTGAGGCCCGTCCGGATCGAGGCCGGCTCGATCTTACCGCCCCGGCGCACGAAAACGATGTAGCTGCCACCCGCATTGCTGGTCGGCGACCCACCGGCGGATTGCTGCTGGAACTGACCGCGCAGCCGGGCGAGCAGCGCTCGCTCTGCGGGCGTCAAGGTCCCTCCGCTCCGCATCTTGCCGAACGCGGCCCGGACCTGCTCGGGCGTGACCCCCGGAGGCAGGGTGATGGTCCGGCCGTCGCGGGTCGTGAACGTGGCGCCTCCCTGCGACGGCTCCGCCGCGTGAAGCTTACTCCCGTCTCCTCCCCCCGCTCCGGCCGCGGGCGTGGCGTCTGGGGCGGACGAAGGCGTGGCCGTCGCCTGCGTGTCGGCGAGCCCCTGCACGACGCGCGCATCGAGGCCGAGCACGCTCGCCGCCGATGCGACGTCCCGCGGCGTCCGCAGCGCGGCGTTCGGTACCGCCAGCACCCCCTGGCGCTGTCCCGTGTGGATCTCGACCTCGGTGTTCATCCCCGGCTTGAGGACGTGGTCGGGGTTCAGGATGTCCACGTCGACCGGGAACATCGTCACGTTCTGACTGACCTGTGCCTGGGGCTCGATCTTCAGGACATGACCTTCAAACTGGCGATTGGGGTACGCATCGACGGTGATCGTGACGGGAACGCCGGGGCGCACCTTGCCGACATCGGTCTCATCCACCAGCGCTGAGACCTGTACGGTGTCGAGGTTCGCCATCTTCAGGATCACGGTTCCTCCACCGACGTCGTTGGTGGGGCTCGAGATCACTGTGCCGAGCACGGCGTCCAGCTCGAGGATGGTGCCGGTGATCGGCGCCCGGACCTGCGTGTCTTCCATCGCGTCCTTGGCGGTCTGGAGGTTCGCCTGCGCGGTGGCGACGGCCGCCTTGGCCGTCGCGTAGGAGAGCTTGGCGGCCTCGTAGTCGCTCTCGGTGATGGACTTGCTCTGGTAGAGCGCGTCGCTGCGCTTGAGCTGCGCGGTCGCGTTCTCGAGCTGCGCCTCGGCCACGTTGAGGTTCGCCTGGGCCTGGGTCAAGTTGTTCCGTGGAATGCGCGGATCGATCTTCGCCAGGAGCGTTCCCTTGCGCACCTCGTCCCCTGTCTGGACCGGCATCTCGAGGATCTCGCCCGAGGCCTTCGATTTCACGCTCAGCGTCAGGATCGGCTGGATCACGCCGGAGGCGGTGGCGGTGACTACGATGTCGCGCCGCGCCACGGGGACCAGCGTGTAAGGGGGTGCGGTTTCCACCTTATGGCAGGCGGCGACGCCCGCGATCAGGGGGGCGATCGCCGCGCGGAGGGATCGGGTCACAGCGGGCCCCTCCTCCCCGTGGTCACTGGAGCGCCCTGCGACTGTTGCTGGCGCAGCCCGGGCAGTCCGCCGCCGGTGACGTTCTGGAACCGCTGGCGGAACTGCTGCTGCGCCTGCACTAGCGAGGCGCTCGGCAGTACGAGTACCGTATCCCGGTCCGTCAGCCCGCTCGTCACTTCAATGTAGTCCTGGTCGGTGAGCCCGGTCTTGATCGACACGGGGACGGGCGTTCCCTGACGCAACGCGAACACGATGTAGTTACTCCCGAACTCGCCCCGGCCCCCCCTCCCCCCTCGGCCGCCACCCGGGCCACCTCCGTCGCCAACCGCGCCGCCGGCGCGCTGGAACTGGCTGCGCACCTGCTGGAGCAGCGATTGCTCGGCGGGCGTCAACGGCTCACCGCTCATCCGCTTTTGGAACGCGGCGCGCACCTGCTCGGGCGTCACACCGGGAGGCAGGGTCAGCGTCCGGCCGTTCGGTGTCGTAAACGTCGCGGCGCCACCGCCCGCCCCGGCGGCCTGGCCCTTCCCGCTGTCCCCACGCGTCGCGCTGTCGTGCGGAGGCGGCGGTGGCGTCGGCGCCGTGGCGAGCTGCTGCAGCACCAGATCGGGGTCCAGGCCGAGTACGCTCGCCGCCGAGCCGACGTCTCGCTGGGTGCGCAACGCGGCGTTCGGCACCGCCAGCACGCCCTGGCGCTGCCCCGTGTGGATCTTGACTTCGGTGTTCATCCCCGGCTTGAGCCGGTGCCCGGGGTTCGGGATGCTGACGAGCACCGTGAACATTGTGGCATTCTGGACCACCTGCGCCTGCGGCTTGATCTTCACGACCTCGCCCGCGAATTGCCGGTTCGGAAATGCGTCAACGGTGATCGTCGCCGGCATCCCCGACTGCACCTTGCCCACGTCGGTCTCGTTGACGAGCGCCGAGTCCTGCACCGCGTCGAGGTTGGCCATCTTCAGGATGACCGTGCCTCCCCCCAACGTCGGGCTCGAGATCACAGTGCCGAGCACGGCGTCGAGCTCGAGAATGGTGCCGGTGATCGGGGCCCGGACTTGTGTGTCCTCCATGGCGTCTTGGGCGGTTTGGAGGTTCGCCGTGGCGGTCACGACGGCCGCTTGCGCCGTCGCGGCGGCGAGCTTGGCGGCCTCGTAGTCGGTTTCGGCGATCGAATTGCTCCGGAAGAGGTCCTCGCTGCGCTTGAGCTGCGCCGCTGCGTTGTCCAGCTGTGCCCGCGCCTTGTCGAGGTTCGCCTGGGCCTGGGTCAGGTTGTCGCGCGGAATCCGCGGGTCGATTTTCGCCAAGAGCTGCCCCTTCTGGACCTCGTCTCCCGTCTGGACCGGCATCGCGACGATCTCACCCCAGGCTTTCGACTTCACCGTAAAGGTGAGCGCCGGCTGGATCACGCCGTCGGCGACGGCCGCGACGACGATATCACGCCGCTCGACGGGGACCTTTTCGTACAGGGGCGCGGACTCCGCCTGCTTGCAGGCGGCGACGCCCAGGGCCAGCGCTGCGGCGACGGCGGCGATGCGGATGTACCGCTTCACGATGGTCGTTCCATCCTCTCGTCGCGCTCGATGAGCCCGTCGCGCAGGTGGATCTGGCGGCGCGCGTGCGCCGCGATGTCGTGCTCATGGGTGACCAGGACGATCGTCTGCCCGCCGTCGTGCAGCTCTTCGAACAGCCGCATGATCTCTTCCCCGGTGGCCGAATCCAGGTTACCGGTGGGCTCGTCAGCGAGCAGGATCGAGGGCTCGTTCACGAGGGCGCGCGCGATCGCCACGCGCTGGCGCTGGCCGCCGGACAGCTCGTTCGGCCGGTGGTCCATGCGGTCTCCCAGCCCGACACGCTCGAGCGCCCGGGCAGCCTGCGCGCGCCGGGCCTGCGCCGCCTGACCGGCGTAGATGAGCGGCAGCTCGACGTTGTGCAGCGCGTTGGCCCGCGGCAGCAGATTGAACGTCTGGAACACGAAGCCGATCTCCTTGTTCCGGATGCGGGCCAATTCGTCGTCCGACAAATCGCTCACCTTCTGGGCGTTGAGCCAATACTCTCCCGCCGTCGGCGTGTCGAGACAGCCGATCAGGTTCATCAGCGTGGACTTCCCGGATCCCGACGGGCCCATGATGGCCACAAACTCGTTGCGGCGGATCTGGAAGTCGACGCCGCGCAGCGCGTGCACGATTTCGCCGCCCATGTCGTAGTCGCGGGCGAGCTTGTGCGTCAGGATCACGATGTCCGGCTGGGGCGTGTCGCCAGTCCGGAACGTCACCGCCTGGGCGGTGGTCATAGGGCGTGCCCCACGAGCGCCTCGAGCTGGGCGCGGGCGATCAGATAGTTGTAGCGCGCCTGGACTTGGTTGACCTCGGCCTGGGTCAGATTCGCCTCGGCCGTGATTTCGTCGAGCTGTGTCCCCGCGCCCACGCGATAGCGCTCTTGCTGCACGCGCAGCGCTTCGGTCGCGGCGACCACGTTGGCCGCGGCGATCCCGATCTGCGCGTAGGCGGTAAACAGCGCAGCGACCTGCTGAGTGAGCTGGGCGTTCACCTGGCGGCGCGCGTCCGCCGCCTGGGCCGCCGCGACGTCGCGCGCGACGCTCGCCGACACCTGGGACTGCTCGCGCTGGAACCCGTTGAACAGCGTCCAGGAGAGCCCGAACCGCCACGCGAATGTCTCGGGGTAGTTGCTGAACAGCGGCAGGTCCGGGGATCCGACGCCGGTTCGATTGGTGCTGTAGGAGACGGTGACGGACGGCCAGTACTGGGCGCGCGCGCTCCAGACCTGTGCGCTTGCCGCGCGGCCCGCCGCCTCGGCTTGCGTCACGACGGGCGCGGTCTCGAGCGCCGAGGCGCGCACTGCGGTCGTGTCGGGGAGCGGCGGCAGGGTGGTGTCGGGCACGGCGCGGACCAGCTGGTCCACGCCGATCTGCCGGCCGAGGGCGGCCTGGGCCGTGGCCAGGTTCGCCTGCGCCTGGAGCAACGCGAGCTGGGCGCTGCCCAGCTCCACCGTGGAGGTGAGCGTGTCGGAGCGAGTGGCGGCCCCGGCTTGGAATTTGTTAACCGAGATCTGGAGCTGTTGCCGAGCACGCTGCACCTGCGCCTGCGCGACGCGCACCAGCTCCTCGTCGGCCAGCGCCGTGAAGAACGCCTGCTGGGTCGCGAGCGTCGTCTGGTACCGCTGATTCACGAGGCCGGCGGCCGCGGCGTCCTGCGTCGCCGACGAGGCGCGCAGATTGGCGAACCTGTTGAAGCCGTCGAACAAGACGACGCTCGCGGACAGGCCGCCCGCGTACGAATAGACGGGTGGTAGCGTATTGGTGCTGTTGGGATCGAACCGCGTCTGGTTGCTGCGCGAGGCCGAGGCGCTCGTGTTCACCGTCGGCAGAAAGGCTCCCCAGGCGGAGCGTTCGCCGGCACCCGCGTTGCGCGCGGTGCCGCGCGCCTGGACCATGGCGGGTTGCACGTCGAGCGCGCGCCGGATCGCGTCACCGAGCGTCACTGCGAGCGGCTGCCCCTGGGCCGCCAGGGCGTCGGGCGCGTGCAACACGACCGCCGCGGCGGCGGCCACTAGGTGGTGGCGGACTGCGCTCATTGCTTCTTCCCGCTCGAGTCGGTCTTCTCCCTCTGATGCCGATGCCGGGCCATATGGTCGCGGTACTTTGCCTGCTGGTCGGGCGAAAGCTGCGCCGCCACCTCCGAGTCCATTGCGGCGCGCATCGAGTCGAAGCGCGGCCGGACCGAATCCCAGAGCGCGCTCATCCGCGTCGAGTGGCGCTGCAGGATGGCGTGGACGGCGACGCGCTGCGGCGACGTCAAGGCCAGCTCGTCGCTCAATTCGGCCATCAACCGGTCGACGCCGCGGGCGCGCTCCGGCGCACTGCCGTAGGCGGCACGGACCCAGAGGGCCCGACCGCCGACGCCCACCACAATCCCCGCGGCGAATGTCGCCACGAGCAGCAGCGTGGCCCACGCGGTAGAACGGTTCAGCATCCCGACGCTTCCTTTTCTAGTTGCCGAGCACAGAGGCCAGGACGACCTCGACGACCGGCGTCTGCGGCGCGAGCAGCGCCTCCGCGACCGACGGGCGCGCGGATGCCGCCGTCGCGCGGCCGACGAGATACCCCGCCGCAAGCGAGACGAGCACCGCTGCGGCGACGCCCACCCGCGCCCAGCGGGCAAGCACCGCGTCCCACGAGGCCGTGGTGCGCAGGTCGTCGGCTCGGGCCAAGAGCCGCGCGACGAACGCCGCGTGGCTCCCCCCTCCTCCTTCACTCTCCGGGTCGAGCGCCTGCCGCAGGGCGGCGCCCAGTACCGGATCGGGCCGGTGATCGAACGGCAGCGGTTCCTGCATCATCCGTCCTCCTTCCAGTCCGCCAGCAACACGCGCAACCGGCGGCGCGCGTGGAACACCTCCGAGCGCACGGTCCCCTCGGGAATCCCCAGGATCCGGGCGATCTCGGCGTGCGAGTACCCTTCCACATCGAACAGCACGACCGCCAGGCGGCGCCGCTCGGACAGCTCCGCGAGCGCGCCCCGCAGCCGCTCCGCCAGGGCGCGTTGTTCGGCCGCCGCATCGGGACGCGTGCCGCCCGCCACCAGCGCGGGATCGAGCGACTCGGCCCGGCGCACCTTGCGTCGCCGCCGTCGGTCAGTCGCCGCGTTCGCGACGATGCGCAGGAGCCACGGCCCGAACGGTCGGCGGGGATCGTACTGGTCGAGCTTCACGAGGGCCGACAGCAGCGCGTCCTGTGCCGCGTCGTCGGCGTCGTCCGGGTCTCCTAGCACGGCCCGCGCCACCCGCCGCGCGACGCCCGCGTATCGCTCCGCCAGCACGCCGAAGGCGGCCCGGTCCCCAGCCCGGACACGCGCAACGAGGGCGGCTTCGTCCTGCTCGGGTATACGCGCAGCCGGGTCCGGGGGTTGGGAATCAGGCTTCATCGGAGTCTTCCCGCGACCGACGCCGCTGCCCAAAGACGTACAGGGCGAAGCCGAGCGCGAGCGAGAAGGCGCCCGCTGCGAGCGTGATGCTCATCACCCTCGGGAACAGGAGTAGCAGGACGCCGATTCCGGCGAAGGTGAGCGCCCCCGCTGCGGCGATGGAGCGCCGCAAGCCTCCCGCCACACGTCGCAGCGCGACGACGGCCACGGTGCCGAGCTCGTACCCGGAGCGCTTGTGCGCCGCGTCGGTGTCTTGCATCAGCGCGTCCGCCGCGGCGGGCGTGCCGACGAGCCGCGGTGGCAAGCGCAGACGGCGCGGCTCCAGCACGATCTCGCGGCTGGAGGCGAGATCGCGGCGGAACTGAGCCGCCAGCTCTTCCGCGAGTTGTTCACACTCCGCCACCAGATCGAGCTCGTAGTTGGTGAGCAGGCTCGACACGTTGAGGTTGGTCGAGCCGACGCGGGCCCAGCGCCGGTCCACGAGCATCGTTTTAGCGTGGACCATCGGACCCTGATACTCGAAGATGCGCACGCCCGCGCGCAGCAGCTCGCGGTAGCCGATGCGCGTGAAGTTGCGCAGCACCGGCAGGTCGCTCGTCCCCGGAACGAGAATGCGGACGTCGACGCCCCCCTTCGCGGCGTCGAGCAAGCCGGCGTAGAGCGTCGCCGGCGCGATCAAGTACGCGTCCGTGATCCACAGTCGCTCCGCCGCGCTGGCGGCGAGCAGCTCCACCGTGCGGTACACCCGCGCACGGCGCGGTGCCCCTTCCACGACGCGCACGGTGGAGCTGCCGCACGGCGCCGGGTCGGCGGTGAGCTCGCCGGCTGGCAGCGGCTCGCCGGCACGGCCCCAGATCCGACCGAAGGCCCGGTCTAACGCGGCGGCCGCGGGGCCACACACGTGGACCATCGTGTCGCGCCAGGGGCGGCGCCGCCGCGTTGGATCGCCTGCCCATTCGTCGCCGATGCACAGCCCGCCGACCATCGCTTGGATGCCGTCGGTGACCAGCAGTTTGCGGTGGTCGCGCTGAATGAACTGCAGCGGATACCGCGAGACAATCGGGTGGAACGCGCGCACCTCGGCCCCCGCCTGCGCCAACCCGCGCCAGTAGCCGCGCGACGTGCCGAGCGAGCCGAACGCGTCGTACAACACGCGGACCGACACCCCCGCCCGCGCGCGCTCGGCGAGGGCGGCGGCGAAGCGTCGCCCGGTGCGGTCGTCCCGGATGATGTAGTTCTCGAAGTGGATCCAATGGCCCGCCCGGGCGATAAGCTCGAGCATCACCTCGAGCGCGCGGGGGCTGTCGGGATGATGCTCGAGCCGGTTGCCGTCGACCGCACGCGCACCCGCCGCGCGGTCGATCGCGAGGCCCAGCGCATCGGTCGCCTGGTCGGCAACCGAGCGCCCCGCGACCCGGGAGGCTTGAGCCCTCACCCCACTGACGCCACCGGCGGCGCCTCCCCCGCTTCCCCCCCCAACCCGAGGGCTCGTTCCACGGGGCGGAGCGCCTGGATCACGTACGCGATGTGGTCGTCGAGCGGCACACCTAACTCCTCCGCCCCCTGCCGCACCTCGTCGCGGTTCACGCCGCGCGCGAACGCCTTGTCCTTGAGCTTCTTCTTGACCGAGGACACCTCCAGGTCCGCGAAGCTGCGCGACGGACGGACCAGCGCACACGCCACGAGAAAGCCGCACAGCTCGTCCACGGCGAACAGGGTCTGCGCGAGCCGCGTGTCGCGGGGCACGCCCGAATAGGTCGCGTGACCGAGAATCGCGCGGCACAGCGCGTCGGGGAGGCCCCGCTCGCGCAGCAGCCGGACGCCCCAGGCGGGATGGCCCTCGGTCGGCGAGTGCTCGCTGTTGGGGAACTTCTCGTAGTCGAAATCGTGCAGCAGACCCACGATGCCCCACGTCTCCGGGTCCGCTCCCGATTTGGACGCGTACGCGCGCATCGCCGCCTCCACCGCGAGCATGTGCTGGCGGAGCGAAGGAGACAGCGTGTGCTCGTGCATGAGCTGCAGCGCTTCGTCGCGCGTCATGTCAGCCCCGTTATCTTTCAGGGCGGCTGACCCTGAGGCGATGCCCCGGGGTCGACCACCACAACCAACCGCAGTTGTCCTGACCCCCGGGCCGCCGGCCCGGGGTCAGCCGAGCCGCACGGACTCAGTGTCCACATTCCACCGTTCCGCCCACAGCTCGGCGATGAGGATAGGCCAGAGCTTGCGGGCGTTGTTGCCGATCCCGGCGCGGTGCTCAGCGAGCAACCGCCCGGTCGGGGCGGCCGGATACAGCCGGGGCGCGGCGAGATACCGATCCGCGAGCGGCGCGAGCCCCGTGTTGAGCCACCGCGCCACGGGCACGGACAACCCCCGCTTGCGCCGTCGGATCACGTCGCCCGGCACCAGCCCGCGCGCCGCTTCCTTTAATATCGCCTTGGTGGTGAGGCCTCGCACCTTCAGCGTGGCGGGCGCCGGGAGCACGAGCTCCAAGAGCTCGCGGTCGAGGTAAGGCGCGCGCGCCTCCAGCGACGCCAGCATGGTACCGCGATCGACCTTCACGAGCAGGTTGTCGGGCAGGTAGGAGAGAAAGTCGAGCCACAGCAGGCGGTTGAGCGACGGATCAGAGGGAAACGGCTCCAGCAGGGCGGTCGCCCACCCGAGCGCGCGCGGGTCCGGCCCCAGCGCACCGAACCACGTGAGGTGACGCTCGAGCATCGGGAGCTCCGCGGCAGCGACGAGCTGCTTAAGCATGAATTCGATCGTGACCTTCCCCGTCGACGTCGGCAGGCGGTTCACGAGCCAGCGCAGCACCGCTCTTCCGGGGAGAGGGACCCTGCGGTACAGCCCGGCTGCCCGATGGCCCAGGTAGGTCGGGTAGCCGCCGAACAGCTCGTCTGCTCCCTCCCCCGACAATACGACCTTCACGTGCTCCCGTGCCGCCTCGGCGAGGAGGTAGGTCGGCAGGATCGCCGGGTCGCCGATCGGCTCAGCGAGCCCGCGGGTGACCGCGGCGAGGGCGCGCTCCAGCGCCGGCTCGTCCGCGGTGACGACATGATGGTTGGTGCGGATGTGGTGCGTCACCGCTTCGGCGTTTGGGCTCTCGTCGTACCCAGGCTCGACGAAGCGCACGGCATACGTGTGGATCTGCTCGCCGGACATCACGCGGGCGGCACCGGCCGCGAGCAGCGATGAGTCGAGGCCCCCGCTCGTGAACACCCCGACCGGCACGTCGGACATGAGCTCTCGCTCGACCGCCCGCAGCAACGCGGCGCGCAGCGTGGGGGCGTCGAGACGCGACGGGCGTGCCGCGGCCGCTGCCGCGTCCCAGTAGCATCGCAGCGTCACGCCGTCCCGGTCGGCGACCAGGAGGTGCGCCGGCGCCAGCTTGGAAATGCCGGTGAGCATGGTGTACGGGGCGGGGACGTATCCGAGCGCGGCGTACAGCCCCGCCGCGACGGGATTCACGCGCCGCGGCTGGTCGGGGAAGACCAGCAGTGCCTGGATCTCCGAGGCGAAGCGCAGTTCCCCCGCGACTTGGGCCCAGAACAGCGGCTTCTCGCCGGCGCGATCGCGCGCGAGCACCAGGCGCCGCCGCTGGTCGTCCCACACGGCGAGCCCGAACATCCCCTCGAGCCGCCCCACCGCATCCGGCCCGACGCGCTCGTACAACGGCACGATCGTCTCGATGTCGCCCGTGGAGCGGAACGGGTAGCCAGCCTGGGCGAACTCCCGGCGCAGCGCGGGCGCGTTGTAGATCTCGCCGTTGCACACCATCCACACCGAGCGGTTTGGGCTGAGAAACGGCTGATCGCCGGTCGTCAGGTCCATGATCGCGAGGCGGCGAGCGCCGATCCGGGCGCAATCGTGGCCGACGATCTGCTCGCCGTCGGGTCCGCGATGCGCCAGCGCCGCGGCCATCGCCGGGAGACAGTCGGCATGCTTGAGCGGCGCGCCACGAAGCGAGACGGCGCCGAAGATTCCGCACATTACCTCACCCGCCCTCCCCACCACGTTGGGGAGGTTGTGGAGGGTGTGGGGGTCGGGGAGGTTGGCAGGGCCCGTACGCCGCGTAGCGGCCATCGTCGGCGACCAGCGGCAATACGGCGAGCTCGGCCCGCGCTTTGCGATTCGCGACGGTCGTGACGAACACCGTGGGAATGGGGCAACGAGCGAGCGCCTCGCGCCAGTACCCCTCGGGCAAGAGCGGCGAGCCGCGCACGTCCCGGTAACGGTCTTGGTAGTCGGCGATATAGTTGCTCGTGAGCTCCGCACCCGTCGTCGTCGCCACGGCTACGGGTCGTCCGAGGTAGAAGGCAAGCGACGGCGGATACGCCAAGACGCCCAACACGGCGCTCGCGGCGCCGGACCTGCTCGCCTCGCTGAGCGCAGCGGCCGTGGCGCGCGCCAGCGCGGCCGACGAGCGGTCGTCGCCGACGGCAGCGAGCAGCCGGCCGCTCGCGAGCGGGACGGCCATCACCACGATCGCGTATCCGACAATCGCCGTACGCGGCCGCCGGCGCAGCATGCCGAGCGCGACGAGCGCGGCGGAGGCGAACAGCACCAGGCCGAGGACGAGCGCCGTCGGGGGGATGGCCGCCTTCTCGGCCGCCGTCAGGTCGATCGGAACGGGTAACCAGTGCGTGAGAGCCACGAGCGCGCTGCCTGTCACCAGCGCCAGGGCGGTGTAGACGCGCCCCCCCGCCCCCCCCGCCCCCCCCGCCGCCGCGTTGTGGGCCACCATGTTGCGCGCCGCCGCGAGCGCGAACGCCGGCATCAGCGGCAGCACGTACTGCGGCAACTTCGACTGATTGAGCGTGAAAAAGGCGAGCGGCACGATCACCCAGCTCGCGAGCAGTAGGGGCTCACGCGCCTCTGGCGTGCGGCGTGCGAGCCAGGTCGTCCGCCAGCCCCGCACGCGCGCCAGTGCCGGGACGATCCACGGGAATGCGGCCAGGGGGACGATCGGGAAGTAGTACCAGAACGGGGCGGTGCGGTGGAAGCTGGCCGTGGCGATCCGCTGGAGCGTCTCGCGCACGAACACGTAATACGGGAACGCGGGGACGCGGATCGAGACGGCGATGAACAACGGCAGCGCAATCAGGGCGAAGACGCCGACGGCGCGCCACGGAAACAGCGCGCGTACCGCCGTCCTCCCTTCGGTGGCAAGGGTGTAGGGGATCACGACGAGCAGGGGGAGCACGATCGCGATCGGCCCCTTCGTCAGCGCGCCGGCGCCCATCGCCGCCCACGCGACGATGGGGCGCGCTTCGAAGAACCCGAGCACCGCCGCGGTGGTGCACAGCGTGAGCGTGCTGTCGAAGATCGCGGTGCGCGCATACACCAGCGGGAGCAGCGTCGTGGCGTAGGCGATGCCGGCGAGCCAGCCCGCCTCCGAGCCCCAGCGCCGCCGGGCGAAGCCGAGCAGGAGGGCAATGGTCGCGAGCGTCGCCGCGTAGGCCGGCAGGCGCGCCGCCGTCTCAGTGGGTCCGAGCAGCTCCATCAACGCGGCGGCGGCGGCGAAGTAGACGATCGGCTTGTCGAGGTAGGGAAGCCCGTCCAGGTGCGGCACGAGATAGTCGTTGGTCTGCGCCATCTCGCGCGCCACCTCGGCATTGCGGCCTTCGTCGGGATCGAGCAGGCGGTACCCGTCGAGGTTCCAGCCGAGCGCGACGGCCGCGAGAAACAGGAGCAACCGCGGGTCCGCGAACGGTCGGCTCGCCACCAGAGCCGCGCTCAATGCAGCGACTGTCCGCCGGCCGGCTGAGCGGGCAATTGCGACACCGTTACGGGCACCGAGGTCTTCCGCTCCGCGTCGACCGTGATCTCGAAGCGATACGGCCCCGGATGCGGAAACGGCACGTCGAACACCAGAATGGCGCCGGCCTCGATCTCGGTCACTCCTGCAGGCGGCTCGGCGAAGGTGACGTTGCCGTTGCCCCCGAGGATCTCGGTGTCCTGCTCGTCGAGCAGCCGGATCTGCACGTGATGCTCGCCCACCTCGGTCCGCTTCCCCTTGAGTCGCAGCACCAGGTGCAGCCGCGGGTGCATGGCCGGAAACTGCTGCACCCAGATGTGCTGAAAGATGCCGAGGACGGAAAGCTTTCCCGCCTGATCGACGAGCGCGTAGTCCGCGATGACCGCGAAGTCGAGGTGCAAACTACTGCTTCGCGAACGGCACCGACGCCCGCGTCCTCTCCCACGCGAGCGTCAACCAGCCGCTCTGCCCGTCGCCCTGCGGCGCGATCGCGATCGTGAACTGCTCGACCGGCTGCGCCAGCCGCTCGACCTTCATGTCGAGCCGGGCGAAGTCGTACTTCGCGGCGTAGTCTGTGCCCCACTGTCCCGTGTTGCTGTTGAGGATGAGCTTCCATCCGTCCGGGGAGGGGATCGTCCACAGGCTGTACTTGCCGGCCGGGACGGGGGTGCCGGCGACCACGAGGTCGGCGCTGGTCTCGAGCACGGTGGCCTGGTTCGCTCCGGTGCGCCACACTTTGTTCCAGGGCACCATGCTGCCGAAGATGACGCGGCCCCGCATCGAGGGCCGGCTGTAGCGGACGGCGAGCACGGCGCCCGCCACGCTCGCCCGCACGGAATCGGCGGGGGAGAGGGGGCCGAGCGACCGCGCCGCGAACGACTTGCCGAGGGCGGCGAAGGCCAGCGTGCCGCGCACGCGCTCGACCGTCACCTGCATCGTGCTGCCGATCCCGGAGAGCCCGAGGAGCGTGCCGCCCTCGTCCACGCGCAGGCGCAGCGTGCCGAGCGGGCCGAGCACCATCGTCATCGAGTCGCGACCGACCCGCGCGACCTCGACCGTCCAGACGTCGGTGTCGCCGAGCTGCAGCACGGTCGTGGTGTAGCGGTCGCCGCCCGCCGCGCGGGCCCGGCGGGCGATCTCTTCCAGCAGGGCGTAATTCTGGAAATGCCAGGGGAGCGTGCCCAGAGCGACCTTGACGCGCAGGTGAGCCATGGAGTCGCGGTCGGGAACGGCGGAAAACACAGAGTCGCCCGCGAACTCCATCGTGGCCTTCGTCTCGGCCGGGCCCGGTCCGCCGGAGACGTTGTGCGTGACCAGCTCGAACCGCTCGATCGCCCCGTCCCGGCCGAACGTCGCGCTGTAGAGGCGGTGCACGGTGCGCGGTGCGCGCACGACCTGCTCGCCCTCGAGCCGGCCGGCGCTGCGGGTATACCGCTCGAGCGCCAGGGTGTCGGTTCCGAGGCGCACGATAAAGGCGCCGCTCTGTCCGGCGAGGGCCAGCGGGGGGGCCGCGACGATACAAGCGATGAGCAGGCGGGACGCGGTGCGGGTCATGAGCTGGTCTCCCGATTGAGTCATGTCACTCGAATCGACTTGACTTCGTCGTTCTGCGCAATCTTGTTGACGACGTCCATGCCCTTGGTGACCTGTCCAAAAACGGTGTGGACTCCATCCAGATGGCGTTGCGGGGAGTGGCAGATGAAGAATTGGCTGCCCCCGGTGTCCTTGCCGGCGTGGGCCATGGAGAGCGTCCCCGCGACGTGCTTGTGGACGTTCTTGTGGGTCTCGCACTTGATCGTGTATCCCGGGCCGCCGCTACCGACCCGTCCTTTCCCGCTCTTCGAGTAGGGATCGCCGCCCTGGATCATGAAGTTCGGGATCACGCGGTGGAACTTGGTACCGTCATAGAAACGCGAGTTCGCGAGCTTCTCGAAGTTGGCGACGGTGTCGGGCACCTCGTCGCCGAACAGCTCCAGCTCGATGGTGCCTTTGACGGTCTCGACGATGGCCTTCTTGTTCGGCATCTGGTCTCCGCGGCTAGATGAGAAGTTTCCTCAGGTCATCAGCGGTCGCAACCGGGAGGGAGCAAGTCGTGCCGACGCACACGGTGGCGGCGGGCTGCGCCGCGGTCTTCCGGATCACGACCTTGCGCGGCCGGTACGTCTGCAGCGCGAGGAGGTGCATTGCGCACGCCGGACCCTCACCCCGCCGTCCCGCCACCTCGATCCGCGTGCCGGGGTTCAGCGCCCAATCGATCGCGCGCAGCAGGGTAGCGCCGTACAGTGCAAGCTGGGCCGCCGCGCCCGCGAATGTGGCAAGCTGGCGGTCGAGCAGACGGCGCCACTCCCGATCGTCGGTAATCGCCGCCAGGCGCGCGAGCACCAGCGCCGCGACGCCGTTCGCCGACGGGGTCGGCGCGTCCTGAATCGGCTTCGCCGGCGTCGCGAGGTAGGCGGCGCCGCTGCGATCCCGGGCGACGTCGAAGAACCCGCCGGTCGCCTCGTCCCAGTGGACGCGGCCACAATGGTGCGCGACCGCGAGGGCGCGGGTGAGCCAGGCGGCGTCTCCCGTCGCCTCGTAGGCGTCGAGGAACGCGGCAGCCGCCTGAACGTTGTCGTCCAACAGGCCCTGCGGCTCCGGCCGGCCGATCACGTGGGCCATGCCGCGCGCGTCGTCCCAGGCTTCCGCCCAGATCCGACTCAGCACCTTCAGCGCCAGCGTGTTGCACTCGGGGCGGTCCAGTACCGCGCCCGCCTGGAGGAACGCCGCCGCCATCATGGCGTTCCAGTTCACGTACGGCGTCGTGTCGACGTAGGGAGACTTGCGCCGGCCGCGGGCTGCCTTGAGCCTGCCGAGCGCCTCCCGGAGGACCTGCCACTCCGCGGCGTCGGCCGGGTCCTGCTTCCACCACAGCACGTTCTTCTCATGGTCGTGCTGCATTTCGCCCGGGACCTCGACGTCGTAGACGCGACGGATCACTTGGAACGCCTTCTCGTCGTTCAACGCCGCTCGCAGTTCATCGGGCGTCCACGTCCAGTAGTCACCGTCGTCGCCGAACTCCACGTCCGCGTCTTGCGACGTGTAGAACGCGCCGTGCGCGTGATCGGACAGCGTCTCCAGCACCCAGGTCACGATCCCCTGCGCCACTTCGCGGAAGAGCGGCGTCCCGCCGGCGGCGTAGCCGTTCAGGTAGGCGCGCAGCAGCTCCGAGTTGTCGTACGACATCTTCTCGAAGTGCGGCACGATCCAGCGCTCGTCCACCGAGTAGCGGTGGAACCCGCCGCCCACATGGTCGCGGATGCCGCCCCGCGCCATCCCGGTGAGGCTCTTCTCGACCACCTCGCGCATCCAGCCCTCGCGCGTGTCGTGCCAGCGGGCGAGCAGGAAATCGCAGCCTGCGGGGTGAGGAAACTTGGGCGCCGTCCCGAAGCCGCCGTAGCGGATGTCGAAGAGGCGAGCCATCTGCCCCGCTGCCTCGTCCAGAATCGCCGCTGTGACTTGCCCGGCCTTCGCCTCGTCCAGAGACTCCGTGACCTGCTGGCGGATCGCCGTGGCGCTTTTCGACACACGCGCGCGGTCCCGCCGGTACAGCTCGGCAACCTGCTTCAGGACGGAAATGAAGCCGGGGCGCCCGTAGTGGTTGTCTTCCGGTGGAAAGTAGGTCCCCCCGAAGAACACCTCGCCTGCGGGAGTGAGGAACGCGGTGAGCGGCCAGCCGCCCTGGCCGGTGAGCGCCTGCACGGCGCGCTGGTAGCGCGCGTCCACGTCGGGCCGCTCGTCGCGATCGACCTTGACGCACACGAACTCGCGATTGAGGAGCCCGGCGACCTCGGGATCCTCGTACGACTCGCCGTCCATGACGTGGCACCAGTGGCACCACACCGCGCCGATGTCGAGCAGGACGGGCTTGTCCTCAGCTCGGGCGCGCTGGAACGCCGCCTCGCCCCAGGGGTGCCAGTGCACTGGCTGGTGGGCGGCGGACCTCAAATAGGCGGAGGGTTCGGAGGCGAGGAGATTGGACATCGGAACGTGAAATCTATCGGCCGCTCTCCAGATACTCCACCACCGTGCGCGTCAACAGCTCCGCCCCGATCACCAGCGCTTCCTCATCGATGTCGAATGTCGGGCTGTGATGCGGCGAGGCCGGCTTCCCGGGAGGCGCCGAGCCGACGAATGCAAACGTGCCGGGGACCTTCGCGAGGAAGAAGGACATGTCCTCTCCGCCCATCGTGCGAACGCCGGCAATCACACGCTCGCGCCCGACGATGTTTCGTGCTACGCCGGTCATCAGCAGCGTCATCCGCTCGTCATTGACGAGGGGGGCTGTGAGCCGCCGGTAGCGGACCTCCGCCGTGGCGCCGAAGGCGGCCGCGATGCCCTGGGTCGTCTGCTCCACCAGCCGTGGTGCGTGCTCGAAGAATTGCCCGCCGAAGGTGCGGACGGTGCCGCGCAGCTCCGCGCGTCCGGGAATCACGTTGAACGCGTGGCCTGCGTTCAGTTGGGTCACCGAGACGACACCCTCCTCGAACGGATTGCGCCGGCGGCTGACGAGACTTTGCAGTCCGGTCACGATGTGCGCCGCGATCAGCACCGGATCGGTCGTCTGGTGCGGCGCCGCTGCGTGGCCGCCGCGGCCGAGGATCGTGATCTCGAACTCGTCCACCGACGCCATGACGGCACCCGGCATGACGCCGATCGTTCCCGTCGGCAGGTCGTTCCAGAGATGAATGCCGAACGCGGCGTCGACCGTGGGGCCGTCCAGCGCGCCGTCCCGGATCATGGCCTCCGCGCCGTAGGAGATCTCTTCGGCGGGCTGGAAGGCGAGCTTGAGGGATCCCGGCAGGTACGCGGCGTGCAGCCGCCGCGCCACCTCCAGGCCGATGGCCACGTGCCCGTCGTGCCCGCACGCGTGCATCCGACCCGGATGCTTCGAGCGATAGGGGACGTCGTTCGCTTCTTCGACGGGGAGCGCGTCCATGTCGGCACGGAGCAAGACGCATCGACCCGCGGCGCCGTCCCGCTGCGCGAGCACGCCCGTCTTGCCGACGGCCGTTCTCACCGCGTAGCCGAGCTGCCGCAGCCGCTCCGCGATGAGGGTGCTCGTCCGCTGCTCCTCGAAACCGAGCTCGGGGTGCTGGTGGAGGTCGCGGCGGGTGGCGACGAGCGCGGCACGGTCGACGGGGGGCAACGTCACGGTCACACGCGCGAGCTGGGGCACCACCGGTTCACCACGCACTCCACGCATTTCGGCCGCCGGGCGATGCACACGCGGCGCCCGTGCTGGATGAGCGTATGGGAGAACCAGGTCCACTTGGCCCGCGGGACGAGCGCCATCAGGTCGCGCTCGATCTTCACGGGGTCCTTCTCGTGTGTGAGACCGAGCAGGGTCGCGAGGCGCTGCACGTGGGTGTCCACCACCACGCCTTCGTTCTTGCCGAACGCCGTGCCGAGCACGACGTTGGCCGTCTTGCGGCCGACCCCCGGGAGCTGTACGAGCTCCTCCATGGTGGCCGGCACGGCGCCGCCGTGCCGCTCCTCCAGCGCCTGCGCCATGCCGAGGATCGACTTCGTCTTGTTGCGGAAGAATCCGGTGCTGTGGATCTCTTGCTCGAACAGGGTGGGATCCGCGGCGGCGTAATCCCGCGCGGTGCGGTACTTCGTGAACAGTGCCGGGGTCACCATGTTCACGCGCGCGTCGGTGGATTGGGCCGAGAGGATCGTGGCCACGAGCAGCTCGAGCGGGTTGCGGTGGTCCAGCGCGCATGTCGCGTCCGGGTAGGCCTGCTCGAGGCGCGCGATGATCGTCTTCAGCCGCGCGCGCAGCCGGGCCGGGGTCTCGGCCGCGCGGCGCTGCTTGGCTCGTGTCTTTGTCGGCATCCGAGCGCTGAAGCTAACCCCTCAACGGCGGGGCAGGAAACGGTCCAACGCCCGCACGAAGTCCTCTGTTGCCTCGACGTGGGGCGCGTGACCGGTCGCCAGCTCGATGACACCGGTATCGAGCAGGGCGGCGGTCTCCCGAGCCGATTCGATCGGCATGGGGTCGAACACCCCGTGGACGAGCAGGGCGCGCGGGGCCTTGCCTTTTGGAAACGTCTTGCGGACCCGGTCGCGCAGATCGTAGTCCCCCAGGCTCTGCCACACCGCCTGTTGGGTCCGGGCCGTGACGCGGAACGGGGTCATCTCCCTGGCGCGGCTCGGGTCGCGGAAGTAGCCCGCGACGGATAGCGCGAATGCTAGGCGGCGATACTTTTCGGGATCGCGCTGCGCGAGCCCGGAGGCGGTCAGCTCGGCGCGTGCGCGCGCGATCCACGGGTCGGCCATACGGGCGGCGAGGCGGCGGTCGAACTGCTCGCGCCATTGCGCGGTCAGGGGTGCCGGCGCGACGAGCGCCAATCGCCCCACGCGCTCGGGGTGCTCCAACGCGTACAACACGGCGAGCAAGCCGCCCCAGGAGTAGCCGAGCAGGGTGAGGTGGTCGATGGCCCACTGCTTGCGTAGCGACTCGAGGTCGGCGACGTGCTCCTGCCAGCCGACCGGCGTGTCGCGGGGGACCGGGGAGCGTCCGCCGCCCCGCTGGTCATAGAACAGCAGGGCGCGGCCGCGCGCCAGCCGGTCGTATTGCGGCAGGAGGTAGTCGTGGTGGGCGCCGGGCCCGCCGTGCAGCACGACGACCGGGGACCCGCTCCCCACGCGCCGGGTGTACAGGCGGACGCCGCTCGCGTCCACCAGCGCCTCGGCCGCCCGGATTTGCTCGGTGCCGGTCATGGAGTCACAAGTTACACGGTCATGAAACCACTGCGTCTTCCGCCCGCTCTGACGCCACCGGCGATCCGGCGACTCGGGCTCGCCGACGTCGCGATCCTCTGCCTGCTCGGGGGGGCGATCGCGGCGGTGGTCGCGTTCGCGCGCGAGTTCGAGGCCCCGCTCCGACAGGTGGTGCAAATCGACCTGCGTCCCAGCGCGCTCCCGAAGTACACGCTGTATTCGCTCGCCCGCGGCGTGATCGCGCTGGCCATCTCGTACGTCTTCGCGCTCGGCTTCGGCTGGGCGGCCGCGAAGTCGCGCGCCGCCGAGCGCCTGCTGTTGCCGATGCTCGACATCCTCCAGAGCATCCCCGTGCTCGGCTTCCTCCCCGGGCTGGTGCTGGGCCTGATGTCGCTCTTCCCCACCCGCAACGTCGGCCTCGAGCTCGCGGCGATCCTGATGATCTTCACGGCTCAGGCGTGGAATCTGGCACTCTCGTTCTACAGTTCGCTGAAGAGCCTCCCCGACCCGCTGCGTGACGCCTGCAAAGTCGCGGGGTGGCGGGCGTCGCGGACCTTTTGGCAGCTCGAGGTGCCGGCCGCGGCGCAGGGGCTCGTCTGGAACGGGATGCTCTCCATGGCCGGCGGCTGGTTCTTTCTCATGGTCAACGAAGCGTTCCGTCTGGGGGACCGGGACTTCCGCCTCCCCGGCGTCGGCTCCTACATGAGCGTGGCGCTCGATCAGGGCAACGGACCCGCGATGGCACTCGCCATCCTCGCGATGGTAGCGATGATCGTGTGCGTGGACCAGCTCCTCTGGCGACCGCTCGTGGTGTGGGTGGAAAAGTTCCGGCTGGACGAGACCGCGGGCGGCGAGGGCGGTGCGGCGCCAGCGACCTCGTGGGTGCTCGAGTTCCTGCGGCACGCGCGGTTGCCGCGGCGCGCCGCGGTGCTGCGGCGGCAGGCGTACCGCACGGCGCTGCGGGCGGCGCGGCCGCTCGAACGCCCGCTCGCTATCGCCCGGCCGGTGATCCTGAGCGGGCCGCGCTTCGCATTCGCGCACCCGCTGGCGCGGTGGGTCGGGGGCTCGCTGCTCGTCGCCGGCGTGGCGCTGGCGGCTGCCGTGGGGGCCTGGCACATCTGGCTGCTGCTGCGGCAGCTCGGCGCGCGCGACTGGGGGACGCTGATCGGGTCGGCGGCCCTCACGTTCGCGCGCGTGATGGGCGCCGTGATCGTGTCCACGGCCTGGGCGCTGCCGGCCGGCATCGTGATCGGCCGCTCGCCGCTCGTCGCGCGGTTGCTGCAGCCGGTCATCCAGGTGGTGGCATCGTTTCCGGCGCCCATGCTGTTCCCGCTCGTGGTGCTGGCGTTCGAACGGGCCGGCGTGGGGCTCGGGCTGGGCGCGGTCGCCCTGATGGTGCTCGCCGGGCAATGGTATATCCTGTTCAACGTCATCTCGGCCGTGGCCGCGATCCCGCAGCAGCTCAAAGACGCGGCCACCGCGTTTCAGCTGTCGTGGCGTGCCCGCTGGCGCTCGCTCTACCTGCCGGCGGCGTTCCCCGCGCTTGTCACGGGGTGGATCACGGCGGCGGGGGGCGCGTGGAACGGCTCCATCGTCGCCGAATACCTCCAGGCGGGCGGGCGGCTCCGCACCACGGCGGGCCTGGGGAGCCTGATCAGCGACGCCACGGCCCACGCCAATTTTCCGCTGCTGGCGGGAGGGATCGCCTTGATGAGCCTGATCGTGGTCGGCTGGAACCGGTTCGTCTGGCGGGCGCTCGCAGGCTGGGCCCAGACCCGCTTCGTGGTGGCGCAATGACGCCGGGCCCGCTGCTGCTCGAGGCGCGTCACGTGACGCAGCGCTTTCGCCTGCCGAACGGACAGGTGATCGAGGCGCTGCGCGACGTGTCGCTCAGCGTGTGCGAGCAAGAGGTCGTGGCGCTGGTCGGGCCGTCGGGGTGCGGCAAGAGCACCCTGCTCCGCCTGTTCGCCGGTCTGGCGCGTCCCGCCGATGGGTCGGTGCAGTACCGCGGCCGTCCGCTCAAGGGTGTGCTCGGCGCCGCGGCGATGGTGTTTCAATCGTTCGCGCTACTGCCGTGGCTCACGGTGGCGGAGAACGTGGCGATGGGTCTCGAAGCCCGCGGCGTGAACGGCGCAGCCCGCCGGGATGCCGTGGCGCGTGCCATCAACCTCGTCGGCCTCGACGGGTTCGAGCAGGCGTACCCGAAGGAGCTGTCGGGCGGGATGAAGCAGCGCGTCGGGTTCGCGCGGGCGCTCGCGGTCGCGCCCGAGATCCTGCTCATGGACGAGCCGTTCGGCGCGCTCGATCCGCTCACCGCCGAAAACCTGCGCAGCCAGGTCGTGGATCTGTGGCGCGACGCGTCGACCGGGGTGAACACGCTCGTGGTCGTGACGCACAGCGTCCAGGAAGCGGTGTTCCTCGCCGGGCGGATCGTGGTGTTCGGCTCCCATCCCGGGCACGTGCGCGAAGAGCTGGTGAATCCGCTCCCCTATCCCCGGCAGGAGCGGAGCCCCGAGTTCGACGGGATGGTGGACCGGCTGCACGCCATCCTCACCGCGACGCTCTTGCCCGAGCCGGCGCCGGCGGCGCCGCAGCGGCTCATTCCGTTCCCGCGGGTGCACGTCTCCGAGGTCACCGGGCTGCTCGACCACCTGCTGTCGCGGCCCGACGGGAAGGGCCACGTGTTCGAGCTCGCCGAGGACCTGGGCGTGGACTATGACCGGATGTCGGCCGTGGTGCGGGGGGCGGAGCAGCTCGGCTGGGTGACGACGCCCGGCGAGGTCGTGCAGCTCACGCTGGTGGGGCGCGAGGTCATGGCGATGGACGACCCGGCCCGAAAGGACGCCACCCGGGCGCGGCTCAAGAAGCATCCGCTGTTCGGGCGCGTGATTGCGATGCTGGTGGAGAGCGAAGGGTCAATGGAAGACGAGGAGGTGCTGGCGGACCTCACCATCTACTTCCCCTTCATTCCCGCGGACTCGCTGTTCCAGACGATCGTCGAGTGGGGACGGTACGCCGAGGTGTTGGACCACGACGCCACCGTAGGACGGCTCATGCTCACCGGGACCGTGGAAGGCGCGCCGCCGATCGATCAATGATGCCCGTGAGTGCTCTTGGCTTTGTCGGGATTGGGCTGCGGGTGTTGCCCCGCCGGCACCTCGGGGTTGGCGCTGTTGGACTGCATGGTGTCGAAGCTCGGGCCTGTGACCGCGCGCGTTCCGTCGCACGCGGTGAGGCCGACCAGACCGGCCACGGCCAGGATGCCAAGCAGTGTTCTCATACGAAACCTCCCTTGCTGAGGGTGAATCTCCCAGAGCGGAGCGTTGGTTGCTCCGGGCGGGGGCTCGGCAAAGGGCGTACCGTTCAGATCGTGCAGTTGCGCGCGGAGGAACCGT
>QHTT01000084.1 GCA_003220935.1 Gemmatimonadota bacterium
GATCCTCGTGGTGCGCGAGCTGCGGAAAGTCGGTCTCGAGGTGTCCGCTTTGAGCCTCCATCGGCGCTCGACGCAGGTCCACGCCGAACCAGGCTATCTCCTTGAACTGAAAGGCGTAGTGAGCCGAGCCGACTGGCAACGCCGGGCGCTCATCGGCTGCCGGCGACAGGACGCGCTCATCGGGCGGGCCGAGATCGAATCTTTCAGGGAGCACCTCACGGAAGCGGGTGTCGAGGCCGGAATCTTTTTTGCCACGGCGCCGTTTGCGCCGGAAGCCCTGCACGCCGCCCACGACTGCGCCCTCGCCTTGCTTCGCGTCACGGACGGGCGAACGGCGTTCGACACGAGCGGGTGGGGCACACCCGGTCACTACCCCGCCTGGCTCCCTGCTTACTGCGCCCAGCTCGTCGGTCGCGACATCGCGGGTCAGCCACACTACCGGCTGCTCGAAACCGGGCAGGGTGACCTGATTCTGGATCAGCTCCGGACCAACAGCAGGGAACCAGGTCTGTAGGAGGAAGGGGGCTCAGCATGGCGGAGCAAGGACGTCAGAAGGATGCGATGGACGTGCTCCAGGCCTGGGTCAACGATTACAACGCCCGCGCCCGGCCCGAGATTCCACTCGGCTCGGCGGGCGAAGCCGGCGGGGCACAGCTGCGGCTGAAGTACACTCCGGTCGAGGGTGAGGTGTCGATCCTCCACATGGTTGCCGTCAGCCGCAACGGTCGCGCCGGTATCCTGGTGCAGCGGTTCGAGGGACCCACCGCCGAGGCGGCGGTGCAGGCAGGAATGTGGGCCAGCACGCAGCTCGGGCGCAGGCCGGCCGTGTGAGCGCGTCGCATCACTCGCCGGCGGCCGCGTCGACCGATGCGTCCATTCAGGAGCTGGGCACGCTGGGCGGCGCCGTCAGCCAGGCGAAGGCAGTAAACCCACGCGGCGACGTCGTGGGCACGAGCCGGGACAGCGTGGGGCGGAGCCGGGCGTTCCTCTGGAAACAGGGCTCAGGCATCCTCGACCTGCGCCCCTCGACGGGCGTGAACAGCTCGGCCAATGACATCAACGAGCAGGGCGACATCGTGGGCGGCGGGGATACCGGTTTCGCAGCGTTTCACGCCTATCTGCTGTCCGAGGGCACGAGCGTCGATCTCGGTACGCTGGGCGGGAACGAAAGCGAAGCGCTGGCGATCAACCGGCGGGGACAGGTCGCGGGGCACAGCCGGATTGGAGGAGGGGGGGCGCCCGCCAAACACGCCTTCTTCATCTGCGAGCCGGGGAGGATGCTCGACCTCGGGACGCTCGGCGGGACGACCAGCATCGCGCACGACGTGAACGACCTGGGAGAGGTCGTAGGCCTTTCCGAGACGACCATCGGTCAGCCTCACGCCTTTCTCTGGACAGCGACGCGCGGTATGCGGGATCTCGGCACGCTCGGAACCGCGAGCATGGCGCTTGGAATCAACAACCGGAGCGAGATCGTGGGCGGCAGCGGTCGCGCGTTCCTATGGAGCGAGCAGGCTGGCATCGTCGACTTGGGGACGCTCGGGGGACGGACGAGCTGTGCCAACGACATCAACGATCTCGGCTGCATCGTGGGAGTGAGCCAGACCGGGGCAGCCGATCGCCGGGGCCTTCCTGTCACCCACGCGTTTCTCAGGACGCCGGACGGGACGATGGTGGACCTGGGCACGCTCGGGGGCGAGCACAGCTCCGCGGCCGCCGTCTCGGAGGAAGCAGGCGGCACTGTCTGGATCGCAGGACACAGCCACGACGCGTCGGCGCACCTTTGCGCCGTCCGCTGGGCAGTGCGCCTGCGGTCTTGACTGCGCCGGCTAGGCGGTGTCCCTTACTGCCGACGTGAGGTGCTTACACCACACCGGAGGTGGAGGCAAAGTGAGAACCTGGATTTCGATGCTAGCGCTGACACTTGGCATCCTGGCATGCGTGCCGTGCGCTGCACAGGCCCAGGCGGGCAAGCCTGCCAAGGTGAAAATCACGGCGCCGGCCAACGGCGCCACGGTCAGCGGACCCGTGAAAGTCACGCTTCAAGCGACCGGCGTGGAGATCGTTCCCGCTACAGACGAGCGCCCCGGCACGGGGCACCATCACCTGTTCGTCGATCACGACCTGACGCCCCTCACCGACACGATCCCGCGCGGCGTGACCGGGATACTCCATCTGGGCCGGGGTCAAACCGAGTTTGTGCTGGATTCACTAAAGCCCGGTCCCCACCGCGTAATCGCCGTGGTCGCCGATTGGAAGCACGTTCCCCTGAAACCGCTCGTTGTGGACACGGTGCGGTTCACGGTGAAGTAGCCCCGCTCCACGCGGGAGCGCCCAGTGCGCGGCCTATCGGGGGGGCCCGGGGGGAGGGGAGCCGTGCGCATACTTGAGGGCCGCCTCGGTGCGGTTCTTGACGCCCAACTTCGAAAACAGATGCTGCACGTGGAACTTGACCGTGTTGTCCGACAGGCCAAGGCGCTCGGCGATCTGCGGGTTGGTGAGTCCGCCGGCGACGAGGCTCCACACCTCGCGCTCCCGCGGCGTCAAGTCTCCCGGGGTACGCGCGCCCCGGCCTTCGATCCAGCGACGGGCTGCCTGCGGGAAGACGAGCTGTCCCCCGTGGACCTGCCGGATCGCGGTGAGCGTCTGCTGCGGGGATTCGGTCTTGAGAGCGAGCCCGTCCGCGCCGGCGTCGAGCGCTGACCGGAGCGAGTCACCGTCGTTGTAGGCGGTCAGGACCAGCACCTTGGGCGCCGCGGGGCGATCCCGCAGCGCAGTGATCACCTCGGTGCCCTTGATGCTCGTCAGCTCGAGGTCGAGCACCACCACGTCGGGCTTGTGCTGCTGCACCAGCTTCAGCACCTCGGTACCGTCGGTGGTCCATGCGGCCACCTTGATGTCGGGCTCGCCCTCGAGCAGAGCCCGAAGCCCTTCGAGCACGATCGCGTGGTCGTCGGCCAGCAACACCCGGATCATGTCGGGCGAGTCACTCGGCCGGCAGGGTGACCGACAGCGCCGTGCCGCGACCGGGCGCGCTGTCGACCGCGAACGTGCCGCCCAGCATCTCGACGCGATCCTGAATGCCCCGCAGCCCGAAGTGCCCGCCCTCCACCCCCACGTCCACCTCGCTCGCCAGCACCCGCTGGGGGTCGAACCCCTTGCCGTCGTCCGAGACGATCAGGGCCAGGGAGCTGCCGCGCCGATCGACGGTCACGCGTTGCCGCGCCGCCCCGGAATGCCGGTGGCCGTTGGCGAGGGCTTCCTGGAGGATACGGTAGATCGCGATCTTGGTCGGCAGGGCGCAGTCACCCAGGTCGGCCGGGAGGTCCAGCTCGATCGCCTGATCAGTGAGGGTCTCGTGCTGGACGGCGAGCCCTTCGATGATCTCGCCGAGGGCGCGGCGCTCGAAGCCCGGCGGCCGAAACACCCCGATGAAGTTGCGGATCTCGCCGAGGGCGCGCTCCAGCAGCCTCACCGCCTGCCCGGCACGCTGCTGCGCCGTAGGATCTGCGGCCAGGGAGCGGTCGAGCACCTGGAGCTGGGACAGGGCCGCGAAGATGTCCTGCACCGGCCCGTCGTGCATGTCAAGAACGATCCGCTGCAACTCCCGCTCGCTCGTTGCCAGGAGACGCCGCGAGGCGGCGCGGGCTTCAGCGTCCCGCGGGGCCGTCACGGTCCACCACGTACGCCTCCATGGCGAAATACTCGGGCAGCCCCAGGCGGTCCGCCCGCGCCGCCGTTTCGATGTTGCGGGCCTCGACCCGCTGCCAGAACTCGCGATCGTCGTGGCCGCCGGGGAACGGCGCGGTGTCCTTCTGGGATTGGTGCTTGAAGATGGCGAAGATCTTCGCCCGCAGCTCATCCTGCGAGAGGGGCACCAGCACGTCCGCGTCCGTGATGGGCCACTCCTGCCAGGCTCCGCGGTACAGCCAGACCTGCGGCTGCGATGCGGCATAGCCCTCGAGGGCCCGCTCCACCGCCGCTTTGCACATCCGGTGCGTGCCGTGCGGATCGGACAGGTCCCCCGCCACGAAGACCAGGTCGGGGCGCACCTCCTCGAGCAGGGCGCGCACCAGCGCGACGTCTTCCGGTCCGATCGGGTGTTTCCGGACCTCGCCCGTCCGGTAGAAGGGCAGGTTAAGAAACCGCGCCGCACCGCGCGGTAGGCCTACCGACTCGAGGGCCGAGATGGCTTCTGACTCCCGGATCATCCGCTTCAGCTCTTGGACCACGGGCAAGTCGACACCGCCCGGTCCTTTGTGCTCGAAGCTCGCCTCCACCGTATCGCGGACGCGCCGCACCGCCGCGCGGTCGATCCCGAGCGTCTCGGCGGCCCGCTCGACGAAGTCGAGCTGGCGCTGCACGTCGTGGTCGAAGACCGCGATGTTGCCGCTCGTCATGTAAGCGACGACGATGGCGTTCTCGTTCTCCCACAGCTTGCGCAGGATCCCCCCCATCGAGATCACGTCGTCGTCCGGGTGCGGGGAGAAGACGAGCACGCGCTGGCGCGAGGGCAGTTTGCGGCGGCCCCGGACCTTGTCTCGCAAGCGGTTGAACACGAGTCCGTTGACCGGCCCCGGTGCGCCGTGCTTCGCGAGCAGCGGGCTCAGGTGGTTCTCGGAGTAATCCCGGGCCGTGAGCTTCAGCACCGCTTTGCCGGCCTGCTCGGCGAGCCAGACCACAGCGCGCTCGGTCATGGCGGGCGTCCACTCGACGGGCTCGAGCAGCCAGGGGGTCTTGATCCGCGTCAGCTCCGCGGCCGCGGCCAGGTCGAGATGGGCCGCAGCGTTGGCATGCCCCTGGAGGAAGGTGGCGGCGACGTCGGGCGACGCCTCGCCCTCGACCGCGCGCCGCACGATCTCTGCCTTGTGCTCGCCGGTCGCGATGAGGGCGATTTCGCGGGCCTGGAGGATCGTGGCCACGCCCACCGTGATTGCTTCGCGCGGAACGTTGTCCTCGCCGAAGAAATCCGCCGCCGCGTCCCGCCGCGTGACGGTGTCGAGCGTCACGAGGCGCGTGCGGGAGTCCGCCGACGAGCCGGGCTCGTTGAACCCGATGTGGCCGCTCTTGCCGATCCCCAGGATCTGGCAATCGATCCCGCCGGCCTGGGTGATCGCACGCTCGTATGCCGCGCAATGCTCCGCCAGGCGCTCCCGCGGCACGCTCCCGTCGGGGATGTGCACGTTCTCGGGCTTGATGTTCACGTGGGCGAAGAGGTTCTCCCACATGTACCGCCGGTAGCTGTGCGGGCTGTCGGGCGGCATCGGGTAGTACTCGTCGAGGTTGAACGTCACCACGGCCGAGCAGTCCAGCTCCCCGGCCTGGTGCCGGCGGATCAGCTCGCGGTAGATGCCGAGGGGCGTGCTGCCGGTGGCGAGGCCGAGGACGCAGCGGCCCTTTGCGGCCACCTCGCGCCGGATCGTCTCGACGATGCGCTCCGCGAGGAGCGCCGCCAGATCGTCATGGTCGGGCACCACGACCGTACGGATGCGCTCGCGGTCGCGCGGGCCCTCGATCGCGGTCCGCGGGACCGGCTGCGTCCGCGCCGTCGCCGGGGGCGGGGCGTCGCGGCCCATTAGCTGGTGCTCCTCATGGGCTGTGCACGGTGTAGCATATGCGGCGTAGCATATAAAGAAGAATACGTCACCCAGCGACAACCTGCCAAAAGGTGTAGAACCGACGGCCTAGGCTGGTGCGCCGGGGCTAGCGGCCGCGCTGCGCGTTGCTTGACGCCACCGAGCAGATATCGCATATGTAGTGCGCGCCCCCCATTGCAGCTGGAGGTACGGTCGTGACCGGCGCCGGCCGCACGTGTCGACCGCCGCGGCGCTTCCGTGCGCCCTATGGAGCCTGGGTGAGCGGACCAGAGACTTTCGTGGAGGGCAGACGCGAGATCCTGCGGCAGGCCAGCGTGGCGCTCGGCGGCCGGCCCGTCACCGTGTGGGAGGTGTCCGCCGGTGCCGAGCTCGAGCCCCATGCCTCGAGCGACCCCACCCCCGGCTACCATGACAGCAAGCTTGACGTCGACGCCACGCTGCGGCGCTGGGGCATCCACATCGTGCAAGGCAGCCGCTTCGTCGGGGCGCGCGCCGGCGAGGGGCACTGGGTCGTCGCCCCGCTGCGCTCCCGCCCGCCGGCTCCCCCGCCCGAAGGGCGGGAGCGCCGCAGCCGGGAGCGCCTCACCCTCGAGCTCGCCGGCCTGTGCCTCGGCCTGCTGGACCGACGCGAGGCGCCTGCCACCCCCTTTGCCACGCGGGCGGATCCGCTGCAGGACCTCGCCACCCTGCCGGGCATCATCGCCCACGAAGTCTCGAACCCGCTGACCGCGGCGCGGGCGGGCCTCCAGCTCGCCATGGAAGCGCTCGGCCGCTGGACCGAGGTCGCCGCGGCGCGGCGGCTGGAGATGCTCGACGAGCTCGGCCAGGTGGTCGACGACATCGACCGCGGCATCAACTTCCTGCGCGCCATCAAGGACCGCGCCCGCGGCACGCTGGCGCGCTCGGAGCGGTTCGACGCCGTGCGCGTGGTCCGCTCCTGCTGCACGCTCGAGAGCCGTGTGCTCCGGGACAAGAAGATCCCCCTGGAGTTCAATTCCACGCTCGACGAGGTCTATCTCAAAGGCGATCCCAACGCGCTCTACGACATGCTGGTGAACCTGGTCCGCAACGCCGCGGATGCGAGCGCCGGAAGGCCCGCGCCGATCCGGGTGGGTCTCGAGCAGGCGGGCGGATCGCTGCGGCTCACCGTGCGTGACGAGGGCGCGGGGATCCGCGGCGAAGACCTCGAGCGCATCTTCGAGCCGGGGTTCACCACCAAGGAGTTCGGGGAGGGGAGCGGGATGGGTCTCGTCGTGGTCCAGAGCGTGGTGCGCACCATGTTCGGGGGCAGCATCCAGGTGGACTCCCGGCCGGGTGGCGGGACGACCGTCACGGTGAGCCTCCCCGTCCCACCGCAACGCTCGGCGGATGCGCGTCGGTCGGGGGAGCCGTCCGCGGCCTAACGGGTTCGGCCTGCCGTGCGTAACCTAGAGAACACGCACTTCCTGTGAGGGATGTCCCCGTGAACCGCTTCCGTGCCGCTGCGGCAAGCGTGCTGCTCGCCGCGCTCGCCCTCCTCGCCCCCCTTGCTCCGCTGCACCGACCGCTCGCCGGCCAGACGCCCAGCGTGGACACCACCGGTGCCGGCGTTCTCATCGACCAGGGGCTGACTCACTCGCAGGTGATGCCGAACCTGCAGTACCTCACGGACGTGATTGGGCCTCGCCTGACCGGCTCACCCGCCGCCCGCGCCGCCAACGACTGGACGCTGGCCCGGTTCAAAGAGTACGGGCTCGACGCCCACCTCGAGCAATGGAATTTCGGCGGCACCTGGACACGCGGGCCGATGTGGATGCGGCTGACCGCCCCGCGTGCGCATGACGTCGCGGCCGCGAGCTGGGCGTGGGCGCCCGGCACCAACGGCAAGACGGTGAGCGGGCCGGTCGTGCGCATCGATGCCACCACGCCCGAGAGTCTCGACGCCAACAAGGGGAAAGTGAAGGGCGCGTGGGTCATGCTGCGCCCGCCTTCCTTCGTGTGGAACAACGACGGCCCGCCGATGGCCGCCGCCGACTCCGAGCGGCAGCGGGCGGCGTTCCGGGGCTTGTTCGGCGGCGGGCAGCGCCTCGATTCGGCCGCACGGGCGCGGCTCACGCAGTTCAACACCGACCAGCCGTTTGTGTTGCGGAATTCCGGAGCGCTGGGCATCCTGCTCGATGGCGGCAAGGAGCAAGACCTGCTGAACATGAGCGGCTCGCCCACCCGGGTGCTGCCGCTCAGCCAGGTGGTCGTGGCGCACGAGGACTACGCGCTGTTCGACCGGCTGCTCGGGGCGGGCGTGACGCCCCGCCTCGAGTCCGGGGCAGCGCCCACCCGGGGCAGGTCGTGATCGTGGGCGCGCACCTCGACTCCTGGGACCTGGGGACGGGCGCGACCGACAACGGCACCGGGTCTATGGCCACGCTCGAGGCCGCGCGCATCATCGCGCAGTCGGGGCTCAAGCCCAAGCGGACGATCCGCTTCATTCTCTTCACGGGGGAGGAGCAGGGCCTCATGGGGTCGCGCAAGTACGCCGAGGCGCACGCCGCAGCGGCGGACTCCATCCAGGCGGTGATCGTGCTCGACAACGGCGCGGGAGCGATCACCGGGATGGCGCTCCAGGGCCACCTCGAGTCGTACCCGCTGTGGCGATTGCTGCTGGCCCCCGTCCACCGCCTCAACGCCGACACCATCAACGACGCCGTGAAGGGGGGCACGGACCACCTGTCGTTCATCCCGTACGGGGTGCCGGGGTTCAACTTCAACCAGATCACGCGCGGCTACAACCACACGCATCACTCCCAGTCGGATACGTACGACAAGGCGATCGCCGCAGACCTGATGCAAGCGTCCAGCGTGATAGCGGTCGCGGCCTTCGAGCTGGCGAACCTCCCGGACATGCTGCCGCGGTGGGAGAAGCGGCTGCCGGTGCCGCCGATTGTGGCCGCAACGGTGTCGCCGGAATTACTGCGCAGCCGCTAGCGCCTCGAGGTCGAGCGGCCGCGTGTACATGACGAGCGTTCCGTCAGCTGCACGCGGCCATTCGCTTTCGGGACGGTCGCGGTACAGCTCGACACCGTTGCCGTCAGGGTCGCGCAGATAAACGGCTTCGCTGACGCCGTGGTCGGCGGCGCCGGCGAGCGGAATTCCGGCGTCGATCACCCGTCGCACGGCCGCCGCGAGAGCCTGGCGATCGGGGAAGAGGATGGCCAAGTGGTACAGCCCGGTGGTGCCCGGCGCGGGAGCCGGGGCCCCGCGGCCTGCCCAGGTGTTGAGGCCGATGTGGTGATGATAGCCGCCGGCCGAGAGGAACACGGCATCGGCGCCGTACCGCGTTGTCACCTCGAAGCCCAGAACGTCCCGATAGAATGCGAGCGCGCGGTCGAGATCGGCTACGGTCAGATGCACGTGGCCGATGCGGGTTTGGGGGTGAATCGTCATGGGAGCTTTCGGCTGTCGGCTCTCAGCGCTGACAGCTGACGGCGGATGGCGCAGTTAGATTACCGGCATGAACGCCACCCCCAAGATCCCGGTTCCCGTCAACGAGCCGGTGCTCTCCTACGCCCCTGGCACCTCGGAGCGGCTCGAGCTGAAAAAGGCCCTCAAGGACCTCTCCTCCCACCACGTGGAGATCCCGCTGGTGATCGGCGGCAAGGAGGTCCGCACCGGCAAGACCGTCGACGCCGTGATGCCCCACTGCCATCACCACGTGCTCGCCAAAGTGCATCAGGCGGGGCCGGCAGAGGTGCAGGCGGCGATCAAGGCGGCGCGCGAGGCGTGGCATGACTGGTCGACCTGGGACCTCGAGCCGCGCGCCGCGGTCTTCCTCAAGGCGGCTGATCTGCTCGCCACCCGGTACCGCCCGATGGTGAATGCGGCGACGATGCTGGGCCAGTCGAAAACGGCGCACCAGGCGGAGATCGATGCGGCCTGCGAGCTGATCGACTTCTTCCGCTTCAATCTGCACTTTGCGGAGCGCTTGTACGCCGAGCAGCCGATCTCGGCGCCCGGCACGTGGAACTACCTCGAGTACCGCCCGCTCGAGGGGTTCGTATACGCGATCACCCCGTTCAACTTCACTTCGATCGGCGGCAACCTCCCGACATCGCCCGCGATCATGGGGAACACCGTCGTCTGGAAGCCGGCGGCGACCGCGGTCTTCTCGAACTATTTCATCCTCAAACTGCTCGAGGAGGCCGGCTTGCCGCCGGGCGTCATCAACTTCGTGCCCGGCCCCGCCGTTCAGGTCTCGGATGGCGTCCTCCTCGACCGCAGCCTCGCGGGCATCCATTTCACGGGCTCGACGGAGGTGTTCCAGACGCTCTGGAGGCGGGTAGGCGAGTGCCTCTCAAGCTACGCTGGGTACCCTCGGCTCGTGGGCGAGACGGGCGGCAAGGACTTCATCCTGGCACACGCCAGCGCCGACGCGGACGCCCTCGCGACGGCCATCGTGCGTGGAGCTTACGAGTACCAGGGGCAAAAGTGCAGCGCCGCTTCCCGCGCGTACGTGCCGGCGACGCTGTGGCCCAAGGTGCGCGATCGGGTGCTCGCGATGCTCGCGGAGGTGAAGATGGGCGACCCGGCCGACTTCCGGAACTTTATGGGCGCCGTGATCGACCGGAAGGCGTTCGACAAGATCAGGGAGTATCTCGAGGCCGCGAAGCACGCCCCCGGCGTCAAGATCCTCGCCGGAGGCGGCACGAACGATACCGACGGCTACTTCATCGAGCCGACGCTCATCCAGACCGACGACCCCACCTATCGCACGATGTGTGAGGAGATCTTCGGCCCCGTGCTCTCGCTGTATGTCTATCCCGAGTCCCACTGGGCGGAGACCCTCCGGCTCGTCGACCAAACGTCTCCCTACGCGCTCACCGGCGCGATCTTCGCGCAGGACCGGCGTGCCGTGGAGGATGGGCAGCGGGCGCTGCGGTTCGCCGCGGGGAACTTCTACGTGAACGACAAGCCGACGGGCGCCGTCGTCGGACAGCAGCCGTTCGGCGGTGCCCGCGCCAGCGGCACCAACGACAAGGCCGGCAGCCTCCTCAACCTCATCCGCTGGGTGAGCCCGCGCTCGGTGAAAGAGAACTTCGTCCCGCCGCGGAGCTTTACCTACCCGTTCATGGCTGAGCCGTGATCGAGCGGAGCGGCACCGCTCGCCCCCCCATCCTCGTGTTCGTGATGGGGGGCGCGTTTCTCTTGTTGATCACTTCGCTCCTGATCGGATCCCTCACCAAGCCCGAGTATCCCCCCTTCGCGTTGACGGCCGCATCACCTGCCGCCGTGGGCGACTCGCTCGTCGGCCCCGTGACGTACACGCTTGACGCTTCCGCCACCGACCGGTGGCGCCGCTTCGATTTCGGCAGGAACGCCGTCGTGGAGGTGGGGCCGTGGGACGTGGCCTTCCGCCGGTTCCACGTGATCGCCGCCGCGGGCGGGGGGATCGTCGACCTGGGGCAGGTGCCGTTCGACTCCGTGGTCGAGCTCCCCGCCGCAGGCTACGCCGCCAACGCCTCGGCGCCGGACACGACGAACCCGGCCGTCGGGAAGTGGTACGAGTACAGTATGCTCAGCCACTTGCTCACCTCGAAGCATCACGTTTACGGCGTGCGGACGGCGCGCGCCACGTACGCGAAACTCGAGCTGCTCGCCTATTACTGCCGAGACGCAGGCACGGCGTGCATCACGATCCGCTACGCTTATCAGGGAAATGGGACACGACGGGTGGCGCGCTAACAAGCAGCCCCCGGCCGCTGCGATGCGCCCGGGGGCCGAAGTCGTCGGCTCGAAGTCAGCGGGTCACTTGGGCGGCAGGATCTTGAACATCCCGGTGCCGCACACCGGGCACACGCCTTTCAGGGCGGGCCGGCCGTTCGCCATCTTGACCTGTTGAGCATTCGAAATCTTCCGCTTCGCCTTGCACTTCACGCAGTACCCTTCGTCCGCGGCCATCGGGGCTTTGCCAGCCTTCGCCATGTCGCTCCTCCATTCGGGGGCAGGGGCAAGGGGCTGGGGGACGCTCGGTCGGGGCTGCACGGGCGGCTCTCCCCGCCCCCCGCCCCCGGGCCCCCCCCGCCCAGGACGGTGACAACATAATACCCCCTGCTTAAACCGTGGGAGCGAGGCCCGCTGGGGCGGCGTCGCTGAAGCCGTTGCGCTTGTGAGTTCCGTCACAAAACGGTTTGGTCGCTGAGCCTCCACAGCGGCACAGGACAACGACTTCCGCAGGCCGGCCGTCCTTGCGAGGGGGCACCGGCAGCTCCCTGCCGTCCGGGGTGACGATCTTGACTGGGCCCTCCACAATGAGCGGGCCATTGGGTTTCGGGGTGATACGGGTGATGTCGGGCATGCCCAACTATAACCACCCCCGGACGCCGCCGCGGGGTGTGGCGGCTGTGCCCCATTGACGGGCGCTCGACAAATGCACAAACTGCACATGGCCTGGGACAGGATCGCACGGATCGAGGGAGGGACCGCACGCCCGATCTCACCGGCGACACCGCCCAGGCCGTTGCACATTCCGCATCGTCCGCTGCGGTGGGCGCGCCGGAACGTGCTCCCGAAGGCGAGGGTATCTCTTCAGGCGCCCTCGATGCGAACCCTCTCGGTCTTCCTGTCGTGTGCCGCGCTCGCGTGCGTCTCCGAGCACGGTCCCCTCACCAACCGCATGGCCCAGTCGGGCACGCACTACCTAACGCGGGCCGCACGGCAGCCCGTGAGCTGGCAGCCGTGGGGGCGCGAGGCGTTCGCCCTCGCCGCACGGCTCGACCGACCGGTGTTGCTCTACGTCGGCGCCGACGAATGCCGCTGGTGCGCAGTAATGGACCGGGAGGTGTACGGCGATCCCGCGCTGGGGGCGATGATCGACTCGTTGTTCGTGCCGGTGCGTGTGGACCGCGATGAGCGGCCCGACGTGGCGCGGCGCTACGAGGCTGCCGTACAGTGGCTCGCCGGGCTGCGTGGCTATCCCGTCACCGCGTTTCTGACCCCGGACGGCTCTGCGTTCTTCGGAGGCACGTACTTCCCGGCGGACGATCCGGTCACCGGACGCGGCCTGAAGCAGCTCCTCCCCGAAGTCGCCAAGAGCTACCGCGAGCAGCGGGGTGTCATACTGCAGCGCGCGGCCCTGGTGCGGCAGCTCGCCGTGACGCACGCGCAGCGGGCGCGTGGCGTGCTGCAGCGTGCGACGGTGGGGTCACAGGTCGCCGGGGTGCGGACCACCTTCCAGGCCGCGGCCGGCACGCACGCCGCCCTGGGAAGCTTCATGCACACGCAGGCCGTGAGCCTGCTGCTTGCGACGTACGGGCGTACCGGGGACACGAGCTACCTGAACGCCGCACGTACGGTGCTCGATTTCATGGTCGATTCGGGGGAGGCGGCGACCGCCGACGTCGCGCGGGACGACCCACCGAGCCTCGTGCGGGCGGGGCTCGTGCGCAACCTGGCAGTCGGCTGGGCCTTGACGGGAACACCGCGCTACCGCGACGCCGCCCGGCTCGTGCTGCAGCGGTTGGCGCGCGAGCTAGGCCCCGCCGCGGACGCCACCGTCTTCGCCGACCGCGAGGCGTACGTGATCGGGTCGGTCCTGGAGGCGGCGCCCGCCGTGGGCGACTCGGCCGTCGCGCGCCGCGCGCTGAGCGCGCTCGACGGCCTGCTGCGGCGCGCGTACGCGCGCCGGCGCGGCGTGCGGCACACCAGCGGCGGTGCGGGGGTGTATGGCCTGTTGCAGGACCAGGTGCAACTGGCCGGCGCCTGCCTAGCGGCCTACGGTTATAACGGCAGGCGGCGCTACGTCGACGTCGCGCAGGATCTCGTCGAGGTGCTCGATCGCGACTTCGCCGACTCGATTGGGGGCGGGTACTTCGACGCCGTCCTGACCGACCCGGCGGCGCCGGCGCTCCCCGACCGCGCCAAGCCGGTGCTTGACGATCTGCTCCCTGGGGCGAACGCCTGGGCGGCGCGGGTGCTGCTACAGCTCGCCGACGCCACGGGCGACGCCCGCTATCGCCGGCGCGCCGAGGCGACCCTCGAAGCCTTCGCGGGGGCGCTGGCCGGCGAAGGGGTGCGCGCGTCGAGCTACCTCCTCGCCGCGCAGCACGTCCTGGCCGCGCGCTAGCCGACCGGTTCCGTCGCGAAACACTGCTGCGCTCCCACTCCGCGAGTTCGCTCTGGCGCACCGGGCGGCGTGCGTGCTAGCGTGACGCCCTGATCTCCATGCAGGTCCTACGGATGTGAGGGGGGGCCCCTCCGATACGGAGGTGGTGGCCCGCGTGCTCGGCGGCGATCGCGAGGCGTTCGGTCTCGTGATCCGCCGCTACGAAACCGGCTTGTTGCGGTTCGCGACGCGCATGCTGGGGAGCCGCGATGCCGCGGCGGACGCTGTGGCCGAGGGCTTGGTCCGGGCGTACCGCCACCTCGCGAGTTGCCGGGATCCGTCGCGGCTGCGCACCTGGCTGTTTCGCATCGTGGCGAACCGGTGCAAGAGCTACCTGTCGCGGCGGGCTGTCGGTGACGTTCCGCTGGAGGAGGCACCGCCCGTGGCCGACTCGACGGACAACGAGGCATCGCTCGAGCGCGCGGAGCAACTGGCGCTCGTCGCGCAGGCCCTCGCCCGGCTGTCGCCGGACAAGCGCGAGGCGTTCGTGCTGAAGCACGTGGAGGGGCTGAGTTATCAGGAGATGGCCGCTGTGACCGGCGAGCGCATCCCGACGTTGAAGATGCGCGTGCATCGCGCGCGCGAAGCGTTGTTGCAGGTACTGGAGGACCACGCATGAACCCGATCGATCCGAGAATTCATCAGGTGCTCGACGGCGAACTCGCCCGCGAGAGCCTGCCGCCCGAGTTGCGGCGCGTGGTAGATCGGCTGGAGAGCGCGGCGGCGTTGCTCGCGGCGGCCGTCCCTCCCCAGGGTGCGGGTCTCGAGACGCGGGTGATGGCCGCCGTCCGGCGCCCGGCGCCGTCGGGGGACAGGGTGCGACGGCTGCTCCGCTGGTTCGCCACGCCGCAGGCGGTCACCTTGCGGATTCGGCCCGCGTGGAGCCTGGCGCTGGCCGCGGCGATCGTGCTCCTCACGCTGGTCCCCACCGACGAACGGGCCCCGGCGCTCGGCGAGCACGAGGGTATCGCTCAGTTCGTCGGACGCTTCCCCGACGCTCACTCGGTGCACGTGGCGGGCTCGTTCAACGACTGGCGCACCGGCACGATTCCGCTCGAAGACCGCGATCACGACGGGGTGTGGCGGGCGACGGTCGTCCTTCCCACCGGAGCGTACGAGTACATGTTCGTCGTGGACGGCGAGCGCTGGGTGCCGGACCACTGGGCCGACCGCCTCGTGGAGGACGACTTCGGGCGCGAGAACTCCATCGTGATCGTCCGGGCCACGTGGCGCTGAGACCGGGTCTCATCCTGGTGCTGCTCGCAAGCCCGCTCGCGGCGCAATCCGAGCGCGCTCGACTCGAAGGCCGTGTGCCGGCCACGGCGATCCCCACAGTGGATTCGCTGGTGCAGGTGGCAAAGCGAGAGGACCTGCCGACCGAGCCGCTGGTGCAGAAGGCGCTCGAAGGCGGGGCGAAACATCAGCCGGCCGGTCGCATCGCGGCGGCCGCGCAAGCGATGCTCGGTCAACTGCGGGACGCGCGGGCGCTGCTGGTGCGGGCGGGCGATGCGCCGCCGGCGACCGCTGCCGAAGTGACGACGATCTACGCCGCGCTCAAGCGGGGGCTCCCGACGCTTGTGGTGGAGCGAATCGTGGCGGCCCTGCCGCAAGAGCCGCGCGGATCGGCGCTGCACGCCGTCGCCGACCTGGCGACCCACCACTTCGAGCCCGACTCGTCCGCGGCGCTGATCATCGACGCCGCTCGGCAGGGGCTCCGGGGCGAGCGGTTGCTCGATGTTTCCACCGCCGTGCTCCACGAGGTGCAGCGAGGTCACTCCCAGGCGGAGGCAATGGCGGTGGTGCGGCGCGAGCTCCCCAACGTGCCGCCACCGCCGAAGCCGGCTGGGGCGAGCGTGGCGGGCGCGCGCCGGCCCGGGACGACGGCCCTGCCTCCGCCTTGACGCCTGGCAAGGGAGAGCTCAGGCGTTACAGGATGAAACCCACTGGGCGGGCGGCCGCGCGACGCCGCTCCCCGTGACGCCGTGGTGCGGTGGCGGGTCTCAACGGTGAAGCGGGCCAGGGTGGCTCGCGCGCTCCCTCTGGAGGTACTCCCACATGATTCGTCGCACGCTCCTCACGCTGGCGTTGCTCGCCGCCCCGGCGATCGTGGTGGCGCAGCAGCCCTCGTCGCCGATGCAGGGCCAGGCGCCGGCGACTGACACATCGTCGAAGGCGAAGCCCGCCACCGCCAAGAAGGGCACGAAGAAGGCGTCGGCCAAGAAGCACGCCAAGCCGGCGAAGCCGGCGGCCGCGGCCAAGGACAGCAGCAAGATGCCGATGAAGCCGTAGTCTTACGAGGTGTAATCGGCGTTGATCCGGACGTAGTCCGGCGTCAAATCGCACGTCCACACCATCGCCTCCGCGCGACCGAGGCCAAGGTCGATGCGGAGGCGGATGTTTTTCTGTTGGAAGATGGCGCGCGCCTGCTCCGGGTCGGGGTGGGCCGTCGCGCCGCCCTCAGCGAGCGTCAGCCACTCGCCGTTAGCGGCCGCCTGCAGTGTGATGCGGTCGGTCGCCAGCGCCACTCCCGCTGCCCCCGCGGCGGCGAGGATGCGGCCCCAGTTGGGATCCGCCCCGTAGACCGCCGTCTTCACGAGCGCCGATCGCGCGATGGCGCGCCCGACCTCGCGCGCCGCTGCCTCGCTCACGGCGCCCACCACGTGGATCTCGACGAGCTTGGACGCTCCTTCGCCGTCGGCCACGATAGCCAGGGCCAGCGTACGGGCCACATGCAGCACGGCCGCTTCGAACAGCTTCCACACGGCGCCGTCCCGTGCCGGGTCCACGCCCGACGCTCCGTTGGCGAGCAGCAGCGCTGTGTCGTTGGTGCTGGTGTCGCCGTCCACCGAGATGGCGTTGAAGCTGCGGTCGGCGACGCGGCGGAGCAGGGGCTGCAACGCGGCGGGCTCGGCCACGGCGTCCGTCGTGAGGACGGCGAGCAACGTCGCCATGTCGGGATGGATCATCCCGGCGCCTTTGGCGATCCCCCCGACGGTGACGATGCCTGCGGCCGTCTCCAGGCGCACCGCGCAGTGCTTCGGCCGCGTGTCGGTGGTCATGATGGCGCGCGCCGCCTCGACGCCGCCGAGGGGGGTGAGGCGGGTCGCGGCCTCACGCAGCGCGGCCGCGATCTGCGCGACAGGGAGGGGCACGCCGATCACGCCCGTTGAGAGTACGAGCGCGGTGCGTGGGGGGAGGGCCGCCGCCTGCTCGGCGGCCTGGGCCACCGTCCGGGCCGCAGCAAGTCCCTCCGGCCCAGTGCACGCGTTCGCGACACGCGCGTTCATCGCGACGGCGCGGATTCGGCCCGGCCGCTCCGAGAGCAGGTCGGCGTCGTACACCACGGGCGCGGCGCGCACCGCATTCTTGGTAAACACGCCGGCGGTGGCGCAGCTCGTCGTCGACACGAGCAACGCGACGTCGACCGCACCGTCGGCCTTGAGCCCGGCGTGAGCCGCCGCAGCGGTGAAGCCTCGCGCCGCAGTCACCGACCCATCGGGGATGGGCTCGAGCGAGGCGGGGCCGGGCGCGGGAGCGGGCGTCATCGGCGGTCAAGATAGCCCGCGCAGGTCGCTTGTGTAACCGTGCGGCGCTTCTTATCATAGCACAACCTTCCCGGGAGGCCCGTTCGATGTCGGAACCGTTCCTCAGCTCCGACGACTACGACGAACGCGCGCATCAGCTCTACAACGAAGGACAATACGACGAAGCGATCGAGGCCTTGCGAACAGGCCTCGGGCTCTATCCCCATGCCGTGGAGCTCCACGTGGGGATGGGCTACGCGCGGCTCGCCCGCGAGGAGTACCTTTGGGCCCGTCGCGCGTTCGAGCAGGCGATCGGCCTCGACCCGGACCACGAAGACGCCTTGGCGGGCCTGGGCGAGGTGTTGCTCAAGTTCGGCGACCGCGCGGGCGCTGTGGCCTGCTTCGACCGGATCCTCGCCCTCGGGTTTCGCGACGATCACGATTTGATGCTCCAAGTGGGGCGCGCCCTGTTCCGCGAGGCCGTGCTCGACCAGGCGCGGCGGTTCTTCGAGGTCGCCCTCACGGCGCACCCCGACTCGGCGGAGGCAGCGGCGTGCGTAGGCTACGCGGCGCACCGCCTCAGCGACGAAGCCGACGCCCTGTATTGGCTGCGCCGCGCCCTCGAGCTCGACGCCGACCAGGGCGAGGCGCGGATCTACCTCGCGAACCTCCTGTACGACCGGGGCGAGTACGAAGCTGCTCTGTTTCATCTCGAGCGCACTGAGCCTGAGGACCACTTCGACGGCCTCGCGATCTGGCGCCTGATCGAGCTGAAGAAGAGCGTCTACCGGCTGCCCGACGCTGACCCCGAGCTGGCGCCGTGGCACCGGCGGCTGGACGACCTCGTCGGCGACGCGGCGCCCGACGACCTGCTGCTCGCCGAAATCGAGGCGATGGGGCCGGACGGCCGCGTGCGGGATCCGCGGCAGCTCGAGCTGTTCGGCACGCTGCTCACCGAGCTGCCGGGGATGCGCACCCGCTCCGGGCTAGGGGGCGGAGGGCACCTCGTCCACAGCGAGATCCACCGCGTGAGCACGCTCGGCGGCGTCACGTACGTCGGCACGTGGGAAGAAATCGTGCGGCAGATGAAGGACGACGCCGGCGAGTGGGCCGGCGGCTCACTGGAGCAGTACATGGCCGCCACTGCGCAGCGTGGGCGCAAGCAGACGGGCATCGCGATCCCGGCGACGGACCCGGAGAGCTTCCTCAGGGGGAGCGCGGACGCGGGGCTGCTTCGGATACTTCACTAGAGACGGTAAGAGTCTTACATCCCCGTGTGCTTGAATCGGACGGCGACGGAGAGCGGCCCGTCTCCCAGCGCGATCAGCGTCAACGCGCCCGCGAACAGCAGTCCTTCGAGCTCGATGTTGTGGCCGCCCCGGAGCTGAATCAGCATGGCGATGGCCATCTCGAACATCATGCAGGCAGCCCATGCGCGGGTGAAGAGTCCGAGGATCACGCACGCCGCGCCGATCGTTTCCACCACGATCACGATGAACGCCCCGATAGTCGGGAACGGGATCCCGGCGGTGCCGAAAAAGCCAGCGACCGCCGCGATGCCGCGGTGAAACTTGCTCCAGCCGTGAATGAGGAAGACGCCGCCCACCGCGAGCCGCATGAAGAAGGCCGCGTAGGGGGTGAGTGCGTTCATGAAGCCTCCGGGTTGGTCGCTGGGGTGACGCTGCCGCGCCGGCGCGTGTCACTGCGCACCTCGCGTGCGCCCAAGCGCTTGATGATGATCTCCAGGCCTCGCTGCGGGTGTCTGACGCCGGGCCCCGCGACGTCGACGAAACACAGCCCTTCCTCCGGGAGCGCGTGCAGCGCCACGTGCCCGCCGTGGCACAGGAGCGCTGCAGCGAGGCCGCGCGGCCCGACCTGCACCACCGGGGCTGAGGCCGGGTTGAGGCCCGCCGCGTTCGCGGCGGCGAGGAGCAGGCCCGTGAGACCCTGGGCGTCCGTCAGGCGGTTGGCCGGTATGCCGCCCAAGTCGGCGAACGCGTGCTCGAAGGTCACTACTGGCAGTTGGTCCGGTCCGTGACGAGCGGCGCGACGAAGGTACCCCGGACCGTCAGGATGCCGAGGGGATCGGTGTAGAGATCGGTCCGCTGCGCCAGGTAGAGAAAGCGCCCGCTGATCCTCACGCCGCTCGCCACGGTGTCGAGCCGCGTAATGTCGAGCTCGCCGGCGTCCTGCCGCGAGAACGCGGTGATCGCGGGGCTCTGGGCCGACCACAGGGCCCAGGGGCGCGGCGGCGCGCAGATCGCCGCGGGTTGGCCGAACCCGATGGCGGCTTCGGCCGGGCCCAGGGAATCGATCGGATAGGGGCCCGGTCCGAGGATCGAGTCGGGCAGCGTGATCTGCACGACCTGCTGCGTCGTGCCGCTCCATGGGTAAATGCCGCGGAGGCGGAACGCGAGCTTCCCGTTGCTGCGGGTGTAGTTCACCCCCCGGATCCCGCCTCCCACGTGCGTGATGGCCGTGCCGAGGACGGAGAAGAAAAACTTGCCGCCCGTATCAGCGACCACGTAAACCCCCCCGCGGGCGGCGATGGTGTCGGCGTGGACGATGTATTGCACCGGCCCACCGGCTGCCAGCGCGGTGATCAGGCCGCTCGCCGGGTCCATGCTGTAAACGGCGTTCGATGGCGCTTCGTACGAGACGACCGGCGCAGGGTCCGGCGGGCTGCTCTTCTTCTGCACCGCGACCGGCACGGTGAAGGTATCGCCCGGCACGAGATAGATCGTATCGGCGAGTAGGGTGAGGTCGAGCGTGTTCGAGACGACGATGAGGGCGATGCCTTGAGTGCCTTGCACGTCGGCCGTGATGATCGCGGTGCCGCGCTTGAGGCCCGTGATCCTGCCGGTGGCGCTGTTTATGGAGATGGTCGTGTCGGCGCTGCTCCAGGTGACCTGGCTGGGCGTAGGATTGAACGAGCCGCCCTTGCCGTCGTAGTAAGTGACGACGGGCGGCGGTGACTGATCCCCGACGAACAGCGAGTCCAGAACTGGATTGAGCAACACGTACGGCGAGGGCTTGTTAGTCAGGTCCTGACACGCGGCGGCTGCCAGGACGCAGACTAGCAGCGCCGGCGGAGTCGATCTCATAGGTGGCTTAAGGGTAAACGCCCGGGTGGAGCGCGGCCAGAGCGGCACGGTACCCTTCGGGCAGGCCCACGTCGAAGAAGTCTCCAGCGGACGCAGCGGAGCCCAGGCCGCGGGGCTCGTGACTACGACGACCCGGTCAATGCCTAGAACATGGACATGGCGAGGAACGACCGGAGGTTGTCGTTCGTCACACGCAGCCGGGCGGAGAGCAGCCGCACTACCGACCAGAGCACCTTATAGGCGATGTCGCGGTTGAAATCGAGCAGCAGTTCGAAGTCGGACCGCGAGATGGTGATGAGGGTACAGGAAGTGTTTGCGATCGCGTCGGTCGACCGCTCGGAGCGATCGAAGATCGCCATTTCGCCGAAACAGGCCCCGGGCTTGAGGACAGCGAGGGCCTCCTCGCCCGAGCCGGGAATGGTGCGCGAGATCCGGACCTCGCCCTGCGAGATGATGAACAGGCGATTGCCGGGTTCACCTTCCTTGAAGACGTGTTGTCCGACGGCGAATTCGTGCTCCCGGCAGACTTCGGCGACGCGGGCCGCCTCCCCCTCGTCCAAGTCTTGGAAAATCGCCGCTTGCTTCAGCAGCTTGAGGTCCACGCGGTCGAAGCTACGACGCGCGGTTGGGAGGAGCAAGTGAAACCGTGGGTGACGTGGGCCGATCTGCTTACGGCGCTTCGGGTTCCCCTGGCGGTCGCGTTTCCATTCGTGCACCATCCCAGTTGGCAGCTGGGGCTGGTGGGCGCGGCCGCCGCATCGGATTTCTTCGACGGGATGCTGGCACGGCGCTTCGGCTCGTCCCGCGCCGGCGCGGTTCTCGACCCGGTGGCGGACAAGCTGTTCATGGCCGCGGCGTTCGTCACGGTGGCTGGGCGACGCTTGTTGCCTGCATTGGAAATCGTCGCCGTGCTGGCGCGCGATATCGTAGCCGTGCTCGGCTCGCTGGGCGGCTGGCTGTTGCGGCGGCCCGTGGCGCTGCCCGCGCGAGCCGGGGGCAAGGCGGTCACCGTGCTGCAGCTACTCACACTGGCCGCTGTGATCACCGACTCGCCGTACGCACGGCGGCTCGCGTGGGCGACCGCGGCCGTCGGCCTGTACGCAATCTGGGACTACGGGCGAGTAGCGACGCGGAGGGGAAGGGGGGGGCGCAGCAGACCGTCACCGTTGGACGGCGACGGAGAGGGAAGGGGAGGGGCGTGATGCGCAGCGTGGGGACGACGCTCGCGGCACTCACCATCGTGACATCGCTCGCGGCTCAGGAGTTCCATCCGCCGCCGGTGCGACGCGGGAGCGAGCGCGGGACGCGACTGGGGTTGTTCGGCTTCGGCGTGCGCGGGGGGGTCGATCTCGGCAGCACCCAGCTCGCACTCGGGGCCACGCTCGACGTGGGGAATCTGGTGATCCCGCGCCTCCGGCTCCGCCCCTCCGCCGAGATCGGAGTGTTTCACGGCGCCAATACGTATGTGGGGAGCTTCGAGGCGGCCTACCGGTTCACCGGCGACGAGCAGGCCGCCACCACGTACATGGGCGGTGGCTTTAGCCTCGCGGGGCACGACGGCTGCGGCGCCGATCCGGACTGCCCCAATCTGTGGGTGAACGTCGTGGCCGGCGTCGAGCTGCACTACCGCTCCACCTTCAACTGGCTGCTCGAATACCACGGGATGGACCTGTTCCGGCGCAACCGGATCTTCGTAGGTCTCACGACGCGGCGAGGGAACTGAGCGTGGCGGGCGACGTGCGCCAGGTCACTGTGCGGTGGCGCGAGGAGCTCCGGTTCGAGGGCGGAGCGCCGGGCCGGCCGTCGATCGTGGTGGACGGGAACGGCAGCGCCGCCACGTCGCCGGTGGAGCTGCTGCTCGTCGCTGCGGCCACGTGCAGCGCCGCGGACGTCGTGGTGATTCTCCAGAAGCAGCGCGTGGTGTTGCGCTCGCTTGAGATTGCCGTGGTGGGAACGCGCCGCGAGACGGAGCCGCGACGCTACACCGCGCTCCACTTCCGCTTCGCGATCGCCGCTGACGGCGCGGACGAAGCGAAGGCGCGCCGGGCGATCGACCTCTCGCTCGAGAAATATTGCTCGGTGGTCGCCTCGCTCGCCCCCGATATCCGCGTCACCTACGACGTCGCGCTTCGCTAGCTCGCTCGCTTGCGTGCTCGCCCTGATGGGAGTGGTGGCGGGGTGGCAGCCCGCGCTCGCCCAGCGGCTCACGGTCACCGAGGCGGGGGCTGGGGTGACCGCCGTGGTGGCACGACACGGCTTCTACGGCGTGGAGCTCGGCGTAGCACGGCGGCCGGGGGGAGAGGGGCGCTTCGCCCTGACGGCCGCGGGCGGGAGCTACGAGGGGGCGTCGGGCCTGCGCGTTGCGGTGAGCGCGCAATTCCTGCTCAATCCCGGTGACCGCACCGGAACGAGCCTGTACGGCGGCGTCGGCATCGCCTTCGCCGCCGCGACCTCCGAGCGCGGAGCGGGTTACCTCACGGCACTCGTGGGCCTCGAGTCCGCGCCCGGCCGGGCGGCCGGCTGGTACGCGGAGCTGGGCGTCGCAGGTGGCGTCCGGGTCTCGGCGGGACGGCGTTGGCGGCGGCTGCCGTCCTGGTGGGTGCGATAAAAAAAGGCGCCCGCGAACCGAGCGCCCGGCAGCGTCGCGGTGCGAACGCCTCAGACGTTCGCGGCGACCGTCGCGTTCCGCCCCACCACGGGCCGGCAATAACGCTCGCCCAGCACGCGCAACTCTGCGATCTGCTGCTCGTCCAGCTCTACGTAGCGGTCGGCCAGGTAGAGCATCGTGTCGTCGAACCACTCTTTCTGATGCTCGGGGGTCGCTTCCAGGACGCCACAGCGAAGGATGTGCGAGAACAACTCGTCTCGGGCCTGCTCAAACGGGGTCGGAGTCGACAGCTTGCGGGGTTCCGAACGGGTTTTGGCCATGCGTGGGGCACTCCTTTCTCATGCTGAAGGCGCGGGGGCGCGGGTCAACGGCGCAGCAATGTAATAGCGGCAGGCGTCGGTGCAAAGGGCCCGCGGCGGCCATCGGGAGGTGGTATAATCAGATGGTGGAACGGGGGAGCGGGGAGGCGACCGCGGCGTGGGCCGTACAGGCGGGGAAGGTGGACGTATGAGCGACGACAAAGACCAAGTCTACGGGCCGGAGCGGGCTGAGCGACTGGTAGCGATGCTCCGGGCCATCGCCGAGCGCATTCAGGCGCTCGACCGCGCCGGGCAGCTGCTCGATCGAGTCGCCGAGCTGCAGAAGCTCCTGGGCAACGCGCGCAGCGAGTTGTTCCATTATGAAGTGCGGCTCACCTACGACACGCCGGAGATCGCGGAGAGCCGGCGCATCGTGGAAGAGGCGGAGCGGCGCGACGACGAGGAAGACGATGACCCCTGGCGGCGGAGTCGCGACGTATGAAAGGATTCTACGTGCTGCTCGCCGCGGTGGCGGTGATCGGCGGTGGGGTCATCTGGTACGGCTCGCGGGGCACACCGGCGGCCGCGCCCGCCGCGAGCGCGCTGCCGCCCCTCCCCGCAACCGACGGCTTTCGCGGCTTCACGCTCGGCGCAGACGCCGCCCCAATCGAGGTGACCGAATACTCCGACTTCGAGTGTCCGTATTGCGCGTCGTTCGCGACCGTGCAGATGCCCGTGATCCGCGAGCAGCTCATCGCGACGGGGAAGGTGCGCTGGCGGTATCGGGATTTCCCCCTTCCCACCCACCAGTACTCGCGCTACGCCGCGCTCGCGGCGCAGTGCGCCGGTGAGCAAGGAAAGTTCTGGGAGATGCACGATCAGCTCTTCAGCAACCACCAATGGGCGCAGACCGGCAAGAATCCGCGCTCCTTGTTCCGGGACTTCGCCAAGAGTGCCGGCCTCGACCTCGACAAGTACGACGCCTGCATCGACGGGCAGCGTTACGCCGGCCGCATCCAGGCGAGTCTCCAGGAGGGCGAGGCGCTCGGCATCGGCGGTACACCGACGTTCTTCGTGAACGGCAAGCGGTTCGACGGACACCCCACCTCCGACGCGTTCAAGGCCCTGGTCGACAGCCTGGCGAAACAAACGAAACCGCGGAAGTGATACGGCGCCGGCAGGCGATCGTGGTCCTGGCCCTGGTGGGGCTGCTGGTCGCGACCTACTTGTGGCTGTACAAGATCGGCGTGATCGGCGTGCTGCAGTGCGGCACGGGCAGCTGTGAGGCCGTGCAGACCAGCCGCTACGCGGTCGTCTTCGGAGTCCCCGTGGCCCTCGTCGGCGTGGCGGGCTACGCAGTGCTCTTCGCCGTGGGGCTCGTCGGCCTGCAGCCGGCGTTCGCTGCGGATCGTCGCATCACGCTCGCGCTGGCGGCGCTGTCCACCGCCGGGCTCGGGTTCACGCTGTACCTGACCTACCTCGAGCTGTTCGTGCTGCACGCGGTCTGCCGCTGGTGTGTCGCTTCCGCGGCAGTCATCACGGCGATCTGGACGCTCTCGATCCACACGGTGCGGCCCAACCGTTGATTCGGCTCAAGTTTACGACGGTGCACTCCGCGACTGCCCCGACCGGCTAGTATTCAGCGCCATGACCCCACGTTCGGAGCCTGGGACCGCCCCGCGTGGTCGCTATCTGCTCACGTTGGCGCTTGCCGCCTTGGGGGTCGTATACGGCGACATCGGGACGAGCCCGCTGTACGCACTTCGCGAGTCGTTCTACGGCCAGCACGGCATCGCCGTCACGCCGGGTAACGTGCTCGGCGTCCTGTCGCTCGTCTTTTGGTCGCTCGTCATCGTCGTCACGATCAAGTACCACATCGTGATCATCCGCGCCGACAACAAGGGAGAGGGCGGTGTGCTCGCCTTGATGGCGCTCGTAAACGGCGCCCGCCTGGCTCGAGGCCTCTCGCCCCGCCGCCTTATGATCGTGCTCGGGATCTTCGGGTCGGCGCTGTTGTACGCGGACGGCGGCCTCACCCCGGCGATCTCTGTGCTCAGCGCCGTGGAGGGGCTCGAGGTCGCGACCCCGGCGCTGGCCAGCTGGGTGCTACCTGTGACGCTCGTGATCCTTGTCGGCTTGTTCCTGCTGCAGAGCCGCGGGACGGCGCGCATCGGCGCCCTATTCGGTCCCGTAATGCTCGTCTGGTTTGCCACGCTCGGGGTCCTCGGGTTGAGCGAGATCGTGCACCAGCCGGCGGTGCTGGCCGCCGTGTCGCCCCACCACGCCGTCCGCTTTTTTGCAGAAGCCCCGGGCCGGGGCCTCATCGTGTTGGGTGCGGTGTTCCTGGTGGTGACAGGTGGCGAAGCGCTGTACGCGGACCTCGGCCACTTCGGCCATCGTGCGATCCAAATCGCGTGGTTCAGCGTCACGTTCCCGGGCCTCCTGCTCAACTATTTCGGGCAGGGCGCGCTGCTGCTGCGGAATCCAGCCGCGGCCGAGAACCCCTTCTACCATCTGGCTCCGGGCTGGGCCCTGTACCCGTTGATCGCCCTTGCGACCGCCGCGGCCGTCATCGCCTCGCAGGCGGTGATCTCCGGCGCCTTCTCCCTGACGCGCCAGGCGGTGCAGCTCGGGTACAGCCCCCGGCTCCAGATCGAGCACACGTCGTCGCGCACGATCGGCCAGATCTACGTGCCCCTCGTCAACTGGGGGCTGATGCTGCTCACCTGCGTCCTGGTGCTCAGCTTCGAGACCTCGAGCCGCATCGCCGGTGCCTACGGCGTGGCCATTTCGGCCCTGATGCTCATCACGACCCTGATGTTCTACGTGATGAGCCGGGAGGTGTGGCACTGGCGCTTCCCGCGTGCCGCCAGCGTCGCGGCGTTGTTTCTGGTGGTGGACGTGCTGTTTGTCTTCGCGAACGCGCTGAAGATCCGCTACGGCGGTTGGGTGCCGCTTGCGATCGCTGCGACGCTGTTCACGTTGATGACCACGTGGAAGAGCGGACGCGAGGTCCTCGCGAAGCGCATGCAGGAGAAGACCGTCGCGCTCAAGATGCTGCTCGCCGATCTCGCGGCCGAGCCGCCGCTGCGCGTGCCCGGGACTGCGGTGTTCTTGTATGGCACCACCGACGGCACCCCACCGGCGCTGGTGCACAACCTCGCGCATAACAAGGTGCTGCACGAGCGGATCGTGTTCCTGACGATGGTAACCGAGGACGTGCCCCACGTCCTGCCCGCAGAGCGCGTGACCGTGAAACCCCTGGGGAAGGGCTTCTACCAAGTGATCGCCCGCTACGGGTTCATGGACGATCCGGACATCGAGGACGTCCTGGCGGCTTGTCAGGTGAAGTCGCTCGACATCCCCATCGCCGGAACGACGTTCTTCCTCGGGCGCGAGACCCTCGTCGCCTCCGATCGTCCCGGCATGGCCCAGTGGCGTGAGTCGCTGTTCGCGTTCATGTCACGCAACGCGCTGCGGGCGACCGCGTTCTTCAAGATCCCGGCGGACCAGGTATTCGAGGTGGGCGCGCAGGTGGAGCTGTAACAGCAGCTGAACGACCCAGGCCCCACGAAGCGACTGCGTATTCTTGTCGCGGCGTGGGGCCTGGGTCGTTCGGCTGCTTTATTCGACCTGGCCGAACTTCGCGATGTCCTCCGGCAATGCTTCTTGTGTTGTGACGGTCTCTTTGCCCTGCACCATCGTCCGGATCTGCTCGACCACATCCGGGTTCGCGAGAGTGGTCACGTCGCCGACATCTCTACGATTCGAGATTGCCGCGAGCACGCGGCGCATGATCTTCCCGGAGCGCGTCTTGGGCATATCCGGCACGATGTAGACGTGCTTGGGTCGCGCGATCTTGCCGATCACCTCTTCGTTCGCCTTGATCACGCGGTCCACGATGTCCTGGCTCGCCTTCACCCCGGGCTTGACCGCGACGTACACCTCGGGCACGCGTCCCTTCAGCTCGTCCTGGACAGGCACCACGGCGGCCTCGGCGATCTCCGGGACTGTGAGACAGGCGGACTCGATCTCCTTCGTGCCGAGGCGGTGGCCGGCCACATTGATCACGTCGTCGATGCGGCCGAGGATGCGGTAATAGCCATCTGCCGCCTGCACCGCGCCATCGCCGCACATGAAGGGCCAGTCGCGCCAGTCCTTGCTCCGGGGATTCGTGTTGTACTTGGCGAAATAGGTCTTGACGTAGCGGTCGCGGTCGCCCCAGATCGTCTGCATGATGCCCGGCCACGGATTGCGGATGCAGATGTTGCCGGCTTTGCCGGAGCCCTTGGGAACCTCGGCGCCGGTCTCGTCATAGATGACCGGATGAATCCCCGGCGCGGCGGGGCCGCAGCTGCCCGGCTTCATCGGATGAATCGCCGGCATGGTCGTGCCGAGAAAGCCGCCGGTTTCGGTCATCCACCATGTATCGGTAATCACGGCTTCGCGCTTGCCGACCTCGTCGTAGTACCAGCGCCACGCCTCCGGTTCGATGGGCTCTCCTACCGTCGTCATCGATTTGAAATGGTACTTGTACTTGCGGGGTTCTTGAGGACCGAGTTTTCGCAGCATGCGGACGGCCGTCGGCGCGGTATGGAAAATAGTCACGCCCAAACGCTCGGCGAGCCGCCAGGGCCGCCCCGCGTCCGGATAAGTCGGCACCCCTTCATACAGCACGCTCGTCGCCGCGATCGCCAGGGGACCGTAGACGATGTAGGAATGCCCGGTGATCCAGCCGATGTCCGCCATGCACCAATAGACGTCCTCCGGATGAATGTCGAGAATCCATTTGGACGTGCCGGTCACGTAGGCCAAGTAGCCCGCGATGCTGTGTTGTGCGCCCTTGGGTTTCCCCGTAGTGCCGCTCGAGTACATCAAGAACAGTGGCCCCTCCGACGGCAAGGCCACGGGTTCGACTTTCTTGCCCTTGTACTCTTTGAGCAGGTCGTTCACGAAGAAATCGCGGCCCGGAACCATCGGCGTCTTGGCGGAATACTTTCCGGGATAACGCTGCCACACCAAGACCTTGTCCACGTCCTGTCCCAGGTCTTTCGCCGTCCGCACCGCGATGTCCGCATTCGCCTTGTGATCGACGAGCGTGCCATTGCGCCAGTAGCTGTCCATGGTAATCAGCACGCGGCTGCCCGAATCTTGAATGCGCGAGCCGCACGCCTGACCGCTGAACCCGCCGAAGACCTGCGAGTGGATGATTCCCAGTCGCGCACACGCCAGCATCGTGATCGGCAGCTCCGGGACCATTGGCATGTGAAAGGTGACGCGGTCACCCGCCTTGAGGCCCAAGCCGCGCAGCAGGGCCGCCGCTTCATTAACGCGGGTGTGTAGCTCCTGATACTTGATGATCACATCCGGCTCTGCTTCTGGTTCGGGCACGAAAATGAAGGCTGCCTTGTCCCCGTATTTGGTCAGATGACGGTCCACGCAGTTGTACGACGCATTGATCTTGCCACCGACGAACCATTTCCAGAACGGCGCGTCGCTGGTATCGAGGACGGTGTGATATGGCTCGAACCAGGTCAGCATATCCGCATATTCTCTGAAGCAATCCGGAAACTTGTCGAGCCCGAACTTTTCGAACACGTGCGGGTCCCGCATGTTGGCCTGTGCCTTGAACTTCTCGGAAGGCTGATAGTACTCCTCTTCCTTCCAGTGCACGGCGATCTGCGCTTCGCTGACCTCGGTGAGCTCCGTCTTTTCGATTGCCTTTGCCATGTGGGTTGCCTTCAAGATGCCGGAGTTTCGGTTGGTCGATTGTCCGTACGGGTGGTCTGTTCCGTAAAGGTATGCCCCTTGCTGGTAACGTGGTCAAGGAGGTGTCGCCGCCTTGCAATATGCGCCGCGCCACTCGGTCTGCGGCACGGCCCGGCGTGGGGGCGCCCACGACGACTTTGACAACCGGTTGAGGAGCCGCAGCTTAGCTCTGTCCGCCCGGGGGTGGCACCGGAGTCGCATAGCCGTATTGGCGCCGATTACTGGAGCCGACAGTGGAGGAAGCGATGACGATGTCCACGCACCCAACCGAAAAAGTCCTGGCCGCCCCCGAGGAGCTGGGCCTCGACTCGCGGACTGCGTTCCGCCGCGCCGCCGGCGAGCTGCTGGCACAGCTCGAGGAAGGAACGGGACGATTGGTCATCGACCTGTCGGGGACCCGCCAAGTCGACAGCGCGGGGCTGGGCGCACTGATGCTGATTCAGCGCAAGGCAGCGGAGCGCCGCCTGGCGGTGTGCCTGCGGGGAGCGAATGAGGAGCTGCGCTTCCTGTTGGTACTCACCAAGCTGGACGACTTGTTCGAGCTGGAGAGCGGCGGGGCCTGAGCGCCCGCGCCGTAGACGTCGAGGGTCGCCCGCATATATTGCCCCACCATGCGGGCTCCCCCTCCCCCGACGCGGCGCAAAGTACTGTTCGTCGAGGATGAGGTGGCGCTGCGGCGGACCTATGACCGATTCTTCGCCGATCGGTACGAGGTTGCCTTCGCCGCGAGCGGGAGCGAGGCCCGCGGGCAGCTCGAAGCATTCCGCCCCGAAGTCCTGGTGCTCGACCTCCGCCTCCCGGACACCGATGGCGTGACTCTGCTCCAGGAGATCCGCGCCTCCCATCCCGCCCTCCCGGTGATCGTGACGACCTCCTACGTGAGCATGGAGCCGCTGATCAACGTGCTCGACCTCGGGCACTCGGGGTATCTCGTCAAGCCGTTCGATATGGAAGACCTGGCCGCGCGTATCGATGCTCTCGGCTGAAGGGCTGCGACACGCCTTCGGAACCGGGGGGGGGCGCGTGGTCGCACTCGACAATGTCTCGTTCAGCCTCGAGGCGGGACAAACGCTCGCCATCTTCGGACCGAACGGCGCCGGAAAGACGACGCTCCTCAAGGTACTGGCGGGGCTGATCCGGCCTGACGCCGGGCGGGCCACGGTGGCCGGCGGGCGGGGAGCGATCGGCTGGATCGGCCATCAATCACACCTCTACGGTCACCTCACCGTGCGCGAGAACCTGCTCTTTTGGGCGGCGCTGTACGCCGTCCCGGCAGCGACCCGCGCGACGCGAGCGGACGCGACGCTGCGCCAGCTCGGAATCGCGGACCGCGCCGAGCAGGCGGTGTGGTCGCTGTCTCGGGGGCTGGCGCAACGGGCCGCGATCGCCAAGGCGCTGATCCACGAGCCGCGGGTGCTGCTACTGGACGAGCCGTTCACGGGGCTCGACCTCGCGGCCGCTGCGGAGTTCCGCGCGCTGCTCGCCCGGTTCCAGGGCGCCGGCCGCGTCGTCGTGTTGGCGACGCACAACGTGGGCGAGGGCGTCGAGCTTGCCACCGACGTGGCATTCCAGCGGGGCGGGCGGTTCGTGCACTTCGCGCCGCGGGGCGCGCGCCGCCCGGCACAGATCGCCGAGGAGTACCGTCGCGCAGTGGGGGAGAAGGAGGCCGATGGCTGACCTGCTGCGACAGGCGTGGACCGTCGCGCGTAAGGATCTCCTGCTCGAGTTCCGCACGCGCACGGCCCTCGTCTCCGCGCTCGTATTCTCGGCGCTCGTGCTCACCATGTTCAACTTCGGACGCGATCCGACGGCCGTGGCGACAATCGACCTCGCCCCCACGATCCTGTGGGTGACGTTCACATTCGCCGCGATGCTCGCGCTCAATCGCGCGTTCCAGCTGGAGCTCGAGAACCAGGCGCTCGAAGGCCTGCTCGTGTCGCCGCTGAGTCGCACCAGTCTGTATTGGGGCAAGCTGCTCGCGAATCTCGTGTTCGTCGCGCTAGTGGAGGCCGTCGGGTTACCGCTGTTCGTGCTGTTCTTCGACGTGCCGGTGGGTCGGGTGCTGCTCCCCCTGGTCGGCGTGATCGCGCTCGCCACGATCGGATTCGTGGCGGTGGGGACGCTGTTCAGCGCGCTCGTCATCCGCACCCGCTTCGCCGAGCTGTTGCTCGTCGTGCTGCTGTTGCCGTTCCTCGTCCCGCCGCTGATCGGCGCGGTGCAGGTGACGGCACGGCTCTTGGGTGGGCGTCCCTTGAGCGAGGCCGCCGGGTGGTTTAGGTTGCTGGCCGCTTACGACATCGGGTTCGTGTCGCTCGCCACCCTGCTCTTCCCGTTCACGGTAGACGAATGAGCCTGGCGCACAAAGGCCGCCGGATCACGCTGTTGGGGCTGGTGCTGCTGGCCGGCGTGTACGTGCGGGCGCTCGCCTTCACGCCGCTGGAGCGCTTCCAAGGGCCCGCCCAAAAAATCTTCTACCTGCATGTGCCCGCCGCCTGGTCGGCGATGCTCGCCATGGGGCTGGTGGGACTCTGCAGCATTCTCTACCTGATCGTGAAGGACCTGCGGTTCGACCGCTTCGCCGCGGCCTCCGCGGAAGTGGGCACGGCCTTCTCCCTGGTGATGCTGACGACAGGGCCGATCTGGGCCAAGCCGATCTGGGGGACCTGGTGGACTTGGGACGCCCGGCTGACCCTGACCCTATTCCTCTTCTTCCTTTTTATAGGGTACCTGCTGCTGCGCGGGGCCGTGGTCGAGCCCGGCTTGCGAGCCCGCTACTCAGCGGTGCTGGGGATCTGCGGGCTGGTCCTGCTCCCCTTCATCCACCTGAGCGTGTACCTGTTCCGCACGCTTCACCCCCAGCCCATTGTGCTGAAACCGAGCTCGCCCTCGCTGCCGGGGAGCATGCTGGTGACCCTGCTGGTTTCGTTCGCTGTGTTCACACTCCTGTATGTGGGGTTCGTGACGCAGCGGTACGCCTTGGCACTGCAGCGCGAAGCGCAAGGAAGGGAGCATGCCTGACGTGCCCCACAACGGCGCCTACATGGTCGCCGCCTACATCGTGACGGCGGTGATCCTGCTCGGCTACGCGCTGTCGCTGTACCGGCGGGCCAAACAGCCGTGATTGAGTGTGATTCGAGCGACTGACGGTTGATGAGGGACTGACCGTTGTGTCATGAGCGACCGACCGTTTGTTATGAGGGACTGAGAGTCCCAACTCGGCCCCCTGGCGTCCTGAAGGACGCTCTTGTGGACCAGCGTCCTTGAGGACGCCCCGCCGCCGAGGAGGGACTCTCAGTCCCTCATCAAATCCATACTGGACCGCCCCGCTCCTACCCCTCCCGCTTCCCCCCGCGCAGCTCGGCGCGCGCGTCCGACAGCCGGTCCAGCCCTCCCGGCACCTGAGTCGCCCAGAGATGCAACGCCTCGTCCGCCGCCCGCTCGTCGCCCGCCTGGAACAACGTCTGCGCGTTGAGCCACAGGGCCTCCGCCCCGCCGCCCGCGGCGTAGGCCCGGGCGAACCGGGCTGCCGCTTCCTGCAGCAGGCCGGCGCGACGGTACAGGTCGCCGGCGGCGACGGCCGCGTCGGGGCGCTCCTCGAGGGCAAGCGCCTGCTCGTAGGCGGCCAGAGCATCCTTCTGGCGGTACACCATCTGGTAGGCTTCGCCCAACAACATCCACGCGTCCGGGTTGTCCGGGAACCGCTCGGTGCCCGCTTGGGCCACGGCTAGCGCGCCCCACCGGTTTTCGATTGCGCGCCGCATTCGCACGAGCGCGGGGTAAGCCTCCGCGAGCACGGGCGTGAAGCGACACGCCAGGCGGAGCCAGAAATCGGCGCGCCTGGGGGCGAACCGCTGGCACGCCGCGGCTCGCCGCACGGCGAACCGCGCCAGCGACGATCGCAAGGAGCGGAACATTGCTTGATTATGGTTTTAGTGACGGAGAGATTGCAACCACACATGTCACAGCCGCGGCGGCACGCGCTCCCCGCGCAGCCCCTCCTCGGGCGGCGCATCGTGGTCACACGCGCGCGAGCGCAGGCTGCCGATCTGGCGGAAGCGCTCACGACGCTTGGCGCCGAGGTGGTGGCCGCCCCCGTGATCCGCATCCAGCCGCTCGCCGATCTCGAGCCGCTGCGTGCCGCGCTCGCCGCTGCGGAGTGCTACGACTGGATCGTCTTCACCAGCCAGAATACCGTACAGGTGGTGTGCGACCGGCTTGCGGCGTGGGGCCTGACGCCCCACGACCTGCGTCCGGCGACCGTCGCGGCGATCGGTCTGGCGACGGCCACGGCACTCGTCCGCCACGGTGTCACGCCGGACCTCGTCCCGGAGCAGTTCGTCGCGGAGGCCGTGGTTCAAGCGATCGCGCTGCGGGGTGAGCTGCGCGGCAAGCGCGTCCTGCTCCCCCGGGCGCGCGAGGCGCGCGACGCGCTCCCTGAAGGGTTGCGTGCCCTCGGCGCCGTCGTGGACGCGATCCCGGTTTATGAGACGGTGCGGGAGGCGGGAGACAGGAGTGAGCTCGCCGGCGAGATGCTGGCCGGCAAGATCGCTGCGATCACCTTCACGTCCTCTTCCACGGTGCGCCACTTTGTGGAAATCGTGGGCCGCGAGGCCGCCACCTGCGGTCGGTTTGCCACGGCGGTGATCGGCCCGGTGACGGCGGCGACCGCGCGCGAGCTCGGCCTCACCGTGGCGGTCGAGGCGGTCGAGTACACTGTGCCCGGCCTGGTGCGGGCCCTGGTGCAGTATTTCGGGGAAGGGGGAAGGGGGAAGCGGGAGAGGTGAGCGGTCCGCTGAAACTGGGCACGCGAGGCAGCAAGCTGGCGTTGTGGCAGGCACAATGGGTGCAGGCGGAGCTCATGCGCTACGGCGTCGCGACCGAGCTGGTGATCATCACGACTCGCGGCGACGCGGAGGTCGACCGGCCGCTACACCAGCTCGAGGGAAAGGGATTCTTCACGAAGGAGATCGAGGACGCGCTGCGCGACCGGCGCATCGACGTGGCGGTGCACTCGCTCAAGGACTTACCGACGCACCTCCCCGACGGCCTCGCGCTCGGCGCGGTGCCCGAACGGGGAGATCCCGCGGAAGCGCTGGTCACGCGGGCGGACGGCGTAACGGGAATCCCCGCGCTGGCGCGGGGGGCGAAGGTGGGAACGTCCAGCTTGCGGCGCGTCGCCCAGCTGCGATATCTACGTCCCGATCTCGAGATCGTCGCGCTGCGCGGCAACGTGCCCACCCGCGTGCAGAAGGTGAGGGAAGGGCGCGACGGGCTCGATGCGGCGCTGCTCGCTGGTGTGGGGCTCGAGCGACTCGGGCTCGCGGACCGAATCGCTGCGCGGCTCGATCCCCTCGAGGTGATGCCGGCGCCGGGGCAGGGCGCGCTGGGACTCGAGCTTCGGGCGGACAACCGCACGGTCCGCGCGGCGCTGGCGCCGCTCGAGCACGCCGCCAGCGCGGGCGCCGTCGCCGCGGAGCGCAGCCTGCTCGCCGCCCTCGGCGGTGGGTGTCAGGCGCCGGTGGCGGCGTTTGTCGGGGCTCGGGACTCGGGGCTCGGGGCTCGGTTGTTCGGGAGGGTCACGGCCCTCGACGGCTCGGTCCAGATCACGGCATCGGCCGACATCGACGAGAGCGATCCAGCCGCCGCGGGCGTCGCCGTCGCGGGCTTGCTCCAGGCGCAAGGCGCGTCGAGATTGCTCGGCCGATGAGCCAGTTCCCGATCCGGCGCATGCGCCGGCTGCGCCGCACTGCGGCACTCCGCCGGCTGGTTCAGGAGACGCACCTCGTCCCAGCGCAACTGGTGTGGCCGCTGTTCGCCTGCCACGGCGAGGGCGTGCGCCGGGAGGTGCCCACGCTCCCCGGCGTGTACCAAACCTCGGTAGACGAGCTCGTAAAGGACGCCGAGCGCGCCCGCCGCCTCGGGCTCGGCGGGATCATTCTGTTCGGGCTGCCGCAGAGCAAGGACGCGACCGGGTCGGAGGCCTACGACGAGCAGGGCATCGTGCAGCAGGCGGCGCGCGCGGTGAAGCGGGCCACGCCCGACCTGCTCGTGGTGGGCGACGTCTGCCTGTGCGAGTACACCGATCACGGGCATTGCGGTGTGCTCCAGGACGGGGAGGTCGAGAACGACGCGTCGGTGTACCTGCTCGGTAAGGTCGCGGTGACGCAGGCGCGCGCCGGGGTCGACCTCGTGGCGCCGAGCGACATGATGGACGGCCGGGTGGCGGGGATCCGCAAGGCGCTCGACGCGGCCGGGTTCTCTCGCGTACCGATCATGTCGTACGCCGCCAAGATGGCCTCGGCATTCTATGGCCCGTTCCGCGAGGCCGCCGGCTCGACGCCGCAGTTCGGCGACCGCCAGTCCTACCAGATGCAGGGCAGCAACGCGGACGAGGCGATGAAGGAGATCGAGCTCGACGTGAGCGAAGGCGCCGACATCATCCTGGTGAAGCCCGCGCTCCCGTGCCTCGATCTGATCCGGCGTGCCAAGCAGCAATTCGGCTCGCCGCTCGCGGCGTACCAGGTGAGCGGAGAGTACGCAATGATCAAGGCGGCGGCGGAGCGCGGCATGCTGGACGAGCAGCGCGCCATGTGGGAGACGCTCTACGCCATCCGCCGCGCGGGCGCGGATATCGTCCTCAGCTATTTCGCGCCGTGTGCTGCGGAACAACTCTAAGAACAAAACAACGTCACGCAGAGACGTCACGCAGAGACGTCACGCAGAGACGTCACGCAGAGACGTCACGCAGAGACGTCACGCAAAGGCGTCACGCAGAGACGTCTTACTGACCTCTAGGTAAGAGGACCGCTTTCCAAAGGGCAGCCGCGACAGCCGCGCCGATTAGCGGCCCGATCCAGTAAACCGCCTGGCCATTGAGGCTGACGTTGATGAGCGCCGGCCCGAAGGCGCGGGCCGGGTTCATCATGGCGCCGGTCAAGTTCCCACCCACCAGCGCGTCCACGAAAATTGCGAGACCGATGCCGAACCCCCCGATCCTCGGGGCCTCTGGCGAGATGGCCGTGCCGAACACCGCGCTGACGAGAAAGAAGGTGAGGGCGGCTTCGATCCACACGCCTTGCAAGAAGGTGACGTCGCCGGCGAGGTGGGGCGTGCCACCCAACGCGAGCGTCACCCCCGGTCGGGGGAGGATGCCTTTGACGAGAGCGGCACCGACTAGTGCGCCCAGCAGCTGGGCCAGGATGTACTGCAGGGCCAACTTTCCGTCGATCTTGTTCGCGATCCACAGCCCGGTGGTCACGGCGGGATTGATGTGCCCGCCGGAGATGCTCATGGTCATCGAGACGATGATCGCCATGCCGACGCCGTGTGCCAGCGCGACGCCGACGGCACCGGTCGCCCCGGCCGCCGGGCCGCCCCCGGCGAATGCCACGACGCTGCCGGCGCCGAGGAACACGAACAACAATGTGCCGACGAACTCCGCCGTCAGCGGGCGCAGGTTCTGGGACATCACGGAGCGACCCCCGGAGAGAGTGAGCGGCGCCAATCTACGGGCGCCGCTACGCCCGCCGCAACACCAGCGACGCGTTGATGCCGCCGAACCCGAATGAGTTCGAGACCACGACCTCGGGGGCAGCGACGCGTCCTTCCCCCGGCAGGCAATCGAGGTCGCACGCGGGATCGGGGCGCTGGAGGTTGATCGTGGGCGGCAGCCAGCGCCGCTGCATCGCCAACGCGCAGATCGCCGCCTCGATGGCGCCGCTGGCGCCCAACGCGTGCCCGTAGTAGCCCTTTGTGCCGCTCACGCTGAGCCGGTAGGCGTGCGCGCCGAACACCTGCTTCAACGCCTGAGTTTCGGTCGTGTCGTTGAGCGGCGTGGAGGAGCCGTGCGCATTCACGTACCCCACCTCGCCGGTTGCGAGACCGCCGTCCTCGAGCGCGAGCTGGATGGCGCGCGCCGCCTGACGGGCGTCGGGGCGCGGCGCGGTCATGTGATAAGCGTCGTTCGTGAAGCCGTAGCCCACGACCTCGGCGTAGACCTTGGCGCCGCGGGCGAGCGCGCGGTCCCGCTCCTCGAGCACGAGCACCGCCGCCCCCTCGCCCATCACGAAGCCATCCCGATCCTCGTCGAACGGGCGCGACGCGTGCGCCGGGTCGTCGTTACGGGTGCTCATCGCGCGAATGACGCTGAACGCCGCGTAGGTCATGGGCGCAAGCGGCGCCTCGGCGCCGCCCGCGAGCATCACGTCCGCCCGGCCGGCGCGGATCGCGTGGAACGCATCGCCCACGGCGATCGTGCCTGAGGCGCAGCTCATGGCGTTGGTGGAGTTGGGCCCCGTGAAGCCGAATTCGATGGCGATGTTGCAGCTGGCCGCGCCCGGGAACACGGCGAGCGCGAGCGCCGGGTCGAGGCCGCGCGGCCCAGCTTCCAGGAAGCCCTTCACCTGCGCTTCGGCGAACGCTACTCCGCCCAGCGCCGAGCCCATCATGGCGCCGACGCGGTCCGCGTCCTCGCGCGCCGGGTCGAGCTCCGCGTCGGCGACGGCGAGCCGGGCGCTCGCGACCGCGAGCTGCGAGAAGCGGTCGAGCCGCTTGGCGCGTTTCGCGGCCAGGTGGTCCAGGGGGCGAAAGTCGGGGATCTCCGCCGCGATGCGGCTGCGGAATGGCGTCGGATCGAAACGCGTGATCTCGCGGACGGCCGAGCGGCGGGCGGTGAGTCCCGCCCACAGGCCGTCCACCGCCGTGCCGATGGGCGTCACGGCGCCCACGCCGGTGATCAGGACTCGCCGCCTACCGTTGTTCATCTGGTAGCCTCTGTTTACCCCGGGGTCAGCCGGCCTTCGATGGTCGCTCGACTTCCCGTTTGATCCCGGCGAGCGTTCGCGACGCGATCCCTTGGATGAACACCGGGCCGATCACCAGTGTCGCCGCAAGCGGCCCGACGAGCGGCCACGCCGGTCCGCCCCACTCGTGAACGATTGTGACGAGGACACCGTCATTCCGGGGGTCGGCATTCGCGGTTCCCACCCTGAAGCGTGGGCTCGGCGATGCACTGCGCTGAAGCGCAGTGTCCTTCAGGACAACGTCTCGCCGAGCCCAGGCTTCAGCCTGGGGACGGAAGCGCCACACGACATCCATTCCTCTCGTCATACCCCTCACGTGACGATACCTGATTTCGCGCGCCAGCGGGTCGACCGTCATCTCCGACACCCACCAGGTGGGATAGCGGATCGGGCCGAACGGGCGCCAAGCGGCCATCTCGACGGTGCCGCCGCCGTCGCAGCGGTCCAGAAAGCGAACCCAGCGATAATGAGACAGGATCGCAGGCCAGCGTTCCACGTCGGTCGCAACGTCGAAGATGCGATCGACCGGCGCGCGGATCGAGACCTGATCGACGGTTCGCACAGTGGCCAGACCCCAGTGCAGTCACCAGACGCCAAGCCGCAAGCGGTCTTCAGTCAGCCGACGCAAGGGATTCGGGACTGGCCTCTCGCGGCTGAGAACCGCTTGCGGCTTGGCGTCTGTCAACCTCACTGACGGCTGCGCTCTGTAGACCACGATGCTACGAGGCGGAACCCCGGCCGATATCGCGCCATCGCCGGCACACCCGCTTCACGAAGCATTGCATTCAACTCTGCTCGCGTGTACCCACGCCGCAGCGACACAACCGCATCGTGCCGGGTCGTGCTGCCCATGCCGAGCGGGAACGAGGCGAGCCACACGCCCGCCATCGCGACGCGTGAGCGCCGCAGGTCGGCGAGCACGACCGCCCGCCGCGCCAGCCGGTTGAAGCTCGCGATCCAGCGCACCGCGACCGCACGCGGCACATGATGAAGCACCTGGCTCGCGATCACGATGTCGACGGACTGCGGGGCGAAGGGCAGGGCGTCGCCATCGCCCACGACGACGTCCAGGCCGTTGTCCCGCGCCAATCGCGCCGCCGCGGGGATTACCTCGAGACCGATCGGCGAGAGCGTGATGCCATGCCGGCCCGCTGCCTGCGCTACCGCCCGCGGGATATCCCCGAGGCCGGTTCCCACGTCGAGCAGTGTCCAGTGCACGTCGCACGTCGCACGTCCCACGCACGAGTCGCGGAACAAGGGCTCGAGGGCGTCGACGACCGCCCGCGTCCCGCCGAACAGCGTGTTGAGTCGCGCGATGTCCCGCAGCTCATCGCGGACGGCGCCCGGGTGTCCGCGCCGGTCGTCCAACAGCTCTCGGCCGATCATCCGCTGGAGAGGCTCGCGTAGCCGCCACGGTAATAGAGCAACGGCTTCCGGTCGGTCACGCTGCCGCCGGTCACGATCCCGATGAACACCGTGTGGTCGCCCGCCGGCGTCTCCGCTTGCTTATCGCACTCGATGGTCGCGAGCACGCCTTCGAGCAGGGGGAGTCCCTGCTCGCTCTCCGTGTAACCGATCCCTTCGAACCGGTCGGGGCGATCGGCGGCGAAGCGACGCGAGAGGGCTTCTTGGTCGGCGGCGAGCACGTTGAGCACGAAGCGCCGGGTCGCCTGCATTGCGGCGTGCATGTCGTGGCCCCGGTCCACACACACGAGCAGCAGGGGCGGCTCGAGCGAGACCGACGCCACGGAGCTCGCGGTCATGCCGATGGGGTGGCCGCGCACGTCACGAGTCGTGAGGATGGTGACGCCCGTGGCGAACCGGCCGAGGAGTTGGCGGAACTGCGCGGCATCGACACCGTGCATGGTCACCAGAGCAGTTGGGCAAGGACGCTGGGTGCGAGGACGCGACGCGCCGGGACGAAGTTCCCTGTCGCGCCGACCAGAAGATCCGCGAGGCACTTGCCAGCGAATTCGCGCCGGCGCGCGCGGACGTAGGGCTCGAGCATCGTGGCGGGCAGGGGACCGCTGAGCGAGCGCACAGCCTCCCTGGAGGGGTCCTCACCCCCTGGCCCCCTCTCCCTTAGGGAGAGGGGGAATTCATGACGTCCCCCCTCTCCGGAACGGAGAGGGGGACAGGGGGTGAGGACCCCGCGTGCAAGCCCGGGGACCAAGCAGTCCGCCGCCAGCTCTGCCCCCCGCAGCGCGCTGTAGATCCCCTGACCGGTGAACGGGTCGAAGAAATCGGCGGCGTCGCCGACGAGCAGGGCACCATCCACCGCGGGCCGCCGGGCCCACTGGCCGAATGGTCCGGTGGCGAGCACGTCGCGAACGAGGCGGCGCCGCTCGAACCGCCCGGAGAGCGCCGGATAGCGCTCGAGCTCGGCGAAGAAGCCGGCCCGGAAATCCTGCCGGCGTCGCCGCACTGCGGCGCGGGGAACGACGAGCGCCACGGTCGTCACGCCCCCGCCGATCGGCCCCAGGCCCACGTACCCGCGCTCGCCTACGTGCAGCTCCCCCACGCCGTCCACGCCCGCCACATCCGTGACGTGGGCGGTGAACGCGATCCGTCGCGGCGGTGACGTGCGTACCAACCCAAGCCTCCGGGCGACCACGGAGTGCAGCCCATCGGCGCCCACAACTACGCGGGCGTTGCACGTCACACGTTGCCCGTCACACGATCGAGCCACCACGCCGGCCACGCTTCCTCGATCCCACACTAGATCGTCAACGGCCACCCCCTCCTGTATCACGGCTCCGGCTCGCTCGGCCGCGCGCAGCAGGATCGCGTCGAACCTCGCGCGCGACAGCGCGAAGCTGTATGGACGGCGCGGTACGTGGCCATGATCGGACGCGAAGCGGCCGCACATCGCGACACCGCTCGGCGCGACTACCTTCATCCCATAGAGCTTCGCATGTGCCGCGCCCTCGATCGCCGCGAGCACGCCTGCGCCGAGGCGCTCGAGGATGGGAGTTGTCGCCGGACTCAAGTACTCGGAGCAGGGCTTGTCACGGGGGAAGCGAGCGCGGTCGAGCAGTAAGACGGCGGCGCCTCCGCGAGCCAGGAGGAGGGCGGTCGTCGCTCCGGCTGGGCCTCCGCCCACGACGATCGCATCCCATCGAGTCACCCTGGTATCGCTAGTGCCGCGATCCGAGCGCGGCGACGGCCGCTCCGACCAGCGTCGCGGCCAGGTTCACGCCGTCGTTGTCGAGCCATCGCCAGCCTCTGGTGAGTCGTACCGGCTCGTGACACACCCTGTTTCCACTCTCGAACCGCGCGTCGCACGTCGGGCACTCGTACTTCGCCTGTACCGTCGCTCCGAGCAGCGAGTCGCCCAACATTCCGGCGACGCCTGCGGCCGCGATGAGCGCGGCTGACCCCGGGGCGGCGCCCCGGGGTCTCACCAGTTGGGCCAGTGCCGCAATCACCGCAGCCCCGGCGACGCCGCCAATCGTCCCGAGCGCCGTGATACCCCCCGAAGCGCCGCGGGTGACCCGGGCGCCCGTCGTGATCAGGCGCGGGGCGATCGGCGAGAACGCACCGAGCTCGGTGGCCCAGGTGTCAGCGGTGGCGGCGGCGATCGCTCCGACGGCGGCCGGCCAGGCGCCCAACCACGCCGCCACGGCCGCGACCCCGCCGTTCGCGATGACCTGGCGAGCGGTGCGCCGCGGCGCGCGTCGTTCGGCGAGCTGCGTGAGGAGACTTCCCGAGAGAAAAAAGGCGAACAGCACGACCAGACCCCGCCAGCCGTACCCCCAGGCGACCGCGGCCCCGACCGCGAGCGCCGCGGCGACGCCGCCCGGGGCGAGCCAGCCCCGTTCCAACTTGCCGGGCCTAGCGCCCCGATGCACTGCAGCTGTCGACGCCGTTGGAACGGGGCCAGCTCACTCGTCGAACAGCTCGCGCAGGATGCGGCGCTTCAGCTCGGCCGGCGCGCCGTGCGCGCGGCAACGGGCCCGCAGGAAATCGAGGAACAGCCTTTCGAAGTCGAAGTGCTCGCCGCACGGAGGGCAGTCGGCGAGGTGTTGACGGATCTCCTGCTCTACCTGCGGGGTCAGCTCGCGGTCGAGGTATTCGTACAGGTGTTCGGTGCACTCGCGGCAGTTCATGTGGCGCTTCCCTTGATGTATCCCATCCCGACAGCGTAGTCGTACAACTTGGCTTGCAGCATGCGTCGGGCGCGGAACAGCCGCGACTTCACGGTGCCCACCGGCACCTCCAGCACGCGGGCGATCTCCTCGTAAGAGAGACCCTCCACGTCGCTCAACACCACGGTCTCCCGGAATTGTTCCGGCAGCTCGTCGATCGCCCGCAGTACCTCGTCATCCACGATCCGATCGAAGAACGTGCCCTGGGGGTCGTCGTCCTGAAGCTCGTCAAACACGGAGAATGGCTCGATCGCGTCCAAGTCCACCGTCTCGGGATGCCGGGTACGGCGCCGGTATTCATTAATGAAGGCGTGCCGCAGGATGGTCAGGAGCCAGCCCTTGGCGTTGGTGCCCTGCTCGAACTGGTGCCAGGCGCGGTACGCTTTGAGCATCGTCTCTTGGACGAGGTCGTCGGCTTCAGCGGGGTTCCCCGTGAGCCGCAGCGCCACGCGGTACAGGCTATCGAGGTGCACCAGCGCTTCGCGCTCGAAGCTGGCCCGCTTCTCGGCGTCGGCGGCAGGAGTGGGGGTCGGGGGGGGAGTCGGGGGAGTCGGGGTCGAGGCCATAGCGTGACCCGTAAGGTGCCCGCGTCGGGCTGGGTTTCGCAATGGGGTGGGAGCGTGCTAGGTTACGCCCGCCGTGGTCCACAGCATCGTTCCTCTCGCCGTCCTCGAAGCGGTCCGCAACCTCGACACCCCGGTCGAGGACGGCCTGTCAGAATTCGCCGAGGAGCTGCTCTCCAAGCGGCTCGGCCTTTCGCACACCGTGGCCATGCAGCTCGCCCAGTACGAAGCGATGGTGCGGCGCGACGCGCGCGCCGACCCGGCGCACGTCGAGGCCCTGCTCCGGCTGGTCGGCCGCCGGCCCGATGCCGACCTTGTGTTCGCCGACGCGGGGCGGCGCGCGGCCCGGCGCGCCGTGCGCCGGCTGTTCGTCGCGTCGCGGGTCGCGGCCCGGGCCGCGCCCCGGCTGCTGGGGTACGGGGTCGCGCGCCGCGCGGCGCGGGCCGTGTTCGGGGGCGAGCTGCGGCGCGAGAGCGGCGTGCCGGTCGCGCGCGTGGGGGACTTGATCGCCGTGAACGCGACCCCGGACGGCGCCGCCTGCGCCCTGTACGGCACCGGCTTCGCGGAGCTGCTGCGCCTGCTGGTGGGCTTGGAGGGCGCGATGCTCCACACCACGTGTCGCGCCACCGGCGGCGACCGCTGCGAGTGGCGCGCGGCTCCTCCCGACCCGCGGCACCGCTGATGCCCCCCCCGCCCCCCCCGCCCCCCCTGCTCGACGGACTCGACTTCGCGGCGCTGGCGGAGGCGCTCGCGGCGCTCGGCGCCGACGCCTGGCTGCTGTACGACTTCCGCCACGTGAATCCGGTGGCTGAGCGCATCCTCGGTCCCACCGGCATGGGCACGCGGCGGTTGTTCGTGCTGCTGCCGCGCAGCGGAAAGCCGGTCGCGGTGGCGCATCGCATCGAGCTGCAGCCGCTCGCGGCGTTTCCGGGGGAGGTGCGCGCTTACGGCTCGTGGCGCGAGTTGCACAGCGAGCTGCAGGCGCTGGCGCGCGGCCGCACGCTCGCGATGGAGGTCTCGCCGCAGGACGCGGTGCCCTATCTCGACCGCGTGCCGCACGGCGTCGTGCAGCTGCTCGAGGGGTTCGGCGCGCGCGTCGTGTCATCCGCGCCGCTGGTGTCGCGCTTCGCCGCGCGCTGGAGCGCCGCGGAGGCGGAAGGGCACCGGCGCGCGGCGCGTGCGCTGGCCGAGATCGCGCGCGATGCCCTCACCTGGGCGGGACGGGAGACGGCGCGCGGCGCCGAAGTGCGCGAGGTCACGCTGCAGCAACGCGTGGTCGAGGGGATCGGGCGCGCCGGGCTCGTGACCGACCACCCGCCGATCGCAGCGTTCGCAGCCAACTCCGCGATGCCGCACTACGAGCCGCACGCCGGGGCGGATCTGCGGCTGCAGGCGGGCCAGGTGTTGCTGCTCGACCTGTGGGGCGGCCCCTCGCTCGGGTCCGTGTTCGCCGACCAGACGTGGATGGGCTTCGCGGGGCGCGCGCCCGACGCGGAGGTCCGCAAGGTCTGGGATACGGTGCGGGCGGCGCGTGATGCCGCGGTTGCCGTACTCCGGGAGCGCTGGCAAAGGCCGGGGAAGGGGGAATGGGGAACGGTTCTCACCGGTGCGGAGGTGGACGATGCGGCACGCGCCGTGGTGCGCGAGGCCGGATACGGCGAGTACTTCGTGCACCGTACCGGGCACTCGATCGATCGCGACCTGCATGGCTCGGGCCCGCACATCGACAACTTCGAGACCGCCGACGAGCGCGCGCTCGTGCCCGGCGTCGGCTTCTCAGTGGAGCCCGGGATCTACCTGCCCGGCCGGTTCGGGATGCGCAGCGAGATCAATGTGTTCATGGCCGAAACAGGCCCCGAAGTCACCCCGCCAGCCCCGCAAGCGGAGTTGCTGCTGGTGTGAGGGTTTGCTAAGCGCCTTGTGTCTTGGCGTCTGGTAGCGGGGCGGGGTTGTGGGGTGCGGCAGGGGGTCTTGCGGGTGTCTTGGGCGCGCGCCATTTTCGCCGCGCCAGGACGAATCGACTCTGTCCGCGCCGGAGGACACCCCGGTGGCCGTCCGATTCTCGAGTTCGGCCGTCGCTTCGTCTCGACGAGGTTTTCGTGCGGGTCGGCTGCTGTGCGGCTGACCGCGGCTCACGGCGCTAACACCACCCTGGAGGTGATGGCGTGTCCTCGACGTTTCCGTCCGCTCATCCCCGCGCATTCACGCCTTTGGAGGACGATTCTATGACTCATCGTGTGAGAGGCGCCTTCGGTCGCTTCCTCGCGTTGGGTTACGCGTCTGCGGTGGCGTTGCTGGTCGCAGCGTCGTCGCTCGCCGCGCAACAGACGACGGGAAAAATCGAAGGCTCGGTGACCGATCAGCAGGGCGGCCCGGTCGCGAGCGCGCAGGTGACGATCGTTGGCACGTCCTTCGGAGCCCTGACCAACGACAAGGGCTACTACTTCATCAACAACGTGCCGGTGGGGACCTACACCGTGCGCGCCCGGTTCATCGGCTATACGGCCGCCGAGGTTCCGGGCGTTCGTGTGCAGGGCGGCTTCACGCAGACGGTGAATATCAAGCTGACGCCGTCGGCGGTCGCGATCGGCCCAGTGACCGTGGAGGCGGCGGCGAACCCGATCGTGCCGCGTGACAAGGTCACGTCCGGCTCGACCGTGGCGGGCGACCTGGTCGCGCATCTCCCCGTCGACGACGTGCGTCAGGTCCTCACCTTCCAGCCCGGCGTGGCGGAGTCCGGATCGGCTGCCGGTGTATCGATCCGCGGCGGCCGGCCGGGCGAGGCGAACGTCTACATCGACGGCGCGCCGGTGCGGGGCACCAACAGCGGTGCCCAGCGCATCACCGTGAGCACCAACGCGCTGGAAGAGGCATCAGTGACCACGGGCGCGCTCGGCGTCGAGTTCTCCGACGCGCAGTCCGGTGTGATTTCCTATACGACTAAGGCCGGCAGCGAGAAGATCACGGGCTCGGTCTCGAGCGAGACCGACGAGCCGTTCGGCAACAGCATGAGCGTGGGCTTCAACCGCTTCGAAGGATCGCTGGGCGGTCCGGTGCCCAACGTTAAGAACCTGCGCTGGTTCGGTTCGGCAGTGGTGCAGGGCCAGAGCTCCGACTTCCGCGGCAAGGATGCTGACACGGTGCCCGTGTTTATCGTCGCAGGGATCGACGCCGTGGTCCCGGATACCGCTGCGGATGGAAATGTCACGCAGACTGTCCTGCCCCGGTTCGTGCAGTACAGCGGCCAGTGCGGGCGGTTCGGTTCGGCGGCCAATCCGCTGGCACAGGCCATCCAGAGCAACTACGGCTTCGACTGCCAGGGCCGGCGCCTGGCGATGAACTGGAGCACGCTGATCCAGCTGCAGGGCAACCTCCAGTACACCTACGGCTCGGGCTCGAGCGTCCGGTTCACCGGTGTCGCCAATGGCAACCAGCAGCGCTTCAGCCCGGGTCGCAACATCGCCGATCCGGCCATGTTCCAGGGCCAGCACACGTGGCAGCGGCTCGGCGTACTGAACTGGAACCACCAGGTGACCCGCTCCGCCGAGCGGGCGCTGTCGCTCAATCTGAACCTGTCGTGGGCGCGCGATCGGTCGGTCGCGGGAGCGCTCGATCCGACGTCGGATATCGAGACGCGTGATCCGATGGGGGGGATCGAGTTCAAGACCCTCCGGTTCGCGGGCTTTGAGGGGTTCCCGTTCCCGATCACCGACCAGGTCGTCCGCGACATCCGCACGAACAACCCCGCCGGCCTCAGGGTCCCGCTGTTGAACCGATTCGACCTGAGGAACGCGCAGAGTGGCCGCTTGAACCCCTACGGGCTCCAGTCCGGTGCGTTCTATACCGCCGGGATGAGCGTCACGGGGACGCTTCTATCTGAAACCCGCTACATCGGGCGGCTGGTCGTCGACTGGCAGGCGAACCGCTACCACCGCTTCACG
>QHTT01000014.1:0-10655 GCA_003220935.1 Gemmatimonadota bacterium
GTCTTGGCGTGCCTAACCGGGGACTGGGGTGGGGGGGGAGGCGGCGGAGGGAGCGGGGCCGACTCATTTGGTTTCGGGCTCGGGGGCGGCGGGGGCGGGAACCCCGGCCAGCAGCCCAAGGCCAATAAGCCGGGACCGCGGCCGCAGCAGAAGCCCAGTTGGCGCCAGTGCATGGCGGATGCAGTGAACGCCGGCGCCGCCGCCACCCAGGTCTTGGTGGGCGGGGCACTAGTTGGAGGAGGGCGCATCGTGGAGCGCGTTGGCGTACAGACATTCTTTAGGGGCGTGGCCTCTCCCGGATTCTTCGACGAGGCTGCAGCGCAGGAAGGGAGTGCCGTCCTGATCAACGGTGGCAGACTGCTTTACGGCGCGGGCGTTGGCCTCCAGATCACAGGTGTGGTGGTCGGTGGGCTGACGGTGGGTTACGCCGCCGGAGCTGCGCTAATGTGCAAGATCGACTCCAGTTACTATCGTTAAGACGCTCACGCGGAGTCAGGCGGCAGAAGTGGAGGAGAATCGAACGATGAAGGCGCGTCCCAGCAAGACACTTGTGATGTTCGCCTACTTCTTCATCCTTGCCTCAATCGTCGGCCTTGTTCTACTATGGTACTTTGAGGTCCACCGATGGGCGGCGAATAGAGACTACTTGGCCGGCCTAATGGTTGTGGCTATTCCCATTGCCATAATCGCCGGGGTTTGGGGAGGTGTTAGGAGGGTCCGTAGATTGGAAGCAGAGTCACGGGATCGCGACACGGGTGTGTCTTGACGGTGATGTTGCCCTGGTTTGATGGACACCTGGGTTAGGCGGCGGAGCCGCAGCTCATACTCGGCGGGACTCAGTTAATCCAGTGTCGAGTGCCGGCGCCGCCCGGTAGGCCGCAATGCAGGCGTACCTCACCAGGACTCTTTCGCGAAGAGCGCCGCCTATTGGACATGAGGTGATCGGAGGCTCGGTGACCGAGATCGATTCGTTCACCGGGATGGCGCTCCGCACTAAAGAGGCCCTGCGCTCGCGCAGGGCCTTCGCTGCTTGTGCGAGGGATGACGCCTGCTACGGTCTCCCCGTCGCCACCGTGAGATCGTCCACCCACATGCTCTGGTCGACCGGCGACCCGTCCCCAATGTACGGCGCGATCATGAACTGATTGAACTTCATGTTGGGGTGCGCGCCGGTCCGGAGCAGCACGTCGGTGTGCTCGATCACCAGCTGCCCGTCGAACCAGTAGCGCACGATGCCGTCCGGCACCCCCTTGCCGCCCTGGATCGAGTTGAGCCTGAAATACGCCTCCACGAAGTGCCAGTCACCCTTGTAGCCGGGCCCGGGGCTGGGCAGGAACGACGGCTGCGCCGCGGCGAACTTCTTCTCGTTGTCGAACACGCCGCCGCCCGAGTTGTAGCACCCGGTCGCATAGCCGTCGGCGTTGCCGTTACACCCGGCCGCCGCCCGGCTCTCGGTGAGTGCGGTGAGATCCTGCAAGATCCGTGTCTGATCGATGTTGAGCCCATCCTGCAGCTGTAAGACTGGAATCCCGCCGTTCTGGTAGCTGTGCTCGACGTACGTCGTGAGATGCGTGGCCGACGGCCCGATGTACGCGTCATCCTCGTTCGTCAGGAACAGGAACTCGTGCGGGTGGTAGGGCTGGCCCGACCCGACCCAGTTGGCGCTGTACTTGACCCAGTAGCTCAAGTACACCGACTCGGTGGCGGTGAACAGGTGCCGGGCGGCACCACCCCAGGTGGGCGTCGTCGCGCCGGCCGTGAAATGCGCCTCCAGAGCCCGCGTGCTACCCGGGATGTGCTGGGCCGTGGTCGTGGTCATTGCAACGTTGTCGTACCAGCCGCGCGTCCCGAAGGCCTGATCCTCGAATGTCTCTTGCACGAGAATCGTCGCTCCGGGCGGCGGGGGCGGGGGGACTACGGGAGCCGCGCTGGGCTGTTGGCACGAGACGACCGCTACGATGGGGACCAACAGGGCCAGCGTGCGGGACAGCTTGTGTTGGTACGCCATGAAGCGCATGCTACACAGTTGAGCGGCGTAGTGACGGTGACTGAGGTCACCGGGCCGAAGGTAGCGCGCCCTGCCCTCCGTGTTGCACCGTCCGTCCCCGCGGGGAACGTCGTCGCCGCCCCGGACACCCCTGGGCGCTGATCCAGCTGATAGAAGCGGCTGTGATAGCTCGGTTGGAGAAAACGGGAAGCCGGAAAGCAAAGCGCTTTCCGGCTTCCCATGGCGTAGCGAAACCAGCTACGCAGAGACCCCACACGAATGACAACATCATAGGTTAGCGTTGCCGAGTCAATAGTCGACCCCACGCGGGGGTGCTGGTGGTGGGATTCGAACCCACAAGGGCTTGCGCCCAGAGATGTGTGGGATCTCTGCGTTTACCGTTTCGCCACACCAGCACCTATCCGGCTGCGAACCCCGGCAAGCTCGAAGGCCGAGACGCGAAACCCCACACGTGCCGCCGCCCGTGGGACCACAATACGCGACGAGGTGCCGGATCCAGCATCGAGAAAATGCGACTCGGCGCAGAACTACGCAGCGCCTCGCTGCCATAGGGACTAGGGCGCCGGCGATCCTTCTCGCACTCGCCGGTCAAATCGCGCCCGAGGGCCAAGCCAGGGCGGCCGTCCAGCAGCGCGACTCGCAACACGTCCTCCGCTCCGCCCGCGAGGCGCAGGCGGAGTTCGAATCGGTCCGGCGCCACAACCTCCCCACGCAGTTCGGAGCCGGCGGCACCGACTGCGATGAGCGCATCGGCCGGTTCTGCTTCTGGTACGACGACGGCGCGGCGTCGCCTGGCTCCCCGCCGCCCGAGCCCGAGCGCATCGGGCGGGCACGCGACCGGCTAGTCGCGCGGCTCGACACGGCGGCGGCTGCGGTCCCAGGTGACGACTGGATCGCGGGCCAGCGGGTGCGCTACCTGCTCCAGAGCGGCCGCAGCGCCGACGCGCTCGCCGCCGCCCAGGCGTGCCGCGCCGCGCCGTGGTGGTGCGAGGCGCTGGCGGGCCTCGCGCAGCACGTCGCCGGGAACTACGCCGGCGCGGACTCCGCGTTTCGGACCGCCCTGCGGGACATGCCGCGCGACGAACGGTGTCGCTGGACCGACGTGTCGCTGCTGCTCGACGGCGAGCTGGCCCGGCGCTACCGGCGGCTCCCCTGCGACGAGCGCGGCGCGTTCGAGGAGCGGTTATGGTGGCTCGCCCAGCCGCTCTACTCGCTCCCCGGTAACGACCGCCGCACCGAGCACCTGGCCCGCGCCACGATGGCCCGCATCGAGCAGGACGCGCGCTCGCCCTTTGCCATGTCCTGGGGTGATGACATGCGCGAGACGCTGCTGCGGTACGGTTGGCCGGCGTACTGGACCCAGCAACCGTCCCGCTCGATCGGATTGACCGAGCCGCTGGTCACGAGTCACGAGCCCGAGCCGGCGTTTCATTTCCTGCCAGACGCCGGGGCGTTCGATGACCCCGGAAGCTCGCACGCGGAGCATTGGACGCCGGCCGCTCCTCGCCCCCGCGAGCGCTACGCGCCGGCGTACGCGACCGCGTTCGCACCGCTCGAGCACCAGGTCGCCCTGTTCCGGCGCGGTGATTCGTGCCTGGTCGTCGCCGCCTATGACGTGAGCGACGACACCCTGTTCGGGGAGGGGGCGGCTCGCGACGTGGCGCTGGTGCTCGCCCGCGACGAACGGAGCGCACCGGTGATCGAGCGCCGCCCAGCCGCGAGCTCCCGGGATGTTATCGTCGCCAAGGTGGGCGCCGGACCGCAGCTCATGAGCCTCGAGCTCGTCGCCGCCGCTCGGCGACACGTCGCGCGGGCGCGCTACGGCGTGCGCCCACACGACACCCGGGACGGGTTATCCCTCTCCGACATCCTGCTGTTCAATCCTCCCGACTCGCTGCCTACCGAGCTCGCGGCGGTGCTCCCCTACGTGCGGGGCTCGACGGTCGTGCGGGGGAGCGCGCGCGTCGGGCTCTTCTGGGAAATCGCCGGGCTCGACTCGGCCGAGGCTACGACCACCGTCGTCACCGTACTGCCGGTCGGCTCGGGGTGGCTGCGCCGCGCCGCAGAGTCGCTGCACATCGCGGGACGCCGCGCTTCGGTGCGGCTCGAGTGGCAGGAGCTGCCCCAGCTGCGCGGCGCCGTCGCCAGCCGGCCGCTGGCAGTCGACCTGTCGGGCCTCTCGCCCGGGCGGTACCGCATCGAGATCGCCGTGCACGGCGCGAGCGGGCGGCGGGCGGTCGCGATGCGGGACATCGAGGTCGCGGGGCGGTGAAAACGGCCGCACCGGGTTATCATGTGCTCGCATGAAGCTGCCGATCCTCGTGTACCACAAGATCGACCGCATCCCGCCGGGCTCACGCTACCCGAAGAACTACGTGACACCCGAGCAGTTCGAGGCGCAGCTCGCGTTTTTGGCGCGGCGGGGCTACGCGAGCATCACGTTCGCCGACTACCTCGCCTACCGCCGGGGCGAGCGCCTCCTGCCCCCGCGCGCCATCATCATCACCTTCGACGACGGCTACCGCTCGAACCGCACCATCGCGCTCCCGCTGCTGCGCCAGTACGGCTTCGGTGCCACGATTTTCCTCGTGACGGCCCAGCTGGGGAAGACCAACGCCTGGGATCGAGACGAGCTCCAAGAGCCGCTGCTCGACGCCGCCGACATCCGCTCGATGCAGGCGGAGGGGCGCGGAGGGGGAGGGGGAATCGACTTCGGCTCGCATACAGCGACACACGCCCGCCTCACCAGGTTGGGGTCAGTCGACGCGCTGCGCGAGCTCCGCTCGTCGCGCGAGCAGCTGGGCGCGCTCCTGGGAAAGCCCGTGACCGTCGTGTGCTACCCATACGGCGACTACAACCGCGCGACGCTGCAATTGGCGCGCGATGCGGGCTACGAGGCCGGGGTCATCATCCGGCGCCGCATGAACAGCGACGCGACGGATCCGCTCGAGCTGCGGCGTATCCCGATCACCTGCCTCACTTCGCCCGGACGGTTCGCGTGGGACTTGTTTCGGTTGCGGTGGTTTCATGGGTCGTGAACGGCGGGACCCGGGGCCCGGGACCCGGGAACCGGACACCGGACACCAAGTGTGCGCGTAGCGCTGCTGACGTCGGCGCGGACGTGGCGCGGTTCGGGGACGAGCCTCGCCAACATCGCGCGCGGCCTGGCCGGACACGGACACACCGTCGACCTGCTCGCCACGATGCCGGCCGTTACCGCCGGTTTCGCCGCGCAGGGGCTTGCGGTGCGCGAGCTGCCGATCCGCGACACGGGTCTCCGGGAGGCTCGCATTCTGCTGAGCGCGCTGCGGGAGCTCGGGAGCGATGTGGTCCTGGCCGAGAAGCCGCGCGATCTCCGGCTGGGGGCGCTGGCGTCGCTGGCACGGCGCTTCACGCTGGTGTATCGCCACAACGTCGGCCAAGCGACGCCGCCGCACGACGCGGTGGTGAGGCTCGCGTACCGGCGCGTGGCCCTGACCGTCTTTCTCACCCGCGCGGCCGCAGCGCAGGCGCGGTCGGTGGCGCCGTTCATGGTGCGGCGACCAGCACGGGTGATCTACGAGGCCGTGGATGCGGAGCGGTTCCGGCCCGACGCCGCCGGGGGACGCGCGTTTCGGGAGCGGCACGGGTTGGGCGACCGCCCGTTCCTGCTGGCGGTGGGGGCGCTAGAGCGCGAGAAGCGCTATGACTGGCTGCTCGACGCGCTCGCTCGGCTCGGGCCGCAGGGGCCGCCGCTCCTGGTGTGTGGCGAGGGCGGGTTCGCCGGGCTGATCCGCGACCAAGCGGCGCGGCTCGGGCTCGACGCCCGCTTGCTGGGGTTCCTGGCGCCGGTCGAGCTGGCGACGGCGTACAACGCCGCCACGTGCGTGGTCCACGCCTGCCCGGTGGAGACGTTCGGGCTCGCGCTCGCCGAGGCGATGGCGTGTGGCCGTCCGGTGGTGGCCGTAGCCGGAGCCGCGCTCGGCGAAGTGCTGGGCGACGCCGGCGTCCTCACCTCCGACGATCCGGAGCAGTACGCGCTGGCGCTCGCCGAGCTGCTCGCCGATCCGCCGCGCCGCAGTGCGCTCGGCAGCGCGGCGCGGCGGCGGGCGATCGAGCTGTTCTCGCTCGAGCGGATGGGCCGGGAGTACGCCGCGGCGCTCGAGGATGCCAAAAACGCTAGCTGACGGCCGGCGCCTCCAAGGGCGTCGCAGGAACGGATGAAACGATGACACTCTCGCCCAGTGCCGTGCCCGACCCGGCGATCGCGCCCTGCTCGCCGAAGTACGCCTCTTCGCCGTGCTCGCTCAGGTCGAGGCCACGCAGCTGGGCGCGCACGTCGGCTTTGACCCCGACCGTGGCCTTGACGATCAGCATGATCACGGCCGTCCCCGTCGCGGCCAGCACGACGGTCGCCAGCACCGCGACCAACTGAATCCCCATCTGCGCGAAGTTGCCGGCCAGCCAGCCGTCGCCGCCCGCCGGGTTGGCGAGCTTGGTCGCGAACACACCGGTCAACATCGCCCCAGCCATTCCTGCGAGTCCGTGGCAGGAGAACACGTCGAGCGAGTCATCGAGCCGGGTCGTTGAGCGGATTTGGATCGCGGTGTAGCTCACCAGCGCGCTCACCGCGCCGACCGCGAGGGAGGCAGGCGCCGTGATGTATCCTGCTGCGGGGGTGATGCCCACGAGCCCGACCACAAGGCCGGTGGCGGCTCCGACCGCCGTCACCTTGCCGGACCGCACCAGATCCAGGCACGCCCATGTGACGAGCGCCATGGCGGCCGCGGTGTTGGTGTTGGTGAACGCGAGGGCGGCCAGGCCGTTGGCGGCAAGGGCGGAGCCGGCGTTGAAGCCGAACCACCCGAACCATAAGAGCCCGGCGCCGAGCAGCACGAGCGGCACGTTGTGCGGGACGATGGCGGTGCGCTTGAAGTCCCGCCGGGGGCCCAGCATCCGCGCCGCGACCAGCGCGGACACGCCGGCGCTGATGTGCACGACCGTGCCGCCCGCGAAGTCGAGCGCCCCCAGCTTCTGCAGCCAGCCGCCCGCGCCCCACACCCAGTGGGCGAGCGGGTCGTAGATGAACGTCGCCCACAACAGCAGGAACACGACGTAGGCCCGAAACCGCATCCGCTCCACGATCGCCCCCGAGATCAGCGCCGGCGTGATGATCGCGAACATCAGCTGAAACATCGCGTGCGCTTGCAGCGGGATCGTGGCCGCGTACGCGGGGTCAGGATCGCCCCCCACGCCGCGGAAGCCCAGCCAGGCGAGGCCGCCCCACAAGGGCGAGCCGTGCCCGAACGCGATCGAGTAGCCGACGAGGACCCACTGCACGCTGATCAGGCCGAGCGCGACCACGCTCATCATCATGGTGTTGAGGGCGTTCTTCGGCCGTACCAGCCCGCCGTAGAAGAACGCCAGGCCGACGGTCATCACCATCACGAGCGCCGTGGAGGCGAGCACCCAGGCGGTGTCGCCCGCCGAGATCGCCGCGGCGTCGATCGTGAGTAAGGGCAGTCTCATGTTTCCTCCCCGGCGGTCGCGCCGGCATGCTGGGCGGTCTCGAGCGCGGCACGCTGGACTTCGTCCGCGTTCACCGCGGTGAGCGCCGCGTTATCGAGCTCGCCGGTGCGAATCCGGATCACGCGCTCGATCGGCTGCACGAAGATCTTGCCGTCGCCGACTTCGCCGGTGCGCGCGGACGACAGGATGGCCTTGATGCACGGCTCCACAAATGGCTCCGAGCAGACCATCTCGATCTTCACCTTTTCCTGGAATTCCATGACGATGGTGGTGCCGCGATACTGCTCGATGATCTCCTGCTCGCCCCCGTGGCCGCTGACGCGGGTCAGCGTGATCCCGGTGACGCCGGCCCGGAACAGCGCCGCCTTGACCTCCGGCAGGCGCTCGGGTCGCACGATAGTGGTGATGAGTTTCATGGGTCGAAGCTAGCGCGCCCCTTTCTCACCGTCAACTGCTTTTTGCATTTGATGCACGATTTTGGCGACGCTCCAGCAGACCTTACCCATAGCAATCGCCGTGCCGTCGCGGAGAATGTGCAGCCTTGGCCGGATTTGCGCAACACCACACTTAGGCGCCGGGCGCCCGTTGGGCGCTGGCGCCGCTCACCTGACATCACGAGGGGACAGTGCAGCGGCGCCGCTCCTGCTGCGCCGATGCGGCATAGAATTCGCCCCGCTCGAGCGCGGCGTGGTTTCAGGCGCTAACACGTGATCTCACAGGGGGTTTCCATGCGTATCGTGGCGCGCGTCGTCGCGCTTGGGGGAGTGCTTGTGGCCGTCGCACCCCCGGCCGAGGCGCAGTACCCGCAGCGGCGCGAAGGATTCTGGATCGGCTTCGGCCTGGGCTATGGCTCCGCCAACATCACCTGCGACAGCTGCAACAGCGGCCCCCGCACGGGCGGTGTCACGGCGTTTCTGAAGCTGGGCGGAACGCCCAGCCGCAACCTGCTGATCGGTGGCGCGATCAACGGCTGGTCGCACTCGGGCGGCGGGGCAACCGAGACGATCGGCAATGTCACCGCGTCCCTCTTCTATTATCCCGTCGCGGCCAGCGGCCTCTTCTTGAGCGGTGGGTTGGGCTTTTCGAGCTACAACGTGGACACGAGCCCGTCGATAACCGGCACGGGTTGGGGGTTCACAGCGGGGGTCGGATACGACGTCCGGGTCGGCCGCAACGTCTCACTCACGCCGGTGGCCAACTTCGTCTACGGCGGGGTCGGTGAGCTCGGGCTGTCGGGGGGTGGAGGAACGTTCGCGACCGGCTGGAAGCAGAACGTAGTCGACTTCGGGTTGGGCGTCACGTTCCACTGATCAATCGGAGCCCGGCGCGCTCCCCGCCGGTGCTGCGTGTCCGCCACAAGCGGCGCCCGGGTCCGCTGGCGGTTAATCGGCATCAGTCTTGCCCCTCCTGCCGCTCGCTCCATCCCACACCTAGGAGGGGACGCATGAGACGCTCCGTTCTGGTCGCCCTGCTGGCGCTCGCCGCTGCGTGCCGGGAACGGCCCGAGGTCGCCGGGCCGAGACCCGCGGCGCCGCGCCTGCAGGCAAGTGTGCTGGACCCCGCGCTGTCGGCCGCCCTCGCGAGCGCGGCGCCGACCGCGAGCCTGGAAGTAATCGCCAATTACGACGAGACGCTCACCACGCGCGATGCCGTGAGCAACGCGATGCTCGACCTCGGCGCGGGCGTGGTGCAGTTCAAACACCTCGAGCTCGTCGCGGGAGTCGCGACTCCGGCGCAGATCAGCGCGATCGCTGCGCTGCCCGGCGTCCAGTCGGTCTACTTGAACAGGCAGCTGCAGTACTACGGCCGTCCCGGCGGGCTCTATGGCCTGCTCCTGCACGAGAGCGTGCCGACGATTCGGGCCGATGCCGTGCAGGCGATGGGCATCACGGGAAAGGGGGTGGGGATCGCGATCCTCGACTCGGGGATCGACGGGCTGTACAACCCGGACCTGGTCTATCCCACGCACACCGTCCAGAACGTGAAGGTCATCTTCAATCTGAGCGACGTGGTGACGTTCAAGGGACCGGCCCCGAAGCCCCTCAAGCAGGGCTTGGACATCTTCGCCGAGAACCTCCCGAACAGTGAGACGTCGGTCGGCCACGGCACCCATGTCGCCGGCATCGCAGCGGCCCTGGGCAGCGCCTCGAGCGGCTACTACACCGGCGTCGCCCCGGGCGCGAATCTCATGGGCGTTGGGACGGGAGACATTCTGTTCATTTTCTTTGCGCTCGCGGGATTCGATTACATCCTCGAGCACCAGAAGGCGTACAACATCCAGGTCGTGAACAACTCGTGGGGGACGAGCGGTGCGTTCGACCCCAAGGATCCAATTAACAAAGCCTCGAAGACCGTGCACGACCACGGCATCACCGTCGTGTTCGCCGCGGGCAACGAGGGGCCGGATCAGAACACGCTGAACCCGTACAGTGTGGCGCCGTGGGTGATCGGCGTGGCGGCGGGGTGCAAGCTCGTGAGCCCCGACCCGACGAACTCGGCGATTCACTGCGACGATCCGACCGGCCAGAATCGGGCGCCGATCCTCGCCGATTTCTCGTCGCGCGGCATCCCCAAGAATCCGATGTACCACCCCGACATCACCGCGCCCGGCGTCCACATCGTCTCGACGCGCGCGTCCACGGGAACGGTGCTCAACGGCCTCGACGCGAACCACGATTTCAACCTGACCAGCACCTGCGCCATCAGCCTGGCCAACGAGCCGTACTACACCTGCGCGTCGGGCACCTCGATGGCGACGCCGCACGTCGTCGGGGTCGTGGCGCTGATGCAGGAGGCGGCGGGCGGGACGCTCACGCCGGACCAGGTGTTGAATGCGATCACCAGTACCGCGCGGCCGCTGCCGGGGTTCGCGCTGTGGGAGGTGGGCGCCGGGTACCTGGACGCCCTGGGGGCGGTGAACGCGGTGAAGCGCTAGCCCGCCGGACGCCGTGCCGTGCGCGTAAGCCGGGGCCCATGCGGACCCCGGCTTTCATTATCTTGGCCGTTCATGGTCGTTCTGCTGGCCGCGCTCGGGGTGCAGGTGGTGAGGGAACCGCGAGGTCCGCGCCGGGATGGTTCCCACGCTGAAGCGTGGGCTCGGCGAACTACTGTGCTAAAGCACACCACGGTTCAGCGTTGT
>QHTT01000014.1:10712-13124 GCA_003220935.1 Gemmatimonadota bacterium
GACTATGCGGCGGCGCGCGCGGGATACGAGCGGGTCCTCGCCGCCGATTCGCTGAACGAGCACGCGCTGTTTCGGCTCGCCACGCTGGACAGTTGGGATGGCAAACTGGCGCGCTCGTTGTGGCGCTTTGACCGGCTGCGCCGGCTCGACCCGAATGACGAAGACGTCAGGGTCGCCCAGGCGCAGGTGCTCGCGTGGGCGGGACACACCAAAGTCTCCCTCGTCCTGTACGACTCCGTGCTCGCACGCTCCCCCGGGCGGGTCGACGCGCTTGCCGGGCGGGCTCGCGTGGTCGCCTGGCGGGGCGACCTCGAGCGGGCGGAGCGGCTGTGGCGGGCGGCGCTCACCGCCCACCCCGACGCGGCCGAGCTGCTCATCGGGCTCGCGCAGACGCTCTACTGGAAAGGCCAGCCGGCACTCGCCGAGGCGTACGCGGCCCGGGCGCGCGCGGCGGCTCCTCTGGACCGGACCGCCCGCGAGCTCGAGCGGGTGGTGCGGGCGGCACTGCGCCCCGAGGTCGCGACGACGGGGGACGGGGCGGGCGACTCGGACGACAACACCTTTGTCGCCCAGGAGGGAACGCTCACGGCGTCGCTGGGCGGGCAGCTACGCGGGACGCTCCACGCCGGTTGGCGCCGGGCGGCGGACCCGGCCGGCGACGGCACGAGCTTCGGCGCGGGCGGCTACGCCATCGCTGCGCTGGGCGGGAGTGCAGTGCTGCGCGCCGGCCTGGGCGCGCGGCGGGTTGAGCCCGACGTCGGCCCCGCCCGCACGCCGCTCACCGCGCAACTCGGGCTCGGTCTCCATCCAGCACGCTACGCAGCCGTGAGCGTCGGCTACAGCCGCACGCCGTTCGACGAAACGGCGGCGCTGATGCGTCAGGCCCTCACTCTCGACGCCGTCGATTTGAGCTTCGACGTGTCGCCGGTACCCGGCTGGTCGATCTCCGGGGGCGGAGGCGGCGCGTGGCTCTCCGACGGCAACCGCCGCTATTCGGCCGTCGGTTCGGTGCTGGGGCGCGCCGTGCGCGGCCTGCAAATCGGCCCGTTCGCTCGGGTGCTGGGGTATCGGCGGGCGGCACCCGGGCGGTACTTCGCGCCGGATCGTTTCAGCGTGCTCGAGGGGCGCGTCGTGTATCAGTGGCAGCGCAGGCGCTGGGGCTTACGTGCGGAAGGCGGGCTCGGCTCACAGCAAGTGTTTCGTGGCGCCGCCCATCAAACGGCGTGGCATTTCGGGCTGATGGTGTCCCGGGGCTGGGGCGCCAACAACGAGCTGGCGCTTGTCGGCTCGATTACGAACTCCGCCGGCGCTACGTCGACGACGGGCACGCGAACCGAGGCGTTCCGGTATCGGACGCTCGGGTTACGGTTCCGCCAAGGGTTGTAGGGCGGCGCCCGTCCCCAGCGCCCGCAGCAGGCGCACGGCCTGCGCCTGCTCGCGCGGCGGCAGCGCGCCGACCGCCCGCCGCATCGCCGCTGCGTGGGGGGGAAAGCTGCGCTCGATGAGTCGTCGTCCCGTCGTCGTGAGGGCGAGCAGCGTCACCCGGCGGTCGGTGGCACTGGGCCGCCGCCGCACGAGGCCCCGCTCGTACAGCTTGTCCACGACGTAGGTGGTGCTGCTCGACTCGACCAGGATGCGCCGCTGCACCTCGCACACGGGCAGCTCTCCTTTGTGGTACAGCACCTCCAGCACTCCGAACTCGGTGGTCCCGAGCCCGAAGCGTGCGATGCTGGCGCGCGAATGGCGGTTCACCGCGTCGAACGCCCGGGCCAGCACGATCCAAAGCTTGAGCGGCACGTCGGCGCGGGCCGCGCTCGGTGAGCGTTTCATGTCGCCTCCGGAACCCTGCGGTTAGGAAAGTTGTTCCCCGATATGGTTCGAGGTCAAATATCTCGATTTCGAAGCAATATGGAGGGGGGGGGAATCATGTTTGCAGATCTGGGTTTGCTGGTGCTGCGCGTGACGTTGGGCGTGGTGTTTCTGGCCCACGGGGGGCAGAAGGCATTCGGCGCGTTCGGGGGGCCGGGGTTCGCGGGCGCCACCGGGTTCATCGGGAGCCTGGGGTTCCGCCCGGCGGCACTGTGGGCCGCGCTGGCGGTCGGCGGCGAGCTCGCGGCCGGGCTGTTGTTCCTGCTCGGCTTGTTGACGCCGCTCGCAGGACTGCTCGTGCTGGCGACCATGGCGGTGGCGATCGCCAAGGTCCACGGACCAAAGGGCTTCTTCGTGCAAAACGGCGGCTACGAATACAACCTGGTGCTCGTCATCGCGGCGCTGGCAGTGGTGGCGCTCGGGCCCGGGGCGTGCTCGCTCGATCGGGTGCTGGGGCTGGCGGGCTGACCGCGCGGGTAGACCCGCGGGTTGGCATGGCCGAAAACGCGGCGCAGTAGCGTAGGGGCGCCGCATGCTGCGCCC
>QHTT01000015.1 GCA_003220935.1 Gemmatimonadota bacterium
CGTTGCGGCACACCTGGTTCGAGCGCCCGATTCTCCCTGCCGATCAGCCCTTCATCGACCAGACGTACCGCTACGGCTCGACCATGGGCGGCAACTTTCAGCAGCACCAGGGCGTCGAGTTCAACAACCCCGACGGGACGCCGGTCCACGTCATCGGCGACGGCGTGGTGGTGTTCGCCGGTCGGGCGGAGCAGGGGGCGAACACCATCGCCATCCGCCACGACCGCAAGCTCAAGGCGCTGTTCGTATACTCGGTCTACTATCACAACACCACCCTCGTCGCCTCGCTGGGACAGCGCGTCAAGGCTGGGGACGTGATCGCTACGGTCGGGAACACCGGCCGGGCGACGAACGACCATCTGCACCTCGAGGTCCACGCCGCGCCGGTCGACTCTGTGCCGCTGATCGTCGATCCCAACGAGCGCTACCCGCGCTACACGGTGAACCCCGAGCTGTGGATCCGGCCCTTACCCGGCACCGGGATCGTCGCGGGGCAGGTATGGGACGCCCAGGGGCGGCCGGTACCGCAGGCTCGGGTCTACGGGCTCATCAAGGCCGAGCCGCAGGAGACGCCGTTTTCGTACGCCGAGACGTATGGGGAGCACAACCACCCCGACCCCGCGTACCGGGAGCACTTCGCCGTGAGCGACGTGGAGCCGGGCGACTACACCGTCTCGGTGGTGGTGGACGGCAAGCGGCTCACGCGGCGCATTCGGGTCGAGGCGAACCGCCTGACCTGGGTCGTCTTCGGTTCCGGTGCACATTGAGCTGACGGAAATGCTGCGGTGTCCGGAGACGCACGAGGAGGCGTTTCTCGTGATGTCGACCGGCGAGATGGTCGGGCGGATGGTTCGTTCGGGCATACTCGGCTGTCCGATCTGCCGTCGCGAGTATGCGATCGTAAGGGGAGTCGTGAACTTCTCGGGACCGGGGACCGGGGAGGGGCTCCCTCCGCGACAAAAATACGCAGTCGCTGCGGGAGCCCCTCCCCGGTCCCCTGACGCTCAGACGCTCCAAGCGCTCCTAGACTTGAGCGGTCCCGGCGGGTACGTCGTGCTCGTTGGATCGGCGGCGCGGCACGCGGTCGGGCTCGCCGGGCTGATGGGCGGGATTCACTTCGTGGCGATCAACGCGCCATCCGAGGTCGAAGAGCTGCCGGTCCTCAGCTTGCTCGCGTGCGCGAAGATGATTCCGCTGCGCGGCGCCATGGCGCGGAGCTTGGTCGTCGGAGCGGACTGGGCGGGCGACCCCTGGCTGGGCGAGGCGCAGCGCGTGCTGCTGCGGGGGCGGCGACTCGTGATCGAAGCCGAGCGCGTCAAGCCGCCGTCAGGCGTGACGCAGCTCGCGATCGGGGAGGGGCTGTGGGTGGGGGAGAAACGGTGATCACCCTTCGATCGCCGCCGCCGTCGGATCCGCTTCCGCGTATACCCGGTCGATCAACTCCTTGTAGTTCTTCTCCACGGCACGCCGCTTCACCTTGAGCGTGGGCGTGAGCTCCCCCGACTCGATCGTGAAATCCCGCTCGATCAACACGACCTTCTTCGGCATCTCGAACTTCGCCAGGTCGCGCAAGCCGCCGATCACCTCCCGCTCCATCTTCGCCCGCACGTCGGGGAGGGTGATCAGCTCCGCGCGGGAGGCGTACGCCAGCTTCCGCTCCCGGGCCCACGGCTCGAGGCTGTCGAAGTTCGGCGCCACGAGGATGATCGGGAACTTGCGCTGGTCGCCCAGCACCACGGCGTTGGCGACGAACTTGTTCAGCTTGACGGTGTTCTCGATCGGCTGCGGCGCCACGTACTTGCCGCCCGCGGTCTTGATCAGGTCCTTCTTCCGGTCGGTGATCTTGAGATAGCCCTCCGCATCGAGCTCGCCGATGTCGCCCGTGTGGAACCACCCCTCCGCGTCGATCGCCTCGTGCGTCGCGTCGGGCTTGTTGTAGTAGCTCCGCATGACGTTCGGGCCCTTGGCGAGGATCTCGCCGTCCGGCGCGATCTCGACCTGGACGCCGGGGATCGGCTTCCCCACGGTGCCGAATTTCGGCCGGGCCAACGGGTTGAGCGTGAGCACCGGCGACGTTTCGGTGAGCCCGTACCCCTCGATGGTCACGAGCCCTGCGCTGTAAAAGAAGCGCCCGATCTCGGCGGCGAGCGGGGCGCCGCCGGAAACGAATAGCTTGATCCGCCCGCCCGTGCCGGCGCGCAGCTTCGAGAACACCAGCCGGTCGGCGATGGCGTGCCGCAGCGCGAGGCCGAGCGGGACGGGAATCCCGGAGAGCCGGTGGGTCGTCCACTGCTCGCCGACGCGCTTCGCCCACAGGAAGATGCGGCGCTTGAGCGCCGATCCCGTCAGCGCCCGCTCGAGCACGCGGGCATACACCTTCTCGTACAAGCGCGGCACCGCCACGAACACCGTGGGGCGCACATCCCGCAGATCCTGCGAGATGGTGTCGGTGGACTGCGCGTAGTTGATGGTCACGCCCACGTGGAAGAAGTAGTAGTCCACCATGCGCTCGAGGATATGCGACAGCGGCAGGCAGGCGAGGCAGCTGTCGCCCTCGCTCACCCGCAGTGCTGCGACGGACGCGATCACGTTGGACCAGATGTTGTTGTGCGTGAGCATGACGCCCTTCGGTTGGCCGGTCGTCCCCGACGTGTAGATCAGTGTGGCCAGGTCGTCGGGCCGCACCGCCAGCGCTTCCTCCTTGAAGCGCGGGTATTGCGCCGCCACGGCCAGGCCCTTGGCTTCCACGTCGGCGAGCGTGATCGCGCCGTCGCGCCGGGCGTCGGACTCGAACACGATCACGTGCTGGAGCGCCGGGAGCCTGCCCCGGACTTCGACCACCTTGGCGAGCTGTACAGCCGTGGAGCAGAAGACGGCGCTGGCACCGGAGTCGCGCAGGATGTATTCGACCTGGTTGGCCGGCAGCGACGGGTAGATCGGGACGTCGGCGGCCCGGGCGCACAGGCAGGCGTAGTCGACCAGTGCCCATTCCAGCCGCGTCTCGGCCAGGAGCGCCACGCGATCGCCCGGCTGGATCCCCAGCTCGCGCAGGCCCAGCGCGATCGCCCGCACCCGCTCCTCCGCCTCCCGGTGCGTGACCGGGGTCCAGGCGCCGCCCGCCTTGTAACGGAAAGCGGCGGGGTGGCGCGCATACTGCTCCACGGCATCGAAGAACAACCGCGTCAAGGTGCCCGCGTTCATGGCAGGAACCTCACGACGAAGGTGATGGGTGAGCCAGGGACTGCGGTGCCGATGGCCCGGCGGGCGGCGGCCGTCACGACGGCGCTGTCCGGCAGCGGCCCGGCGAGGAGGCGCAGCTTCACCACGGCGATGCCGGTAGTGGTGGTGACGGTGTCGCTCGCGACCGGCGCGCGCGCGGTATCGCTCGTCACCAGGGCGACGTTGGCCCCCCCGCCCGGCCCGGGGTAGACCGTCAGCGCGAACGCGACCGGACGACCGGAGAGGTCGACCGGCCCCGTGGCGGTCGTGTCCTGGAGCCGCACTTTCAGAGAATCCGACAGCGAGTCCGGTTTCGCGGCGAGGCTGACGCTGTCGCGCGCCGGGCCGGCGGCGAATAGCGTATCGGCCGCAGCGAGCATCCGGATGGCGATCGGATTACTGGTCAGGTCGCCCACGCTCGCCTGGATGCGCGCCGGGGTGGCGCTCCCAGCCCGGGCGACCATTACGCCGGTGGTGTCGTTCACCACCGTGAGCAGCGCCGTGTCGAACGTGGCCCAGAGGATCGTGGCTGGAACCGGGTCGCCTCGGCCGTCCAGGGCGACGCCGATCGGGCGGAGGGTGTCGAGCTCTTCCAGCGAGTCGGGAACGTCCGCGACCGATATGGCGACTACCCGGTCGAGATCGGGTCCGAGCCGGCCGCATGCCACAGCTGCCGCGAGCATGAGGACGAGGGCGCGCGCCCGGCCCCTCAGGGCGCCTCCGCAGTGGCGGCGTGGGTGGGTCCCGCTGCGCCCCCCCCCAGGTCCCGCAGCGCCTGCGTGGCGTGCTCGATCCATTTTTGGGCGTCGGGGCCTTTGGGCGGATGTGTGAGGAAGGCCCGCAGGTGCTGCGTCGCGCCATCGGGGTCGCCGCGCTTCAGCAGCAGGAACGCAAGCCCGTAGTGGGCGCCGGCCAGCTCCCGGTCCAGCTCGAGCGCGCGGCGGTAATGGCGGATCGCCTCGTCGATGCGGCGCGTCTTGGTGAGCGCGATCGCCATGTTCTGCAAGATGCGGGCGTCGTTGGGGTGGTCGCGCAGTGCCAGGCGATACGACGTGAGGGCTGCGTCGTAATCGCCCTGGCGCTCGAGGGCGAGCGCCTCGTTCAGATAATCGAGGCGCTGGGGATGGACGTCGTCGGCGCCCGAGCCGCCGAGCAGGCGGCGCCAGAAACCCATGGGCCGAAAATAGCTTGCGGCCGCTCGCGTCCGCAATGTAGCTTCTCCCCCCATGCCCGCCCCCGCCCCCCCGCCCCCCCCGCCCCCGCCGCCCGTGCCCAAGCGGACCGGCTTCACCCGCAAGACGCCGCACGGTGTCCTGCAAGTGGACTGGCCGTTCTTCGGCGAGCTGTGCCGGGCGCTGGCCCTCAAGATCTTCCGGGAGTACGACCCCGATGTGGTGATCGGCATCGCCCGTGCGGGAGTGATCCCCGGCGCCGTCGTGGCGAGCATCCTGCAGCGCGACTTCGCGTCGGTCGCCATCACTCGGCAGGAGAGCGGCGCGCGGCCGGTGGTGATCGCGGGCCCGCCCCGGATCGTCACGGGGCGGCGCGTCCTGATCGTGGACGAGACCTGCGACTCGGGCGACACGATGAAGCTCGCGCTGAACGCCGTGCGCGAGCTCAAGCCCGCCGCCGTGAAAACCGCCGTCTCGTTCCGCACCGGCGCGTACCAGCCGGACTTCTACGCCCTCGAGAGTGAGAACTTCATCATCCTCCCCTGGGACCGCGAGGTGATCATCGGCGGGGAGATCGTCATGCGGCCGGATTACGCCGAGAAGCTCAAGGAACTCGGGGGTTGATCGACCGCCTCACCGCGGCGCTGCAGGGCTCCCGCGCCGACTTCACCGAGATCCGCGTCGAACAGAGCTGGAGCTCCGCCGTCACGATGCGCGGCCGGCGGCTCGAGTCTGCCACGGCGAGCGAGGACCAGGGCGGTTTCGTGCGTGCCCTGAATCGCGGCGCGGGATGGGGGACGGCCTCGTTCACCTCCCTCGACCAGCTCGAGGCGATGGTGGCTCGCGCGGACGAGCTGTCCCGTGCCGTACGGCTCGACCGCCCGATCCGGCTCGCCGACGTCCTGCCGCAGCAGGCGGAGGGGGTGTCCGACCTGGACGGCGACGTGCGCGGCGTATCGCTCGCTGAAAAGAAGCGGCTCATCGACGCGTACAACGGCGAGATGCTCGCCGTGAGCGACCGCATCGTCGACACGCTCGCGACGTACCGCGACGAGGTGAGCGAGTACTGGTACGCCAATTCCGAGGGGGCCCGGCTGCACGAAGTCCGGCCCGAGGTGACACTCTCCGGGACGGCGATCGCGCGGCGCGACGGCACCATCGAGAAGGGACTCGAGTCGATCGGGCTCAGGCGCGGGTGGAACTCGGTCCAGGGCAAGGCGGCCGGCTTCCGCGCCGTCGCCGAGCGGGCGGTGCGGCTCCTGGATGCTCCGACGGTGCGGGGCGCGACCTATCCCGTCGTGCTCGATCCCGAGCTCGCCGGCGTCTTCATCCACGAAGCGTTCGGGCACCTGTCGGAAGCCGACTTCGTCTACGAGAACCCGCAGGCGCGCGAGATGATGACGCTGGGCCGGCGCTTCGGCAAGCCGGTGCTCAACGTCGGCGACAACGGTGCCGCACCCGGCTTGCGCGGCACGCTGCCGTTCGATGACGAGGGCACGCCCACCCAGGACACGGCGCTCATCCGGGAAGGCATCCTCGTCGGCCGGCTGCACTCCCGCGAGACGGCGGCCGCGATGAGCGAGCGGCCGACCGGGAACGCGCGCGCGATTTCGTTCCGCCACCCGCCGATCGTCCGCATGACGAACACCTACATTGGCAACGGGCGCGGCACGTTCGCGGACCTGATTCGCGACATCAAGCTGGGTGTGTACGCCTGCGGCGCGTTCGGCGGCCAGACCATGCTCGAGAACTTTTCGTTCACAGCCGCCTATGGCCACATGATCCGCGATGGCCAGGTGACGGAGCTGGTGAAAGACGTCGTGCTCGCGGGGAACCTGTTCCAAACGCTCGATCGCATCGACCACATCGCCGGCGACTTCCGCTGGAATCAGATGGGTGGCGGCTGCGGCAAGGGCGGGCAGTACCCGCTCCCCGTCACCGAAGGTGCGCCGCACCTCCGCATCGAAGCGGCCCTGATTGGGGGAGACGTCCCCCCTTCCGCGTGATCGACGCTCTGCTGGAGCTCGCGCGGCGTCGCGTGGACGGGGGGAGAAGGGGAGGAGGGGGGGGCGCGGATGCCCTTGAGCGGCGCGTCGAGCGTACGGCGCTAGCGTTCGAAGCGGGCCGCCTCAAGGCCGCAGGAGTGACAGAAGAGGCCGGTGTGAATGTGCGGGTGTTGCACCGGGGTCGCGTCGGCATCGCAGGCACGACGAATGTCGGCGTGGGGGAAGTAGGGGCGCAGCATGCTGCGCCCCTACTCGAGCGCGCGCTGGCTTCAGCCGAGCTCGGGGAGGAAATCGCGCTGGGCTTTCCCTCCGCCGCCAAGCTCCCTCGCGTCGACACGTACATCGCTCGAGCGGCGGACGCCCCGCTCGAGCGGCTGATCCAGATCGGTCAATTCCTGCTCTCGCGGCTGGCTCGCGAGGGATGCCAGGTCAACGTCGCGATCGAGCGCGAGGTGGGCGAGACCCGTGTCGCGAACACGGCGGGGGCCGAGGGCACGTACCGCACGACCGGCGTGGGGGTGAGCGCGGACGTCTGGCGCATCGCTGGGGACGACGTGCTCGCGATCGGCGACGTGGTCGAGGGGTCGGACCTCCCCTCGGACGAAGCCCTCGAGGCGGTGGTGCGATCGATTACGACCCGGCTCGACCACGCCTTGCGGATCGTGGCGCCGCCCGAGGGCGCCCTGCCGGTCGTGTTCACGCCGGCCGGCCTCTCGGCGGTGCTGCTCCCGGTGACGCAGGGCCTTTCGGGCAAAGCCGTGCTGCAAGGCATCTCGCCGCTCGCGCACCGGGTCGGCGAGCAGGTTTTCGACGAGGGCGTGTCCCTGACCGACGACCCGCTCGCACCAGGTCGCACAGCGTCACGTCCGCTCGATGACGAGTGCGTGCCCTCCCGGGTCACCTGCCTCGTGCAACATGGCGTGGTGCAACGGTTCATCTACGACCTCGAAACCGCGGCACGGGCCAAGACCGAGAGCTCCGGGCACGGGCAGCGCGGGATCTTCGCGAAGCCTGTGCCGGCGTACACGAACATCATCGTGGGCGAGGCGCGGGTCCCGGGTCCCGGATCTCGGGTGCCGGGTGAGCTGGGCGGAGGTCTGCTCCGCGAGGTGAACGACGGGCTCCTCGTCGACGACCTCATCGGCGTGGGGCAGGGGAACGTGATCGGAGGAGCATTCAGCCATCCGGTCGCGCTCGCCTATCGTATCGAGCGGGGCGAGATCAGCGGGCGCGTGAAGGACGCGGCGGTAGCGGGAAACGTCTACGAGCTGCTCAAGCGGATCGCGGGTCTCGGTGACGACGCGCGCTGGACCGGCGCGCGGTTCGCGCCGTCGCTGCTGCTGGAGGGAGTGAGCGTGGCGCGGCGCTGACGTCGGCTAGGGTCCCAGCGCCTCTTCGTAGCCCGTCCCCTGCGTCATCTGCTCGTACACCGCATTGAGTGTGTCCGGCGCCGCGGACAGGAAGCGGCAGCGTGCGTCGCTTCTGCTGCGACACTCGACTTCCATCACGGCCACGGGCTCGCCCGACAGCCGTCCCAGGAAGTCCGAGAGCATCCCGGCCGAGAAGAAGCACGTGGGGGTCTCGGCACTCCCGGGTTCGGCTTCGACCCAGTCCTCGGTGTCCACGGCCAGGGCCGCGCGCCCGAGCGGGCCGACCGTGACCGTGCCCCACCCGTGCGCCTGGAAGAACGCCGACAGAACCTCGCTCATCTGGCCGGCGTCGAGGTCGTCGGGCCGCGACACCCCCGTCTGGGCCGGCAGCCATGCGCAAAACGACTGGTACACCCCTTCTCCCGCTGCGAACCCGACCTCTTGGAGGATCGCGACGGCCTGGTCGGCCGCGTCCCGGAGCAGACTGTGATGGAGCTGTCGCAGAGCGCCGCGACCGATGGTCAGGCCGTCGGCCGCGGCGGTGGCGTGAGCCGGGGCGGTCATATCGGACGCCAACTTAGGGTTTGGCGCGTGCGCGGCGCAAGAGTTCCGCCTCGTCGATCAGCGGCACGCCGAGCGCTTTCGCCTTCTCGCGCTTCGAGCCGGCGTCGGCGCCCACCACCACGGCGGTGGTGTTCTTGGAGACGCTGTCGGTGACGTGGCCGCCGGCCGCTTCGATCAGCTCGCCCGCTTTGGCGCGGGACAGGGACGGTAACGTTCCCGTGATCACGTACACCTGCCCCGCGAGCGGCCCTTTCCCCTCGGTCGCCTCTGGCTCCTTCATGTTGAGCCCGAGCTTCTCCAGCCGCTCGACCAGCTTGCGGTTCTTCGGCTCCGCGAAGAACCCGGCCACGGCCTCGGCGATGGCCGGCCCGATACCGCGGATCTCGTTGATCGCGTCCGCGGAGGCCTTGGCCAGCGCCGTCATCGTCCCGAAGTGGCGGGCCAAGAGCCTCGCCCCCTGAACGCCGACGTGCCGGATGCCGAGCGCGAAGAGCAGAGTGGAGAGCGGCTGCTGCTTCGATGCCTGGATCGCGGCGACGAGCTGCTGGGCCGACTTCTCGGCAAACCCTTCGAGGGTCAGGAGCTGCATCGTCGTGAGCTCGTAGAGGTCTGCGACGTCCTTAATGAGCTTGGCGTCGAGCAGCGCCTTCACACGCTCGGGCCCGAGCCCCCGGATGTCCATCGCGGTCCGCGATGCGAAGTGGACGATGCTCTCGAAGATCCGGCCGGGGCAGGAGACGTTGGGACAGTACACCATCACTTCATCGGGAGGGTGCTCGACCTTCGACTTGCAGACGGGGCACCGGTCGGGCGGCCGGTACGACCGGGCGCGGCGCACCCCCTTCTTGATCACGGGACCCAGCACCTGCGGGATGACTTCCCCGGCGCGGGTGACCTCCACCAGGTCGCTTTCCCTGATGTCCTTGGCCTTGATCAGCTCAAAATTGTGGAGCGTGGCTGTCGACACCGTCACGCCCCCGATCTCGACCGGCTCGAGCACGGCGTAGGGGTTGAGCGCACCGGTGCGGCCCACGTTGATCCGGATCTCCTTGAGCCTCGTGACCCGCACTTCGGGAGCGAACTTGCGTGCGATGGCCCAGCGCGGCTCGCGGTCGCCCACGGTGCCCAGCTCGGCGTGCAGCTCGAGCGGGTTCACCTTCACCACCACGCCGTCGGCGCCGTAGTCGAGCTGCGCCAGCAGCGGCTCGAACTTGGCGATCTCCTGGTCGGCGTCGGCGAGATCGGCGACGAGCTGGTGGTGGGGCTCCACGGGGAAGCCCCAGGCCGCGAGCTGCTGCAGCAGGTCGTGCTGGGTGACGACCGGCAGCTTCTGGCCGGGAGCCTCGACGTGGAAGCAGAAGATCCGCAGGCCCCGGCTGCGCGTGACCTTGGGATCGAGCTGGCGCAGCGAACCCGCCGCGGCGTTGCGCGGATTGGCGAAGGTCGCCTCGCCGGCGCGCTCGCGCTCCTTGTTGAGCTCGGCGAAGCGTGACTTGGAGAGGTAGACCTCGCCGCGGACTTCCATAGTCTGTGGCCAGCCCTTGCCGCGCAGCCGCAGCGGCAGGTCCAAGACGGTGCGCAAATTGGCGGTGATGTCCTCGCCTTCCACGCCGTTGCCGCGCGTCGCGCCGATGACGAACACGCCGTCCTCGTAGCTGACGCTCACCGCCGCCCCGTCGATCTTCACCTCGAGCGTGTAGCCCGCTGTCTTCACCTCGGGGCTGAGCCGCGCGTTCCGCTCCTCCCACTCGGCGAGCTCTGCGGCGTTGAAGGCGTTGGCGAGGGACAACATCGGCACGAGGTGCCGGTGCTTCTTGAAGCTGGCCGCCGGCGCAGCGCCGACGCGGTGGGTGGGGCTGTCGGGGGTCTGGAGCTCGGGATGCTTGGCCTCGAGTTCCTGCAGCTCGCGAAATACCCGATCGTACTCGGCGTCCGAGATCTCCGGCTTGTCGAGTACGTAGTACGCGCGGTTGGCGCGCTCGATGAGCCGCCGCAGCTCGGCGGCGCGCGCGGCGGCGGCCCCCCCCTTCACCGCCCCTTGGCTTCTTCCTGGATGACGGCCATCGCGACGCCCACCAGCCGTTCGAGCTCCTCGGAGCTCGCGCGCGGCAGCAGCGCCTCGGCCCACGCTCCCTCGCGCTCCCCGAAGGCGGCGAGCAGGCGCCGCAGGAACGAGAGCAGAGCCACGCGTTCGAGCTCCATGCGGCGCATCGTCTCGCCGGTCTCCTGATACCGCTGCTCCAGCCGCTCGTAGCGGTGCGCGTTACGGAGCGCCTGGGCGGTGAGCGACGCGACGACCTGTACGAACCGCACATCCTCGTCGGAGAAGGTGGGGCCGTCGCGGAACGTGCGCAGGAAGATCGCGCCGATCGCTACGCCGCGCCACGTGATCGGCACGACGGTGATCGACTTCACGCGGCGGTTGATCATCTCGCCCTTCACATGCCTCAGGCTGGGATCGGTCGCCGCGTCGGGGATGAACACCGTCTCGCCGTTCTGCATCGCGCGCTTGAGCTCGGGGTAGCGCTCGAGGTCCACGACGTAGTTGCGGATGGTCGGATCCTCGTAGGATGCCACCAGGCGCACCGTCTTGCCGCCGCGCTCGGCGAGGAGAATCGAGCAGCGGTCGAGCCCGAACGCCTCGCCCAGCTTGCGCGCGATCGCCTGCAGGATGTCGATGAAGTGCAGCGAGGTGGACACTTCCTTGAGGATCTCGATCACGGCGAGCAGATGCTTGCGCTCGCGCTCGAGCTCGGCGACGCGGGCGGTGAGCGTGGCGGGGCCGGTCATGGCATAGTTTGCGTCTCTGGCGGACGGCCCGTCAAGCGCTGCGACGCTGTTGCCGCGTCTCGCGGCGCGCGGTAGCTTCCGAGCCCATGCGCTGCTGTGTCGCGTTGCTCCTGCTCGTCGCCGGTGCTGCGGTTGCGGCGGCGCAGGCGCGGGCCGCGGCCGGCGCGCCGCTCGGTGCGTGGACGCCAGTCCCCGAGCTGCCCGGCATGGGCCGGCCGGTGGACACCGCCGCCGTCGCCGCGCGCCGCCGGGCGCTGCTACAGCGCATCGGTCACGGCACCGTGCTCATCCCGGCCGCACACGAGCGGGATCTGGAAAAGGAGTACGTGCAGGACAACGACTTCCGCCAGAACAACACGTTCTTCTATTTCACCGAGCTCGAGACCCAGGACGCCTGGTTGTTGCTGACCGCGCGCGGCCCGGATTCGCTCGAGACGGTCCTGTTCCTGCCGCCTCGCAACCCCAGCCAAGAGCGCTGGACCGGCCTCCGGCTCGGGCCCGACAGCCTCGCCGCGCGCCTGTCGGGAATCCCCACGGTCCTGCCCACCGACTCGCTCGAGCGCGAGCTGCGCGCTGCTCGCTTCCGCGTGCGCGGTCCGATCTACGTGCCGCTCGACCTGACTACCCGCGACGAGCGACGCGTGATCGACCTGGTCTTCAGTGGTCAAGATGTGCGCAACCTGCGCCAGCTCGCCGATTCGCTGCGGGAGGTGAAGGACGCCGACGAGCTGGCGCGCCTGCGGAAGGCGATCGACATCAGCGCCGCGGGCCACATCGCGGCCATGCAGGCCGCCCGGCCGGGCATGTACGAATACGAGATCGAGGCCGTGCTCGAGGCGGGCTTCCGCAGGAACGGCGCCGATCGCGTCGGCTATCCCTCGATCGTGGGGAGCGGGCCGAACTCGACCACCCTGCACTACGACGTGAACCGCCGGCAGACGCGCGACGGCGACCTGGTGGTGGTCGACGCGGGAGCCGAGTGGGGGCAGTACACGGCGGACGTCACGCGCACCTGGCCGGTCAATGGCCGGTTCACGCCGCGCCAGAAGGCGATCTACGATCTCGTGCTCGCCACCCAGCAGGTCGCGTTCGACTCCGTGCGGCCGGGCGCCACCATGCGCGACCTGAATCGCATCGCCCAGACCTACATGCGCGAGCATTCGGGGAGCCTGTGCGGCGACCAGACCTGCGATGCCTACTTCATCCACAGCCTCGGGCACCCGATCGGAATGGACGTCCACGACGTCACCGTGCCCGGGCGGTTGCGGTTCGAGCCGGGGATGGTGATCACTCTCGAGCCGGGGATCTACCTCGCTCGGGAGAGCCTGGGGGTGCGGATCGAAGACGACGTGCTAGTGACGCCCACGGGGGCCGAGTGGCTGTCCGCGAAGGCGCCACGAACTACGGTGGAGATCGAGCGGCTGATACGCGGCGCGCGCTAGGTCTCGTCCTTCTCGCTCTTGATGTCGTCGAGGAGCTGCGCCGCCTCCTTCTGGTAGTCGCTGTCGAGCACGTCCGCGATGGGGAGGGTGGCGATCGTGGTGAGCTGTTCGCGGGCCTTGGAGTACTTGCCGACGTCGACGTACACCTCGGCTAGGTCGAGCCGGTGGAAGATGTTTTGCGGCTTCAAGGCGACGGCCTTCTCCAGGTACTTCTGGGCGTCGGCCCAGTTCCCCTTGTCCAAGAACCCACCACCGAACAGCGCCTTGGCGAAGAACTTCTGGAATCCCGAGAGCCGCTTGACCTCGGCATGCCACGCCCCCACCAGGTGGTAGGCGCCGTCATGGGTCGAGTCGAGCTCGATCGCCTTCATCCCCTCATCGTAGATGATCTTGGCGAAGCGCACCCGCTCTTTGCCGCCTTTGGTGCGCGACAGCCGGCCCAACGCCTGTCCGATCGTGAAGTGCCCGTCTGCTCCGGCGGGGTTGACCCGCACCGCCGCCTCGCCGTAGGCCCGCGCCGCCGTATAGAGACTGTCGCGCAGGTGCTTGGACGAGTCGTCCTTGCCTTGGACCTGCTTGGCGATGTCGACGAGCTCGCGCCCCGCCTTCCACAGCGCTGCGTAGTTGGTCGAGTCCGCGGCGAGCGCCGCCCGGTAGTGCTGCAGGGCTTGCGCCGGCGCGAGCGCGGCGTGGGCGCTGTCGCCGAGTACGATGTGCTCTGCTACGGTCGGATGGGTCTGCGCCCCCGCGCGCGCCGGCACGAGGAGAGAGAGGAGCAACGGGGCGGCACGGCGCATCGGGAGCTCCGGCGAGGTCGCCGCTAATGTTGGTGGTGCCGCTCATCGAGCGCAAGCGCGACGGCCGCGCGCTCACGCCGGAGGAATGGTCGGCCCTCGTCGCGGCGTACACCGACGGCCGCGTCCCCGACTATCAGATGTCGGCCCTGCTCATGGCCGTCCTGCTGCGCGGGCTCGAGCGCCAGGAGCTCGCCGCGTTGACCGATGCCATGCTCGCCTCGGGCCAGCGGCTCTCGTTCGATTCGTGGCCCACGCCGCGGGTGGACAAGCACTCGACGGGCGGCGTGGGCGACAAGGTCTCGCTCGTGCTCGCGCCCCTCGTGGCGGCGTGCGGCGTCGCCGTGCCGATGATGTCCGGCCGCGGGCTCGGCCACACCGGCGGCACGCTCGACAAGCTGGAAGCGATCCCCGGCTTCCGCACGGGCCTGTCGCTCGCCGAGGCGAAGGCGCAGGTGCTGAAGCTGGGCTGCGCGATGATCGGCCAGACCCCCGACATCGCGCCCGCCGACCGGCGGATCTACGCGCTGCGTGACGTGACCGGGACGGTCGAGGCGATTCCCCTCATCGCCGCCAGCATCATGTCGAAGAAGCTCGCCGAGGGGCTGAACGCGCTCGTGCTCGACGTGAAGCGCGGCAGCGGCGCGTTCCTCCCGAGGCTCGAGCAGAGCCTCGAGCTAGCCCGCACGATGATTGCCCTCGGCGAGGATCGTGGCTGCCCCACCGTGGCCCTGCTCACCGCGATGGACCGCCCGCTGGGCCGGGCCTGCGGTAACGCGCTCGAAACCGAGGAGGCGATTGTCGCGCTGCGCGGGGAAGGTCCCGAGGACCTGTTGGAGGTGACCTACGCGCTGGGCGCCGAGATGCTGCTCGCGGCGGGGATCGAGAAGACCAGCAAGAGGGCGCGCCAGCGCCTCGCCAACGCGCTCGCGTCGGGTCTCGCCGCCGAGAAGTTCGAGCAGGTCATCGAGGCGCAGGGCGGCAACCCCAAAGTGGTGGAGGATCCGTCGGTGCTGCCGCAGGCCAAGGAGGTCGAAGTCTACGCCGCGCCGCGCACCGGCGTCGTGGCCAAGGTCGAGCCGAAAACCATCGGCCGGGCCGTCGTGGCCATGGGGGGCGGCCGCCGCAAGGTCGAAGACGAGGTCGATCCGACGGTGGGGTTCGTCATCACCGTGAAGCCGGGCGACAAAGTGCTGGCGGGCGAGCCGATCGCGTCGGTGTTCGCGCGCGATCCGGGGGGGATGAAGCTCGGCTTCGAGGCGTTGCAGCAGGCGATCGTGGTGGGAGACAAGCTCACGGAGAAGCCGCTGCCGTTGATCTCACATCGGGTGACGACGCACGGCGTCGAAGAGCTCAAGCGATAGGCGGCTTCTGGACCCCCGGCCCCCAGTCCCGCACGCTCTCCTCGTCCGTGGCCTCCTGGACCTCCCGCTCGGCCTGCTCCAACTCGGTGTAGTCGATGGCTTCCCTCACGCGGCGATGCGCGGTGGGTTCGGGCGCGTGATGGCTTCCGCCCAGGAAGAACCATGCCAGAGCCAGCAGCAGCACCCCGAAGACGAGGTAGACGGTCACACGTCCAAGTTGCGCACGAACTTCGCGTTCTCTTCGATGAATCTGCGCCGCGGCTCCACCTCATCCCCCATCAGCGTCTCGAACAGCTCCGAGGCCTCCACCGCGTCTTCCATCGTGACCTTGAGGAGCGTGCGCTTCGCCGGGTCCATGGTGGTGTCCCGGAGCTGATCGGGGTTCATCTCGCCGAGTCCCTTGTAGCGCTGGATCACGATGTTGCCGTGTGGCTCGGCCCCGTTCGAGAGGCGCTTCACGTGTGCCTCGCGCTCCTTCTCGTCGTAGGCGTAAAATCCTTCCTTCCCCTTGGCGACGCGATACAGCGGCGGCT
>QHTT01000085.1:0-2110 GCA_003220935.1 Gemmatimonadota bacterium
CGATCAAGCGCTCCGGTGTCAGCTCAGCGGAGCGACACATCTGCCCGAACGCGTAGATGTTGAGGGACTCCGCCTCTCGAAAGATCGCATTGGCGACCAGCCCATCTAGGCCGAGCCTGCGACCGCAATCGACTAATGCACGGATGTAACGCGTCTCGCAGGAGGATTGCCCACCGGATTCGTGGTTGTTGGGCGTCACGAAGCCGTCGTCGGCTTCGTCCACGAGGAAATACGGCCAGCCAAGCAGTGGGCCGACTCCTCGCTTGCGCAGCGTCGCAATATCTTGCGCAGCGGGATAGAGCTCTGGCTTCAGTCCCGCTCGCGAGTAACGGCTCAGGGCAAGCGACCGGTAGTAGTTATGGAGCGGGAAAGACACGCCACGCCTCGGCCCAAGGAGCCCGGGTGCCGCCACGGCAGCGCGCGACAGTTCGACCTCCTGCTCCCAAAAGCGCAGGCTGGACGGCGATGGAAACCCTTCCCACTGGGCTATGGCCCAGAGATTCAAGATGAACGTTGCTGCAGGCGCTTGCTGCTTTACGATCTCCTGCACCCGTCGGCAGAACGACACGCAGTCTTCCAACGTGCTGTTGCCTTCGGGGTCTCCACCCGGATCTCCGGGCAGGAAGACAAATACGTCGGCATCCCGCAGTTCGGACACGGCGTCCCGCAGACGCGCGAAACGCTCGGTCAGTTTGGTCTTGTCGCGCGGGCTGAAAACCCCGGGAAAGTTAGCCCCCAAAGTACTGTCTGGCCCCGTCCACTGCTCCATACCGGCAAGCAGGACGATCCCCACGCGGAAGCCCTTGTCATGCGTCAACGTGATCGCGCTTGACATGGCTTTGTAGTACTCGGGCAGCAGGTCGGGGCGAGAGCGAAATCCGGCTTCGCAGAATTCCAGATAGTTGTAGCCACAGGCCTTGAAGAAGTCGTAGACTCGGGGGTCCGTCGGCGGCGGATCGGTCGGAAGGGAGGCGTACAGCCCCACAGTCTCGAAACCGCCTGCGTGCTCCGCCGAGCGACTTGCGTCCCGCTCGACCATCGAGGAATTCTGAAACAGAAAGGGTCCGGCGGACGTTGCAAGAGCGGCCCGGAGAAAACCTCTGCGATCCATGCTTTCCCGCATAGGTTACTCCAGCAGGAGCAATTGACACAGCGTTGACACAGCCGCGCGGCGGGCGCCGCGCTAAGGGCTTGTCGTGCAAGTGGCCAGGGGCAGAATCGAACTGCCGACACGCGGATTTTCAGTCCGCTGCTCTACCAACTGAGCTACCTGGCCTCACCTCGCGGGCTCGGAAAATAGAAAGGCGGCGACCGGCCGCCAAGTAGGCCCCGGCGTTAGCATTGGTAGCATGCATCCTCGGCTCTATGCCGTGCTGACGATCGGTGCGCTCGCCGCGTGCCAGAACCGGCCCCCCGGCACCACGGAGGAGCCGCCACCATCCTCTGGCGCGCCGGCACTGCACGTGCAGGGCAACCAGCTCGTCGACGCTACGGCACGTCCTGTCCGGCTGCGCGGTGTGAACCGCTCCGGCGCCGAGTATGCCTGCGCGCAAGGATGGGGGTTCTTCGACGGTCCCTCGGACTCCGCGTCCGTCGCGGCGATCGCGGCGTGGCGAGCGAACGCCGTCCGCGTGCCGCTCAACGAGACCTGCTGGCTCGGCATCAACGGCGTCACCCCAGCCTACTCGGGCGACAACTATCGCCGCGCCATCTCGGACTACGTCGCCCGGCTTAACCGGGCGGGGCTCATCGTCATCCTGGACCTGCATTGGAGCGCGGCCGATACGACGAAAGCGCTCAGCCAGGCGCCGATGCCGAACCGCGACCACTCCCCGGAGTTCTGGCGGCAGGTCGCCGCGGCCTACAAGGGCAACACCAGCGTGATCTTCGATTTGTTCAATGAGCCGTTTCCCGACAACAACTCCGACACGCCGGAGGCCTGGCGCTGTTGGCGCGACGGCGGATCCTGCCGGGGCGTGAGCTTCACCGCGGCCGGGATGCAGGAGCTGGTCGACGCAGTCCGCGGCACCGGCGCAACCAACGTCATCATGCTCGGCGGCGTCCAGTACGCCGCGCGTCTCTCGGGCTGGCTCGCGTCCCAGCCCACTGA
>QHTT01000085.1:2234-33802 GCA_003220935.1 Gemmatimonadota bacterium
AATATGACGTAAAATGTCCAAAGTCTACGTCGCCCTCATCGCCGACGCCGTCCACTCCCGCGCCCTCCCCGCGGCCCGACGCGCCCGCCTCCAGTCCGTGGCGTCGTCGCGCGGCGCGACATAGCTTCCCGCCCATGCCGCACCCCGAGTTCCCCAACCTCACCGTGCTCGACCACCCGCTGATCCGGCACAAGCTTACGATTCTGCGCGACAAGCACACCCCCACGCGCGACTTCAAGCAGCTCGTCAACGAAATCGCGATGCTCATGGCGTACGAAGTGACGAAGGATCTGCCGCTCGAGCCCGTGGACGTCGAGACGCCACTCGAGGCGATGCGGGGCGCCCGGGTCGCGGGGAAGAAGCTCGCGCTCGTGCCGATCCTGCGGGCCGGCCTCGGGATGGTGGAGGGGATTGCCCAGCTGATTCCCTCGGCGCGCGTCGGGCACATCGGCATCTACCGCGAGCACGACACGCTCCAGCCCGTCGACTACTACTTCAAGATTCCCGAGGGGCGCGACGCGCGGGACTTCTTCGTGCTCGATCCGATGCTCGCGACCGGCGGCTCCGCGGTGGACGCCGTGGGCGCGCTCAAGCACGCCGGCGCGCAGCGCATCCGGTTCCTCTGCCTGGTCGCCGCTCCCGAGGGCGTGCGCCGCATGCTCCAGGCCCACCGCGACGTCCCGGTGTTCGCCGCGGCGCTCGACCGCGAGCTGAACGCGCAGGGCTACATCCTGCCCGGGCTGGGCGATGCGGGGGACCGGCTGTTCGGCACCCGTTAGCAGCGGTTGACAGTTTTTGTCACATCGGTAAATTATGACGCAATTCGTCATAATTGGTTGGTGTGACATAAAATGTCCACCACATTTATTGCCGTCATCGCTGACGCCGTCGCCTCCCGCGCCCTGCCGCCGCCGCGTCGCGCGCGCCTGCAACGTGAGCTCCGCAGCGCCATCCCGGAGTTCAACCGCCGCTGGCGCACCGCCCTCGCCGCCCGTTTCGCCGTCACGCTGGGCGACGAGTTCCAGGCACTGCTCACCACCGCGCGGCCGCTCTGGGAGCTGCTGCACGAGGTGCACTTTCGCTTCCCCGAGGTCGAGTGGGTCGTCGCCTGCGGGCTCGGCGCCATCGCCACCCGGCTCGAGCGCCGTGCCACGGCCCCCGAGGTCGACGGGCCCTGCTTCCACGCCGCCCGGGCCGCCATGGAACACGCCAAGCGGCAGCGCTTGCTGATCGGGTTCGGCGGCTTCGCGCCCGCCCTCGATCCGCTCGCGAGCTATTACTCCGCGCTGTATTGGAGCTGGACACCGCGCCAACGCCGCGCCGCGACGCTGCTCCGGCTCGGCCCGCCCGCATTCGCCGCCGCCCAGCTCAAGGTCGACCGCAGCGCCATCTCCCACCTCGCGCGCCGCATGGCCTGGCCCCTCGTCGCGGCCGGCGATAAGATGTTCCAGGCCGCCCTGCTGGAGGCGTTGTGAACCCGCTGTCCGTCGTCCCGCTGCTCGTCTACACCCTCGCCGCCACGCTGTGGCCGGCGCAGGTGGACTCCCGCCGGCGCGGCGCGAGCCTGCTGCTCGTGGAAGCCGTGATCGTCGCCGCCGCGGTCGTAGCGGGCGGCTACCTGGCGGAGCTCGTTGTGCCGCGCAGCCAAGGCCTCTGGTGGGGCCGGGTCGGGCTGCTCGCCACCGGCTATCTGTACGTGTGCGGCCGCGGGATGAGCGTGATCCGGGCCGTGCTCGAGTTGCCCACGCTGCAAATGCGCCGCGACGACGACCGTACCGCGGGCGCGATTGACATCGCCCGCGGGCGCGCCATCGGTGCCCTCGAGCGTGCCCTGACCCTCACCCTGGTCCTACTGGGCGAATACGCAGCGGTCGGCTGGATCATCGCCGCCAAGTCACTCGCCCGCTTCAAAGCGTTGGAGGACCGTGAGTTCGCTGAGTACTTCCTGATCGGCACCCTCGCGTCGTTCCTGCTCGCCCTGCTAGTCGGGATCGGGATGCGGATTCTGCTGCGCTAGGGACTGGGGAGCGCTACCCGCCCCGTCCCGCCACGCAACCCTTTCAACCCCCCCTGTGTCACAGGGTTAACCGTCACCGCCGTTCCGGAGCCCGGTGGACGAAAGCGCACTGATTGCTCGAGTCCGCGCCGGGGACGGCGCCGCAGAGCGTGCATTGTACGACACGCACGTGGATCGCGTGTACCGGTTGGCCTATCGCCTCTCGGGTGACGACGAGTTGGCACGGGAGTTCACCCAGGACACGTTCGTGCGCGCGTTCGAGCGGCTCGGCTCGTTTCGGGGCGAGGCACGGCTCTCGACCTGGCTGTATGCGATCACCACCTCCGTGGTGCTCAACGGGCTCCGGAAGGTAAAGCGGTTCCGACGGCGCGAGACCGACCTCACGGAGGCGACCGGGGTCTCGCGCCCCGGACGACAGGCCGAGCCGGACCTGAAGCGACGGCTCGCAGTGGCGATCGACGGGTTGCCGGATGGTTACCGCACGGTGTTTGTGATGCACGACGTCGAGGGCTACACGCACGAGGAGATCGGCGCGGCGCTCGGCATCGAGACGGGAACTTCGAAGGCGCAGTTGTCGCGTGCCCGCGCCAGGTTGCGCGAGGCATTGGCGGACTTCGCAGGAGAATGGGTGTCATGACTGAAGACCGGCTCGAGCGGCTGCTGCGGGATGCCGCGCAGGACTATCATCGCCCCCCAGAGACGCCGCGCGAGGAGCTGTGGCGCCGCATCATAGCGGTGCGCGAGGCGCGCCGGCGGCGGCGAGCGCTCAGCGCGAGCCCCTGGCTCCGCTGGGGCATCGGCATCGCCGCCGTGCTCGCCCTCGGCATCGGGATCGGGCGGTGGACGGCGCGTCCACCGAGTTTGGGCCCGGCTCCGATCGCGACGACGGGCGTAAGCGACCAGAGCGCACTCGCGTATCGCGTCGCGGCGGCTCAGTATCTCACCCGCGCGGAGGCGCTGCTCACCGGGTTTCGGACGGAGGCCCGAGTGGAACGGCCGAACGTCCAGTTCGCGACGCAGGCCCGCGACCTCCTGGTGACCACCCGCCTGATGCTCGATTCGCCCGCCGCCACAGATGCACGGCTGAAGGGCCTGCTCGAAGACCTGGAGCTGGTGCTGGCACAGATCGCGCAGCTCCCGCGGGGCGGCGACCCGGAAGATGTGCAGTTGATCAACCAGGGACTGGAACAACGTAGCGTGCTGCTGCGGTTGCGGACGGCGAACCCCGCCGGGCCCGGACCGGTGCGCACCCAAGGAGCACTGTGATGCAGACGATGCAGCTCGTGTTGGCAGCCGTCATGGTAATCCAACGGCCGGCGGCGCCGCCCAGCCCGCAGCTCGAGGCGCTTCAGCTCGCTAGGCAACTCGACGCGCTGCAGGGGCTGCAGGGGCTCGAAGGACTCTCAGGACTAGCCGGGCTCGAGGGCCTACCCGGGCTCGAAGGGCTCCAGGGGTTCGAAGCACTGGAGGGATTCGAGGCACTGGAGGGATTCGAGGCGCTGGAGGGGTTCGAGGGAGTCGCGGGGTTCGAGGCACTCGCCGCCGAGCAGGACCCCACCGACTCGCTGTGGCGGGCCGCGCGGCAGGCATTCAACCGCGGGGACTACTCCAGCGCCGCGAACCTGTACGGCGATCTCAACCGTCGCTACCCCAACTCGACCCGCGCGGGCGACGCGCTCTATTGGGCGGCGTTCGCTCTCTACAAGAACGACGACCTCGACCGGGCGCGCAGCCTGCTCGTCACCCAGCAGCGGCGCTACCCCAAGGCGGCGACGCTGCGGGACGGAGACGCGCTGCTCGCGCGCATCCAGACGGCGCTCGCGAAGCAAGGCGACGAAGCAGCAGGCCGCTGGATCAGCGAGCACGCACAGCCGCGCCCGGAAGCGGATACCGGGCGCGGCAAAGGCTGCGTCAGCGAGGACGATGACGACGACCTGCGCGTCGCGGCGCTCATGGGCCTGTTGCAAATGGACGCCACCAAGGCGGTGCCGATCCTGCGCAAGGTGCTGGCCCGCCGCGACGCCTGTTCCACGGTGCTGCGCCGCAAAGCGGTGTTCATCTTGTCGCAGAAGCGCAGCCCCGAGACCGAGGACATCCTGCTCGACGCCGCCCAGCACGACCCGGACTCGGAGGTGCGCCAGCAGGCTGTGTTCTGGCTGTCGCAGGTGCCCACCGAGCGCGCCGTGGAGATGCTCGACTCGATTCTCAAGACGTCCAAAGATCAGGAGCTGCAGGAGAAGGCAGTTTTCGCGCTGTCGCAGCAGCACAGCCCCAAGGCCGCCGAAATCCTCCGCGCCTACGCCGAGCGCTCGGACGCACCCTCCGAAGTACGGGAGAAGGCGATCTTCTGGCTGGGGCAGCGGCACTCCGCCGAGAACGCCGCCTTCCTGCGGGGCCTGTACGCGAAGCTCGCGGACGACGACCTGAAAGAGAAAGTCATCTTTTCTCTCTCGCAGATGGGCGGCGCCGAGAACGCGCGCTGGCTGATGGACATCGCGCTGAACGAGCGCGAGCCGATCGAGCAGCGCAAGAAGGCGCTTTTCTGGGCGGGGCAGACCGGTGCCGACCTGGACCAGCTCGCCCCGCTGTACGACCGCATGCAGAACAGGGAGATGAAGGAGCAGCTGATCTTCGTGTACTCGCAGCGCCACGAGGCGGCGGCGTTGGACGCCCTGATCAAGATCGCCAAGACCGAGCCAGACAAAGAACTGCGCAAGAAGGCGATCTTCTGGCTCGGCCAGTCGCACGACCCGCGCGCCGCGCAGGTCCTCTTGGAGATCATCAACCAGTGATCGCCTCGATCGTCGTGGCGCTCGCCCTCCAAGGCGGCCTGGCCGACCGTGTGGCGGCGGCGCCGGACGGCGAGGTGCGGTTCTCCTACGCCACGCGCGCCGGCGTGTGCGGCAACGGCCGCAACATCATCTCCCTCGAGTGCGATGACGGCCGCTGCGGCCGGCAGCGCATGTCGTTCGACCGCTACTCCGACGACGACGCCGGCTGCCCGTGCGAGGCGGGGCCGGCTCGCGTCGCGCTGCAGAAGCGCGGCGGCCAGATCCACCGCCTGCGAACGTACGTGGGTGGCGCCTGGCGTTCCCCCGCCGACGCCCAGGTCACGGATCTGGGACCCGTCTCAGCCGTCGCAGCCGCGCGCTACCTGCTCGACCTCGCTGCGCGCGCCGGTGAAGGTGTCGGGCACGACGCCGTCTTCCCCGCCATCCTAGCGGACAGCGTGACGGTGTGGCCCGACCTGCTGCGCCTCGCCCGCTCGACCACGGTGCCGCGCGAGACGCGGCGGTCGGCCGTCTTCTGGCTCGGCCAGGCGGCGGGCGAGGCTGCGACGCGCGGTCTCACCGAGCTGCTGGACGACACCACGGTCGCGCTCGACGTGAAGGAAAGCGCCGTGTTCGCGTTATCGCAGCGCCCGCGTGACGAAGGCGTCCCGGCCCTGATCCGCATCGCGCGTAGCCACCCCAGTCCGGGAGTGCGCAAGAAGGCCCTCTTCTGGCTGGGCCAGTCCGAGGATCCGCGCGCGCTCGCGTTGTTCGAGGAGCTGCTCACGAAGCAGTGAAGCGGGAGGAGGCGCCGCGCCCCTTCCCTCTACCCCCTTCCCCTGTTGTCTTTCCCCCCATGCCTTTTTGGACCCTGCCCCGAAAGCTCGCCGGGGCGCTCGTGCTGGCGATGGCGCTGGCCTTGGGCTGGGCCGCCGTGGTCGTGGCCGCCGCCCTGGCCGCATCCCGCGACCAGGCGACGAGCGCCGACGCGATCGTCGTGCTCGGGGCGGCCCAATACAACGGTCGGCCCTCGCCCGTGTTTCGGGCTCGGCTGGACCACGCCGCGGCGCTGTACCAGCGCGGGCTCGCGCCCCTGGTGCTCGTCACCGGTGGCGTCGGGACGGGCGACACGGTGAGCGAATCCGAGGTCGGCCGCCACTACCTGGTAAAGGCGGGTCTCCCCGACGTGGCGGTGCTGGCGCTCCCCGCGGGCACCAGCACGTCCGCATCACTCGACGGGGTGGCGCGCTGGTTCAGCGGGCGGGACAGCCGGCGCGTGCTGCTCGTCTCGGACGGATTTCACATGCTCCGGCTCCAGATCATCGCAACCCGGCTCGGACTCGTGCCGTTCACATCCCCCGCCCCCAATTCGCCGATCCGCGCCAACCTCCGCCGCAACGCGGCATACTTCTTCGCCGAGGGGTTCAAAGTCCCCGTCACCTGGCTCCTAAACCGCTGAGGGCGCTCCCATGCAACTCGCCACCCGCCGCATCTACACGGGCCGGGTCGTGCGGCTCGACGTCGACACGGTGCGCTTCCCCGACGGCTCCACCGGGGAGCTGGAGGTGATTCGGCATCCCGGTGCCGCGGCGGTCGTCCCCTGCCTTACGGATCCCGCGGGACCCGACCCCACGATCCTCATGCTCAAGCAATACCGCTATGCTGCGGGCGGACCGCTGTGGGAGGTACCCGCGGGCACGCTTGACTCTGGTGAGGCACCAGAAACGTGCGCCCGGCGCGAGCTGCTTGAGGAAGCGGGCGTCACAGCCGAGCGGCTCGAGCGGCTCACGGCGATCTTGACGACGCCGGGATTTACCGACGAGGTGATTCACCTTTTCATGGCGAGCGGGCTGGGGACCGCCAGCCCTGCACGAGAGCGCGATGAGTTCATCGAGGTCGTCCCCCGGCCGTTGTCCGAAGTGCTTGTGGGAATACGGGATGGCGAAATTCGTGACGCGAAGACGATGGTCGCTATCCTTTATATGGCAGGGTTTCGCTTGGGCCTGTGACGCCGCCGTCACGTTGCAATGTCACCTCAGGTGGACGATATTGGTCCACGCCGCACCCCGCCGCGGTTCGGCGCGAACACGTTGTAGTCTTGCCACTTAGTGAAACCGCCGTAAAGTCGCCCGGTGACGGGTACGGTTCGTGCGATAGGATTCCAGCGCAGGAGGAGGTCTCGCTAGTTCCGGGGTCGTTTCTGGCCGAAACTACGGAGCCAGTCTTATGCGAGCAGCCCTCAAACGGAAGACACAGCCCGCCGTCACCGCCCGCGCGCTGGAGCGCGAGGCGCTTCACGAGCTCGACGATGGCCAGGTGGTGCTCGAACACTTGGCCGGCGACCATCAGGCGTTCGGCGCCCTGGTCGACCGCTATCAAACCCGGCTGCTCAATTTCATTAACCGCACGATCGGGGACCGCGAACGGGCCGAGGACCTAGTCCAGGAGGTCTTCATCCGCGTATTCCGGCACCTGCACCGGTTCGACCAGACCAAAAAATTCTCCACCTGGATCTATACGATCGCGTCGAATCTGGCTAAGAACGAGCTGCGCAACCGCAGCCGGAACCCGCTCGTGCTGTTCCAGACGATCAAAAAGCACTGGGAGGCCGACCACCGCCCCCTGCAGTTCGAAGACGCGACCGCGCGCCCGGACGACCTCTACCGCAAGCGCTACCTCAAGGAGGCAGTGGACCAGTGCGTGGGGCAGCTCCCCGACCACCACCGGGCGGTGTTCGTATTGCGGGAGCTCGAGGGGAAGAGCTACGCCGAGATTGCGGACATCACGGGTTGCAACCTGGGAACGGTGAAAAGCCGCCTCAACCGGGCACGCAACAGCTTCGCGCAACTCATCGAGCCGCTGCTCGAATAGCCGGCGGCGGAACCGCCGCTGCCCGCCGCGGTACAACATAGCCGGCATGACGTGCGCTGAATTCCTGGACCGCTATACGGATTTTCGCGACGGGCTGATCGCAGCCCCGCGCGAGATCCGGCGTTTCGAGCGCCACCTCGCCTGCTGCCCGGCCTGTCGCCGCTACGACACCGCGGTGCGCCGGGGTGTGCGCGCCCTCCAGGCGGTGGAGACGATCGAGCCGTCGCCGGACTTCCGGCGCCGGCTCGAAGCGCGTCTGGCGCAGGAGCGCCGGGCGCTGGTCGAGGTCCCGGCAAGCGCGGGGATCGCCGCGGCACTATTCGTGGCGGCCGCCCTCGCGTTGCTCGCCCTCGAAGGAGTGCGACGGCCCGAAGTGGCGCGGGTGCACGCTCTGCCGCCGGTCCCCTTCCCAAAGCCGGTCGCGCACGCAGGCGTGCCGTTCGTCTCGTTCCAGGACCCGCGCGCCAGCGTGGTCACGGGCAACCCCAGCCCGTACGGGACCGCCTTGGTCGAGCCCGCCAGCGCGGGCCGTTAGGCGTTTTTTCGATCCGCTGCGGGCACGTCCCGCCGTGCCCCGACCTTTCTCCGGGCCCCAGCCTACGGTAACTTCCGCCCGATATGGCGGTCGTCACCTTCGACGCGCTGCTGCGGGGCCTCAAGCAGGGGGGGACGCCCGCGGCAGTCTACTATCTCCACGGCGACGAGGACGTCCTGAAGGACGAAGCCGTTCGGGCGCTCGTCGACCGCATGCTCGACCCCGGCGCGCGGGACTTCAACTTCGACCAACGCAGCGCGGCTGACCTCGACCCCGAGGCGTTCCACAGCCTGGTGAACACGCCGCCGCTGCTCGCCGCGGCCCGGGTCGTGGTGTTGCGGGGGATCGAGGACGTGCGGAAGACGTCCAAGGTGCGCCAGGAGTTGCTACGGTACCTCGAGTCCCCGAGCCCGACGACGCTGCTCATCCTCGTGCAGGGCGCGGGCCAGCCTCCCGACGCGGAGCTGGCGCGCTCCGCCAGCGCCGTCGCCGTCGCCGTCGAGCCGCTGCCGCACGCGCGCGTGCTCAAATGGGTGGCGCACCGGGCGGGGCAGCTCAAGCTCGCGTTCGAGCCGGATGCGGTGGAGCTGCTCGTCCAGTCCGTGGGGCGCGACCTCGGCGCGCTCGGTGGGGAGCTCGAGAAGCTCGCCGCCCTGACGGCCGGCCGGCCGGCTGGAGGCGTGGCGACCCGGGCAGACGTCGCCGCCCTCGTTGGCACGCGGCCGGGCGAAACGCTCCAGGACCTGATCGACGCAGCGCTCGAGCGGCGGACTCCAGTAGCGGCGCGGCTCGTTGAGCCGGTCCTCGAGCAAGCCGGAATGACCGGGGTACGCGTCCTCATGGCGCTCGGCACGGCGCTCGTCGGGACGGCGCTGGCACGCGCCGAGCTCGACCGCGGCACGCCGCCAGCTCGGCTCGAGGCCGCGTTGCTCGGCCAGCTGCGGGCTGCGCGGCCGTACGGCCTCGGGAGTTGGGAGCAAACGGCGTCGCGCTGGGCACGCTGGGGTGCGGGGTGGGACGCTGGGGCACTGCGCAAGGCGCTGCGGCTCGCCCTCGATGCCGACCGCGCGCTCAAGTCGACCACGCTCACCCACGAGCCGGGGATTCTCGTACAGCTGGTGCTGTCGTTCGGCGCGCTCCAGCAGGAGGCAGCGTGAAGCACGGACGGTCGGCCGGTCGGACAGGCGGACCGATACTGGTCCTCGGCGCCGTGCTTCTGTCCGCCAGTCCGACCGTCCGACTGTCCGCCCAGACCGACTCCGTACGCGCGCTCGCCCTCCGCATCGCCCAGACCCGTCCGGACTCCGGCCGCGCCATCATGCGCCGGCTGCTCGCGCGCCTCTCGCCCCAGGATTCGCTCTACCCGGGAGCGCTGTTCACCGCCGCGCGCATCGCAACGGACGCCGTTGCCGCTGCCACCAATCTCCAACGCGTGGTCGTCGAGTACGGGCGCTCGGTCTGGGCCGATTCGGCGCTCGTGCTGCTCACGCAGCTCTATTTCGCGCAGGGGGACCCGGCGGCGACGGTGCAGGCAGCGGAGCGGCTGCGGCGCGACTACCCCGATACGCCGCTCAAGCCGCGCGCGGACTTTTGGGGTGCCCGGGCCTACTTCGATCTGAAGGACGACGCGCACGGGTGCGCCTTGATCCAAGAGGCACTCGCCTGGGCTGGGAGCGACGTCGAGTTCAGGAACCAGGTCACCTTCTACGCCCCGCGCTGCGCAGCACTCACGCCGACTCCGATCTCCGCTGCCGCCGCGCCGGGCGCCGACAGTCAGCCGAAGACCGCGTCGGGCGCCGGCGGCTACGCGGTGCAGGTGCTCGCCGTCAAGGGCGCGGCCCAGGTGGACGAGATGCTGACCCGCCTCAAGGTGATGGGCTTCGCCGCTCGCGTCGTGCGCGACACGAGCGGGCTGTTCAAGGTGCGCGTAGGGCGCTATGCCACGCGGGACCAGGCACAGCAGGCGCAGCGGCGGCTCAAGACCCGGCTTGGCGGGCAGCCGTTCGTGGTGGAGGAACCGTGACGCCGCGGGTGGAAACCGACACCCCCCTGATGCAGCAGTACCGCGAGATCAAGACGCGGTACCCTCATACGATCCTGTTTTTCCGGATGGGCGACTTCTACGAGATGTTCGAAGACGACGCCCGCCTTGCCGCACGCGAGCTCGGTCTGACGCTCACCTCGCGCAACAACGGCGGAGCCGCGGACGTGCCGCTCGCCGGGGTGCCGGTCAAAGCCGGGACCGAGTACCTGCGGCGCCTGATCGCGAAGGGGCATCGGGTCGCGATCTGCGAGCAGGTGGAGGACCCCAAGCTCGCGAAGGGGCTGGTGCGGCGCGAAGTAGTGGAAACGGTCACGCCGGGCACGGTCCTCGCGGAGGACTGGCTCGAGCGGGACCGCAACAACTTCCTGGTCGCACTCGATCCCCGGAGTGGCGGCGCCGCGCCGGGGCTGGCCGCGCTGGACTTGACCACGGGGGAGCTGGCGCTCGAGACGGTGCCGGTCGAGGACTTGGCGAGCGCGCTCGCCCGCTACGAGTCGCCCGAGGTCGTGCTGCCGGCCGGCTGCAAGGTCGTGCCCGCCTACGGATCGGTGACGGTGACGGAGCGCGAGGCATGGGAATTCGACCCCGAGCTCGCGCGCGAGGACCTGGCGCGCACATTCCGGCTCGCCTCACTCGACGGCCTCGGCATCGAGCCGGGAGACCGAGCGGCCGTCGGCGCCGCAGGGGCGCTGCTCAGATACGCCCGGGAGCTGAAGCCGGGCGGGCTGCCGCATCTCGCGCGGCCCCGCGTGCTGCGGCGCGGCGACGTGCTGCCACTCGACGAGATGACACGCCGCAACCTCGAGCTAGTGGAGCCGTTGCGCCCCGGGGCCACCGGGGCGACACTGCTCGAGGTGCTCGACCGCACCATAACGCCCATGGGTGCGCGCCTGCTGCGCCGCTGGCTGCTCGCGCCGCTCGTCGACCCCACGACCATCACGGCGCGGCTCGATGCAGTCGACGTGCTGGTGCATGATCCCCGTGGCCGCGACCGCTTGCGGGAGGCGCTGGACGGCGTGCGCGACCTGGAGCGACTGGCAGGCCGGGCAGCCCTGGGTCGCGCGACCCCGCGCGAGCTGGGCGCACTGCGCGATTCGATCTTCCGGCTGCCCGACGTGCGCTCGGCGCTCGACGGCCTCGAGGCGAGGGGCGCCGCCGCGCCGCTCGAGCGGGCGGCCGAGCGCTTCGACCTGCTCGCCGACCTGGGGGACGAACTCGGCCGCGCGCTCGTCGAGCGGCCGCCCGCCCAGCTCGCCGACGGTGACGCCATCCGCGCGGGCTACGACCGCGAGCTCAACGAGCTCAAGGACGCGCGCGACGGCGGCAAGCAGTACATCGCCTCGCTCCAAGCCCGCGAGCGGGAGCGCGCCGGCATCCCGTCGCTCAAAGTCGGCTTCAACAAGGTGTTCGGCTACTACATCGAGGTCACGAACCCGCACAAAGACCGTGTGCCGCCCGACTACGAGCGGCGTCAGACGCTCTCCGGAGCCGAACGGTTCGTCACCCCCGAGCTGAAGCAGTACGAGGCAAAAGTCCTGGGCGCTGAAGAGCGAATCGCCGCCCGCGAAGCGGAGCTGGTCCAGGCCCTCCGGACCCGCGTGGCGGACGCGGTCGGGCGGGTACAGGCGACCGCAGGCGTCGTCGCCGAGCTCGACGTCTGGAGCGGGCTCGCCGACCTCGCGCACCGCGAAGGCTACGTGCGCCCTCAGGTGACCGCCGATTTCACGATCGAGCTCGAAGCCAGCCGCCACCCGGTGGTAGAGCGGATGATGGCGCGCGAGGCGTTCATCCCGAACGACGTCCGGCTCGACGAGGGCAGTCGAGTGATCCTCCTCACCGGGCCGAACATGGCGGGGAAGTCCACCCTGCTGCGTCAGGTGGGGTTGTGCGTGTTGCTCGCACAACTGGGCTGCTTCGTGCCGGCGCGGCGCGCGGTGATCGGTGTAGTGGACCGGTTGTTCACGCGCGTCGGGGCGTCCGACAACCTGGTGCGCGGCCAGTCCACCTTCATGGTGGAGATGAGCGAGACGAGCGCGATCCTCCACGGCGCCACGGCCCGGAGCCTCGTGCTGCTCGACGAGATCGGCCGGGGCACGTCGACGTATGACGGCGTGGCGATCGCCTGGGCGGTCACCGAGCACTTGCACAACGTGATCGGCTGCAAGACGATCTTCGCGACCCATTACCACGAGCTGACCCAGCTCACCGAAGAGCTGGCCCACGCGCGCAACTTCAACGTGGCAGTGCGGGAGGCGGGGGACGAGGTCGTGTTCCTGCACCGGCTCGAGCCGGGCGGGGCCGACCGCTCCTACGGCATCCACGTGGGCCGACTCGCGGGTCTGCCCGACGCGGTCGTGGAGCGCGCCTGGCGGGTGCTGAAGCTGCTCGAGGCCGGGCACCACGTGGCGCACCAGTCCGCACCACCCGCCCCCGACGCGCAGCAGCTCGGCCTGTTCGCCGCGGGGACGCACCCGCTGCTCGCGGAGCTCGACCGGCTGGATGTCAACGCGCTGTCGCCGCTCGAAGCGCTCAACCGCCTGGCGGCATGGAAGCAGCGGCTGGAGGAGGCGCCGTGAGAGGCTGGCTCGCGCTCGCCGGCGCGATCGCGCTGACTGCGGCCGGTTGCGGCAAGCCAGCGCCGCCAGCGGATCAGGCCGAAGGGTCGCCCGCCGCGCCGCCGGACCAGGAGCCGCCTGTGCCGCTCAACCCGGACTCGCCGATCCAGTATCCACCGAGGCTGTACGACCAGAAGGTCGAAGGCGACGTCGTGCTGCGGCTGTTCGTCGACTCGATGGGGCGACTCGTGGCGGAGTCGAGCAAGGTCGCCGAGTCGAGCGGGTATTCCGCGCTCGACTCGGCGGCGCTCTCGGGCGCGAAGCACCTGCGCTTCGCCCCCGCCCGGCGGCGCGGCCTGGCGATCGCAACGGCGTTCCTGCAGCCGATCGAGTTCCGCCGCCCCACCGGGGGGGCGGGGGCGACCGGCAAGGGAAAACCGGATAGCGGCGGCGTACGGCGGCCGGCGCCCCCCCACACACCCGCCCCGCTTCCTCCGCCCTCCGTGCTCCGGCCGGATACGAGCCCCGCTCGGGCGGTGCCCCCCCGCGTGCTCCCGGATACCACCGGCGTGCGGCGCGACACCGCCGCCGCGCCGCGGGATACGGGCGCCGTGCGGCGGGACACGAGCAAGGCGAAAGCGGACAGCGGTGCCGGCACACACTAGGCCGTACGCGAACGTCCTCGAGACGATCGGGTGGACGCCGCTCGTCCGCCTCAACAAGCTCACCCAGGGGATCCGCACGCCGCTGTACGCCAAAGCGGAGTTCTTCAACCCCGGGGGCTCGGTGAAGGACCGGATCGGTCTGGCGATGATCGAGGCGGCCGAGCGCGAAGGACGGCTCCGGCCCGGCGGGCTGATCGTGGAAGCGACCTCGGGGAACACGGGAGTCGGGTTGGCGCTCGCGGCCGCGGTGAAGGGCTACCGCTGCGTCTTCACCATGCCCGACAAGATGTCGCAAGAGAAGGCGCGGTTGCTGCGCGCCCTCGGAGCCGAGGTCATCATCACCCCCACGGCCGTGCCGCCGGATCATCCCGAGAACTACATCATGAAGGGTCGCGCAATCGCCGCGGCGCACCCCAACGCGATCTTCGCCGACCAGCACTACAACCCCGTGAACCCGGAGGTGCATTACCGCACGACGGGCCCGGAGATCTGGGAGCAGACCGAGGGCAAGGTCACGCACTTCGTCTGCGCGCCGGGGACGGGCGGCACGGTGAGCGGCGCGGGCCGCTTCTTGAAGGAACAGAATCGTAGGATCAGGGTCGTGGCAGGCGACCCGCTGGGCTCCATCTACACCGACTACGCCCGCACGCGCCAGAAGACCGAAGGACATCCTTACAAGGTCGAGGGGATCGGCGGCGACAAGATTCCCACCTCGCTGCATTGGGACGTGATCGACGAGTGGATCACCGTGTCCGACAAGGACGCGATGCTCTCGGTCCGGCGGCTCGCGAAAGAGGAAGGGTTGTTCTGCGGCGGCTCGACCGGCGTGAACCTGGTGTCGGCGCTCGAGGTGGCGCGCCGCGTGGACGACCCGCAGGCGCTGGTCGTCACGGTGCTGTGCGACACCGGCGAGCGCTACCTCTCCAAGGTCTACAACGATGAGTGGCTGCGCGAGAATCAGATGCTCGAGACCGAGCGCGTGACGGTGGCGCTCGTGCTCGAGGCGAAGAACTCGGGCGCACCGCCCCTCATCTCGGTCGCTCCCACTGCCACCGTGCGGCAGGCGCTGAACCTCATGAGCACCTACAACGTCTCCCAGCTGCCGGTGCTCGACGGTGGGGATGGCGTGGGGGCGGTGTCCGAGCCCGCGCTCATGGCCAAGGCGCTCGAGCGGCCCGCCACGCTCGATCAGGCCGTCGAGGAGGTGATGGACGCGCCGTTCCCCGTCGTGGACGCCGATCTCCCCGTGGAGCGCCTCACGGCGCTGCTGTCGCGCGAGACGCCCGCGGCGCTGGTGCGGCGCGCGGGCAAGATCGCAGGGATCGTCACCCGTTACGACGTGCTCCATCAGTTGGCCGGGATCCGCTGATGCGGGTCACCGTGCTCACCGGCGGCGCGACCGCGGAACGCGCCGTCGCGTTCGCGGGCGCCAGCCAGATCGTCGCGGGCCTCAGGGCGCGGAGCCACGAGGTCGCCGTCGTGGACACAGTCGCCGGGTTGCTCACGCGTGGGGAGGAGGCACGCCTCCTGACTGGCGCCGTGGGCCGGGAGCCCCCGCCGGTGGCCGAGCTCGACGAGCGCGAGCGGGCGTTCCTGTCCAACGGGCTGGCCGAGCTCGCCGCGGTGACAGGCGCGGACGTGCTGTTCCTCTGTCTCCACGCCGGGCGGGGCGAGGGCGGCACGCTCCAGGCGATCCTGGACGTGATCGGCGTTCCGTACACCGGAAGCGGAGCGCTGGGGAGCGCGTTGGCGATGGACAAGGACCTGTCCAAGCGGCTGTTCCGAGCGGCCGGGGTCCCGGTGCCGGCCTGGTTCATGACTCCGGTCGCCGCCGACGACGTGACCACGGCGCTCGGCTGGCCTGTGATCGTCAAGCCCTCCCGCATGGGCTCGTCGGTGGGGATGTCGCTCGTCAAGAACGCCAAAGGCCTGGACGCGGCGGTGGACCTGGCCCACGGCTATGATGCGGAAGTGATGGTCGAGCAGTTCATCGCCGGGCGCGAGCTCACCGTGGGTATCCTGGGCGATGTCCCCCTCCCGGTGGGCGAGATCATTCCCCAGCACGAGCTGTTCGACTACGAGTGCAAGTACACGCCCGGCATGTCGGAGGAGCAATTCCCGGCGAAGCTCGACCCGCAGCCCGCGCGCCAGCTCCAGGAGCTGGCGTTGGCGGCGCACCGGGCGCTGAAGCTCGGGGGGTATTCGCGGGTCGACTTCCGATTGAGCGCCGAGGGGGACATCTTTTGCCTGGAGGCGAACACACTCCCGGGCATGACGCGGACGAGCCTGCTGCCGCAAGCCGCGCAGGCCGCCGGGATCGAGTTTCCCGAGCTGTGCGAGCGGATCTGCCGGTTGGCGGGGAACCCGGGGAGTGGGCGCGGGGGAATAACAGGCTAGGCGCACAGGCGCAGAGGCGCCGAGGGTAGATGGGCCCGCAGCGGATTTTCGGCATGACCCCGTGGGTGCGACGGCTGTTCGTCGCCAACCTCGTCGTCTTCCTCTTCCAGATGACGATCTTCGTCGACCCGCGCTTCCTTGCGACGTTCGGGTTCGTGCCGCTGCGCGCCCTGGCGCAGCCGTGGACGTTCGTCACGTACATGTTTCTGCACGGCGGGCCGCTACACCTGGCGTTCAACCTGCTCGCGCTGTTCGTGTTCGGGCCGGACGTGGAAGAGCGGATGGGCGGCCGGTCGTTTCTGGCATACTACCTGCTATGCGGCCTAGGCGGTGCGGCGTTGTCGTTCGCGCTGATGCAGTTCCGCCCGGTGGAGCTCGTGATCGGCGCGTCGGCCGCCGTGTACGGCGTGCTGCTGGCGTTCGCGTGGGTGGCGCCCGACCGGCCGATCTACGTGTTCCCGCTCCCTGAGCCGATCCCCGCCAAATGGCTCGTGACGTTCACGGTCGCCGTCTCGCTGGGGCTCGCGATCTTCCCACCGATCGACAAGGTCTCGCATCTCGCGCATCTGGGCGGCTTCGGGGCGGGCTTCCTCTATCTCAAGGTCGCGGACTGGCGGCTGGCGCGGGCGGAGCGTCACGTGCGGCGCGCGTCGCAGCCGAGCGTGCTGGTCCACCCGGGCCGCGCGGCGCGGGCGAGCGACGCGGGACTCAAGCCGCGCCGCCCGCCGCGCGACGCGGCACAGGCAGAAATCGACCGCGTACTCGACAAGATCTCGGCCCGTGGGATCGCCAGCCTCACGCCCGCCGAGCGAAAATTCCTCGCGGAGATGAGCCGGAAGATGCGGGACAAGGCCTGAGGGCCGAGTGCTCGCGCTGCTGGTCCTCCTGTCGCTGCAGGATCCCGCAGGCATCGATCCCGACTCCCAGCTCGCCGCGGGGCGGCTGCCCGAGGCCCGCCGCGCCGCCGAGCAGTTTGTCGCGCAACAGCCGAGTGACCCGCACGCCCACCTCGCGCTGGGGTGGGTGTGGCAGGCTTGGCCCGCCGAGGGCCGCTACCGCGCGCTCGACGAGTTCCGCACCGCGGAGCGGCTGGCACCAGGCGAGCCGGCCCCGCTCTGGGGGCAGGTCGCGGTGGGGTATCGGCTGGGGAGCGACGAGGGCGAGGGCATCGCCCGCCGCGCGCTGCTCCGGCTGCTCGAGCTCCGCCCCGGGGACCGCCTCGCCTGGGCGCGCTTTCTCGAGCTCTACCACGACGACGCTATCTGGCGCCGCGTCGACCGGGCGCTCGCCCTCCACCCAGACGATCTCGCGGCCCTGGAGCGGCGCGCGCTGATCGCCATCGCGCTCGAACAGCCCGAGCGCGCGGACTCGCTCGCCGCTCAGGTCCTCGCGCGGCGCGGACCGCACGTCCCCGCCTGGCTGGTGCGCGCGGAGGCGAGTTTCCAGACGGGCCGGGACTCGGCGGGCTACGCTTGGTACGACAGCGCGCTCGGGCACGCGGACCTCGACTCGAGCGGGGCCCTATGGGCCAACGCCCGGCTGATCGCCACGCCAGACGAAGCGGCCCGCTTCGCGGCCACGGGCCCCGGCGATGCGCGGCGGTTCTTCCTGTGGTTCTGGAGCAAGCGCGATCCGAATCTGATCACGCCGCAAAACGAGCGGATTGCCGAGCACTTCCGTCGGCTCGCGGTGGTGCGGCGCCGCTTCCAGCTGCTGCACCCGCTGAGCTTGTATCACCGCTCCGCGACCGCCCGGCGCCTCGCCACCGCGGCCCTGCCGGGCACGCTGCCCCAGTTCGTCGCTGCGGCCCTGGGACCGGACGCCGACGACCCGGCCGGCGAGCGCTCGATCTACAGCCGGTGCGGGCTCGACGCCCGCGGCCTCGTGTGGCTGCGCCACGGTCCCCCCGACTCGCGCGACCCGGTCCGGCTGCCCGACCTTCCGGGGGTGAGCTCGCTCGACGCGGAAGCGTGGCACTACGAGACCGCCGCGGGGCGGGTCGGCATCACCTTCACGCGGGCCAGCGCGAGTGCCGGGCTCCAGCTCGGCGGTGATTACATCTTCACGCCGACGAGCAAACGCCAGATGAGCGACACGCGGCGGCTGCTCGAGACCGACCGCACGACGCTGCGCGCACCGCTCGCCGCGCGCGTGTGGGCGGCGTTCTTCCGCGGCCGGACGCCAGGGCGCACGGAGGTCTACTATCGGAGCGCGACCGACACCGCCGGGCTCGCATTGTGGGATGAGCGCGGCGTGGCGGTAGCGCTCGCCAGCGGGCCGGGGCTGTCGCGCGCCAGCGTCCCCCCGGGCCACTACACGTTCGGGCTCGACGTCGATTCGGCGGGCGTGCTGGGCCGGATCCGTGACACCGTGACGGTCCCACATTTCGCGCGCGCCGCGGCGCCGCTGCTCTCGAGCCTCATCCTGGGCGCGACCGACCGTTCCGGCGACCGGGATGCGCTGCTCGCCGCGATGCCCGCCGATCTGGCGTACCGCGCCGGCGCGCCGCTGGCAGCGTACGCGGAGGTGTACGGGCTCGCCGCGGACGAGCGCGGCGTGGCCCGTTACGTCGCCCGCTACAGCTTCGCCCCGGTGCGCCCGTTTCTTGCCCGGGTCTTGGGTGTGGGGCACGCGATCGTGGTCGAGTTCACGCGCGAAGCGCCGGCCCAGGACGTCATGGTCGAGCAGCTGGTGCTCGAGCCGGGACGCGTGCCGCGGGGGCGCTACCGGGTGACGCTCGGCGTGACCGACGCGCTACGAAATGTCAAGTCGGAGTCGGTGGCGGTCGAGATCACGGTCCGCTGACCTGACGCTTGTCTCCGACCGAGCGGTTTCCCAAATTGGGGCCGGCCGCTCCATGCTCGTCAATCTCGTGCCGGAATTCCTGGCGGTCCTCGCCGCGCCCGATCCTGCCGCGGCCTACTCCGAGTATCTCGACCGCCACGGGCCCGTCCTCACGAGCTACTGGCAGAACTACGTGCTCGACCCCGCATCCCCCCACGCCGAGCAGGTGATCGCGGCGGCGCTGCGGGCGGACCGGTCCGACCTGAAACGGCTGCTCGAAGACGTGGACGTGGTGTCGATCAGCGAAGACGCGCTGCAGCGCGCGCTCGAGCGCTTCGAGGCGGACTGTCCCGTAGACCTCTATCTGATGGTCGGCGTCGGCGCGGCGAACGCGGGCGAGCTGGTGGTGGGCGGGCGCGGCATCGCGTTCGTGTGCCTCGAGCACTTCACGGGGCGGGCGAACCCGCAGACCTACGGGATGGGGCTCGCGCCACATCTCCTATCGCTGTGGGTCGCGCATGAGGTGGCGCACGCTGTGCGGTACACGTCGCCCACCAGCCGGGCCGACCTGCGACGCCTGGTCGCCGATCTGCGCGGCCACTACGACTACTGGGACACGGGAAGCCGGGCCACGCTGCGCGAGCTGCTCGTGAACGAAGGCGCGGCGGTCGCGGCGGCGCAGGCGGTGGCTCCGGGCTTCGAGCCGTGGGAGTATTTTGGCTACACGCGGCGGCAGTACCGCCGGATTCGGGAGCTCGACGCGTTCCTGCGGCGCGTGACGGCAGCCACGCTCGACGAGACAGGGCTGGGCTTGCGGCTGCGCTTTCTGACGGGCGGGCTGACGCCGGCCGCCAGACTGATGGGCGGGAAGGTGCTGCCGGAGCGCGCCGGGTACTACCTCGGCCTGCGACTGGTCGAGAACTACCTCGCCGAGCGGGGTATCGCCTCGACGTTGCGCGCCGCGGCCGCAGAGTTCCGTCAGGCGGACGACCGGGCGCTCGGGATTCAGACCGCGTGAGTCCACGTCCGAAAGCGGAGCGGCGCACGAACCGGCCGCTGCGCGAGGTGCTGGACGAGCTGCTGGTCCACGCGCGGGAGATCGCACGGCGCTCCAAGGAGATGACCCCCGCCGAGCTCGACTACGCGCAACAGCGTCTGGAGTGGCTGGCGGATGAGGTGTGGCACAACGCCACGGGCGAGCGGCCTTCGGAATAGAGCGTCACGGCGCCGTCGCCGGTACGGTCGGATAACTGATCCCGAGCTGCTTGAGATACGTCTCGTACTTCGAGGGGTCGTAGTAATACTTCCGCATCTGATCGCGGTACCTCGCCATTTTCTCCGCGTTGAGCCACGTGGCCGGCTGATCGGTCGGGGCCATGAGCGGGCGATACTTCGTCGTTTTCGTCTGCACGTTCACGAAGTAGTCCTTCGCATCGCTGACCAGCTTGGGTTGCAGCATGAGATCGAGCAGCGTCATCGCCTGCACCTTGGCGCCGGCGATCACGCCCTTGTGCGCGATCGGCGTCGCCATCGCGATGCCGTCGGCCCAGCTGTGCCCCGGCGTACCGGGAATGTTAGCCGGGTAGTAGAGCGTCACCGAGGGAACGGTCCAGGTCACGTCCCCGATGTCGTCGCTGCCGGTGCCGGTGCTGGCCTTGGCCGCCTCCTCGGGAGAGCGGAGCGGCGGGACGGACGTGTGGAGTCCGCTGTCGGGCCGGCTCATCATCGTCTGGACCGCCCGCGCCATCGCCTGGTCCTTGTCGTCCCACGGGGGCATGCCCACGCGCACCGCGTTCGCGTGTAGCGCCTCCGCGATGGGCCTGTTGAAGTGCGGCCGCCAGGCGGAGCCGATGACCTGCACGGTATCGAGCGTCGTGAACGTGGCCATGGCGGCGCCGCGCGCGATCTGCTTCGCGTCCTCGAACATCTTCGTCACACGCTCGTAGTCCCGCTCGCGGAAGTAGAACCAGATGGCGGCTGTGCTCGGGACCACATTGGGCTGGTCCCCGCCGTCCGTGATGACGTAGTGCGAGCGCTGCGCCAGCTCCATGTGCTCCCGGTGGTACTCCCACGCGTTGGCCATGCTCATCACGCCATCGAGCGCGCTGCGGCCGCGCCACGGCGCGCCGGCGGCATGCGCGCTCTGTCCCTTGAACTTGAAGAGGGCCGAGATGAGGGCGAGCGCGGGCTCGTCCCCCCACGAGATGCCGAATTCGTCGCTCACGTGCGCGAAGAGATTCGCGTCCACGTCCCGAAACACGCCGGCGCGCACCAGGAACGCCTTGGTCGCCAGTTGTTCCTCGGCGACGCCCGGCCACAGCACGATGGTGCCGGGAATCCGCTCGCGCGCCATGATGTCCTTCACCGCGAGCGCGGCGAGGATGTTGAGCGGAACGCCGCTGTTGTGCCCCTCTCCATGTCCCGGTGCGCCGGCGACGATCGCTTCATGAGACGCGATACCCGGCCTCTGGCTCGCTTGCGGAATGCAGTCAATGTCCGAGCCCAAGGCGATCACCGGCTTCCCACTCCCCCAGCGCGCGACCCAGGAGGTGGGAATGCCGGCGACGCCCCGCTCGACGACGAACCCGTTTCGCTCGAGGATCCCGGTGAGGTACGCCGAGGTCTCGACCTCCTGCATGCCGAGCTCGGCGTAAGAGAAGACCTGGTCGACCATCTGCTGAGCGAGCTTCGCCCTGGCGTCGATGGCGCGTGCGAGCTCCGCCTTGAGCCGGTCGAGCCGCGGGCCCGCGGGCGTCTGGGCGGCAGCGACGGCGGGGAACAAGAGGCACATGACCAAGCGACCCCTGATGATGCGCCTGATGCCCCGACTCATCGCCTTCCCGGCCAGCGAGGGGGTTGCGCCTCGCCGGCCTCCAAGTGTCCGCACGGCCTGAAAATGCCGCGAAACGAAACGTCGCACCAGGCGCTCGGCGGGCCCGAACGACTTGCCGTGGGGGGGCGAAAGTGGAGATTTTGCGGCCTCAGTTCGCGGCCTTGACACCCATCGGAGCAGCCGGCAGGTTAGCACCCCATCGATACGGTTCCGTAAGAGCTACCCGCACAGGCGGGACCGCGTGGTCCGTTTGACCCCCGCAGCCACGCCGCTCTCAACACCGCACTCGTAACGGCCGGCAGTCGGCACTCGTGGACCCCATCCGGATCGGGAGGTAGTTATGGCAGCGGATTTCTTCATCGGCGAATCGCTGGTAGGCGATGGGAATGAGGTCGCCCACATCGACTTGATCATCGGGTCGAAGTCGGGTCCCGCAGGGCAGGCATTCGTGAACGCCTTGGCGAACCAACGCGAAGGGCATAGCACCCTCCTGGCCGTGGTCAGTCCGAACCTGCCGGCCAAGCCCGACGCGCTCCTCTTCAACAAGGTCACCATCAAGGGCGCCACCCAGGCCGTGCAGATGTTCGGCCCGGCGCAGGCGGCGGTCGCCCGGGCGGTCGTGGACAGCGTGTCCTCGGGCGTCATCCCGCGCGACAAGGTGGACGACTACTGCATCCTGGTGGGCGTCTTCATCCACTGGCAGGCGAAGAACGACAAGAAAATCTTCGACTTCAACTACCGGGCGGTAAAGGAGTCGATCGAGCGCGCGCTGAAGGGCCAACCGCGCGTCGACGCCGTCATCAGCGGCGCGAAGACCGCCACCCACCCGTTCGCGGGCGGCGCGGACAAGAGCTGACGCCCCGGCGGTCGTCGGATCCTGCGGTCGGGGGGCGGTGGCGTTGCCGCCCCTCGACCGTTTTCTCCCTGTCCGAGACCTTGGAGCCCGAACCCCGATGCGCAAGCTTCTGCTGCAGCTCGACAGCTCACGGCTGCCGAGCGTGTTCGACCGGGTGGTGGCGTACGACGGCGCCGCCGACGAAGTCATGAGCTACGGCGGCATCGCCGAAGCCGACGTCCGCGACTTGATCCATGGCTGCATCTTCACGCGTGGCCCGAAAGACCTGAAGCACACCGCCGTCTTCATCGGCGGGGCCGACATGACGGCGGGAGAGCGGCTCCTCGCCGCAGCGAAGCAGGCGTTCTTCGGCCCGTTCACGGTGTCGGTGATGCTGGACTCGAACGGGTCGAACACGACCGCCGTCGCGGCCGTCGCGAAGATGGTGCAGGCGGCGGGAGGGGGGGGCGACGTGCGCGGCAAGCACGTGCTGATCGTCGCCGGGACAGGACCGGTCGGAGTGCGGGCGGCCGGGCTGTTCGCCAAGGCGGGAGCAGAGGTGGTCATCACCTCCCGCAAGGCCGACGCAGGTGAGCGGGCACGCGACCTCGTGCTCAAGCGCTTCGGCGGCAGGGTGCGCGCGATCACGCTGCGAGACGCGAGTGAGGCCGCCCGCGCCTGCGAGCACGCCGCACTGCTGCTCAACGCCGGGCCGGCGGGCGTCATGCTCGTTCCGCAGCAGGCGTGGGCGAACCGGCCGGGACTCGAGGTCGTGGCAGACGTGAATGCCGTCCCGCCGCTCGGCGTCGACGGCGTCGACGTGATGGACGACGGCGTCGTGAAGCACGGCGTGCGGTGCTTCGGCGCGCTCGCCATCGGCAACCTGAAGATGAAGGTGCACAAGGCGTGCATCGCGCGCCTGTTCGAGCGCAACGACCTCGTGCTGGACGCCGAAACGATCGCCGACGTCGCGCGGGAGTTGAGCGCGAAACCGCAGTAGGCGAATGCCCCGTGTAATCGGCATCGACCCGGGGACGGTCACCATCGACGCGTGCGGCCTGGAGGACGGCCGCATGTTCCTGGACCGGTCCGTTCCGACCGCCGAAGCGCTCGCCGACCCCGCCCGGTTCGTCGGGCTGTTGGAAGCCGCAGGGCCGGTCGATTGCATCGCCGGGCCGTCCGGCTACGGCCTCCCGCTCACCCGCGTCCAGGAGGCAACTGAGGAGGACCTGCGACTCGCCTTCCTCGCCGCCGAAGGTGAGCCAGGGGGGATTGGGGGACTGCGCGCGCTGGCCCGGGCACTCGCCCGGTCGGCCCTCCCGGTGTTCTTCACGCCGGGCGTCATCCATCTGCCCTCGGTCCCGGCGCACCGCAAGGTGAACCGCGTGGATATGGGGACGGCCGAGAAGGTCTGCGCCGCGGCGCTGGCCATCGACGAGCAGGCGCGCCGGACCGGCCGGTCGGTGCGCGAGGTGTCATTCGTGCTGCTCGAGCTCGGTGGCGCGTTCACGGCGGCCCTGGCCGTCGCCGACGGACAGATCGTGGACGGGGTCGGGGGCTCGGCCGGGCCGCTGGGCTTTCGTGGCCCCGGCGCGCTCGACGGGGAGGTCGCCTTTCTCGCCGGCTCCGTGCCCAAGTCGCTGCTGTTCGACGGCGGCGCGGCCGCGGTCGCGGGCTGGGACGGTGGCCCCGGATCCCCCGACGCGCTCGGCAACCCCCGGACGGCGCGCGAGCGTATCGCGCGGGAGGCTTTCGTCGAAGGCGCGGTGAAGACAGTGCGTTTCCTGCGAGCGAGCGTGCCGGCGCCGCGCGAGATCGTCCTGTCGGGACGCCTGGCGCGCGTGGAGGGGGTGCGCCGGGGCATCGCCCAACGCCTCGAGGGCATCGCCCCGGTGCGCGTGCTGGACGGGTTCGCGGCGGAAGCGAAGGAAGGCGCGCAGGGCGCCGCCCTCATCGCGGACGGGCTGTGCGGCGGGGCGCACCGCGAACTCGTCGCGACGCTCGGCATCCGCGAGGCGCGGGGGACGGTACTCGACCATCTCTACGTCATTTCGCGTGACCAAGCGCGGCGGCGCCTCGGCCTCGCGTGATGGCGACCCGCGTGCTCATCGCCGGCGTTTCGACGCGTGGGTTCGCCGAATCGGCCGCGCGGGCGGGGTATCACGTCGTCGCCGTGGACGGCTTCGGCGATCTCGATCTGCGCGCCTGGGCGGCGACGGTCTTGGTCGCGCGGCCGAAGGGGGGGACTCGCTTCAGCGTGGGCGCGGCGCTGCGGGCTGCGCGCGGCGTCTCGCGTGACGTCGTGACCTACGTCGCGAGCTTCGAGAACCATCCCGCTGCAGTGGGGGCGCTCGCGCGGCGCGGCACTCTGTGGGGCAATCCGCCAGCGGTGCTGCGGCGAGTGCGGGACCCCGTGCGGCTGGCACGAGCGCTCTCGGCCCACGGACTGCCTGCCCCCGCGGTCCGCCTGAGTGCCCCGCGCGGCCCATCCCGGGGGCGGTGGCTCCTGAAGTCGCGCGCCTCGGGCGGCGGCAGCGGGATCGTGCCCTGGCGGGGCCGGCCCGTGCCGGCAGGGAGCTATCTGCAGCAGCGGATCGCGGGCGCGCCCGGCTCGATCGTGTTCGCGGCCGACGGGCGCCGAGCGGTGCCCCTGGGAGTCTCGCGCCTCCTCGCAGGCGACCGCGCGTTCGGCGCGAGCGGCTTCCGATACTGCGGGAACATCCTCTCCGACGCGGACCACCGCGTGCGGGACATCGTCGGTCGGATCGCCACCGCCGTGACGCGAGAGTTCGGGCTGGTGGGTGTGAACGGCATAGACTTTGTGGCGCGCGGTGGCGTGCCGTACCCGCTTGAGGTGAACCCCCGGTACACGGCATCGCTGGAGCTCGTCGAGCGAGCGCATGGCCTCTCGATCTTCGAGACCCACGCGCGGGCCTGCGCGGGCGAGCTGCCGGGAGCGCCGCCTGCTGTAGGCGTCCACGCAATCGGCAAGGCGATCGTGTACGCACGGACGGACGTGCTGATCGGTGATCTGGCGGCGTGGCTCGAGGACGTGGACATCCGCGACATCCCGGAACCGGGGCAGCGAATCGCACGCGGCCAACCGATATGCACCGTCTTCGCGCGCGGGAGCGATCCACGATCCTGCTACATGGAGCTCGTGAAGCGCGCCGCACGGATCTACCACGCCCTCGCGACCTCCCTGCTGAGGACCGCGTGAGTGCGGCCGGCCGCACGGTCGAGCACATCACGTGTCTCGGCTGCGGATGCGCCTGTGACGATATCTGCGTCGTCGTACAACACGATCGCATCGGCGAAGCACGCAACGCCTGCGCGTTGGGCGCCGCGTGGTTCGGCGACGGGTCGATAACGCAGGACGTGCGGGTCCACGGCCGCACGGCGTCGCTCGAGCAGGCGCTCGACGAAGCAGCGAGAATCCTGAGGGCAGCGCAGCGGCCCCTCGTCTACCTCGCCGTCGACCTGTCCTGCGAAGCGCAGCGCGAAGCCGTGGCGCTGGCCGATCGCCTGGGCGCGATGCTCGACGGCGTCAGCTCCGGCGCGGCGGCCGGGATTCTCGCCGCGCAGCGGCGCGGCCGGGCCGGGGCCACGCTGGGCGAGATCCGCCAGCGGGCCGATGTGATCGTGTTCTGGGGCACGGACCCGGCGGAGCGCTACCCGCGCTTCACCTCGCGCTACGCCGTTGAGCCGCGGGGCCTCCAGACCCCCGAGGGCCGGAGCAGTCGCACGGTGATCGCGGTGGACGTGGGCGCGAAGCGTGGGCCCAGGGATGCCGCCGCCCGCGTCGCGGTCGCACCTGGAGACGAAATCGACGCGCTCGGCGTCATGCGCGCGACAGTGCAGAGCCGAAGGGCCACGGAGGACGAACGGTTCCAGTCTGCTGTGGAGCTCGCCCGCCGCATGAGCGCGGGCCGCTACGTGGCGCTGGTCGCTGACGGTGAGCCGGGCGCCGCCCCAGCCGACGGGGACGTGGCAGAGGCGCTGGTGACGCTCGCGCAGGCGCTCAACGCGCCGACCCGCTGCGCGCTGGTCGTGCTGCGCGGCGGGGGAAACCGCTCAGGCGCGGAGGCAGTGCTCACCTGGCAGACTGGCTTTCCGTTCGCGGTGGACTTCGCTCCCGGGTATCCGAGCTACCGCCCCCGTCCGGGCGCAATAGGGCTGCTCGCGGTCGGTGAGCTCGACGCCGCGCTCGTGATCGGCTCACCGGCGAGCCTGCCCGAGCCGATGGCGACGGGACTGGCGCCGCTCGTGACCGTCGCCATCGGGCCGCGGGTGAGCGCAGCGTCGTTCAAGCCCGCGGTCGCGGTGGACACCGGCGTCGCGGGCATCCATGAGGGCGGCACGGCGTTCCGGATGGACGACGTCCCGCTCCCGCTGCGGCCTGTGCTCACGGGCCCGCCTACCGCCGCCGGCACGCTGCGCTCGCTGCGCGAGCGGCTCGGCGCATGAGCGCTCCCTCGCAGCTCCGCATCAGCGGCGGCACGGTGTACGATCCGGCGAACGGGGTGGACGGAGAGGTGCGCGACGTGTGCATCGAGGGTGAGCGCATCGTGGCAGAGCTCCCCTCCAACGTGCCGCGGCTCGACGCGCGCGGGATGATCGTGATGCCGGGGGGCGTCGACATCCACGCGCACATCGCCGGCTCGAGCGTCAACCAGGGCCGCCGGTTGCTGCCGGAGCAGCACGCCACCGATCCGGTGCCCGCGCCGAGGCTCGCAGACGGCGCAACCGCGCGGTCGGGCACGGCCGGCACGATCCCGAGCACGTTCACGACGGGCTACCGCTATGCCGGCCTCGGCTACACGACCGTCATGGAAGCGGCGGTCGCTCCGCTCGCGGCCCGGCATGCCCACGCCGAGCTCGACGATACACCGATCATCGATGCCGGCTGTTTCGTGCTGCTCGGCAACGACGAGTATCTGCTGCGCCAGCTGGCGGCAGGCGAGCTGGCACGAGCGCGCCAGTATGTGGCGTGGCTGCTCGGAGCCACCCGGGCCTACGCGATCAAGGTCGTGAACCCAGGCGGCATCGCGCGCTGGAAGTCCGGGGGGACGGAGCGCGACGTGCGCGGGATCGACGATCCGGTGGGGTCGAGCAGCGTGACGCCGCGGAAGATCCTGGAGGTGCTCGCCGGCGTCGCCAATACGCTCGAGCTCCCGCACCCGGTGCACATCCACTGTAACAACCTGGGCCAGCCAGGAAACGTCGCGACGACGCTCCAGACGATGCAGGCGCTCGCGGGCCAGCGCGCGCACTTCACGCATCTCCAGTTCCACAGCTACGGGGGGGAGCGGGGGAAGGGGTGGAAGTCCGCCGCGCGGGACGTGATCGAGCACGTGAACGCCCATCCGGAAATCAGTGCGGACGTGGGTCAGGTCATGTTCGGGCCGGCGACGACCCTCACGGCCGATGCGCCGGTCGAGCACCTCCTGTACGCGAGCACCGGCCGCAAGTGGGTGAACGTGGATATCGAGCTCGAGACGGGGTGCGGCATCGTCCCGTATGCATACCGGCAGCAGGCCGCGGTCGCGGCGCTGCAGTGGGCGGTGGGGCTGGAGCTGTTCCTGCTGGCGCGCGATCCGTGGCGCGTGGTGCTCTCTACCGATCACCCGAATGGCGGGTCGTTCCTCTCCTATCCGCAGCTCATCCGCCTACTCATGGACCGGACCTACCGGGACGAGCAGCTGAAGCGGGTCAACCAGAAGCTGCTGGCGGGGAGCGCGCTGCTCGACGGACTGGCACGCGAGTACACGCTGTCCGAGATCGCCATCGTCACGCGCGCGGGCCCCGCGCGCCTGCTCGGCTTGAAGTCCAAGGGACACCTGGGCGCGGGTGCGGACGCCGACGTGACCATCTACAAGGACCATCCCGACCGCGCCCAGATGTTTGCGACGCCGCGCCACGTGATCAAGGGTGGGACCATCGTGGTCGAGGAAGGCCAACTGCGCCGCGCGCCCCCCGGGCGCCGGCTGGCGGTGCGCCCCGAGTACGACGCCGCCGTCACGAAGGACCTGAAGCGCTTCTTCCAAGACTACGCCTGCGTCTCGTTCGAGAACTACGGGGCGGAGCCGGTATCGTGAAGATCAACGGCGTCGCCATCGACGACACGTTCGCGGAGGCGTTCACGATGCGGGTCGCCCGGCTGATCATCACCGGGCGGAACCCGAAGTGGGCGCGAGAAGCAGCCGTGAAACTCACGGGCTTCGCGACTTCGGTGATCGGGTGCAAGTGCGAGGCGGGAATCGAGCGCGAACTGCCGGAGAGCGCGACTCCCGACGGCCGCCCGGGCGTCAGCGTGCTGTTCCTCACGATGGATAAGGAAAGCCTTCCACAACAGCTGATCGTGCGGATCGGCCAGACCGTGCTCACCTGTCCCACGACCGCCTGCTTCGACGGCCTCCCCGACGTGCCCGATCGGCTCGCCGTGGGCAAGGCGCTGCGGGTGTTCGGTGACGGGTTCCAGGCGAGCAAGGTGATCGGGGGCAAGCGGTATTGGCGCCTCCCGGTGATGGAGGGGGAGTTCCTCGTCGAGGAGACGTTCGGAATGCAGAAAGGAGTGGGCGGCGGGAATTTCCTGATCCTCGCCGGGGACGCCGACGCGGCGCTGGCGGCGGCGGAGGCTGCCGTCCTGGCGATGACGAACCTCCCGGGGGTGATCCTCCCCTTTCCGGGAGGCGTCGTGCGCAGCGGGAGCAAGGTGGGCTCGAAGCGCTACCGCAACATGATCGCAACGACGAACGACGCCTTCGACCCCACGCTCCGCGCCATCACCGAGTCACAGGTGCCGGCGGGTGTGAACAGCGTGCTCGAGATCGTGCTCGACGGGACTGACGCTCCGGCGATCGAGGCGGCGATGCGCGCCGGGATCCGCGCAGCGTGCCGGCCCGGCGTCCAGGGGATCACGGCGGGGAATTACGGCGGTAAGCTGGGGCCGCATCACTTTCATCTCAGAAAGATCATGGCATGAGCGACCGGGTCGTGCTGACGCTCGCTACGGCGCCCTCGCACACGCTCGTCGCGGACTGCATCGCCGCCGACCGGTTTGCGTCGCTCGATGCGCGCGCCATCGGGCAACTGCCCGTGGTACACGGCGGGCGACGCGCGCGATTGGGCGACTTTTTCACCGTGACGGGCCAGCGCTCCGCGGCGCTGCGGATCGAAGGCGACCTGGAGCGGGTTGAGGGTGTGGGCACCGGGATGGCCGGAGGCGAAATGCTCATCGCCGGCAACGTCGGGCCTGACCTCGGGCTCGCCATGGAGGGCGGCCGGATCGACGTGCACGGAAGCGTCGGCGAGAATGCGGGGGGCGCGCGTCCGGGAGCGTCCCGCGGGATGACGGGCGGAGAGATCGTCATTCGAGGCGACGCAGGCGCGCAGGTGGGCGCCGCGGCACGGCGCGGGCTCATCGTGGTGATGGGGAACGCGGGACCGCGAACGGCGAGGGCGATGATCGCCGGAACCGTGGTGGTGTTCGGCAGCACGGCGGCGGGGGCGGGCCGCTTCCTCAAGCGCGGCTCGATCGTGGCGCTGGGGGCCATCGAGCGCCCGGCAACGTTTCGCTACGCCTGCACGTACCAGCCACCGCACGTCCCGCTCCTGTTGCGCTACCTGCGCGCCCGCTACGGACTCGCCGTCCTGGACCGGCACATCGCCGGGCGGTACGAGCGTCATTCGGGCGACCTCGCTGAGCTCGGCAAGGGAGAGATCCTGCAGTGGGTGGCGGAATGAGCAACGGGGCGCTGCACCTGAACGATCGAGCCTGGGAGATAGCGGACCGGATGGCGGCGCACGCGGACGCGCTGCGGGTTGCCGTGCGGACCTTGCCGAGCGGGGCGCGCGTCATTGACGCTGGCATCGACGTACCGGGGGGCTACGGCGCGGGGCTCGCGCTCGCCGAGATCTGCATGGGCGGGATGGGCGACGTCGACTACACGCCGGTCCAGATCGGCGGCGACTCGTGGCCCGGCGTGCGGGTGTGGACCGACCATCCGGCGGTGAGCTGCATGGCGTCCCAGTACGCCGGCTGGGCAATCCAGGTGGACAGGTACTTCGCGATGGGCTCGGGGCCGCTCCGTGCCCATGCCCGAGTGGAGCGGGAGCTGTTCGAGAAGCTCGGCTACGCCGAGACGGCGGAGCGCGGGGTGCTGGTGCTGGAAACGCGGAACGACCCGCCCGACGCGGTGGCCGCGTGGGTGGGCCGGAAGGCGGGGCTCGCGCCGCCGCAGCTCACGTTTGTTGCGGCGCCGACGGCGAGCCTAGCGGGCGGTGTACAGATCGCCGCCCGCATCCTCGAGACGGGACTGCACAAGATGGACACGCTGGGATTCGACCTGAAAAAGATCGTGAGCGGCATCGGCACGGCGCCGCTGCCGCCGGTCGCCAAGAACGACCTGCGCGCCATCGGCCGCACCAACGACTGCATCCTGTACGGTGGGCAGGCGCGCTACACCGTGAACGCCGAGGACGCCCTGCTCGCCGACCTCGTGCCCAAGATCCCGGCCTCCGCCTCGAGGGACTACGGCACGCCGTTCTCCGAGATCTTCAAGCGGTACGGGGGAGACTTCTACAAGATCGACCCGCTGCTGTTCAGCCCGGCGGAGGTGTGGCTGACGAACGTGCAGAGCGGGAAAACGTACCACGCGGGACGACTCAACCCTGAGGTGCTGCGGGCGTCGCTCGTCGAGAGCTGAGACGTCGCGCCCTCACCCACTCACCATCCAGGAGCGATTCCATGCAGCGACCGTTGCCCAGCCTCGCCGCCCTCGCCACGCTCGCCCTCGCAGCCGCCTGCACCAAGCCGGCGCCACAGCAAGCGGCCGGCGTACAGTCAGGGGTAATCGTGCTGTACAATCAGCCGAAGGACACGGCGGCGTTCGAGAAGTACTACGCCGAGAAGCACGTGCCGCTGTTCGCGTCGCATGCGCAGGAGATCGGGGTCACCCGCGTGGAATTGGTGAAGTTCCCGGCGACCATCGACGGCCAGCGACCGACGCTCTATCGGATGGCCGATCTGCGGTGGGAGTCACGAGCTGCGCTCGAGCGTGGCATCGCCACCGCGGGGTTCAAAGCAGTGGCGGCGGACCTCGCCAACTTCGCCACGGGAGGCGTGACCATCCTGATCGGCGAAAAGACGAACTAGCGGTGCGCATCGCGATCCTCGCCGCGCGCCCGGGCTGGCACACCGACGAACTATGCCGCGCGCTCGCCGCGCGGGGGCATGAGGGGCGCGTGCTGCCCTACGAG
>QHTT01000016.1 GCA_003220935.1 Gemmatimonadota bacterium
GCTGACGAGGTAGTGGCGACTGCGTTCCGCGAGGTGTGGCGCAGCGCGGCGTCGTTCGACGCGCGGGGGTGCACCGTCCGGCGCTGGCTCGCCGACCTCACGCGCCGCGCCGCGCAGGAGCACCTGCGGGCCCAGCCGATCATTGCGGCAGCGGTGCGCCCGGCGGGTCAGGGCAGGGGCCGCACCGCCGAGCGGCGGGCGTCGACCACTCGCGCGCTGGCACGCCGGCGCCGCTGGGCCGGTGCCCTGTTTCAATTCGCGCGCGTCGCGGGCATCCTTGCCATTCCCGCTATACTCCTCGCCTGAGACAGTAGATTCGCGCAGTCCAATCGGTCAGCGTCGGGACGCTGGCCGCTTTTGTTTCATCTGGGGTGACGGTCTCGACCGCCGGCGGTGGCGTATTAAGTTGTTGAGTGACGGCGCGCCCGTAGCTCAGGTGGATAGAGCAGCAGCCTTCTAGCCACTTATGGGGGAGCATGGAAACATGCTTCCGATCGACTGGGTACCGGAGGGGTGTGATGCGCCTCACCAGTTGCGGCATTTCCGCCCCTAGATGCCGCAAGACCGCCCTTGGCGGCTACAGACTCTTTCCTACATTGGGGCCACCCCACGAATCTGGAGGACTGGACATGCGCTGGCCTTGGCCTGTGGTGCTCCTCGCGGCGTGCGTCTCGACAAACGCCGCGGTCATGAACCCCTCTTTGAAGCTTCAGCCCGTCTGCCCCGACGGTGTACAGGTGTTCTCGGATTCCAGTAGGGTGGGCAAGCCTTATACCGAGGTCGCCGTCCTGAACTCAAAGGGCGAAAGCGACATGACCTCGGAGAGCGGGATGATTAAGTCGCAGCGGAAGAAGGCTGCTGAACTAGGTGCAAACGGCGTGATTCTTGGTACGATGAAAGACCCGAGCACCGGGGCTAAGATCGCGAGCAGCCTCTTCGGCACGAGCGCAAACCGAAAAGGCAACGCGATCGCGATCTACATTCCTGGAGACAGCACCCGCGTCGCGGCGGCGTGCAAGACCATGAAGTAGGCTGGCCGGACCCCCAAGTCGGTCGATTCGTCCGTCGAGTGTCGGCCTATATAGGCCGGCCGACACTGACTGACATTCGACCTTTGTCACCTGACCGTCGGCTGACGACGGAGGGCTCGGACGAAGGACCTGCGGAAGCTCGTGGCCGGGGTCGCGGCGGAGGCAGGGCTGACGCAGCACATCACTCCGTACATCACGCGGCACACCTACCGCGCCGCGCGCTTGCAGACGCTCGACGGCGACGCACCCGTGTCGACCTACACGGTGGGGAAGTAGCTGGCCGGTAAGCGGATGTTTGCCGTACGTGCGGCAAACATTCAGAGTCGCAGAAATTGCGTAAACTGTTCAGGCGCCCGTAGCTCAGGTGGATAGAGCAGCAGCCTTCTAAGCTGTTGGTCGGAGGTTCGAATCCTCCCGGGCGCACTACCCGCCGGCAACCCTCCGTCCTACCGGTTGGCCCCCCACACGCCCCCCGCCCGCGGCTCCAGCCGGTCGAGCGCGAAGCGCAGCCGGAACAGCGCCGCGTCCAAGTCGCGGCGGTGCTCGTCGTCCAACTGGTGCGAGTCGGCCACGTGCTCGATCAGCTGCAGCGCGTTGCGGATGTGCTCGGCCGCCGACTCTTCGCCCCGGCGCTCCGGTGCGGTACGACGCTGCTCGGCGCGGCGATCGGGGCTCTGGCGCCGGTCCATCCCGGAGCGCCGCTCCACCGTCACCAGCGCCAGCATCTGGCGGCGGTCGCCGTTGCGCCGGTCGGTCCCGCGGCGGCGGTCCGGCGGGGCGCGCCGATCGCTAGGCGAGGACTCTTTGCGGCGGGAGAAGAGCACCCTCGAATCTGCCTCCACTTCCGGTTTCCGGCCAGCGGGCCCTGTTCGGGATTCCCTTGGGGCCGCTCGGCCCGGGTAGCGCCGGCGCCCGCCGGGCCGTATTACTAGCCCACGCCTGGATACTGTGGACACCGTCATCCTCCAGGAGGTGGCCCGTGGGTTCGAACCGCGTCCTTTCACTTCTCTCGGCTGTGTTCGTGACGACCGCGCTCGCCGCCCAGCAGACCGGTACGGTCTCGGGGACCGTCGTGGCGGCCGGATCAGCGGCACCCCTGCCGGGTGCCAGCGTCGTGATCGTCGGGACCGCGCGCACCGTCCTCACCAACGAGAAGGGGCAGTATCACCTGAGCGTGCCGGCCGGGGCCCACACCGTGCGCGCGCGCCTCATCGGCTATGACGCGGCGGAGCAGCGGGTGACGGTCGCGGCGGGACAAACCGTGACCAGTGACTTCAAGCTCACGGCGTCGCCGCTCTCGCTGAACGAGGTGGTCGTCGTCGGCGCGCGCACCTCGCGCACCGCCGTCGAAACACCAGTGCCAGTGGACGTGATCTCGTCGCAGGAGATCGCCGACAACGGCCAGACCGAGGTCAATCAGATCCTCGCCACGCTGGCACCGTCGTTCAACGCCTCGCACCAGACCATCGCGGACGGGTCGGACCACATCAACCCGGCGAGCCTGCGCGGCCTCGGCCCCGACCAGGTACTCGTCCTGGTGAACGGCAAGCGGCGCCACTCGAGCGCGCTGGTGCATGTCAACGGCACCTTCGGTCGGGGCACGGTGGGCGTGGACTTGAATGCGATACCGACGGCGGCCATCGACCGGATCGAGGTGCTGCGGGACGGCGCCGCTGCGCAGTACGGGTCGGACGCCATCGCCGGCGTGATCAACATCGTCCTCAAGCAACAGGCCGAGCACCTCGATCTTACCACCACGGCGGGCACGACAGCCGGTGGCACGAGCGTGTCGGACATCGGGAGCGCGCACGATGGCGACCAGATCAGGACCGAAGTCGATTACGGGTTCAAGGTTGGCGACCGCGGCTTCTTCAACGTCGCCGGCGAGTACCTGGACCGCGGCGCGACGAGCCGGGCCGCCCCGTACTCGGGCAACGACATCTTTCGCGGCGTCACGACCCAGGCGGGCACCGACTCGGCGCTCACCGCCAACGGCCTCACGCGCCAAGACTTCACCATCCGTCTCGGCCAGGCGGCCGCGACGGAAGGGATGGCCTTCTACAACACCGTCGTGCCGCTCGGCGAGAACGCCGAGTTCTACAGTTTCGGCGGTATCTCCCACCGTAACGGCGTGGCGGCCGGCTTCTACCGCTTACCGAGTCAGGAAGCCCGCGTCGTGCCGCAGCTCTATCCGTTCGGCTTCCTCCCCGAGATCCGCACGATGCTCGACGACAACTCGGGCGCCGCCGGCGTGCGCGGCGGGCTCAACGGTTGGGACGTGGACTTCAGCGTCACGCACGGCACCAACGCGCTCCATTACTTCGTGGAGCACTCGGACAACGCGTCGATGGGTACGGCGAGCCCGACGAACTTCGACGCGGGCCGGCTTACGTTCGGCCAGACCGTCGGCAACCTCGACCTGGTGCGGCCGCTGGGCGCGCGGGGCGGGTTTCGGTCGCTCTCGTTCGTGGCGGGGGGGGAGTTCCGCCGCGAGGAATACCGCATCGACGCCGGCGAGGTAGCGTCCTGGCAGCTGGGCAACGGCGGCAGCCTGCCGGGGATCGATTTCGATACGACCTCCGCCGGCAGGCCGAAGGAATCAGGCGCCCAGGTGTTCCCCGGATTCCAGCCGGCCAACGAGCTCGACCGCAGCCGCAACAGCGTCAGCGTCTACGGCGGTCTCGAGAGCCAGGTGAGCGAGCGCTTCCTAGTGGACGTCGGCGGCCGGCTCGAGAGTTACAGCGACTTCGGCCGCAGGTTCAACTGGAAGGTCGCCTCCCGCCTGGAGGTCGCGCCGCGGATCGCCGTGCGCGGCGCGGCTAGCACCGGGTTCCGCGCGCCCTCCCTCGCCCAGGTGTGGTTCAACAACGTGAGCAATCAGTTCGCCATCGACGCCAGCGGCAACCTGATTCTCAATCGCGTCCTCACGAGCAACAACCAGAGCCGGGTGACGAAGGCGTTTGGCATCCCGGATCTTGGCGAGGAGACATCCGTGAACCTGAGCGCGGGGATCACGGCGCAGCCGCGCTCCAATGTGTCGCTCACGGCGGACTTCTATCGCATCACGATCGACGGTCGCATCGTGCTCACCAGCCAGTTCTCCTCCATCCCCGCGACCGAGCCTAACGCGGCGATCCGCACCCGGATTGCGCAGATCCTCTCGCCGTTCCAGGCTCAGGGCGTAACCACGGCGCAGTTCTTCACCAACTCGGTGGACACGAAAACCGTGGGCGTGGACTTGGTCGCGTCGTACGCCACCGCCCTCGGCGGGGGGACGCTGAACCTGACGGGGTCGGCAACCTTCACCAAGACGGATGTGGAGCGTGTGAACGTGCCCCAGGCCATGGCCGACAGCTTCACGAGCGGCAATCTCGACACCGTCCGCGTGCGCATTCTTAACCCGGAAGATCGGAACCGGCTGGAAGACGCGCTCCCGCGTCAGAAGGGTTCGGTCCAAGCGCGCTGGCTGCGTGGGCGGCTCGGCGCGCTCGGGCGAGCGACGTACTATGGAGCGATCGAGTATCACAACCCGACCGGCCCGGCCAACGACGAGCACTTCGGCGCCAAGACCCTGTTCGACCTGGACGTGGGCTACCAGGTGAGCGCCGGTGTGCGACTCGCCGTGGGCGGGAGCGACATCTTCAACACGCTCCCGGACCAGCAAAAGAAGGCCACGAACATCAGCCTCGGCCGCTTCATCTACAGCCGCCGGGTCACGCAGTTCGGCATCAACGGTGGGTTCTATTATGCGCGCCTGCAGCTGACCCTGTGACAACGGACGTCTTGACACCCCACGGCGTGCGTAGCATTTCGTAACAAGGAGGCAGCTTTCCTGATTGTCGCTGGTTCCGTGTGGAGACCCGACAGGAGCATCGCCTATGACACATCTTCCCTGGTATGTCGCGGTCACGCTGAGTCTCGCCGTCATCGCGCGCCCGCTCGGCGCGCAAACTGGCTCGGTGGAGGGGACCGTCACCGCCACTGCGACCAATGAGCCCGTGGTCGGTGCCGAAGTCACCATCGCCGGCACGAACATCGGCGTGCGCACCGGCCCCGACGGCCGCTTCACGTTGGGCAACGTCGCCGCGGGCTTGCGCGAGCTGCGGATTCTCGCCATCGGCTACCGCCTCGCCACGCTGCGGGTGACCATCACCGCCGACCAGGTCACCCGGACCAACGTTCAGCTCACGCCGAGCGTCCTGCAGCTCGATGCCGTCGTGGTGACCGGGACAGCGGGGCTGGCACGCGTCCGCGAGGTCGGCAACTCGATCGCGCTGGTGAACCTGTCGCAGGTAAAGGATCCGCCCGCCAACATGGACCCGCTGCTCCAGGCGCGGGCGCCCGGCCTGAGCGTGATGCAGACGAGCGGGATGGCCGGGGAGGGAGCGCAGATCCGGCTGCGCGGCGCCGTCAGCGTCAGTCAGAGCAATCAACCGATCGTGTACGTCGACGGCATCCGCGTCCGCAGCGAAGGGTATCGGCGCAACCGGCCCCCCTTCGATGACTCCAACGGATTCCGCGGCGCGAACTATCAGGCGAGCCCGCTCAACGACATCAACCCCGCCGACATCGAGCGGATCGAGGTCATCAAGGGCTCAGCGGCGAGCACGCTGTATGGCACCGAGGCCGCGGCCGGCGTCATCCAGATCTTCACTAAGCGCGGCGCCGGCGGAGCACCGCGCTGGTCGTTCGAGACGGGGCAGGGGTTTGCGCAGCTGCGGCCGTTCGGGACGGACTCGGTGCCGTACTTGAACCTCCGCCCCGCGAGCCCCGGCGACTCCGGCGGGCAGTGTCACGTCACCCCCATTGCCGGCTGCTCCTGGATTCGCAACGCCTACCGGCAGCGCTACACCGGCTCCGTGTCGGGTGGCGTGAGCGGGGCGGCTGGATTTCGCTACTTCCTCTCCGGCACGTCGGAGGACAACGACGGCGTGTTGCCGCTCGACAACGAGAAGAAGTTTTCCACGCGGGGCAACTTCACCTTCAACCTGTTCGACAACGTGCGGGTCGACTGGAACACCTCGTACGCCAACACCGACCTGTCGAACACCCCTGCGGGGAACAACGCCCACGGGCTGGTCCTCAACGTGTATCGGCAGGAGCGGAACTATCGCAACTCGGGCGATCCCAGGGTGATCGATTCGCTGCTCAACCAGTCGATCACGTCGGGTATCAAGCGGCTCATCACCGGCGGCACGGTCACCTACACGCCATTGCCGCTGTTCTCCAACCGCTTCACGGTCGGCTACGACCTGGCGCAGCAGGAGAACCGGAACCTGCGACCGTTCGGCTTCGTGGCCGCGCCGCAGGGCATCCTCAACGAAGAGCAGATCCGCTACTCGATCCTCACGGCGGACTACGTCGGCAACCTCGATTACCGGCTCGCCAGCGACCTGGCCTCCACGTTTTCGTTTGGGGGACAGAGCATCACGTCAGAAGAGGTGCGCACCACGGCGTATGGCGAAGGGTTCCCCGGGCCGGGCCTGCCCGTCGTGAGCAACGCCGCGCTGTTCGTTGCGCGCGAGGCCCGCCAACGCGTCGTGAACGCGGGGTTCTTCTTCCAAAACACCTTCAAGCTTCGCGACCGCTACTTCCTCACGGGGGGTGTGCGCTTCGACGGGAACAGCGCTTTCGGGCGTGCCCTCGGGCTGCAGGCGTATCCCAAGGTCAGCGGGTCGTACGTGATCTCGGACGAGCCGTTCTGGCCCGCGAATCTGGGCGAGGTGAAGCTCCGCGGCGCCCTCGGGTGGTCGGGACGAGCTCCGGGGGCGTTCGACGCCGTGCGGAGCTGGACCGCGGTCACCTCGAGCGGTCAGTCGGGCTTCGAACCAGGAAGCGTGGGTGACACGCTCATCGGCCCTGAGCGCACACGCGAGGCGGAGTTGGGCTTCGACGCAGCCTTGTTCCGCAATCGGTTGACCCTCGAAGCTACGTGGTACCACCGCCTCACGAGCGACGCGCTGTACTCAGTGCGGCAGATCCCGTCAGTAGGCTGGCCCGTCTCGCAGCTCGCGAACGTAGGCAGTATGTCGAACACCGGCGTTGAGTTGTCCGTGAACGGGACCCTGGTGAACCAACCCGACTGGGGGCTCGATCTGGGCGGCAGTGTGTACACCAATCACAGCTTGGTGCGTGACCTCGGGCGCACAGCGCTCGGTCCTACCGTACCGTTCGCGGCGGGCGGGGGCTGGGTGGAACCGGGCTTCCCGGCGATGGCTGCGCGTGGGGTCATCATCAATAACCCGAACGACATCGCTGCACCAGACACGGTGTGCCGCTCGTCCTGCACCGCCGACGGGTTCCACATCTTCGGACCGCAGCAGCCTACGCTGATTCTGGGCCAGCAGCTGACGCTGCGCCTGCCCAAGGGCATCACCGTCTCGGCGCGGGCAGAATACCAGGGTGGGGCGTGGATCCAGGACGGCGCTTCCTTCAACGCCCTCTCGCGCTCGGTGCGCTGGCCGACGTGCAGCCGGGCGTACGCGGTGGCGTACACGGGGGTCAACGGAGCGCTTGATCCGACCAAGATCTCGCTCCTCACGGCCCGAGAGCGTAAGGAGTGCATCCCCACGAACACCAACGCGGACACGTTCTGGTTCCCGCAGGACTTCTGGAAGCTACGCGACGTGACGCTAACGATTCCGGTCGGTTGGGCCGTGCGTCGAGCGAGCTCGGCAACGCTCAGCATTACGGCGCAGAATTACCTGAAGTGGATCAACCGGGAGCTGCGGCTGTTCGATCCCGAGATGGTGGGCCGCGACGCGCTGGGCTCGCAGAACCGGGACATCGCCGAGCACATCCCGCCGCCAGCCGTCGTCACCGTCAACCTCCGCGTCACGTTTTGAGAGAGGAGCGAGCCATGCGCATCCACCACGACTCGACGATCCTCCTCGTCGCCGGAGCGCTGCTCGGCGCGCTCGCGTGCGACACCTCCATCACGAACCCAGGGCTCACCCCCGACGAGGACCTCGACAATCCTGCGGCCTGGCCCGCCATCGTCGTCGGCGCGCGCCGCGCGTTGTCCGACGCAATCGGCTCGAGCACTGGACCGGTCAGCCAATTGCTCTACTGGGGTGCTGCAGTGACTTACGAGATCAACCCCGCCGGTTCCACAGGCAGCTATGGCATTCCGACCGACGTCCAGGCGGGGCTGCCCACCGACGCGACGATGAACGGCGATTGGACGCAATCGAACGTGGCCCGGTACAGCGCTGAAGCCGCGGTGGCCCGGTTCCGGCGCGTCATGCCCGACACGCTGTTCCCGAAGTCGCCGCTGGTGGGGCAGGCGTACCTCTACGCCGGATTCGCAAACCGGTTGCTCGGCGAGAATTTCTGCCAGTCGGTAATTCCGGTGGTGATCCCCGACAACGTGCACTACGTGCTGGCACCGGGGAGCCTCGGTTCCCACACGCTCTACTTTCTGCGTGCCGACACCGCGTTCAGCAACGCCATCGCTGTCTTCACCGCGACGGGTAATACGGACGCGCAGACGACGAGCTTTATCCTCGCTGCGCACGCAGGGCGGGCCTCGGTGCGCACCGACCTCGCCACCTACGGCCTCGCGACCTGGGCGGACGCCGTCGCCGAGGCGGTGTTGGTCCCAAGCACCTACAAGTTCGAGGTCCCCTACTCCTCTGCCTCACCTGATCAGTACAACTATCTCTACTGGGCACGAGCGGACCAATCGTTCCGTGCGCACACGCAGTGGGGCACGTTTTACGAGGGCTACTATCGTACGACGCGAGACCCGCGCGTGCGCTGGGACACTACGGCGGGCACGATGAAACCCTTCGGTGACGCCGCGGTGGCGAAGTTCGGCGGCCGCGTGCCGTTCTGGCCGGAGGCCAAGTACACGAGCACCTCGGACCCGGTACGGCTCTCGAGCGGCTGGGAGATGCGGCTCATCGAGGCCGAGGCGGCGCTCGTGGCGGGCGACCTCGCCAAGGCGCAGAGTAACATCAATGCACGGCGCAGGGCGCTCCGCGCCGATACGACCCTGGCAAAGACCCTCGACACGGTGGTGGTCGCGACTCTCGTCGATGGCTGGGCCGCACTGAAGCGGGAACGCGCCCTCGAGCTATGGCTCGAAGGGCGCCGACTCGGCGACCTGCGCCGTTGGATCGAGAACAATGTGCCCGGCGGCTCTGACGACGGAACGTATCGCGCGTCGACGACCGATATTCTCCACACGACGCCGCTCGAGACCATGACAACACCCGTGGCCCGCGCGCTGTGCTTCCCCGTGGGCCGGAACGAACGCGAGACGAACCCGAACGTGCCGTGACGCGGACACTCGCTCGCTGTGTGGCGCTCACCGCGTCCCTCGGCTGCTACACGTACGTGCCGGCGACTCTCGACGTGGTGCCCGTCGGCGCGAGAGTGCGCGCACTCATCTCCACCGAGGCAGAGCTCAGGTTGCGCGACTCGCTGGGGCTCGACCTCCGGGCGCTGAACGGCACGCTGGTAGAGCGGGACGACGCGCGCCTACTCTTCGAGGTGCACACCGCGTCCGGGTCTTCTACCTTCGGGGGGCAGCCCCTGTACCAGCGGATCGCCCTCCCCCCGGCGGACGTGCTGCGCGTGGACGTGCGGCGGGTGAATCGGTTCCGCACGGGGGTGCTCGTCGCCGGGCTCGCCGGGGCCGCGGTTCTGATCGTGGCGGGCGCGATCGGCGTGCTCCGGCCCGGCACGCCCGACCAGGGCGGGGGTGGGCCCCCTGAGTTGCGACGGCCGTGGTAACGGCTTGCGCCGAGGCAGCGGTTGCGATCGGGCTGCCAGTCACCGTCCCAACGACAGCACCCACGCCTCCGGGTGCAGCGCGGTGAAGTAGTAAATGAGCAGCGCCGCGCCCGCCAGCGTGACGTTCTTCATGAAGTGGGCCATCTGATTCGCTGCCATCATCGGATCCTGCACACCCCAGAAGCGGTGCATCAGAAACGCCGTCGGGATCAGGAACAAGACCAACAGCAGCGCACCGGCCTGCGGCGCCACGCCGAGCAGGATGCTCAAGCCGCCGGCGAGAATCATCAGGCCGCTGAGCGCGACTGCGAGCTTCGGCGCCGGGAGCTTCTGGCTCGCCGCGTACTGACTCATCGGCGTGAGCTTCGTGAGGTGGGCGATGCCGGAGTTGATGAACATCGCCGCGAATAGGATGCGCCCGATCAGGAAGACGGCTTCCATGACGTAACCCTCCGTTCGATAGGTTGGTCGCCTGCAGCCAGCTGCTGCTCCCCTCCCGGTTCCGATCTACATCGCAAAGATTATTGCGTCATGCGCCGCGCCTATCATGGTGGACGGGCCGACCGTCGGACAGTGGGACGGACGCTGATCGGGATGGTGTTCCTGTTCGTCGGTGCGCCCGTCCGCCCGTCCGACGGCCAATCGCCCCGCGCCGCCAACCCGGAGCGCCCCACCGTGGCGACGCATGCCTACGCGGTCGCGCCCGGCTACTGGGAGCTCGAGCAGGGCTTCCGCGTCTATGGCTTCGGCCGCCTGTCCGAAGGGAGAGCGTGGGATTTCAACCTCAAGATCGGCCTGCGCAATCATGTCCAGCTGGGCATCGCGGGAACGGGCCTCGCGTGGACCGACGGCGTATCGGGAATCGGCGATCTGGGCCTCGCCCTGAAGTTACGGACGGGCGTCGGCGAAAGCGCAGCGCTCGCCGTAGTGCCCGGCGCGACGTTCCCGACAGGGAACCAGTCGCTCAGCCTCGGCGCCGGGCGCGTGCTCGGCAGCCTGGTGGCGATCTGGAGCGAGGACATCAACACGGTTTTCCACACGGATATCAACGTGGGGCCGGTAGGAATCGGCGCTGGCGAGCCGGTGTTGTTCACATCGATCGGGCTGAGCGCGGCGCTGGGGCGCTGGGGGCTGGCGGGAGAGTCTTTCCAGTTCACGAGCGGCGGTGTCGGGCCGGCCCAGCACGGGCTGCTTGGCGCGGTGCTGGTGACGCTCGCCGAGTGGATCGTGGTGGACGCCGGCGGCGTGTGGGCGCGGACCCGGGAAACGCCCGACCAGCTGTTCGTGGGCGTGACCGCCAACCTGGGGCGTATCTTCAAGTAGCAGCACCCCTTGACTCGGTTCAGGCCGTCGGGTTAGCATTCCTTTCTGCGCCCGAAGTTTTTCGTGCGGCGCGGTGCTCTTTGAGAACTGATGGTCGAGCGTGTGGAGTGCGGCCCCGATACGAGCGATCACGTGGTCAGACGCGTGACGCCATGGGGTTTCAACTCTGACGTGATTCGGACGACAACACGAACAACAGTCGTTCGGTTTCGAGCTGTTCGAATTCTCTTTCATTGGAGAGTTTGATCCTGGCTCAGGACGAACGCTGGCGGCGTGCCTAACACATGCAAGTCGCACGGGATTGGGGGCAACTCCAGTTCAGTGGCAGACGGGTGCGTAACACGTGAGGAACCTGACCGACGGTGGGGGATAGCCGGCCCAACGGCCGGGTAATACCGCATATCCTCATTCGGGGGCATCCCTGGGTGAGGAAAGCAGCCGCAAGGTTGCGCCGGCGGGGGGCCTCGCGGCCTATCAGCTTGTTGGCGGGGTAATGGCCCACCAAGGCGACGACGGGTAGCTGGTCTGAGAGGATGGCCAGCCACATTGGGACTGAGACACGGCCCAGACTCCTACGGGAGGCAGCAGTGGGGAATATTGC
>QHTT01000028.1 GCA_003220935.1 Gemmatimonadota bacterium
CGCCTGCTCGGCGAAAGGGACCACAGGAGTACGATCAGGCCCGCGACGAATGCATGGCATCGCTCTTTGGCGCCGTCGCTCGCACTCATGGCCTCGATATCGGACTTGTCCGTGGATATACGGCGCTACGCAACGAACTCTATGACGCCATTGTCCTCTTGTCGTTCACTGTGCTATACGCCTCTACCGCATATACGCTCGCAGGACGACTCGCCCGACGGTTTCGGGCCGACGAGCGGAACGTGGCGGTCCTCGCCGCTATCGGTCTCTCGTTCACCTCGGCGCTGGTCGCAATGATGGTGTTTCCCCTTTGGACAGAGACTGCCGAGAGTTTCCGTCTTGGCAGCTGGCATTTGAGCTATCGGGCAGAGCGCCTGCCGTGGCGGCATCACGGTGTGTCGCTCTTCACCAGTTGCGTCGGCCTCCTTCTGCTGATTTTCTTGGTCCGTTTCCGTCGCTCCCTCGGACGCGCTGACGCCGGAGTGATGTGACCGGTCGAGCGCTCGGCGGAGTGCGTGAGTGCGGCTGCTGCTGCCTAACCAGCGCTTGAAGCTGACGGCGCGCGTAGATTAAGGAATGAATCTTTCTTCAGCGCGCCGCAGCTTAAGCGCGATCCGTTAGGCCGCACCGATTCTCCATGCACGAACCGCTGATTGAGCGCCTTCGCGCTCGCGAGAAGGTCGGAGTCACGGACCGCGGGCAACCACTGGAACGTTTCGGTGTCCGCGGCTGAGAACTGGCGTTTCGAGCTCACGATCCCGCGGGACGTGCTCGAATGGTTTGTGGAGGCCTGGACGCCGGGCGCCGCAAAGAAGGCTTGGTCGGATTGGTCAGATTGGTTCGCAATCAAGGGCGAGCCGTCGCGCGAGAAACTCGAACTCCAGTACGCCTCGGACGTCGAATACTTCATCGCACGGATACGGGGGGCCACCGCCTTCCGGTGCGTCACGAGGCCCTCTTTTCGGATATTGGGCATCGGTATTATGCGCCGGCATCTGCTCCAGGGTATGTCGCACGGAGAGTGGCATGACATCGAACCCGGCGTCCTGCCTGCAGCCACCGGTGGAGCTGCGGCCTAACAAGCGCTTGAAGCTGCCGGGCGGTGATCGCTTTGAAGGAAGCGGAGTGTTGTGCGCTGGCGCGCACGAATTATCGTTCAAGTACACTGCGCCCGGCAGGCGGGTCGCCCGCAGCTTAAGCGCGATCCGTTAGGCGGCAGCACCGGTCGGCAACACTCTGGAGGCTCCATGAGGCTCACCGCGCTCCTCGCTGCAGCCGTCGCGCTTGTTGGAGTCGTCCCAAGACTGGTCGCGCAAGCGCCAAGCCAAGCCGCTCAGCTAGGTCCACAGGCCGATTCCACGCTCAAGCATTGGCTCCGACAGCTCGTCGTCAGCCAGGAGCGGTACTACAGCGAGCACGGGACTTACACCACGGACGTTGCCGCGTTGGGCCTGTTTACGCGGCCGGGGCGGGCCGCCCCGCTCGCGAAGCCCGATTCGATCTATCTCGAGGTCATCCAGGCCGGCGGCCGCTCGTGGTGGGGCCGGGCCCGCTACCGCGGGCACGGGACCAAGAGCTGCGTCATTTGGGTGGGCGCGACCGTGGATTTCACCGCTCCACCGACGACCGAGGGTGGAAGGCTGCAAGCGCCGAAGGAGGGAGAGCCTGTCTGCGACACGTTCTAACTGCCGTCCGGATATGCTGCCGCCTAACAAGCGCTTGAAGCTGACGGGCAATGATCGCTTTTAAGGGAAACGGAGTGTTGTGCCCTGGCGGGCACGGACTGTCGTCCGACGACCCTTGCGCCGGCGGGCGAGTCGCCCGCAGCTTAAGCGCGATCCGTTAGGCGGCGTCCGATACACGAAATGAGCGCGTCTGGTGCCAGAAGGTGTGCGACTCCGCTCTTTGCAGCGGTATGTGCATTAGCGCTGATGCCCGTTCCCGCATCGGGCCAGGCTCCGCCGTCTGCGCGAGAGCAACTCGTCTGGCATTGGTTCGGTGGCTGTGCGAGTAGTGACTCTCTGATCCTCGAGTTCCATCTCGACGGCAAACTCGTCTACAGCTCGACATTCCCCATCTGTCACGTGCGCCGGTCCGACATCAGGCCAGAGCCGCAACAGCGCCTTCTCACGTTCGACTTCGACGCGGCACCACATCGGTTCGGTACTCAGTATCGAGCGTCTGAGCCAGAGCCGATCACAGCCAATATCTGGGAGGCCAGTCAGAGGCGGACGGGGGTGGTATTGGGAGTGTCGTTCGCCACAACGGAACGCGTCCTCCTTAATACGCGTCATGCGGCGCGTCCCGACAGCCCGGCTCGGTCTGAATGGATCCGGGGGCTCGAGCTGATTACGCAACCGGTCCGGCGGGCCGAGCGGACGCCGCCTAACAAGCGCTTGAAGCTGACGGGCGGTGATCGCTTTAAAGGAAGCGGAGTGTTGTGCCGCTGGCGGGGCACGGACTTCGTCCCCCGACCTTGCGCCGGCTTGCGAGTCGCCCGCAGCTTAAGCGCGATCCGTTAGGCAGCGACCGCGGCCACAAGCGGAGGTCACCCATGCACAGCTCCATGCGAACTACGCTATCGGCTGGGGAACATTGGCGCTCCTCAACGCTGGTCTGGCGCAAGTAAAGCGTCAGAGCGGCTTGCTCTGGGGGTTCGTGTCACTGTTGCTCGGGCCGATCGCGACTTTCCTTCTCGTGACCGTGTACGCAAAGCCCAAGGAGCACGTCTAGCCTCAGTGCGTGCGCTGCCTAACAAGCGCTTGAAGCTGCCGGGCGCTGATCGTCTTAAAGGAACCGGAGTGTTGTGCCCCTAGCGGGGTACGGACTGTCGTCCCGCACCCTTGCGCCGGCGAGCGAGTCGCCCGCAGCTTAAGCACGATCCGTTAGGCCGAGCGTGAGCTATGAGATGAGAAAGGGAAAGAAGCCTCAGAAGAACAAGCAGCCGGGTAAGAGCAAGGACCAGGTTGAGAACAAGGATTCGGGTAGCGAAGAGGAGTTCGAGCGGCAAACGCAAGGGGAGGCCGAGCTCGTTCCGCCAGTGCGCCGGCCCCCCACCGCCGTGGGCGCGGGCACGACGCCGCCTCCACCGCCTAACCCGCGGCCGTCAGACCCCGGCCCCACGCCGCATCCCCGGCCGCTGCTCTGGCGCCTGCTGCAAACGGTGCGCACGTCATTAGGAGCCGTTCTCGACCTCGCCGATGCCGCAGCGGATGTGATTGTCCGAGGGTTGGCGCTGGCGGGCGCTCTCGTTCTAAAGGAAGCCGTTGTGTCGTGCCCTGGCGGGCACGGAACTTCGTCCCACACCCTTGCGCTGGCGGGCGACTCGCCCGCAGCTTAAGCGCGATCCGTTAGGCGGCTGCCCTCTCGAGCACAGGTATGAGTCTGAGACGTGAAGAGTTCGGGGAGGAAATCGCCGCATCCGAGTACGTCTTTCAGTTCTCAGACGGCGCTAAGCAGCCTGTCCGCCTGCGCGTCGGAAAGCCATACATGATTTCGGCGAGCGAGTGGGCGTGCCCTGTCGAGCTGAAGGGCTTCGAAGCGAGATACCCGGATATCAGAGGGAACGACTCGATGCAGGCCCTGAGTCTGGCACTCTCGCTGGTGTGGCGACGGCTTGAGGACTTCCTCCAGAAGGGTGGCAAGGTTCTCGACGGAAATGCTGGCTCTGCGTGCACACTGGAAGACCTACGGACGGTCCTGGGCCGGTGAGAAGACGCTCAGCGACACGCAGCCGCCTAACACGACCTTATGAAAGCGCAGAGCCTCCGAGGGAGGCGCACATTTGAAATGCGTGCGTCCTCTTGCGAGGAGCACATTCAAAGACGCGTGCTACCTCAACCTCGGAGGCCCTATGTACTACGTCGGCTTGGATCTGCACAAAAAGTATATCACAGGGTGCGTCTTGGACAGCCAGGGGGCGGTGGTGGCGGAGCAGCGCCGGTTGCCGCCGGTGCTCGAGACGCTGCTCGGCTGGCTCGCGCCGGTGGGGCAGCCGGTCGCAGTCGCGTTGGAGGCGACGCTCTATTGGGCGTGGTTGCACGATCGGCTGACGGCCGCTGGCTACCAGGTGGCGGTGGCTCACCCGCAGCAGGTGAAGCTGATCTGTCATGCGCGTTGCAAGACGGACCCCGTGGATGCCCGCAAGTTGGCCGACCTGCTGCGCACGGATCTCCTCCCGGCGATTTGGATCCCGGATGCCGCGACGCGGGCGCGGCGGACGGTGTTGCGCGGGCGGGCCTGGGTGGTGCGGACGCGGACGCGGGTCAAGGCCCGCATCCAGGCCTACCTCGCGGCGGAGAACGAGCGGGTGCCGGTGAGCGATCTGTGCAGCCGCGGCGGCCGGGCGTGGCTCGCGACGGTGGCGTTGCCACCGGAGGTGCGCCAGCAGGTCGATCGGCTGGTGGCTTTGGTGGCGCACCTCGATGCCCAGATTGCCGAACAAGATCGGGGAGTGCGGGAGCTCGCCCAGGCGACTCCCGAGGCCGCGCTGCTCCAGACCATTCCCGGGATCGGGCCGTTTGGGGCGCTCTTGCTGCTCGCCGAGATCGGGACGATCGCCCGGTTTGGTTCGAGTCACGAGCTGGCGGCGTATGCGGGGCTGGTGCCGAGCACGCGGAGCTCGGGCGGGAAGACGGCCCATGGGTCGGTCGGCCCCGCGGGGAGTGCGTGGCTCAAGTGGCTGTTCGTCGAAGCGGTGCAGACGCTGAAGCGGCAGCCCGGCCCGGTGCGCAGCCAGTACGAGCGGTTGCTGCGGGCCAAGGGGAAGCCGAAGGCGACCGTGGCGGCGGCGCGCAAGC
>QHTT01000029.1 GCA_003220935.1 Gemmatimonadota bacterium
CCCCAGCGTCCACGACGTCACCGCCGCGATGCCGCTGCCGTTCGTCGCCCCGCTGGTCGGACTCACCGTGCCGCCGCCCGCCGTCACGGTGAACGACACCGTCACGTCAGCCACCGAGTTGCCGGCGCCGTCGCGCACGATCACCGACGGCGGCGTGGCGACCGCGGTCCCCACCGTCGCCGATTGGCCATCGCCGCCGTTGATAGTCATCGTCGCGGCCGCGCCGGCGCTGAGCGCGATCGCGCTCGAGGTGGCGGACGTGAGGTTGGAAGACTCGAAGCGCAGCGTGTAGCTCCCCACCGTCCCGCTCAGCGTGAGCCCGCTGAAGCTCGCCGCGCCGCTCCCGGTAGTCGTGGCGGAGGCGTTGGCCAGTGTGCCGCCCGGACCGCTCGCCACCACTGCTGTCACGGTGACGCCGCTCTGGCTCACCGGGTTGCCGTTAGCGTCCTGCAGCTGGAGCACCGGCTGCTGGGCGAGGGCGACGCCGCTCGATGCGCTACTCGAGGGCTCGGTCGTGATCGCTAGCTGCGCTGCCGCCCCTGCCGTAGCGGTGGCGGTGAAAGTCACCGGGCTGCCGGTGAGCCCGCTGGCCGTGGCGGTGAGGGTGTTGGTCCCAGGGGTCGTCCCCAGCGTCCACGACGTCACCGCCGCGATGCCGCTGCCGTTCGTCGCCCCGCTGGTCGGACTCACCGTGCCGCCGTCCCCACCGTCGCCGATTGACCGTTGCCACCATTCTCGGCGATCGTCGTCGCGGCGCCAGCGCTGAGCGCGATGGCACTCGAGGTGGCGGGCGTGAGGTTGGTGTCCTCGAAGCGTAGCGTGTAGCTCCCCACCGTGCCGCTCAGCGTGAGCCCGCTGAAGCTCGCCGCGCCGCTCCCGGTGGTCGTGGCGGAGGCGTTGGCGAGTGTGCCGCCCGGACCGCTCGCCACCACCGCTGTTACGGTGACGCCGCTCTGGCTGACCGGGTTGCCGTTGGCGTCCTGCAGCTGCACGACCGGCTGCTGGGCAAATGGGGCGCCGCTCTGCGCGCTGCTCGAGGGCTCGGTCGTGATCGCGAGCTTTGCCGCCGCCCCTGCCGTGGCGGTGGCGGTGAAGGTCACCGGGCTGCCGGTGAGTCCGGTCGCGCTCGCCGTGAGCGTGTTGGTCCCGGGGGTCGTCCCGAGCGTCCACGACGTCACCGCCGCGATGCCGCTGCCGTTCGTCGCCACGCTGGTCGGACTCACCGTGCCGCCCCCCGATGTCACGGCGAAGGCTACGGCGATCCCCGATACGGGATTCCCGGCCCCGTCGCGCACGATCACCGACGGCGGCGTGGCGACCGCGGTCCCCGCCGGCGCCGACTGACCGTTGCCGCCGTTCTCGGCGATCGTCGCGGCGGCGCCGGCGCCGAGCGTGATGCCGCTCGACGTCACCGCCGTGAGTCCGGTGGCGGCGAAGCTCAGCGTATAGGTGCCTGTCGGCCCGCTGATCGCGAGACCGCTGAACGGCGCCGCCCCGCTCGAGCCGGTCGTCGCCGTGGCATTCGTGAGCGTTGCACCTCCCGGGCCACTCGCGATCGTCGCCGTCACGACGTCCCCGCTCTGGCTCACCGGATTGCCGCCCGCATCCTGCACCTGCACGATCGGCTGTTGGGTGAAGGCCACCCCGCTCGACGCGCTGCTCGAAGGTAGGGTCGTGAGTGCGAGCTTCGCCGCTGCGCCCGCGGCGATGGTGAATGAAGTGCTGGTGGCCTGCGTCAGCCCCGTTGCCGACGCGGTCAGGGTGTAGCCTGCGCTCGCCTTGTCGATACTCAGGTCGGCAAAGCTCGCGACACCGCTGCCGGCCGTCTGGTTCTTCGTACCCGACAACGACCCGCCGGCAGGATTGCTCCCGATCGCGACGGTGACGGTGCCGCTGAAGCTGGTCGCCGTGTTCCCGAGGCTGTCGCGGGCCGTGACCTGCACGGCAGGCGTGATCACGGCACCGGCCGGCGTCGAGCTCGGCTGCACGGTGAAGACGAGCAGCTTGGCCGCCCGGGGCGTGACGCTGAAGGCGGCGCTCTCGGTGCCGGAGAGGCCCGTGCTCGCGGCAGTGAGCGTGTAGCCCTCGCCCGCCTTGGCGATGCTCAGATCATTGAACGTGGCGATCCCGGCGTTGCCCCCGGTGCCGGTGAGCTTCGACTTCGTCCCTGAGAGGGTATCGCCGCCCGGGTTGTTGCCGATGGCCACTGTGACGGTGGGCCGCCCACCCATGAACGACGTGACCCTGTTCCCGAAGGCGTCTTCCACTGTCACCCGCACCGCCGGCGTAATGATGTTGCCCGCTGTGGTATTGCTGGGCTGAACGGTGAAGGCGACCTGCGCTGCCGGCCCGGCGGCAAGGTTTATCGAGCCCGACGTCACAGCGGTGAGCCCGGAGGCGCCGAAGCTCAGGGTATACGTGCCCGTGGGCCCGCTGATCGCCAAGCCGCTGAAGGCGGCGGCTCCAGTCGCCCCGGTCGTGGCGGTAGCATTGGTGAGCGTGGCGCCCGCGGGGCCGGAGGCGACTGTCGCCGTGACCAGGTCCCCGCTCTGGCTCACCGGATTGCCGCTCGCATCCTGCACCTGGACGACGGGCTGCTGGGAGAAGGCCACTCCGCTTTGGGCTGAGCTCGACGGCGGCGTGCTGAGCGCCAGCTTGCTCGCTGCTCCCGCGCTCAACGTGATCCCCGCCGTGGCCGGGGTGAGCCCCGTCGCTCCGAAGCTCAGCGTGTAGCTCCCTGCGGTGCCCGTCAGCGTAAGCCCGGTGAACGTGGCAGATCCGTTCGAAGCGGTGGTGGCGGTGGCGTTGCTCGGCGTCGCCCCCGCCGGGCTCACCGTCGCCGTCACGACCACCCCACTCTGGCCGACGGGGTTGCCGTTGGCGTCCTGGAGCTGGAGCACCGGCTGCTGGGCCAACGCCACCCCACTCTGCGCGGCGCTCGACGGTGCCGTCGTTAGCGCCAGCTTCGTCGCTGCGCCTGCGGTGCCCTCGGCGGTGAAGGTGACCGGGTTGCCGGTGATCCCCGATCCGGCCGCTGTGGCCGTGAGCGTGTTCGTCCCCACCGTCGTGTTGAGCGTCCAGCTCCCCACGGTGGCGATCCCGCTCCCGTTCGTCGTCTGGGTCCCGCCGGTGACGCTCCCGCTCCCCGCGGCGGGGGCGAAGGTCACGGTCACGCCCTGCACCGGATTGCCGCTGCCGTCGTGCACGATCACGGACGGCGGCGAGCCGACCGCGCTCCCCGCCGGC
>QHTT01000017.1 GCA_003220935.1 Gemmatimonadota bacterium
GGGATCGAGCGAGTCACGCCGCCACCGCGGCTCGAAGTCTTGCCCTACACGATCGGCAAAGCGGAGCTGTCGTCCCGCACCCCGGGGAATCCGTTCAACGACGGGTCCAAACTGACGCCCGGGCTCGGCGCCGACGCGCGCATCGGGTTAGGGCCGAACCTCACCCTCAACGCCACCGTGAACCCAGACTTTGGCCAGGTGGAGGTGGATCCGGCGGTGGTGAACCTGAGCGACGCGGAGACGTTCTTCCAGGAGAAGCGGCCGTTCTTCATCGAGGGCGCGTCGATCTTCAACTTCGGCCGGGGCGGGGCGCGCAACTATTGGGGGTTCAACTGGGCCGAGCCCCAGTTCTTCTACAGTCGCCGCATCGGCCGCGCCCCGCAGGGAAGCGTGCCGAGCGCCGATTTCAGCGACATGCCGGTGGGGGCGCACATCCTCGGTGCGTTAAAGCTGACCGGGAAAGCGGCCGGGAGCTGGAACGTCGGCGCGCTCTCGGCGGTGACGGGCCGGGAGACCGCCCAGCTCGACACCTCCGGAACGTTGTTCAAGAAGGAAGTCGAACCGCCCACGTACTACGGCGTGTTCCGGGTGCAGAAGGAATTCCCCGACGGCCGCCAGGGGCTGGGCGTCATGAGCACGGTGGCCGCGCGCGGGTTCCGGGATCCCCTGCTGCGCGACGACGTCAACTCGCATTCGTTGGCCTGGGGCGCCGACGGGTGGACGTTCCTCGACCATGCCAAACGGTGGGTGGTCACGGGGTGGGTGGGCGCGTCCCGCATCGACGGGAGCGCAGCCCGCATCACCGCCGTGCAGGAGAACCCCCGACACTATTTCCAGCAGCCGGACGCCGGTCACGTGCGCGTGGACTCGAGCGCCACGTCGCTGACCGGGTGGGCGGCCCGGGTCTACCTCAACAAGCAGAAGGGGAACTGGTTCTCGAATTCGGCGATCGGGGTCATCGCTCCCGGGTTTGACGTGCACGACCTCGGGTTCCTCTGGCGCACCGGCGTGGTCAACATGCACGTCGGCGCCGGCTACGATTGGACCAAGCCCGGCAAGGTGTTCCGCTATGCGGAGCTGGGCGGAGCGCTGTTCCGCAATTACGATTGGGACGGCAACATCAACTGGACGGGCGCCTTCCAATTCGGGACCCTGCAGCTGCTCAACTACCATCAGTTCAACTGGGACCTGGCGTACAACCCGTGGACCGTGAACAACCGGCGCACCCGCGGCGGCCCGCTGACCTTGAACCCCCCGGGCTACCAGGTGGACGTCGGTTGGCAATCGGACACGCGGAAGGCGTGGGTGATCAACTTCCAGTCCGGCACCTACCAGGCGGAGAGCGACCGCAACTGGTACCTGTCGCCCAGCGTCGATTTCCGCCCCGCGTCAAACGTTCTGTTGAGCGTGGGCCCAAATCTGTTCCGCGAACTGACGCCGGTGCAGTACGTCGGCACGTTCGCGGACCCGGCGGCGACGGCGACGTTCGGCAACCGCTACGTGTTCGGGACGCTGCACCAGACCGAGCTCTCGGCGGGTGTCCGCTTGAACTGGACCTACAGCCCGACGTTGTCGCTTCAGGTGTACGCCCAGCCGCTGATCTCCGCCGGGCGGTACGGCGACTTCAAGGAAGTCGCGCGGCCGCGCACCTTTGACTTCACCGTGTACGGGCGGGATGCGGGCACGTTCACGCGCGCAACCGACGGGAGCTATGTCGTGCACCCGATCACGGGCAACGCGACCGACTCGCTCACGTTCGCTGACCCAAACTTCAACTTCGTCTCGCTGCGCGGGAACGCTGTGCTGCGCTGGGAGTACCTGCCGGGCTCGACGATCTTCTTCGTGTGGACGCAGAGCCGCTCGGACGATGAGAACATCGGCGACTTCCAATTCCGGCAGTCGATGGATCGGCTACTGCACGCTAAGGCTGACAACATCTTCCTGGTCAAAGTCACGTACTGGTGGAATCCATAACGGCGCTGTGGACGCGTAGACGCCAAGTTAGATGCTGAGATGCCGGCGTCTACCTCAGCGTCTGTCCATCTGGGGCGCGATTCAAGAATTCCCACGCCGGTCCGTACAGGGTCCCGAAGTCCACCGCGTAATCGACGCTCACGATTTTCCTGATGGCCCACGGCGGGTGCTCCACGCGGAACGCTCGCGGCCGCCCGTGCCGGTCGGTGCGAACGCCGTACGTGCGCTCTTTGAGGTAGTGCTCGAACGTCGACGCGGCCGGAACGGCGCTGTCGCGCGACCCTGTGACGACGAGGCGATGGCGCGGCGCGTCGAGCCCGAAGCGGTATTCCGCGCTTACGCCATCTGTGCCCGCGACGACGCGGGCTGAGATCCGCGCGGCCTGGAACGGCTCCCCGTAGCGGAGTCGCCCGACCGCCGCGATGATGCGGCTGGGGACGAGCTCGCGCACGAACGTCACGGCGGGGTGGGCTCCGTGCCTGGCGTAAACCCGGAAGTTCACCTGTGGGTGGGCCGCGAAGCCGAGGATGCGCCAGCCGCGCAGCCGCACGTCCCGCATCTCGAGCGCCACTAGACTCACGTGCGTCTTCCCGTTCCAGCGGTCGGGTTCGACACCGGGCGCGACCTGCGCCCGTACGAGCTCCTCGGGAGCTTCGAAGGTGAGCAGGACGACGTTCGACCAGTGGGCGATGAGAAACGGGCGGGTCATCACTTGAGCCGGGGGACGGGATCGGTAGTAATATGGCATCCCGACTCTCGAGGTACCGATGACGAGTCCCCTCACTCCGGACGCGCGCCTCCGGACGGTCAAGATCATCCACGGCGCCCTCATGGCAGGCGTGATCGTTTTCTTGCTAGTGACGGCGTGGGTGCCTCGGGCCACGCCGCCAGCATCAGGTGGCTTCGGCCGCGCGCTGACTTACGGCGGCCTGGCGCTGCTCGCCGCCGCGCTCGTCGTGCTACGCCTGGTCCCCCGGCCCGATCCCGCCCCGGCACCGGGCCAGACCACGGAGCAATGGTGGGGGGTCAGTCAGGGACGGTTGATCGTCATGTGGGCGCTCATGGAGGGTGCCGCGCTCGTCAACGGGGTCGTGTGGTTTGTGACGCGCGAGCGGACGCCGCTCGCGGCGGCGGCGGTGGCGCTGGTGGTGCTCTACGTGCTCCGGCCGGGCCGCTATTTGGAGTAGGCGCTCACGAAGGCACCCCTACAATCCGTTGGTGGGCGGCCGCGGCGGCGCGGGCACGAAGTGGTTCAACGGTCCGTGTCCCTTCCCCAGCCCCGGGGCGGCGGCCATCGCCCGGGACACGAAGTCGAGCGCATCCTCGACAGCGCGCTCGAGCGGGCGGCCGTGGGCCAGCCCTGCGGCGATCGCCGCTGAGAGGGTGCAGCCGGTGCCGTGCGTCGAGGTCGTATCGAGCCGCGCGCGGGTGAAGCGTCGCACGGTACCGTCGCTCACCAGCACGTCGACAATCTCGTCTCCCGCGAGATGGCCGCCCTTCACCAGGGCGGCTTTCGCGCCCAATTGCACGAGCGCGCGGCCGGCACGCTCCATGTCGGCTGGGTTCCGCACGTCCGTGCCCGCGAGAATCGCGGCCTCGCCCAGGTTGGGCGTGACGAGCCGCGCGAGCGGCACGAGACGCCGCGCGATCAAATGCTCGGCGTCCGCATTCAGCAACCGGTCTCCCGAAGTCGCAAGCATGACCGGATCGAGCACGTAGTTCGGCAGCCGCCGGCCGGCGATTCCCGCCGCCACCGTTTCGACCAGCTCGGCCGAGGCGAGCATGCCGCTCTTCACGGCGGCCGGCGGGAGGTCGTCCGCCAGCGCGTCGATCTGCTTGGTCACGAGCGCCGCCGGAAGCGCCTGCCACGCCCGGACGCCTACGGTGTTCTGAGCGGTGACGGCGGTGATCACGCTTGTGCCGAACACGCCGAACTGGTGAAACGTCTTCAGATCGGCCTGGACGCCGGCCCCGCCGCCCGAATCGGAACCAGCGATGGTGAGAGCGATCTTCACACGGGCTCCGTCGGGCGCCCGTCTCCGCCGCGCAGGAGGGGCAGACTGCAGCGCCGCTTCTTCGCATATTGATGGCGCGGAGCCGGGCCCGAACCCGTGAGGAGACCCATTGCCAGTAATCTGCAGTCGACGATCCGCGATCTTCAACGGCGCAAGGCGCGCGGCCGGCGCGGGCTCGCCCTGATCGAAGGGGTGCGCCTCGTGGAGGAAGCGCTCGCGGCGGGCCTGACCTTCCGTGGCGCCCTGGTCGCCCCGGACCTGGCCCGCACGACGCGCGGCCGCGAGCTGGTGGTGGAGCTTGAGCGGCACGCCGTGCCGGTGGAAGAGGGCTCGGCGCGCGCCCTCGCCGAAGTCGCGGACACGGAAGCACCGCAGGGCATCGTCGCGGTCGTCGAACCTCGCACCTGGGCGGCCGACGACATCCCGCTCGGCGGGGTGCGCAGCACGGCTCTGGTCATCGACGGCGTGCAGGACCCGGGGAACGTGGGCACGCTCATCCGCACGGCGCACGCCCTGGGTGCAGCGGGCACTGTCGTCCTGCGCGGCACCGCCGACACGCTCAACCCCAAGGCGCTGCGCGCCGCCATGGGCGCGACTTTCCGGCATCCTGTCGTAGCGCTCGACGACACCGCCTTCATCGCGTGGGCGCGCCGACACGGGGTGACCTTATGGGCCGCCGCCGCCGACGGCGTTCCGCTGCCACGGGCGCTGGGAGAAGGCGGACCCGGGCAGTCGGAAGGGCCGATCGCAGTGATCGTCGGCAACGAGGGCGCCGGCATCCGGCCGCAGCTCAACGCGGTGTCCGCCAAGCGTGTGGCGATCCCGCTCGCCCAGGGCGCCGAGTCGCTGAACGTCGCGGTCGCGGCCGGCATCCTGCTCTTCGAGGTGACGCGTGGTCGTTGATCCGATCCTGCTCGTCGGGGCCGCTCTCCTCGGGCTTTGCTTCGGGAGCTTCCTGAACGTCTGCATCCTGCGCCTGGCGAAGGAGGACAAGAAGCAGCGCTCCCTCTTCCATCCCCCCTCTACCTGTCCGACCTGCCGGCAGCCGATCGCGTGGCGGGACAACATCCCCGTGGTCTCGTGGTTGCTGCTGCGCGGCCGCTGCCGCCGCTGCGGACACCCCATCTCGCTGCAATACCCGATCATCGAGGCGGTGGTCGGGGTGGTGTGGATCGCGGCGATGGTGGCCTACGGACCGACCGTTCACTTCCTCGCCGCCGCGCTCCTGGGGACGATCCTGCTCGGCATCGCCGTGACCGACGCTCGTCACTACTTGATCCCCGACGAATACAACTGGGCCGGTCTGATCCTCGGTCTCGGCGCCTCCCTCACCTCGGGGGTGCCGGGGTTCAAGGAAGCGGTGCTCGGCGCGGCGACAGGCTTCGCGCTGCTGTACGCGGTCGGCGTCGCCGGGCAATGGGTCTTCGGGGAAGAGGCGATGGGGGGCGGCGACATCAAGATGATGGCGATGGTGGGCGCCTTCGTCGGCTGGAAGGGCGTGCTGCTCACCGTCTTCGCGGCCTCGGTGTTCGGCAGCCTGGTCTACGTCCCGCTCCTCCTGCGGCACAAGAAGCGTCACGTCCCGTTCGGGGTATTCCTCGCCATGGGGGCGGCTGTCGTGTTCGTGTTCCGCGACACCATCATCGACTGGTACCTGCGGTTCCTGCGGGCGGGGTGACCCGATGGGCGATCCGTTCGAAGGCCTGTTCGACTCGGGGGCGGTGCTCGAGCGCGTCGGAGTCGACCTCACCGTACAGGCGCGACGTGGAGACTTGGAGCCGGTCCGCTGCCGGGATGCAGAGATCGCCCGTGTGGTGGACATCCTACTGCGGCACAGCAAGAACAACCCGGCGCTGATCGGCAAGGCAGGCGTCGGCAAGACCGCCATCGTTGAGGGGTTAGCGCAGCGTATCGCGGGCGGCGACGTCCCGCCCGCGCTCAAGGACGCGCGGCTCGTCGCCCTGGACCACGTGGCGCTGCTCGCGGGGACGGCATTCCGCGGCCAGTACGAAGAGCGGATCCGTAAGCTGGTACGCGAGCTCTCGGCCAACCCCGACCTCATCCTGTTCGTGGACGAACTTCATAACCTCATCGGCCAAGGCACGGCCCTCGGGGCCGCGATGGACGCGGCCAACATGTTGAAGCCCGCGCTGGTGCGCGGCGACATCCGCATTATCGGCGCGACGACCGGCGGCGAGTACGACAAGTGGATCCGGGGCGACCCGGCGCTCGAACGGCGCTTCCAGCCGGTCGTCGTCGAGGAGCTGGACGCGATCCAGACGTGGGAGGTGCTGGTGGCGCGGCGGCCGCGCCTCGAGCGGCACCACGCCGTTGCGATCACCGACGACGCCCTCAAGGCCGCGATCGTGCTCACCGACCGCTTCGTCCCCGAGCGCGCCCGCCCCGACAAGGCGATCGACGTGCTGGATGAAGCGTGCGCCCACGCCCAGGCCGCGGCGCAGGTGTCGCCCGCGCTCGACCGGCTCATCCGCGAGCGGCGCAAGGTGGACGCGATGATCCGACGGGGCTTGACCCATGAAACCCCGGCAACGGAGCCGGCCGAGGACTTGGTGGCCGAGATCTTTCCAATGCTGGAACGCATTGGCGCGGAGATTGAGAAGATGCTGGGGGGACGGTCGGACAGTCGGACCGCCGGACCGCAAGGCACCGAGACCGCGGTCCGACCGTCCGACCGTCCGACCGTCACGCTCGCCGACCGCCGCGCCGAACTCGACCAGCTGCTCCGGGAAGAGCTAGAGCACCAGGGGATCGTCGTACGCGGCCAGGACATCGCCCGCGCAGTCGGGGCGTCGGTCGCGAAGAGCATCGAGTGGCAGGGATGAAGCGGCTGCGCGGCGCCGGCGCAGTGCTCGCCGCCGGCGTCGTCCTGGGGTGCCGCGATCGGGCGGAGGCGGTGCAGCGCCAGAGCGCGTTGCGCGAGCTGGTGCACCAACGGATGCCCGCGCTCGAGCAGGTGACCGGGCTCAAATTCAAACGGGATCCCGCGGTCGCGCCGCGCAACCGGAATCAGGTGCGCGACTACATCGTCCACAAGTTCAACGAGGATCTCCCGCCCGCGGAGCTCGCCGGGCTGCAGGCGACGCTGCGCCTCTTCGGCTTCGTGCCCGATTCGCTTGACCTGCGTGAATCCTTTGCGGACGTCCTCACCGAGCAGATCGGCGGCTACTTCGATCCCGACTCGAACACCCTCTATGTGCCGACGGACATCGATTCGTTCATCGTGCGGACCAGTGTCACGCACGAGCTGGTGCACGCCCTGCAGGGCCAATACGTCAACCTCGATTCGCTGCTCGAGCTGAAGCACGCGAATGACCGCCGGGGCGCCGCGCAGGCCGTGCTCGAAGGCCAGGCCACGCTGGTACAGACGCTCGTCATGATGCCCGAGCAGCGCCTCGAGGAACTCCCCAGCTTTTGGGAGGCGCGCCTGGCCACGATGGCCCAACAGCGGCGCATGCCCGCCTTTGCGCACGCACCCCGCTGGCTGCGCGAGACGCTGATCTTCCCGTACCTAGCGGGAGCCGACTTCGTTCGCTGGTTCCGCACGACACACCCCGGCCGGCAGCCGTACGGGGCGGCGATGCCCGTGTCCACGGAGCAGATCCTGCATCCCGACCGCTATGCGGCGGGCGACGCGCCGCTCGAGCTCGCGTTCGTCGCGCCGTCGCCCGATACGGTGCGCTACGAGGACGACCTCGGCGAATTCGAGATCCGGCTGCTGTTCGCACAGCTGCTCGACGACAGTACAGAGGACCAGGCGGCGTGGCTCGCCGGTGGCTGGGGCGGCGACCGCTATCGGATTCTGGGACCGGGGTTCGAGGCGCTGGTATGGTATTCGGCCTGGGACAACTCCGCCGCGGCGGCACGATTTGCCAAGGGACTGGAGCGGGCCTGGGCCCGGAGGCCGTCGGCCCTAGCGGCGGTCAGACGATGGGAAATCACGCGACTCACGATCGACGGTCGACCGCTGGTCCGGCTGGTAGACGCACCCGTTGGATGGGCGGGATGGAGCAGCGTGCCGCGGATCACCCTGGTCAAAACCCGGTGAAAGGCCGGTCCCCCTTTTAATCCGCCAACGTCGTAAGTAGCTTTGTGCCCCGATGTTTACAGCCCTCTCGGAGCAGCTCACCGCGGTTCTGAAGCGCCTCACGGGGCGCGGCGTGCTCTCCGAGGCCGATGTGACCGAGGCGTTGCGCGAGATCCGCGGCCACCTGCTGGAGGCGGACGTGGGCTTCGAAGTGACGCGCGCGTTCGTCGAGCGCGTCCGTGAGCGGGCGGTGGGGGCGCTCCAGGTCGAGGCAGTTCGCCCCGGCCAGCAGGTGGCGAAGCTTGTGCACGACGAGATCGCGCGCATGCTGGGGGCCGAGGTCGGACCCGATGGGCGGTTGGTAGGGGCGCAGGGTGCTGCGCCGCTACAGTTCAATTCCGTCGGCCCCACGCTGCTCTTGCTGGTGGGTTTGCAGGGCTCCGGCAAGACGACGACCGCGGCGAAGCTCGCCCGGCGGCTGAAGCGCGAGCAGAAGGCCCCGTGCCTGGTGGCGGCGGACGTGTATCGGCCAGCGGCCAGGGAACAGCTCGAGCAGCTGGGCCAGCAGGTCGGTGTTCCGGTTTTCGGAACCCGGGATCCGGGTCCCGGGCCCCGGGATGTCGTCGAGCTTGTCCAGCAAGCGATGCGCGATGCCGAGCAGGCACGCTGCCGCACCGTCATCGTGGACACGGCGGGGCGGCTGCAGATTGACGCGGTGATGATGGACGAGCTGCGCGCTCTACGGGGAGCCGTCGACCCCCGGGAGGTGCTGCTCGTGGCGGACGGGATGAGCGGGCAGGACGCGGTGCGGATCGCGCAGGGGTTCCACGCGGCGGTGCGGCTCACGGGCGTGATTCTCACCAAGCTCGACGGTGACGCGCGCGGCGGCGCGGCCCTGTCGATCCACGGTGCGACCGGCGTACCGATCAAGTACGTCGGCGTCGGAGAAAAGCTGGACGCGCTCGAGCCCTTCGACCCTGGACGAATGGCGGGTCGGATCCTGGGGCAGGGCGACGTGGTGGGGTTGGTCGAGAAGGCGGCGACCGCGATCGACGGCGCCGCGACGCAGCGGCTCGAGCGGAAGGCGCGCTCGAAACGGGGGATGGATCTCAGCGACTTCCTCATCGCCCTGAAGCAGATGGAGGCGATGGGGCCGCTCAAGCAGGTGCTCTCGTTGCTGCCGGGCGTGAACGCGAAGGCCCTGCAGGCGGTGCGCGCCGACGACAAGCGGCTCAAGCACGTCGAGGCGATCGTCCTGTCGATGACGCCGGAAGAGCGGGCGGAACCGACGATCCTCACCGGATCGCGGCGCCTGCGGATCGCGAAGGGCGCGGGCCGGCCAGTGCAGGAAGTCAATCGCCTCCTGGCGCAGTTCCAGCAGATGAAGCAGCTATTGAAAAGGACGTGAGCATGGCAACTCGTATTCGACTGCGGCGCGTGGGACGGAAGGGGCAGAGCTACTTCCGGATTGTGATCGCCGACCAGCGCTCCCCGCGCGACGGGCGCTTCGTGACGACCATCGGGCACTACAATCCGCGCACCAACCCGGCCGTTATCAAGGTCGACGCAGAGCAAGCGCGGGCGTGGCTCGACAAGGGCGCGCTCCCGACGGACACGGTGCGCTCGCTCTTCAAGAAGGCCGGAGTGCTGGGGAAACGGCCCGCCTAGTCGGGCGGCTGCGCAAGCCGCACGGGCAGCGGGGGGAGGTGTCGATCTTCCCGCTGGTGGAGAATCCCGGCGCGGTGTTCGTGCCGCAGACGCGGCTGTACGTGGTGAACGAGGCGCGGCAGGTCGTCGCGGGGCCGCTGATCGTGGCGCGGCGGCGCGCTTACCACCGCGAGTGGCTGCTCGGGTTCGTGGGGGTCACGTCGCGGGCGGTCGTGGAGCCATGGCGGGACCACTTCGTCGCGGTGGAAGAGGCCGATGCTGACGCTTAACGTCGTGACGCTCTTCCCTGAGGTCTTTCACGCGGCGCTCCAGCTGAGCATCCTGGGCCGGGCCGCCGAGCAGGGGTTGGCGCGGTACCGGGTCGTGCAGCTGCGCGATTACACGCGCGACCGACACCAGACGGTGGACGACTATCCCTACGGGGGCGGTGCCGGGATGGTGCTCAAGCCGGAGCCGTTCTTCGAGGCGGTGGAGGATCTGCGCGCCGGCCCGCCGATCGTGCTGCTGTCGGCGCGCGGGCGGCCCTTCACCCACGACGACGCGGTGCGGTTCTCCCTGGGGCGGGAGCTGACCCTGCTGTGCGGCCATTACAAGGACGTGGACCAGCGGGTCGCGCATGGGCTGGGGGCGGAGGAGCTGTCGCTCGGTGATTTCGTGCTGTCGGGGGGCGAGCCCGCGGCGCTGTGCGTGATCGACGCGGTGGTGCGGCTGCTTCCCGGGGCGTTGGGCGATCACGAATCGGCGGCGACGGATTCGCATTATGATGGATTGTTGAGCCCGCCGAGCTACACGCGGCCGGCGAGCTATCGCGGAATGGATGTCCCCGCGGTATTGTTGAGCGGCGACCACGAGAAGATCGCGGCGTGGCGAGCGGCGGAAGCTGAGCGCCTGACGCGCGAACGGCGGCCCGATCTGTGGGCCCGATATGAGGATCGAGGGTGAGGGTATGGACCGACTGAGGGCGATCGAGCGGGAAGGGTTGAAGACCAACATTCCCGCTTTTGATCCGGGCGACACGGTGCGGGTGATGGTGCGCGTGCGCGAGGGCGACAAGGAGCGGCTGCAAGCCTTCGAAGGCGTGTGCATCGGCCGCCGCGGCGCGGGGATCAACGCGACCTTCACCGTGCGCAAGATCTCGGCGGGCGTGGGGGTGGAGCGTATCTTCCCACTGCACTCGCCTGCGATCGCGGAAATCGAGCTCGTTCGCAAGGGCCGGGTGCGTCGCGCCAAGCTGTACTTCCTGCGCCGGCTCGCCGGGAAGGCGGCCCGGATCCGGGAGAAGCGCGGCGGCGTCGTCCCTGAGACGGAGCAACAGCAGGCGTGAGAGGGCCCCGCCCCTCGCTCGAGCGTGAACGCGCGCTCTGGGAGGCGGCGGGCGCAGGGAGCGGACTCGTCGCCGGTCTCGACGAAGCAGGCCGCGGTCCCCTGGCGGGTCCAGTGGTGGCCGCGGCCGTGGTGTTTCCGCCGTTCTGCCGGCCGATCCGCGGCCTGCGCGATTCGAAGCTGCTGGCGCCCGGGCGCCGCGCGCGGCTCGCGCGCGTGGTGCGCGCCCGGGCCCTCGCCGTCGCCGTGGGGGCCGCGAGCGTGCGAGAAATCGACCGGATCAACATCCGCCGCGCCTCGATCCTCGCCATGCGGCGGGCGCTCGCCCGGCTCGGCTGCTCGCCCGCCTTCGTGCTCGTCGACGGCCTGCCGGTCCCGGAGCTCGGGTGCCCCCACCAGGCGATCATCGACGGCGACGCCCGCTGCCATTCGATCGCCGCCGCGTCGGTGATCGCGAAGACGGTGCGAGACCACTTGATGGAGCGGCTCGCCGTGCGACACCCGCTGTACGCCTGGGCGAGCAACAAGGGATACGGCACGCCGGAGCATTTGAGTGCGCTCGCGGACTACGGCTTCACTGCCCATCACCGGAAGAGCTTCGCGCCGGTGATTCAGCTGCTGCTGTCTACCGACTTTCTTTCGCGCGTTTAAGCGCCTTCCGAAATTCCGCCAGCGGGCGCGTGTTCGCGATGTCGCCCGACTCGAGCCACGCCCGCCGCGCCAGATCCACGGCGTACTTCATGAACGGCAGGTTGTTCGGCTGGTGGCTGTCGGTCGACAGCACGAAGCGGACGCCGTGCTGCTTCGCTGCAGCGGCGAGCGTGTCCGGGAGATCCATCCGCTCGGGGTGTCCGTTCAGCTCGAGCAAGCACCCCGCGGCGGCCGCGGCGCGGGCGAGCTGGTCGAAATCGAGCGGGTAGGGCTGCCGCTTGCCGAGCAGCCGACCGGTGGGGTGCCCGATCGCGTCGATCCAGCGGTGCTGTGCCGCGCTCACCAGGCGGCCCGTCAATTCCCGCTCCGTCTGATTGAGCCCATAATGGATGGTCGCCACGACGTAGTCCGCCTCGGCGAGCACGTCGTCGGGAAGATCGAGCTTGCCGTTTTCCAAGATATCGAGCTCCACGCTCTTCAGGATCGTAAAGCCGTGCGCGCTCGCGTTCCACCGGTCGATCGCCTGCCACTGCTGCCGGAGGCGCTTCGCGTCGAGCCCGCGCGCCATCGTCACGCGCTTCGAGTGGTCGGTGATGGCCATGTATTCGTACTTGAGGGTCCGCGCCGCTTCGGCCATCTCGTCGATCGTCGCCTTGCCGTCCGTCTCGCTCGTGTGCATCTGGAGGTCGCCGCGGAGGTCCGCGAGCTCGACCAGCCGGGGGAGCCGGTGCTCGCGGGCGAGGGCGATCTCGCCGCGTGCTTCGCGCAG
>QHTT01000086.1 GCA_003220935.1 Gemmatimonadota bacterium
TCGCTGCTCGGTCTGGGCCTCGCCGCGGCGGCCGCGATCGCGGGGCTCGTGGTGCTCCGCGGCACGGGACCCGACGTGCGCGCCCTCGGCGCGGTCCGGGACGCGCCGCTCTATTTGGGTGTGCCCGTGCGCGCCACACCCGCACCCGCCGACTCGCTCTTCGAGCGGGCGATGACGGCCTACACGGGCGGGAACTACGGCGCGGCCGCGACCGGGCTCGCGCGCGCGCTCGCGGCCGGCGGCGACTCCGCCCCGGCGCTGTTCTTCCTCGGCGCGAGCGAGCTCATGACCGGGCGCCCTGCCGCCGCGGCCGACGCGCTCCGCCGCGTCATCGGGCTGGGCCACACGCCGTACCTCCCCGAAGCCCACTACTACCTCGCCAAGGCGTTGCTCCGCACCGGGGATGGCGACGCCGCGCTCCGCGAGCTGGGGACGATGCGGTCCGGCGACACGGTCGTCGCGGCGAGCGCCACGGCGCTCGCGGACAGTATCCGGAGGCTCCGGAAACGCTAGGCGCGCTGCTTGTAGTCGCGGCGCTCGTCCAGGCGCCGCCGCCCGATCGCGCCGCCGCGCGCCGTTACTGGCTCGCGGCGCTCGACGCGGAGGCCGAGCTGCACGGAGACAGCGCGCTGGCGCTGCTCGAGCGCGCGCGCAGCGCGGACCCCGGGTTCTTCCCCGCCCAGCACGAGTACATCGACCGACGCGACGAGCGCGGCGAGTACGCCGAGGTGCGAGACGCGTACGCGGTCCCCGACCCGCGGGGCGGCATCGTGACCGAGTGCCTCGCCTTCTGGACCGCTGCCCAACTCCACGGACACGCAGCCGCGGATTCCTTGAGCGCAGAGCGGGAAGCGCGCCGCAAGCTCGCGAGTCTCGAGCAGCGGGATTCGACGGGGTGCGCGGCGACCTCTCTCGCCGGGAGGGACGGCAACTATGACTCAGACCCGCCCGAGGCGATGGCGCACCTCCGGCGGGCGGCAGCGCTGGCGCCCGAGGTCCTGGAGAACTGGTCGCGCCTCGCAGGCCGCCTGGCGGCTGCGCCGCACCCGGATCGGGCGGAAGTAGAGGCGACACTCGCCGAGGGGCTGCGGCACGTGCCTCATCCACTCCAGCGCGCCACGCTCTATGAACAGCTGATCGCCCTTCGTCTCGGGTGGAACGATGCGGCCGGCGCGCGGCGTCTCACCGCAGCGCTCCTGCCAGCGTTAGCCCGCGACGGGCGGCCGGGCTTGCGGCTCATCGCGTGGGAGCTCGAACCGACAAAGGCATGGACCCACGTCGCCACGATCCGAGCCTATACCGCCGCCGGCGATTGGCACGGCCGATGGTGGGCGCTCAAAGATCTGGGCAAATGGCATCTCGACCACGGGAATCCAGCCGGCGCCATCCCACCGCTCGACTCGGCGGTATGGCTCGCCGAGTCGAAAGGCCAACCCTGGTGCCAGCTCATCGCGCGAATGCAGCGCGGCCGCGCGGAGGCGAGGCTCGGCCGCACGCGGGCGTCGGAGCGGGACTTACGTGCCGCGCTAGCCGTCGGCGCCAGGGCGCCCGACGCGTATTACCTCGCGGAGACGTGGCACAACCTTGCGCACCTGTACGAGGGCGCGGGCCGCTGGCCGGAGGCCGCGGCTGCCGCCGACAGCTTCGTCGCGCTGACGCGACCGATGCGCTACGAGCCGCTCCGCATGATGAGCCTGCACGACGCCGGCATGATCCGTTGGAAGGCTGGGTGGCACGCGGCCGCGGCCGCGAACTTCGCCGAGATGGTGCGCGTCGTGGACGACGAACAGAACGTCGCCAACTACTATTGGGCGGGGGAATATTTCGAGCGCACGGGCGACCTTGCCCGCGCCCTGGCGTACTATCAGGCAGGCGCGTCACGAGCGTACGGTGATCAAGACCGGCCACTCGCGGGGTTGGTGCGGGTGTTCGAGGCCCTGGGTAAGGACGATAGCGCCACGCGCGCGGCGGCGGCCCACGACTCTCTCATTGCGCAGTGGACGCCGCTCGAACACCCGCTCCTCCCCCGGTTACTGTCCCAGGCGGGACGCTCCGCGGAAGCGGTCGGCCTCGCAGCCACGTGGGCCGAGCGGCAGCTCCGCAACGGCAACGTGGAGGGAGCGGCGCTCGCGACGCTCGAGGTGGCGGACCTCTCCCTCGCCGCGGGGAAGCCGGCCGAAGCCCTCGCGGCCGCGGCGCGGGCCGACAGTCTCGCGCACACGCTGCACCTGGTGAGCGAAATCGAGCGCGCCGCCGAGCTGCGGGGCGATGCAGAGATCGCCTTGGGCGACAGGGCGGCGGGCCTCGCCGCTTTGACCGAAGCGGCCGCGCTCGCTCAACGCCACCCCACCGTAGACGGCGTGTTGGCGGCCCAGCTCGCGCTCGGGGACGGGCTCGCCGCCGCAGGCCGCGCCGCATCCGCCCTCGCCGCCTACGACCGGGCGGTGCGCACCGTCGAGGCCGTCACCGAGCGGCTCCCGGACGACCTCGACCGCGTCGGCTACCGCGATCGGCACCTCCGGCCGTTCGATGGAGCGCTGCGCGTCCTGCTCGCGACTCCGCCCTCGCCGGCGCGCACCGAGGCCCTGGCCTTATGGTCCCAGCGTCGCAAGGCCGCCGCCCTCGCGCTCGCGACAGCCGGCCCCGCCATACGCCCGCAGCCGCTCGCCGTGCTCCAACAACGGCTCGACACCAACGAAGCCCTGATCGACTACGTGCTCGTTGCCCGCACCCTCGCGCCCGCCGCCCTGGTGGTCACGCGCGCCGGTGCCCGCCTCGTGCCGCTCGGTGCCTCGGCCGACTCCATCTCCGCCATCGCGGCGCGGCTCACGCGACCGTTGCGGAAGGTGTACGGGGGCCAGCTCGATCTTGGCCGGGCGCGCTTCGACCTGGCCGCGGCGGCGCTGCTCTACCAGGCCGTGCTCGCCCCGCTGCGCCCGGCGCTGCGCGGCGCCACGCGGCTCGTGATCGCGCCCGACGGCGCGCTGTGCGGCGTCCCCTTCGCCGCCCTGGTGAGCGCGCTCCCCGCGGCCGCCGATTCCGCGCCTTATCTCCACGCCCGCTACGTGCTCGACGACTTCGAGGTCGCCTACGTGCCCTCGGCCCAATGGTTGCGCAGCGGCACGGGGGGCGAGGACCTGCGCGACGCGCGCTTGCTGGTCTTGGTACGCGACGTCCCCGGCGGGGCCGCCGAAGCCACAGCCGTCCGCGCCGCGTGGCCGGACGCCCAGAGCACCATCCTCGCCGACACCGCCGCCACCGAGCGGGCGGTGCGGCGCCTCGCCCCCGCGGCCGGCATCGTGCACTTCGCGACGCACGCCGAGGCGAACGACGCCGATCCGCTCGCGTCCCATCTCCGGCTCGCCCCCGACGCGGCGGACGACGGGTACTTCCATCTGAACGAGATTGCGGGCGCGCGCCTGCGTGCCCGCCTGATCGTGCTCTCGGCCTGCGCCACGCTCACCGGGCGGCTCGCGCCTGGCGAAGGCCTGCTCGGGCTCGCGCGGGCCTTCCTTGTGGGCGGCGCGCAAGGCGTGCTGGCCACCGAGTGGCCGGTGGGCGGAGCGACCGCCCTGTTGATGGGCACCTTCTACGGCCGCCTCGCCGGCGGCGCCCGGCCAGCCGCCGCGCTGCGCGACGCCGAGCTCGCGTTGCGGCGCGACCCGCGCACCGTGCATCCGTTCTACTGGGGCGGGGTCGTGCTCCTGGAGGGGACAGCCGCGCCTTGAGCCTGCAAGCGCTGACTGGCGACCGGACGAGGTAACTCCTTCAAACAAGCTGATTCAGCGTTGGCGAGGGTCGGCGGCGCGTGCGTCCGGAGCCGAACGTCCCGCGTGCGAATCGCGGCTCGCGCATCCGGTAGCACCGTGCCTTACCATCGCGCGCCTTCTCGCGCAGTACGGTCTGGGTGCGGTCTGCAGGGGACGATTCGGGTGCGTTTCGCGGTTTCGCCTGGATTTCGCGCGCGCCAACTGTTTACTTTTCTGCTTCCGAGCACGAGGCCGTCCCCGTTCCTTGTCAACGGGTCGCAGGTTCGAGTCCTGCCTCGGGAGTCTTGAGCCTCGACCATGCCCGGTAAGCGCCTCAAGGCGTCCGCGCACCGCTCGCCCGGGCGGCGCTCCGGTCCACGGGCTGCGACGGAGCTGTTCCACGCGCTGGTGGAGCACAGCTCGGAGGCCGTCGCGCTCCTCGACGAGACCGGGGCGATCAGCTACGTCAGCCCCGCGGCGACCCGGCTGCTCGGCTACACCGTCGCCGAGTTGACCGGCACGACCGCCTTTGGCTTCCTCCACCCCGACGACCTCAGCCGCGTGCAGCAGCTGTGCCAGCGGCTGCTCGACGAGCCTGGACTCTCGATCACGACCGAGCTACGCGCGCGGCACAAGGACGGCTCCTATCGTCTGGTGGAGGCGGTGGCTGTGAACCGCCTTGACGAGCCGGCCGTGGGGGCCGTCGTGGCCAACTGGCGCGACATCACCGAGCGGCTGCGCGCCGAGGAGGCGCTCAAGAGCTACCAGGGCACGGAAGCAGCGCTCCGCAATTCGGAAGAGAACTATCGGAGCCTCGTCGAGGGCGTGCGCGACGTGATCTTCGCGTTGTCGCCGGGGGGCGAGGTGACCTCGCTCAACCCGGCGTTCGAGGAGATGACGGGCTTCCCGCCCGGCGAGTGGGTCGGCCGGCCGTTCGAGGCCCTGGTCCATCCGGAGGACGTGCCGCTCGCGCTCGAGCTGTTCGGCCGCGTGCTGCGCGGGGAGCCGCGCCCCACCATCCAGTTTCGCATCCTGACGAAGACCGGGCCGTACCGGGTCGCCGAGTTCAGCGCGAGCGCCCAGCTGCGCGACGGCAAGCTGCTGGGAATCCTCGGCATCGGGCGCGACGTCACCGAGCGGCTCGGCCTCGAGCAGCAGCTGCGCCAGGCACAGAAGATGGAGGCCGTGGGCCGCTTGGCGGGCGGCGTCGCGCACGATTTCAACAACATCCTCACGGCGATCACCGGTCATGCGGAGCTGCTGCTCGAGGACCTCGGTCTCCACGACCCGCGACGCGCGGACGTCGACGAGATTCGCCGGTCCGCAGAGCGCGCCGCCGGCCTCACGCGCCAGCTGCTCGCGTTCAGCCGCCAGCAGGTGCTCCAGCCGAAGGTCGTCGACGTGAACGCGCTCGTGCTGGACATGGACAAGCTGCTGCGCCGGCTGATCGGCGAGGACGTCGAGCTGGCGACCGTGCTCGACCCTGCCCTGGGGAGGGTGAAGGCGGACCCGGGCCAGCTGGAGCAGGTCATCGTGAATCTCGCGGTGAACGCCCGTGACGCGATGCCCGACGGCGGCAAGCTCACGCTGGAGACGCGCAACATCGATCTCGACTCCAGCTACACGCTCGAGCACAGCCTCGTGAAGCCGGGGCCGTACGTACAGCTCACCGTGAGCGACAGCGGGATCGGGATGGACGAGGAGACCCAGGCGCACGCGTTCGAGCCGTTCTTTACGACGAAGCCGCGCGGCCAGGGGACGGGCCTGGGCCTCGCGATGGTGTACGGGACCGTGAAGCAGTCGGGCGGGTTCATCTGGGTGTACAGCGAGCCCGGCCACGGCGCGACGTTCAAGATCTATCTTCCCCGCGTCGACACGCCGACCGAGCCGGCGACGCTGCCCGCCCCGACGGTGCAGCCGGCTCGCGGCTCCGAAACCGTGCTGCTCGCTGAGGACGAGCCGGCGGTGCGCGCCATTGCGCAGCAGGCCCTCGAACGCCACGGCTACACGGTGCTCGCGGCGCCGAGCGGTGCCGCTGCGCTCGCGCTCGCGGCGCAGCACGCCGCGACGATCGACCTCCTCCTCACCGACGTCGTGATGCCGGGGATGAGCGGCCGGGACCTGGCCGACCGGCTCACTGCGCAGCGGCCCGGCATCCGGGTCCTGTATATCTCTGGCTACACCGACAACGCCATCGTGCGCCACGGGATGCTCGAGCCGGGCCTCGCCTATTTGCAGAAGCCGTTCCGCCCCCATGCCCTGGTGCGCAAGGTGCGCGAGGTGCTGGACGCGGGCTGACGCGCCGCGGCCACCCCCCCCGGAGCGGCGTCGGTGTACAACGTCGACGACGAGGAGATCCGATGACGGACATGCAGCAGGTCGAGATCCTGTTGGTGGAAGACAACCCCACCGATGCCGAGCTCACGCTGCGCGCGTTCAAGGCGCGCAACTTCGCGAACCAGGTGTTCGTCGCCCGGGACGGCGCCGAGGCGCTGGATTTCTTCTTTGGCGACGGCAGTCACCCGTTGCGCGACATCGGAGTCGTGCCGAAGGTCGTGCTGCTGGACCTGAAGCTGCCGAAAGTCGACGGACTGGAGGTGCTGCGGCGATTGAAGGCGGACGAGCGCACCCGCACCATCCCGGTCGTCATCCTCACATCGTCTCGGGAGGAGCCCGACATCGCCGCGGCGTACCGACTGGGCGCGAACAGCTACATCGTCAAGCCGGTGGACTTCGAGGCCTTCGCTCGCGCTGTGTCCGAGGTCGGCCTCTACTGGCTGCTGCTCAACGAGCCACCGCGCTGAGACGCTGAAGCGGCAGCGGCGCACTGGAATGGCCTGGACCGCTGACATTTGCGGAACCACCTTGGCGTATTACTCATAGAGTCATGACTCTCGCACAGCGGCCGCCCGCCGGCGCGTCGATCCTGGGCGCGGGTGGGGATCCGCAGGCGCGCATCGCCGAGCACGCGCACCACGTCGAGGCGGAGATAGGTCGCGCCGCCGTCAGTCAGCTGCTGGCGGGGGGCCCGCTCGCCGAGTCGCTCCACATCCTGCTCGTCCTCATCGTTGCCGTGCTGGTCTGGAACTCCCTGCCGCTCGAGCTCACGATCGGGTGGGTCGGCGCGGTCGCCGCCGCGGCGGGGCTACGAACCTGGTGGCGGCTGCGGGTTCGCCGCCTGGCGCCGGCGGCGGAGCAGGCCCTGCGCGGCGTGCGCCTCACCGTCGCCGGCGTCGGGCTCGCCTGGGGGTTCGGCGCCGCCGCCGCCATCCCTGCCCTTCCGCTGCACGAGGGTGCGCTCACCCTGGTCGTGCTCGCCGGGATCGTCGCGGGCGCCACCAGCACGTTGGTCGGTGATACGCGGAGCTTCCGCTACCTGCTGCTCACGGTGCTGGCCCCACTCCCGATCGGTTTCCTGGCGCAGGGTCAGGCCAGACCGCAGCTCATCGCGATCGCGCTCATCGCGTTGTTCGCCTGGGGGATGGACCGCGTGCACTCACGCGCCCATCGGACCTTTGCGGAGCGGGTGCGAGCAGCCGCCCTCCTCGAGCTGACCAGCCAAGAATTGGCGCGCCAGCACGCTTACTTGGACACGCTGCTGCAAAGCGTGCCCGTGGCCATCGCGGTGATCGATCGGGAGCGGCGGATCCGCAGTCTCAATCGCCAGTTCACGGTCCTGTTTGGCTACGAAGCCAACGAGGCGGTGGGCCGTCCCCTGGACGAGCTGGTGGTGCCCGAAGCGCAGCGGACCGCGTCGCGCGGGATGGAACAGCGGGTGTGGCAAGGCGAGATCGTGACGGCGGACACCGAGCGCCTCCACCGCGATGGCCGGCTCATTCCTGTGCGCCTGTCTGCCGCCTACGCGCAGGATGCCACCGGAGAAGTCGTTATCGTGCGCTACGAGGACATCACGGAGCGCAAGCGCGCCGAGACCGCGATCCGGGAGGCGCGCGACGTCGCCGAGCGCGCCGCCCACGCCCGCAGCGCGTTCCTGGCCAACATGAGCCATGAGATCCGCACGCCGATGAACGCCGTCCTCGGGTTCGTCGAGCTGGTGCTCGACACGGAGCTCAGCGGGGAGCAGCGGCGCGCGCTGGAACTGGTGCGCTCCTCGTCCGAGGCGCTGCTCACCATCCTCAACGACATCCTCGACTACTCGAAAATCGAGGCGGAACACCTCGAGCTCGAAACGATCCCGTTCGATCTCCCGAAAGTCGTGCACGCCACCGCTACCCTGCTCGCGGTCCGGGCGCGCGAGAAACATCTCGAGCTCACCGTGGACGTGACGCCCGACGTGCCGCACCTCGTGCGGGGGGATCCCACCCGCGTGCGCCAGGTGCTCATGAACCTGATCGGAAACGCCATCAAGTTCACGGAGCAAGGTGAGGTCGCCGTGTCCACCGTCGTCGCCCGGGGCGACACCGACCGAGCGTCGGTTCGCTTCCGCGTCCGCGATACGGGGATCGGCATCTCGGGGGACCAGTTGACGACCATCTTCCGGGAATTCAGCCAGGCCGACGCGTCCATGACGCGCCGCTATGGGGGGACCGGACTCGGCCTCGCGATCTCCCGGAAGCTGGTGGCGCTGATGGGAGGCGAGCTGACGGTCGCGAGCGAGGTCGGCCGGGGCAGCGAGTTCAGCTTTACCCTCACGTTCACCATCGAAGCGGCTGTCCCCCTAGCGCGGACCGGGGGCGCCACGACGTCCCTGGGCGGGCGGCGCTTGCTGGTGGTGGATGACAACGAGACCAACCGGCGCATCCTCCGGGACATGCTGGGCGCCGAGGGGATCGCCGTCCACGAGGCCGCGCGCGCCCACGCGGGGCTGGACACGCTGCGCCGCGGCGTGCAGGCCGGCGCGCCGTACGACCTCGCCATCTTGGACGCCCAGATGCCCGACCTCGACGGCTTCGCGCTCGCCGCCGCCGTTCGGGCCGATCCCGAGCTGGCGGCGACCAAGCTCCTGATCCTCACATCGGCGGGGCAACGCGGCGATGGCGAGCGCTGCCGGCACATGGGCATCCAGGCCTATCTGACCAAGCCGATAGCGCGGGCCGACCTCATTGAGGCGGTGGGCACCGTGCTGGCCGAAGCGCCGCCCGCCGGAGCCGCACCTGTGCTCATCACCCGCCACTCGATCGCGGAGTCGCGCCACGCCTTGCAGATCCTGCTCGCCGAAGACAACCCCGTGAACCAGCAGGTGGCGATGGCGATGCTCGTCAAGCGCGGCCATCAGGTGGACGTCGTGAGCAACGGGCGCGAAGCCCTGGACGCCGTCGGCGCCCGCAAGTACGACGTCGTGCTCATGGACATCCAGATGCCCGAGATGGACGGGTTCGCCGCGGCCGAGGCGATCCGCGCCCTCCCGCAGGGCCGGACGCTTCCGATCATCGCGCTCACCGCGCACGCCCTGAGCGGCGAGCGCGAGCGCTGCCTCGAACGTGGTATGACCGGGTATCTTGCCAAGCCGTTCAAGGCGCACGACCTGTTCGGCGCGGTCGAGGGCCGGACGGCCGCGACGCCGGATACGGCCGCCGCTCCCCCGCCGCCGGTCGACCTGGCCGCCTTCCGTGGTACGATGCGCGAGGCAGGGGCGGAAGCAGCCGTGGACGGCATCCTGGCGACGTTCGCCACCACCCTGCCCCAGCGCCTCGAGGCGCTGGCGGAAGCGGCCCGCGGCGGCGCGGCCGAGCCCATTCAGCGCGCCGCGCATGCGTTCAAGTCCGCGGCGGCGACCATCGGGGCCCATCGCCTCGCGCAGCTGCTCGACGACATGGAGGCGTCCGCCCGGAGCGGCGACGTGGCACGCGCGCAGAGCGCGTTACCTAACGTGAGAAGGGAGGCGCTGACCGTGTTGGATCACGTGCGGCTGGCGGTGGACGGAGGGGGCCATGGCTAAGACGATTCCCGTGCTCGTGGTGGACGACGATGCGGTATCCAGTGCCCAGCTGTGCGCGCTGGCGAAGGCAGCGGGCTACACGCCGACCGCCGCCGCCAACGGCCGGGAAGCGTGGGACATGCTGCAGCTGTCGCGCTTCCAGCTCGTCATCTCGGATTGGTACATGCCCGAGATGGACGGCGTGGAGCTGTGCCGCCGCGTCCGCGCGCGCCGCGACAAGCCGTATGTCTACTTCATCATGGTGACCGCCCGCGGCGGCAAGCAGCAGTATCTGGCGGGGATGGACGCCGGGGCCGATGACTTCATCACCAAGCCGGTCGACCCGGACGAGCTGCGCGCCCGGCTCACCGTCGCTGAGCGTATCCTGGGCTTGCGCACCGAGCTGCAACAGCTCGAGGGGCTGCTCCCCATCTGCTCCTACTGCAAGCGCATCCGCAACGATCACGACCAGTGGAAGACGCTCGAGGACTACATCGAGCAGCACTTCGCCACCCAGTTCAGTCACAGCATCTGCCCCGATTGCTACACGAAATACGTCGAGCCGCAGCTCGAGCGACGCAACGGCCCGGTGGGCCCCTAGGTTGGCCGAGTGACGCGCCTGACCCTCGAGCGCAGGATCGAGATCGGGTTCGCGATCGCCGTCGTCATCATCCTCGCGGTGGGCGCGGCGGCGCTGCGGAGCACGGCGGCCACCGTCGAGAGTGCGCGCTGGGTGGCGCACACCTTGGAAGTGCGCGGGGAGCTCGAGGCCACCTTCGCCGATCTGATCTACGCTGAGACGGCGGTGCGCGGCTACGTCATCACCGGGGACACGACCTACCTCGCGCCGTACGATTCCGCCCTGGCGAGCCTCGGCGGGCTCCTGGCGGGGCTCCGCGCCCTGACCGCCGACAACCAGGCGCAGCTGAAGCGACTCGATTCGCTCGCCGCGCTCGTCGCCGTGCGCCTCGAGCGGTTCCGCTGGACGGTCGAGACGCGGCGCGCCGGCGGGCCATCCGCAGCGGGACGCGCCGTGATCGGCGGCCGGGGCAAAGAGCTGATGCAGCTGATTCACGGGTTGGTCGGGCAGATGGAGGACGAGGAGGGACGGCTCCTCGCCCAGCGCTCTGCGACCCTCCAGTCGAAGGCTCGCCTCGCCCGGTTCGCGGCTTGGGGCGGCGCCCTGGTCGCCGTGACGCTCGCGCTCATCGCGGGCGCGCTGATCAGCCGCGAGCTGGCCGGGCGCCGACGGGCCGAGGTGGCGCTCGGCGAGACCCAAACCCGCTTCCGGCAGGTGCTGGCTTCCAGCACCGCGGTCATCTACGCAAACACCGTCTCCGGCACGACCTTCGCGCCCAGCTGGGTGAGCGAGAACGTCACCCGCATCACCGGCTACGGGATCGACGAGCCGCTCCGACCAACCTGGTGGATCGATAACTTGCACCCCGACGATCGGGCGCGGGTGCTCGCCGAAATGCCCGCGCTGTTGGCCAACGAGCAACTGACCACCGAGTACCGTTTCCGCTACAAGGACGGCACCTACCACTGGGTCCATGACGAGGCGCGGCTGCTCCGGAGCGCCGCCGGCACCCCGGTCGAGGTGTTCGGTTCCTGGGTCGACATCACCGATCGCCGGCGGGCGGAGGAGACGCTGCGGGTCAGCGAAGAGCGGTTCCGTCTGCTTCTGGGGAGCGTGCGAGACTACGCCATTTACATGCTGGATCCGACCGGCCACGTCGTGAGCTGGAACGCAGGTGCCGAGCAGATCAAGGGGTACCGGGCGGAGGAGATTATCGGCCAGCACTTCTCCCGCTTCTACACCGCGGAGGACGTCGCCGCGGGCAAGCCCGAAGCCGCCTTGCGGGCCGCCGCGGCGCAGGGCCGCTACGAAGAAGAGAACTGGCGCCTCCGCAAGGACGGGAGCCGGTTCTGGGCGGATGTGGTGATCGGCGCGGTGCAGGACGAGCGCGGGGCGCTGGTGGGGTTCGCGAAGGTGACCCGGGACTTGACCGAGCGCCAACGGGCCGAAGAGGCGCTGCGCGCGAGCGAGGAGCGCTTTCGCATCCTCGCCGTGACCGCCAACGATGCCATCATCTCGGCCGACAGTCGCGGGGACATCACCTACTTCAACCCAGGCGCGGAACGGATCTTCGGCTACGCGCTGGAGGAGGTGACCGGCAAGCCGCTCACCGTGCTGATGCCGGAGCGGTTCCGCGACGCGCATCGCACCGGGCTGGCGCGCTACCTGGCGACGGGCGAGGCGCGCGTGGTGGGTAAGACGGTCGAGCTGGCGGGCAGAAAGAAGGACGGAACGGAATTCCCGCTGGAACTGTCGCTCGCAAGCTGGCGACACGGTCCCGAGGTCGCCTTCACAGCGATCATCCGCGACATCACGGAGCGCAAGCGCGTCGAGGACACGCTGCGGCGCCACACAGCCCAGCTCGAAGTCGCCAACGCCGAGCTGGATGCGTTTGCCTACTCGGTCTCCCACGACCTGCGGGCGCCGCTGCGCGGCATCGACGGCTTCAGTCAGGCGCTGTTGGAAGACTACGCCGAGCGGCTGGACGTTACCGGCAAGGACTACCTCGCGCGCGTGCGCTCCGCGAGCCAGCGCATGGCCACGCTGATCGATGACCTGCTCAACCTGTCCCGCGTCACCCGACACCAGATGCACGTAGCCGGCGTAGACCTGAGCGCCCTCGCCCGCGGCATCGCCACGGACCTCCAGAAGGGCGACCCCGAGCGACGCGCGGAGTTCATCATCGCTCCCGGGCTGCAGGTCCAGGCGGATCCCGGCCTGATGCGCGTGGTGCTGCAAAACCTGCTGGAGAATGCGTGGAAGTTCACCGGCAAGCGGCCCCACGCGCGCATCGAGGTCGGGAGCGCCACGCACGACGGGCGCCCCGCCTACTTCGTGCGCGACAACGGCGCCGGCTTCGACATGACCTACGTGCACAAGCTGTTCGGCGCGTTCCAACGGCTCCATGGCGCGCAGGAGTTCGACGGCACGGGCGTCGGCCTCGCGACGGTGCAGCGCGTGATTCACCGCCACGGCGGCCGCGTGTGGGCCGAAGGGGCGGTGGACGGTGGCGCGACGTTCTATTTCACCCTCTAGATCAACCGAGGACGCATGGACGACAAGGTCATCCTGCTGGTGGAAGACAACGCCGACGATGAGGCACTCACGCTGCGGGCCCTGAAGAGGAACAACATCAAGAACGACGTGGTGGTGGCGCACGATGGGGTCGAAGCGCTCGACTATCTGCTCGGCGCGGGGGGCCCTGCCGGCCGGCCCCCGCACGCCATGCCCCAGCTGGTGCTGCTCGACCTCAAGCTCCCGCGCGTCGACGGGCTCGAGGTGCTGCGCCGCTTGCGTGCCGATCCGCGTACCCGACTGCTCCCGGTGGTGATCCTCACGTCGTCCAAGGAGGAGCGCGATCTCGTCCGCAGCTACAGCCTCGGCGCGAACAGCTACGTGCGTAAGCCGGTCGACTTCGCGGAATTCACCGAAGCGATCCGCCAACTGGGCCTCTACTGGCTGATCTTGAACGAGGCGCCCCCAAACAAGACGCCCTGAGGGCGACCCCGAAGCGTGACCCGCGTCACGCTCCGCCCCGAGCGGGGTGTTGCCCCGGCATGGCCTCCGGGTGAGTATTGTGGCCCCGCGATGACCACGCACGCGCCCAGTCCCGTCCCGCCGCTCCGCCAGTCCGAGCGCACCGAGCAGGAGCTCCGTGCAACCCTCTCGGTCCTCAACGCCACGTTCGAGTCCACGGCGGACGGCATCCTCGTCGTGGACCTGCAGGGGCGGATCGTCAGCTTCAACCGCAGGTTCGCCGAGCTGTGGCGCATCCCGGACTCGGTCCTCGAGTCTAAGGACGGCGCGCAGACCCTGGCGTTCGTCCTCGAGCAGCTCAAGGATCCCGACGGCTTCCTCGCCAAGGTGCGCGAGCTATACGGCCGGCCCGAGGCGTCGAGCTTCGACGTCCTCGCCTTCCAGGATGGCCGCATCTTCGAGCGCTACTCGCAGCCGCAGCGGATCGCCGGCGCGACCGCTGGCCGCGTCTGGTTCTTCCGCGACGTCACCGAGCGCAAACGAGCCGAGCAGATCCAGCTCGCCACCTACCGCATCTCCGAGGCCGCCCACTCCGCCCGCAACCTCCAGGACCTGTTCGCCGCGATCCATGAGATCGTGGGCGGGCTGATGCCGGCGAGGAACTTCTACATCGCGCTCTACGATCCCGCCGCTGAGCTGCTCAGCTTCCCGTACTTCGTCGACGAGTTCGACGCGGACTTTCCGGCGAAGCGACTCGGCAAGGGCCTGACCGAATACGTGCTGCGCACCGGCCAGGTGCTGCTCGCCACTCCCGAACTGCACGAGGAGCTCGAGCAGCGCGGTGAGGTCGAGCTCATCGGGCCCCCTTCCCTCGACTGGCTCGGCGTCCCGCTCAAGGCGGGAGACCGCACCATCGGCGTGCTCGTCGCCCAGACGTACACGCCGGGCGTGCGCTACGGCGAACGGGAGAAGCACATCCTCCAGTTCGTGTCCACCCAGATCGCGATGGCCATCGAGCGGAAGCGCACCGAGGAGCAGCTGCTCGAGAACGAGCGGCGCTACCGCCTGCTGTTTCAGGCGAACCCCGAAGCGATGTGGGTCTACGACTGCGAGACGCTGCGCTTCCTGGCGGTGAACGCCGCCGCCGTGGCCCGCTACGGCTACTCGGAGCAGGAGTTCCTCGCGATGACCGTCCGGGACATCCGCCCGGCGTCCGAGCTGCCGCGGTTCGAGGAAACCCTGCGTGGGCAGGACGGGGGGACGTTCAGCGGCTACCGGCACCGCCGCAAGGACGGCGCGCTGATCGACGTGGACATCGAGGCGCAGCCGCTCACGTTCGCGGGCCGCTCGGCCCGCCTGGTGCTCGCGCGCGACGTGACCGCGCGCCGCCAGCTCGAAGAGCAGCTCCGCCAGGCCCAGAAGATGGAGGCCGTGGGCCAGCTCGCCGGTGGCATCGCGCACGACTTCAACAACCTCCTCACGGCCATCCTCGGCTGCACCCAACTGCTGCTGCACGCGACCCCGCCCGAGGACCAGCGGCGCGAGGACGTCGAAGAGATCAAGAACGCCGGGCTCCGGGCCGCGGAGCTCACGCGCCAGCTGCTCGCGTTCAGCCGCCGCCAGGTGCTCGCCCCTAAGGTCCTGGACGTCAACGCCATCGTGGCCAACATGGACAAGATGCTGCGGCGGCTGCTGGGCGAGGACGTCGCGCTCGTGACCCACCTCGCCGCCGACCTCGGCCCGGTCAGCGCCGATCCCGGCCAGCTCGAGCAGGTGTTGCTCAACCTCGCCGTCAACGCGCGTGACGCCATGCCCCAGGGGGGCCGGCTCACCATCGAGACGGCGAACGTCCTCCTCACCGAGGAATATGCCGAGCGGCATCACCGGCTCCCTCCTGGCCCCTACGTGCTGCTCGCCGTCTCGGACACGGGCGTCGGAATGGACGAGATCACGCAGAAGCACCTGTTCGAGCCGTTCTTCACGACCAAGGAAGTCGGCAAGGGGACGGGCCTGGGGCTCGCCACTGTGTACGGGATCGTCAAGCAATCGGGTGGCTACATCTGGGTGTACAGCGAGCCCGGGCGCGGAACCACGCTGAAGGTCTACCTCCCGCGAGTCCCGGGCGCGGCCGAGCCGCTCCCCGTGGCCGTCGAATCTCCCGAGCTGCGGCGCGGAACCGAGACGGTGCTGCTGGTCGAAGATGCCGCGCCGGTACGATCGCTCGCCCGCAAGGGCCTCGAGAGCTACGGCTACCAGGTGCTCGAGGCGGCCGACGGCCCCGCAGCGCTCGAGCTGTCGGCCCGCCATCCGCGGGGAATCGACATTCTGGTGACCGACGTGGTGATGCCGGGGATGAGCGGGCGGGAGCTCGCCGAGCGTCTCGCGCCGGCTCGGCCCGGCATGCGAGTGCTCTACACCTCGGGCTACACCGATGACGCCATGGTCCACCAGGGAGTGCTGCGCTCGGGGGTGGCGTTCCTGCAGAAACCGTTCGTGCCGGAGACGCTGGCGCGGAAGGTGAGAGAGGTGTTAGACGGCTGAAGCGTTGCACGTCGCACGTTACCCGTCCCACGCAGCCGCCATGTTACGTGCAACGTGTGAGGTGAAACGTGCAACGGCTCTAGTCCCGGTCCAGCACCTCCCTCACGCGCAGCAGCAGATCGTTCGCCGTCCAGGGCTTGCGCAGGAAGGGAAGCGCCGGGTCGAGCCGGGCGCCGCCTCGGCCGTCCGGATCCGAGTAGCCGCTCGCGAACAGGAAGCGCATCGCCCGCCCTTCGCGGCGCAGGGCGTCGTACAGCGCTCGCCCACCGAGGCGCGGCATTACGAGGTCGGAGAGGACGAGGTGGACGGCCGGCCCTCGCTGCCCCAGCACCTCGAGCGCCTCCTGCCCGTCGGCCGCCGTCACCACCTGATAGCCAGCGTCCTCGAGGATGCGCTTCGCCGAGCGGCGCAACTGGTCGTCGTCCTCGACCACCAGCACCGTCTCGGTGCCGCCCCGGACTTCAGGCTCGCCCGTCTCGCCCCGGGTGGACGCCGCGGCCGGCTGATCCGCGACCGGGAAGTAGATCCGGAAGCGCGTACCCTTCCCCGGGGCCGTGTCCACTTCAATACCGCCGCCGTGCTGCTTCACCAGTCCGTAGACGGTCGCGAGGCCCAAGCCCGTTCCCCGCCCCGCCGGTTTGGTGGTAAAGAACGGCTCGAACATCCTGCGCCGCGTCTCCTCGTCCATCCCCACGCCGGTGTCGCCGACGTACAGGCAGACGTATTCACCGGGGGCGGGGGCGCCGCAGGCGAGCTGCCGCTCCTCGGTGAGCGTAGCCCGGGCCGTCTCGATGCGCAGGACGCCGCCGTTCGGCATGGCGTCGCGCGCGTTGGTGGCGAGGTTGAAGAGGATCTGCTCCGTCGCGTGCACGTCGGCGCGCGCCTCCGGCAGACCGGTGCTGCCGGCGATCACCACCTCGACGTCGGCAGGGAGGATGCGCCGCAGGAACCCGGAGAGGTCCGCCACGAGGCCGCCCAAGTCGGCCGACTGGAGGTCGAGGCTCGAGCGTCGCGCGAACCCGAGCAGCTCCTGCACCATCACCCGGCCGCGCAGCGCCGCGGACATGACGTCGCGCAGGTCGGCGTGCGCGTCGGCGTGCGTCGTGGGGAGCGCCTTGGCGACGAGTTGGGCGTTGGCCAGGATGATGGTGAGGAGGTTGTTGAAGTCGTGGGCGATCCCGCCGGTGAGTTGGCCGATCGCCTCCATTTTTTGGGAGTGGCGCAGCTGCTCTTCGAGCGCACGCCGCTCGGTCACGTCCTCGGCGATCGTCTCGAAGTACTCGATCCGTCCGCTCGCCCGCCGCACCGCCCGCCCGGAGAGCCGCACCAGGATGCGCTGGCCGTCTTTGCGCTTCCAGGCGACCTCCACCCCCCGGATCACGTCGGCCCCGTCGAAGCGCGCAATGACCCGCTCACGCTCGCTCGGGTCCGCGTATACATCCCGCGCCAAGTCCACCCCGAGCAGCTCGGCGTCGGACGCGTACCCCAGCAGGCGCACCACGGCAGGGTTCGCGGCGAGAAACTTGCCCTCGGGAGTGGACCGGTAGATCCCGTAACTGGCGTTCTCGACCACCGCGCGGCTGCTCTCCTCGGACCGCCGCAACGCTTCCTCGGCGCGGTGGCGCTCGGTGACGTCTGTTCCCACGCCGATCACGCCCGTGACCCGCTCGGCCGCGTCCCGCACCGGCGAGTACCACGCCTCGAACACCGTCCCGAACACCTCGACGGTCGAGGAGAACGTCTCCCCAGCGAGCGCCCGGCGCACGTCCGCGAGCGCCTGCGGCAGGTCCGCGTACAGCTCGTACACCGACCGACCCACCAACTGCGCCGGCCGGAACCCGAGCGCGTCGAGCCCCCGCCCCTCGACCATGGTGAACACCCCGTTTTGGTCGAAGGCAAACAGCACGAGCGGCGCGCCGGCGATGACCGTCCGCAGCCGCTCCTTGCTCTCGCGCAGGGCCCGCTCCTGGCGCCTCCGCTGAGTCACGTCCCGCGCGTTGACGATCAATTGCGCCGAGCCGCTGTGATCGAGCCGCGCCTGACCGACGGCCTCCAGCACGCGCCACGAGCCGTCGTGGTGCCGGAACCGGAATTCCGCCGACTGCGGCACGTTCGGCCGCTGGATCGTGCGAGCGAGCGCCTCGGCCACAAGCGCAATGTCCTCCGGGTGCACGAGGTCGAACGCGTTCCGCTCGAGCAGCTCGACCGGCGCATACCCGAGCACGCGCTCCACCGACGGGCTCGCGTAGCGGAAGACGCCGTTGTCGCCGACAATGGTGACGATGTCGGACGCATTCTCGATCAGCGAACGGAAGTGCTCTTCACTGCGGCGGAGCGCCTCTTCGGTGGCAGTGCGGTCGATCGCAGTCGCGAGCACGTTCGCCAACGCCTGCAGAAAGTGCGTGTCGTGGATCGTGAACTCGCGCCGGCGAGCGCTGTGAGCGCCCAGGATGCCGAACGGCCGATCCTTCCCGTGAATGAGCACGCTCAGGCTGCTTACGACACCGTGCGGCGCGAGCAGCGCCGCGCTGCCGAACCGCGTATCCGTCGCCAGGTCTTCTACGACGACCGGCCCCGCGGCGCGCAGGGTGTAGCCGGCGTGGGAGTCGGGGTCCGCGGGGATGATGACCCGGCTCTGGTCGCCCCAGCCCACACCCGCGCGCAACAGCAACGTCCGGTTTTCGGGCCGAAGCTCGAGCACACTACCGAATTCCACTTCCAGCACCCGGGCCGCCAGCGTCACGGCCGCGTCCATCAACTCCCGAACCGGCGCGCCGGCGAGCGCCTGCTGCCCCAAGTGGGCGACGGCCTCCTGCTGCCGCGCGGTGGCACGCAGCGTGGCTTCCGTGCGGGACAACCGCGTGTCGCGCGGATCGTCATCCCCGCGCAGCAGGCGAAACCGAGTGGCGTTCATTGGGGGGCCACAACCTTGCATTCCTCTGTCTTTTTTTCCACAGTAAGGACCACTCGGATAAGGTGTGCCCCGTCACGGCACGCGTCGTAATCGGTGGTCACGCAACGACTTCCTGGGTGTGCCGCTAACTCCCTCAAAACCCCAAAAACCAGGCGGGCCCGGTGGAGCAACTCCTCGTCCTGAAGGATCTCGCCGTGATCTTCGCGGTGTCGCTGCTCGTCATCCTGGTGTTTCACCAGGTCAAGCTCCCTGCCCTCCCTGGCTTCATTGTGGCCGGCGTGCTACTCGGCCCGAACGCCCTGGGCCTCGTTTCCGACGTGCATCGCGTGGAAGGCCTCGCCGAAGTGGGTGTCGTGCTGCTGCTCTTCACTATCGGCATCGAGTTCTCGCTCAACCGGCTCCGGGAGATGGGCCGGCAGGTCCTAGTGGGCGGGGGACTGCAAGTGGGACTGACGGTCGCGGTCGCCGCCCTGGTGGCCGCCGCACTCGGCCTGCCTTGGCAGGTCGCGCTCTTCCTAGGATGCCTCATCGCCCTCTCGAGTACCGCCCTCGTGCTGAAGGGGCTTACCGACAAGGGCGAAATCGATGCCCCGCACGGCCGCCTGGCCACCGGCGTGCTGATCTTCCAGGACTTATGCGTCGTCCCGATCATGCTGGCGCTGCCGTTTCTCGCCGGTCGGGCGACGGGCGGCGCCGCCCAGCTCGCTTTGGCCCTGGGGAAGGCGGCCCTGATCGTGGTCGGCGTCACCATTCTCGCACGCACCATCGTGCCCCGCCTGCTCGCCGAGATTCTGAAAACGCGCAGCCGGGAGCTTTTCCTGATCGCGATCATCCTACTGGGCACCCTGACGGCGCTCGGCACCGCGGAAGCCGGCGCCTCCCTCGCGCTCGGCGCCTTCCTGGCGGGGCTCGTGATCTCGGAGTCCGACTACGGTCACCAGGCCCTGGCCGAACTGCTACCGTTCCGGGATGTGTTCATCTCGCTGTTCTTCGTGGCAGTCGGCATGCTTGTGCAGGTCCACTTCATCCGCGAGCACCCCGTTTGGACGCTGGGCGGAGTGCTCCTGGTGCTGGGCGGCAAGACTGTGGTCGCGGCAGTCGGTCCGGCCCTGCTCGGCTACGCGGGACGGGTTGCGCTGCTCGCCGGGTTGGCGATCTCGCAGGTCGGCGAGTTTTCCTTCGTCCTCGCGCGGGAAGGCCGCGGCATGACGCTGCTGTCAGAGAGCGCCTACCAGACCTTCCTCGCGGTAGCCGTATCCACCATGCTCCTGACGCCGTTCCTGCTGCAGGGCGGCCCCGCACTGATCGACGGGTTGGAGCGACTGGTACCACTCGACCGGCTGCTGCCGGGGCTCCGTCCCTCCGCGCTGACCGCTGGCGAGCAGCCGTTCACTGACCATGTCATCGTGGCCGGCTACGGGTTGAACGGGCGGAACCTCACCGCGGCACTGCGGTCGATCGACGCGCCCTATCTCATCGTGGAGCTCAACGCGCAGACCGTGCGTCAGGCGCGGTCTCGCGGCGAGCCCGCGTTCTACGGCGACGCGACGCGCGAGGAGATCCTCCGCGCCCTGGGAATCGACCGGGCCCGCATGCTCGTGGCAGCGATATCCGACCCCGCGGCGACCCGGCGTATGGTGCGGGTCGCGCGCGGGCTCAATCCTGGTGTCCACATCATCGCGCGCACGCGCTATGTAGTCGAGATCCCCGAGCTCATTCGCCTCGGGGCGAACGACGTCATCCCTGAGGAATTCGAGACGTCGATCGAGATCTTCGCGCGAGTGCTCGCCTACTACGGGGTCGGGCGCGCCGACATCGATCGCCTCGTCGAGCAAATCCGGGCCTCCCATTACGAGGCACTCCGCACCAGCGCCGCAGCCGGAGAGCACTTGCGCCTGGGTATGGTCGGCCGGATCCCGCGTGGCTGAGCTCGGACGGGTTCGAATCGTGGCTGCCGAGCAACACAAGTGTGGCCGCAGTCCTCCGTTTCTGGCACGTGCACACTAGCCATGTGACTCATGTCACCAGACACGGACGCCCCGCCCCTGGCCTAGAGCCGCGCCCGCGCCCGAACAGGTACCGAAAATGTAGGAAAACCGGGCACTTTCTAGCGAGTGTGCGCTCACTTCTCCTCTTAACCTATTGCAGCAAACGTCATTAGACTAGCACAAGCCCCCGGCAAGAACAGTAAGTCGCAGCGTCGCAACAGGTTCCAAACTGGCCTCAACACCTGACAACCGACCGGGTCTACATTTCCGCATGTCCATCCCCGTCCTATACGGACACGAGGGGATCCGCAGCCGGCTGGTAGGCGTTATCGCCTCCGGCCGGTTGCCGCAAGCGCTCCTCTTGGAGGGGCCCCGCGGGGTCGGAAAACAGCGCCTGGCTCTCTGGCTGGCGCAGGCCTTGATGTGTGAAAACCCGGGAAAAGGCCGGGGATCGGGGAAGGGCGAACCGTGTGGGCAGTGTCAGCACTGCAAACTGGTCCTGAACCTCTCACACCCGGACGTCCATTGGTTCGTACCGGTCGAGCTCTCGAAGAAGGGGGCCGACGCCGACAAGCAGCTTGATCTGGTGGCGGAGGCTCTGGCTGAGGAAATGGCGGCCCGCCGCGAGCGGCCGCTATATGAGCCTCCGTCAGGGCTGGCCAGCCACGGGATCGCCTCGGTGCGGCTGGTGCTTCGGCGCCTCGCGCTCACGCCCGCCCTCGGGCACCGCAAGGTGTTCGTCATCGGCGACGCCGAGCGTCTGGTGCCGCAGACCGGGGCAGAGGCGGCGGCCAACGCGTTGCTGAAGGCGCTCGAGGAGCCACCGGCGGACACGGTGTTTGTGCTCACGAGCTCTGATCCGAATGCGCTACTCCCGACCATCCAGTCTCGCGTAGTGCGCATCCGGGTGGCACGAAATGCCGACAGCATAGTGGCAGTGTTTGCACAGCGTGTGCTGGGTGTGAGGTCTCAACGCGAGCTAGCACAACTAGTTACGCTAGCAGACGGGTGCATCGGCAAGCTCCTTGCGTCAGGGGAGGGGGGTCGAGGATCGGCAGAGGCGGCGGAGGCGTTCCGCGCCGCAGTGGCTCAGGGTGCGGTGCAGCGGTTCGCCTTCGCGCTCAGCCAACAGCCGTTCCAGGCCCGGGGCGGCTTCACGGAGATGCTCGACGGGCTGCTCGAGCAGCTGCGACAGCAGGCGCGGCAGGGGGGGAGCGGCGAGACCGCGAAGGTGGTGGAGGCGATCGCCTCGGTGCTCGAGGCGCGGGAGCTGGCCCAAGGCAACGTGAATCCACAGCTGGTGGCGGCCGTACTGGCGGATCAGTTGGCGGGGCTGAGATGAAGCTCTCGCATGTCGATGCCGCAGGCCGGGCGCGCATGGTGGACGTCGCGGACAAGCCGATCACCGTCCGCGCCGCGGTGGCAGAGGGAAGCATCCGGATGTCGGCCGAGGCTTACCGGCTTGTGGCCGACCAGGCGGTCGCCAAGGGCGACGTGCTAGCGGTGAGCGAGGTGGCCGGGACGCTCGCGGCGAAGCGCACCGGAGAGTTGATCCCGCTGTGCCACCCGCTCGGCCTGGATCACGTCGCGGTAGACGCGAGCCTAGACGAGACGCTCCCCGGCGTGCGGGTGCGGGCCTCCGCCCGGGCCGTAGGGCGCACCGGGGTGGAGATGGAAGCTCTGACGGCGGTGTCGGTTGCGTTGCTGACCGTCTACGACATGGTCAAGGCGGTGGACCGAGGGATGGAGATCGAGGGCGTGCGGCTGCTCGAGAAGACGGGTGGGACGCACGGCGACTGGCGGCGGGCCGCCAGGGATTGACGGGGAATTGATGGCGCGGCGCCAGCGTGGGCCGCACGGACTTACCTGAGAGGGCTATGCACACGAAGACTCAGAAGTTGATGCTGCAGGGGAGTCTCATCCTCCTCAGCGCCCTGGTGGTGAGCAGCATTGGCGGTTGGGCGCGACGCGCCACGGCGGACGACCAGCCGGCGGCGGTAGCGGCTCCTGAGGCGCCGGGCGACCTCCACTCGCTCGAGCAGTCTCTCGAGGCGACGCGGGGGGAGCTCGCGGTGGCACGGCTCCAGTTGGAACGCGCCAACGCGATCATCGACTATTCGACTACTTATCACATCGCTGCCGATCTGACGGCCGCGATTTACGACATCGCCCTGGCCGAGGGGGTCGATCCGGCCCTCGCCTTCCGTTTGGTCAAGACGGAGTCGAACTTCACTGCGAAGGCGAAGAGCAAGGTCGGCGCTATCGGGTACACCCAGGTGCTGCCGAGCACCGCTCGGCTGTACGAGCCCGGGCTCACGATGCAGCAGCTGTACGACCGAAACACGAACCTCCGCCTCGGGTTCCGCTACCTGCGCGACCTGTTGGAGCGCTATGAGGGCACGCCGGAGGCGAAGCTGCGCCTGGCGCTGCTTGCTTACAACCGCGGTCCGAGCAAGGTGCAGGAACTGCTGGACGCGGGGCGGGATCCGCAGAACGGGTATGCGACGCACATTATGAAAGGCTACAGGCGGAAAAGCTAAAAACGTAGCACAAAGGCGTCGCGCGAAAACGTTACACAGATACGTAACACGAAGGCGTAGGGTCGAGTGGCCCTACGCCTTTGTGCTACGTCTTTGTGTTACGTCTTTGTGCTACGCCTCTGTGCTACGCCTCTATTTCTGCGGGATTCTTATGATGTCCCCCGCCCGGATGACCGACGCGAGCGTCAAGCCGTTGTAGTTCAGCAGCGCCGCGAGCGCCACACCGTAGCGGCGCGCGATCTCACTCGCGGTCTCCCCCGGCCGGACGCGATGGCTGCCCGTGCTCGCTTCGGTCCGGCTGACGCGCCGGTAGCGGGGCTCGGGGGGCGTGGACCAGGCTCCGGCGGGCACGATCCGCCCGCTCATGGGGACGATGATCCGCTGGCCGACGCGCAGCGCGTGCGTCCTGATGTGCGGGTTCGCGCCCTCGATCATCGCGACGCTCACGCGATACCGCTTGGCAATCTCCGACAACGTCTGACCGCGCGCGACATAGTGATCCACGAACGTGATCCGGTCCGTCACCGGGAGGCTGTCGTAGCGCTCGGCGACGACCGTCCCGCGACCGCGCGGCACGCGCACCACGACGCCGCGTCCCGGCGGCGTGATCCCGCGGACGAACTGCGAGTTCAGCTCGAGGATCGTCGCGACGCTCGTATCCGCGAGCCGTGCGATCACGTCCAGGCCGGTCGCGTCGGGAATCGTGACCTCGTCGAACTCGAGCCGCGGCAGCGGTTTCACCTCGTCGAACCCGTAGCGCTGCGGCTGCTTGGCGATCAGCGACGCGGCGATCAGCTTGGGCACGTAGTCGCGCGTCTCGCGGCGCAGATACCTGCGGTCGGCGAGCTGGAAGAAGGTGAGGTCGCTCACCGAGTCGGGGTCGCCGCCGCTCCCGCCGCGGCCGCCCCCCCCGGGCAGGCGACCGATGCCGCGCTCGATGCGGCCCACGCCCGCGTTGTAGGCGGCCGCCGCCAGGTAGACGCTCCCCAGCCGCTCCCGCAGGTCCGCGAGGTAGTTCACAGCCGCCTCGGTCGCCTTGAAGGGATCGCGCCGTTCGTCCACCCACGGGTCCACCGTGAGGCCGTACAGCCGGGCTGTGCTCGCCATGAACTGCCACATCCCCACCGCCTTGGCCCGGCTCACCGCCGTGTTCGAGAACCCGCTCTCGATCAGCGACAGGTAGACCAGATCCTCGGGCAGCCGCTTCGCCCGCAGCCGGTCGCGGATCATGCCCTCGTAGCGCCCCAGCCGGGCCAGCCAGATCTCGAAGCGGTCGCGCGAGTCCACCTGGAAGAACTCGAGGTACTCGAGCACCCGCCGGTTGGTGGCGAAGCTCGAGACGTCGATGTCGAAGGTGGGCTCGGGCGAGGGCGCCGCGCCGATCGCGGCTTTGCCCTCGGCGCCGAACAGCCGTACCGCCTCCCGCTCGACCTCTTCTCCCTTGACGGCGGGCGCCGCGGTCGAGTCCCGGCGGGCCCGCACGCTGTCGGGGCGCGGTGCCGTGCGATGCAGGCTGTCGAGCACCTGCTGGTCGGCCGCCGAATCCTGCGCGACCCGCGCGATCGCCGCGCCAAGCGAGTCCACGGTGCGCGCCGCGCCGCTGTCACGGACCACCGGCGCGACCGCGCCGGCGTGCGGCCCCTGCGCTCCCCCGCACGCCGCCAGCATGAGCGCCAGCAGCGCGCTCCCAACCCACCCTAAAGGGTGGGCTCGGCGAATCACTGTGCTGACGCACAGTGCATTGCCGAGCCCACGCTTCAGCCGGGGAACAGGGAGCGCTGCGAGGCTCATTGCGAAGTGCCTCATCGGGTTGCGAAGAAATTCCCTAGAATGCGGTTCGTCGCGTTCAACACTGCAAGAGCCGCGCCCCGGGGCGCGTCGGTCTCGGTCAGGTACGCCCCCACCAACCGCGAGCCGCGCGTGTCCTGCCGCACCGAGAGCGAGACGATGATGACCGTGGCATCGAACGCTCGCACGGCCTTCACGCCGAGGAGCTCGAAACCCAGCTTCGGCTGGACCACCCGCTCGAGCGCGCGCACGGTAGCCGCTGCGCCGCACCGCAGCTCCCCGGCTTGGGAGATGATCCCCTCGGACTCCCCGAGGAACTCCCGTCCATCGGACGACGTCAACACCACCTTCGCGCGGCAACGCCCGCTCGCCAGGCGCTGAAACTCGAAGTCTTTGAAGCGCAGCCGCTCGCTGCCCGGCTCTCCTCTGATCGGCGCTGCCACGGAGCCCTCTCAGTCGAACCGGACTTCGATTTGCTGTCGCGTCGACGCGTCCTGCGGCGACTCCACCACGTCCACCTCCAGCTGCGGTTTTCCCTGCGCGTCCCGCTCCGCCGACACCACCAGGATGAGCCCGCTCTGCAGCTCCACCTTGAGCTGACGCAGGTCGGAGCGAACGGTGACGTCCCGCACCGACTCCCCCTTGAGCCGCGCGACCGCGCCCACGATGCGGCGCAGGGCTTGCACCCCGAGCGAGCTCACGCCAGCCGCTCAGCCAGCAGCTGCGACAGGGCGGTGTCGGGGATCCGTTCCGCCTGGATGAACAGCGACGACTTCGAGGTGGCCTCGAGCGGGTACAGCGTCCAAAACGATCGCCGCGGGCGCTCGGAAACGGTGCGGAACGACAGCACCAACTGCCATGCCTCTGTGTTGGCCGGGCGCTCGGCGAGTGCGTCCACATGCCAAACTTGATCGCCCAAGGCGATCACTCTCCATGGCATGGATCACCTCGTGGAACTTGGGGCCCGACAATATGGACGTAACCTCAAGTCGGGTCAATAGTTGAGGCGAGAAACCAAGCTGGGGGCTGCGGGGGGGTCAGTCGCCCCGAGTGGCCAAAGCCTTGAACCGCTTGGCCAGCTCCTTCGTGACGGGGCCGGGAACACCCGCGCCGATGACCCGGGCATCGAGCTTCGTGACGCCCACAATCTCGGCTGCGGTGCCGGTGAAGAACACCTCGTCCGCCGTGTACAGGTCATAGCGGTTGAGCGGCACCTCCTCGATCCCGTACGTCGCCTCGCGCGCCAGCTCGATGACCGCATCGCGCGTGACGCCGCGCAGGATCCCGGCATAGGCGGGCGGCGTCTTGAGGGTGCCGTTCGTCACGGCGAACAGGTTCATTCCGGTCGCCTCGGCGACGTACCCCGACGCATCGAGCATGATCACCTCGTCCACGCCGGCCGCGATCCCTTCGACCTTGGCGAGGATGTGCGACAGGTAATTGAGCGACTTGATGCGGGGGGAGAGACTCTCCCGGTGGTTGATCGGCGTGGCGGCCGTCAGGCAGGTGAGGCCCTTCTCGTACCGGTCGGCTGGCCACAGCAAGATCGAGTCGACGATCAGGATGATCGAGGGCTTGGCGCATTTCCGAGGATCGAGCCCCAAGTCACCGACCCCGCGCGTCACGACCAGCCGGATATAGGCATCCGCGAGCCCGCTCTTCGCGACGGCCTGTTCCACCAGCCGGCGCAGCTCGACCTTCGCCATCGGAACCTCGAGCCACACGCCCTTCGCCGAGTGATACAGGCGGTCGAGGTGCTTGTCCAGCCGGAACACGCGCCGGTCGTACACCCGGATCCCTTCGAACACCCCGTCGCCGTAGAGGAGCCCGTGGTCGAACACCGAGACTTTGGCGTTCGCCTTGTCGTAGTACTGACCGTCGATCCAGATCGTGGGTGCCATGGTCGCGGGGCGGAATATACCGCCGGGAAAGAGAAGTCGGCTACGTGTGCGCTGCGTCACAGGATCGTTGTTGTAGCGGCGACGCCTCGGGCCGATCCGGAAAAGTCGCGGAACCATACGCGCGACGCCAGGTAGGGTCAAGAAGAGCACGGACCCGAAATGGAATCGACTACATGCCGCGCCCGATATCGCTTGCGACTACGATGGTGACGAGTCCCGCGCCTCGCTGGCTCGGGATCCTCGTCCTGGTGGCGACGTTGACGCTGATCCCACGCTGCGGCGTCGCGCAGTTTCTCGATCCCGACAACAAGATCCTCTGCTGGCACTGCAACAGCCACAACGCTCACTTCATCGGCGGTGCGACCGCGGACGCGGCACTGCACTTCATGCCATTCGTCAAGCAGAGCTGGGAGACGCCGGCGCGCCGAGTGGCCACCGTCGCGATCGCCGGGGTCGGGCTGGAGCTAGCTGATTACGTGCAGTGTCGCCAGGCGCACAGCTGTGGGCGTCCGGACAAGGGCTTCGGGGTGATCGATCTCGGTTACGATCTCGCCGGCGCGGCCGTGACGGAGCTCTTGATCGCGGGCCTCAAGCGAGTGCCGGGCTTGAAGCGCCTGTTGTGACGCGGGAAGTCAGCCGCCTAAATGGCGCCATGCCGCTGCCAGCGCCGCCAGGGCGGCCCCCGCCCCGATCGTCCAGCGCGCCCACGGCGGGGACGGGTTCCAGGTGAACAGCGCCAGCCAGCCGACCATGACCATGCCCAGGCCAAGCGCGGCACAGGCTGTTCGGGTCGTGTGCCAACGCGTCATCGTGAGGGCGTCGCGGTGCGCCGGCGCTCTGCCAGCGCCCGCGCGATCCCCGACAACCAGGCGAGCGGACTGCCGGCGCGGGGATTGAACTCGCTGGCGGTACGCCAGGCCCGATCGAACGTCTCTACCACGACCTGCTCGGCCGCGGTCGGATCGACCAGCGCGACGTACACCTGTGCGTACACGGAAAGGCGGTGGCGATCGCACAGCTCGGCGCGCGCCGCTCGGTCGCCCGCGGCCATCAGCTGCACCAGTTGGGTGTCCGGCATGAGGCGGTGGGTCACTCCTTAAAGAGGCTGTAACGCGTCCGAGGGTAACGGGTGTCTTGCAGCGGGTGCGGCGCGTCGCATCTTTGGCCCGACCTGGGAGGGCCATGGCATGCGACTCCGTTTTGTGCGTTCGGCGCGCGTCGGCCTCGTGGTCGCGGTGGCCGCGTGCGGCCAGGCCGCGCCGCCCACGGGCTCGTTCGACCACCTGTTCGCTCCGCCCGAAGGCCGGTTCCAGCACGTCTCGTCTACCGATACGAGCGGCGGGAATCACGACTTTGTCGAGATTCCGGCGGGCGACAGCGCCGTGCTGCTCGACACCTCCGGCCCCGGCATAGTGCGGCGGCTGTGGGTCACCGTGGCAAGCCGAGACCGGCAGTACCTCCGTCGCATCGCGTTGAAGATGTATTGGGAGGGCGAGACCAATCCCTCGGTTGAGGCACCGCTCGGGGACTTCTTCGGCAACGGATTCGTCAAGCGCCACTACACCGCTCTGGTAATGGGAGAGGCGAGCGGGGGGTTCTACTGCTATCTGCCGATGCCGTTCCAGCGGCGCGCGCGCGTCGTGGTCGAGAACGGCACAGGGCGGCCGATCGACGCGCTGTACTACAACATCGAGCTGGTCACGGGCGTCCGGCTGCCGTCGGGCTTCGCGACGTTCCATGCGTGGTGGCACCGTGACCCGCGCACCGCGGCGCGGGCCCCGCACCTCATTCTGGCTGCGCGCGGCCGCGGTGCCCTCGTCGGCGTCTCCCTCAACGCGCAGAGCTACGCGAAGAATCTCTCGTTCCTCGAAGGAGACGAGATCTACGCGGTGGACGGAGAGCGCCGTGGTCAGGGAACCGGGACCGAAGACTACTTCAACAGCGGCTGGTACTTCGACGAGGGCACGTACGCCGGCCCCTACACGGGACTGATTATAAAGGACGATACGCTGGGGCGCGTGGCGGCGTACCGCTGGCACGTCCCGGACCCGGTGCCGTTCCGCGACTCGCTGCGCGTCGCCATCGAGCACGGCACCGAGAACGGCGAAGTGGCGGACTATGCGACGATGGCGTACTGGTATCAGACCGAGCCGCACGCGCCGCTGCCGCCGTTGCCGCCGCCTGATGCGCGACGCGTGCCTGCCGTCGTCATCCCGCTCGCCGCGCTCCCCGTGGATTCGCTCCACTGGCAGCGCCGCGGCGCGAAGACGGTCGTGGCGCTCCCGGTGCCCCGCCCCGACCGTTACACCGTCGTGGTCTACCCGGTTGGCGGCCCCGACAGCGATCGCGCCGCGTTCCGTGTGGCACCGAGCCCGGGCCGTTCGGCGCTCCTCGTCGCCGACGACTCCAACACGCTGCTGCCCGCGATCCCGCTCGGCGCCGTGTCAGTCCGGGACAGCGTGCGGCTCGAGGCGCAGGTACGGCACCTCCCTGCGGCCATCGCAGCGCTGCCCGTCCGCGTGTGGGCGACCGATTGGCACATCGTCGGGCCGTTCCCGAGCCCGCGCGTGCCCGGGAAAGAGATCAGTCCGGCACTGGACAGTGCGCTCGGGCCGGAACGGAGCACCGATCTCGCGGCGAGCTACCTCGGGGCGAACGGCCAGTCGGTTCACTGGCGGCGAGTGACGGCGGGGCCGGACGGCCGCGTGCGGCTCACCCGGATGTTCAAGCCGACGGATTGGGTGCTCGCCTACGGCGCCGCGTTTCTTTACTCGCCGAGGGGAGGGCCAACCACGCTCCTCCTGGGCGCGGACGACGGGCATGTCCTGTGGGTGAACGGGGAGCGCGTCTCCGAGCGGCAGGGGCGGCATACCTCGGAGCCCGATGACGTCGCGATTCCGGTACGGCTGCGCGTCGGTTGGAACCGCGTGCTCGTGAAGGTCGCGAACCTGGATGGCGGCTGGGCGTTCCAGCTGCGGGCCGCCGATCCTGACGGAGTGTTGCGCTGGGGCGCGGGCCCCGGGGGGGAGGCACGATGAACGAGAATAAGGCGACACCGTCGCCGTGGGGTGGCTGGCTGCTGCACGCCGTGATCGGGACCGGCCTCACGGCCGTGCTGGCGTGGCTTGGGGCGCCGCCGGTCGCCGTGCTCGCGGCGGTGCTGGCGATGGGGATCGCGCACGAGATCGGCGACGGCGACTTTCTGCGGGTGAACGGGGGCCCGTGGAACGGCGTGCTCGATGTGCTGGCGTTTCTACCGGCGGCGATCGTGTTTGTGGCGACGCACATCTAGCAGGGTGTTGAACAACCAGATGGGCGTGGCGGCGTCATTGATTGGACGCCCTGAAGGACGCCCTCGGCGCGGGTGCGTCCTAGAAGGACGCTTACGTACGAGTCCTTCAGGACGACAGGGCGGCCGAGGCCGGGCTTGAGCCCGTGCGATCACGGGTCGCCACCATCGACGGACTTTTTCAGCGTCCTGCTAGAGCAGGTGAGCTACGCCCTAACCGGCACATGACCCGGGCGGGGATCGAACCCGCGACCTACGGATTAAAAGTCCGTTGCTCTACCAACTGAGCTACCGGGTCGGACGACGACCAAACTTCACATCGCGCCCGGGCTTAAACAAGCGGCCGCCGCGAGCCAGTCTCGCTCCGCAACCGGGGCCGACGCCATGACCTTCCCGACAACGAGCGTGGCGGGAGGCTCGAGCCCGGCGACCTCCGCGCGCTCGGCGAGCGTCGCGAGCGTGCCGGTTACGGTGCGCTGCTCGGGCAGCGTGGCGCTCGCGATCACCGCCGCCGGCGTCTCCTCTGGCATGCCGTGCGCGATCAGCCGCGCTGTGATCTGGGGAAGCGCGCGCAGTCCCATTAAGAAGACAAGAGCCGGCAACCGAGCCAACGCGTCCCAGTCGAGATCCGACGCCTCCTCGCATTCGTGACCCGCCACGACCGCGAACGCCGACGCGTGGTGCCGGTGTGTCACGGGGATTCCTGCGGCGGCGGGCGCGGCGATGGCCGAGGTCACCCCGGGAACCACCTCGTACGGCACGCCCGCCGCGCGCAACGCCTCGCACTCCTCCGCACCCCGCCCGAACACGAACGGATCCCCACCCTTCAACCGCACGACGACACGACCGCTCCGCGCCGTCTCGATCAACAGGGTGTTGATCTGCTCCTGCGGCAGCGAATGGCCCTCACTCCCGGGCCGCTTCCCCACGAAGATCCGCTCGGCCCAAGGCGGCGCCTCCTCGAGCAGGTCGGGATGCACCAGCCGATCGTACACCACAACCTCGGCTGCCCGCAGACGCTCCAGACCCCGCCGCGTGATCAAACCAGGATCCCCAGGGCCCGCGCCGACGATGGAGACGATCCCTGCGCCCCGGGTCGGACGTGCGGTTCGCCCGTTGCGCCGGCCTGCCGCGGCCTGTACCAGCTGCTCGATGCGGCGGCGGGCGCCCGCGACGTCGCCCCGCCGCACCGACTCGATCGCGTCGGAATCGACGATGCGATACCACAGCCGGGTACGGATGCGCGCATCGGGGACCCGCTGCGCCAGCTCGGACCGCAGCTCGCCCAACAGCTCGAGCAGCGTCGCGTATTCCGGTCCGATCAGCCTCCCGATCCGCTCGCGCAGCCGGACGGCGAGCGCAGGACTCTTCCCTGCCGTCGAGACGGCGACCGTAACATCGCCCTGGCGGTGGATCGCGGGGGCGATGAAGCTGCAGTGCGGCAGATCGTCCACCGCGTTGAGCAAGACGCCACGGGCTTCGGCCTCGACCCACACCGCGCGGTTCGCGGCGCGATCGTCGGTCGCTGCGATCGCGAGAAACGCGCCCGCCAGGTCGCCGGGACGGTACGGCCGCCGCGCGATCGTGACCCTCCCGGCGACCTCCAGATCGTCGAGCCGCCGAGACACGCTCGGGCTGATGACGGTTACGCGCGCGCCGGCATCGAGCAACCCCATCACCTTCTGCTCGGCGATCGCGCCGCCGCCGATCACCACGGCGCGGCGCCCGCGCAGGTCGAGGAACGCCGGATAGAAGTGCGTCACGGCGCGGGCTCCGCGACGGCACTGTTTCGTAGCTCGTCGACGCCGATGCGGCACCAGAAGTCTCCCAGGCCCTCGCCCGGCAGTCGCTCGACGCGGTAGCGCTCGAGTAGTGGCCGCACCTGGGCGACGAGTCGGCGCCGCGGCACGAGGTCGGCGTACGCCGTCGCGAGTGTGGTGCCGAGCACGCTCCCGCCCACGAAGATCGTGTACTTGTCCGCCGACCGGCCCACGAACGCGAGGTCCGCGGTGTAGGGTCGCGCGCAGCCGTTGGGACACCCCGTCATCCTCACTGTGAGCCGCACGTCGGCGAGCCCGAGGCGCTCCAGCTCGCCCTCGAGCTCGTCGATCACGCCGGGGAGCGCCCGCTCGGCTTCGGCGAGCGCCAGACCGCAGGTCGGGAGCGCCGGGCACGCCATCGACCAGCGCCTTACTGTCGAAATGACCCCTGTCGGCCGCACCCCGTGGTCCGCCAGCATCGCGTCGAGCGCCGCCCGGCGCTCCTCAGCGATGCCGGTGAGCAGCAGGTTCTGCTGGGGTGTGAAGTGGACGCCGGCGCGGAATACCTCCACGATGCGCCGGACGGCGGTCCTGAGCTGCGCATCCTCCGCATCTTGGATACGTCCGTTTTCGACGAACAGCCCGTAGAACGAGCGGCCGCCCCCCTGATCGTGCCACCCCAGGTGATCGTGCACGTCGCTGATCCGGACGGGAGCGGGCGGCCGCAGTGGCCGGCCGAGCCGCTGCTCCACCTGCGCCCGGAACCAATCGAGCCCGCGGTCGTCCAGGAGATACTTGAGCCGGGCGTGACGACGGTCGCGGCGGTCGCCGTAATCGCGCTGCACGGTGATCACGGCCTCGGCCACTTGGACCACGTCCTCCGGGGTAGCGAACCCCAGGGGGTCGGCGAGGCGGGGGTAGGTGACCTTCTTGCCGTGGGTCATCCCCAGGCCGCCGCCCACCAGCACGTTGAACCCCGCGAGCGAGTCCCCGTCGGGAATCACCACGAACCCCAGATCGTTGCTGTAGACATCGGTGCAGTTGTCGTCCGGGGATGCGATGGCGGTCTTGAACTTGCGCGGGAGATAGCGCTCTCCGTAGATCGGCTCGGGCTCGGGCGCAGGTGCGCCCTCGGCGACCTGGTTGCCGTTGAGCCAGATCTCGTGATAGGCCCGGGTCCGAGGCAGCAAGCGCGCCGAGATTTGGCGCGCCACGGCGAGCGCCTGATCGCGCAACCCACCGGGCAGCGGCGCCGGGCAGCTCATCACGTTGCGCTGCACGTCGCCGCAGGCGCCGAGCGTCGTGACCAGCGCGTCGTTCAAGGCGCGGATGGTTCTTTTCAGGTCGCCCTTCACCACGCCGTGAAACTGGTTGTCCTGTCGCGTCGTGACCCGCAGCGTGCCGTTGCCGTAGCGCCCCGCCAGCTCGTCGAGCACGAGATATTGATCGGCGGTGAGCACGCCGCCCGGAATCTTGCAGCGGACCATGAAGGCGTAGTCAGGCTCGAGGCCGGCATCGCTCCGCTGGCGGCGTGTGTCGCGGTCGTCCTGCTGATAGACGCCGTGGAACTTGAGCAGCTGCGCGGCCGCGTCTTCGAAATGGCTGGTGTCGGCGGCGAGCTCCGGGGCGAGCGAGCCGCGCAGCCCGCGGCTCGCCTCCTTGATCTTTTCGACGGCGCTCACGTCCGTGTGCTTGTCGGCCATCCGCACTCCTCCCTCGATCGATCACCAAAACCAACAAAACCCAAAAAACGACGGGCCCGCTCCCAATCGGGAAGCGGGCCCACATCGCATTGCACGTCGTCTCGGAACTTAGCTCACGTTCGTCCGGTACCGGACCACCGCGCATCGCAATTGCGTCCGCCTCCCCTCGGGAGCGCACACATCCCGCGACAACACGGACGACAGCGAGTGGCGATACGGGTGCTCGTCATACTGGAACGGACCTTACCAAGCAGTGCCGGGCGCTGTCAACCGGCCATGGTGCGCCAAACCTCTCGAACCGTCCGTACTTGCACCGCCTGACCGCATGGGCGCCGCCGGCGTGGCCTCCGTCACGGATGTTACGCCCGCTAGCGCGGCACGCTCTTTAGGGCGCATGCGAGCGCACCCGTGGCGTGCCGGGTTACCGGCTCCTGACACAACCGATCGGGCCATCGTAGAGCGAATGGCGGCGGGGGACCAAGGTGCGGTCCGCGAGCTGCTGGCGCGCTATCGCAGTACCCTCTACGCAACCGCCTACGCCGCACTGGTCAATCCCGAGCAAGCCGAAGCCGCCGTGGCCAACACCTTCGAGCAAGCGTGGCGCACGGCGGGGCGGTTCCTGAGCACACGCGGGAGCGTGTCAGGCTGGCTCACCCACCTCACCCGCCTCAACGTCGCGGCGCTGTCGGCAGGCTGGCCCGCCCACTAGCCCGAGGAGCGTAGCGAGCGGCTGTTTCTGATCGGCCGGCGGGCCTCTAGCCGGCCCGTATCCGAGCCCCGAGATTTGGCGTCGAGCCGGAACGTCCCGCACTCCGGAACCAAGCCCATTCGGGGAGACCCCATGAAACACCGTCTGCTCCTCACCCTGGGTCTGGGGGTCTGCCTCACCGGCACCGCCAGGGCCCAGACGAAGCGCATCGAACTCTCCGACCTGCAGAAGCTCGTTAACGTCTCCGACCCGCAGATCGCCCCGGACGGAAAATCGATCGCGTGCGTTGTGTCGCGCGTTAACTGGACTGATGACCGGTTCGACGCGAATCTCGTGCTGGTCGACATCGCGAGCGGCACGCAGCGCAAGCTTACCTTCGACCGCAAGGGCGTCGGCTCGCCCCGCTGGTCCCCGAGCGGGGATCGCCTCGCATTTCTCGCGACCGCGGGCTCGGGGGACAAGGCGGCACCGCAGGTGTTCGTGCTCGACATGCGCGGAGGCGAGGCTCGTCAGATTACCGAAGCGGCAAACGGCGTGGAGCAGTACGCCTGGAAGCCCGACGGGGCCGACATCGCCTACGTCACCCCCGACGACGCCGAGAACAAGAAGGAGATCGAGGCGCACAACGACGCCTTCGAGGTGGGTGACGACGGCTATCTCACCACCGCGGCCCCCACGCCGTCGCACCTCTGGATGGTGCCGGTCGGGGGTGGGACGGCGCGGCGCCTGACCCACGGCGCGTGGAGCCTGGCCAAGAGCCAACCCCCCGGCCCGCCGTCCTCGCCGCTCGCCTGGTCGCCAGACGGCAAGTCGCTCCTGTTCACACAACAGGCCACGCCGCATTTCGGCGACGCCGAACAGTCGGTGGTGATGGTGCTCGACGTCGCCACGAGTGAGAGTCGCAAGCTCACCGCGCACAAGGCGTTCGAAGGCTACGCCAGCTACTCGCCCGACGGCTCGCGCATCGCCTACTGGTACCCGCGCGACGGCGATCCCAACAACGTGAACGACATTCACGTAACGACCGCGGCCGGGGGCGACGGGACGGTTCAGACCCGCGCCGTCGACCGTAACCTGGTGCGCGCGGTCTGGATGCCCGACGGCAAGTCGTTGCTCTTGGGGGGTCACGACGGGACGCGCACCGTGTTGTGGCTCGTGCCGCTGGGTGGCGCGGCCAAGCGCATCGACCTGGGCGAGGTCAGCCCGGCGTGGGGCTTCTGGATCGATGTCTCGGTCGGCAAAGATGGCGCGATCACATTCGCGGGCAGCACCCCAGACCGGCCGACCGAGCTGTATTACCTCGCCTCGGCGGCGGCGCCGCCGCGCCGGCTGACGGACCTGAACGCCGAAGTCGCCGCGCGCCAGCTCGGCAGCATGGAGCGGTTCGAGTGGTCGGGGCCGGACGGCTTCCAGAGCGACGGCGTCGTCAGGCCGTGGCCGCGCACGACTACATCGTGTTCTCGCCCAACTACCGCGGCTCGGACAACCTCGGCAACGCCTACCAGCGCGCCATCTTCAACGACGCGGGCGACGGCCCGGGGCGGGACGTGATGGCCGGGATCGCGGCGCTCGTGAAGCTCGGCGGCGTGGACACGACCCGCATCGCTGTCTCCGGATGGTCGTACGGGGGCTACATGACGAGCTGGTTGATCGGGCACTACCACGTGTGGAAGGCGGCGGTCGCCGGGGCCGCGGTGACGAACCTCGTGGACCAGTACAACATGGCGGACTTCAACGTGCTGGAGCGCTACGGCTTCTCGAGCTTCGCCTCCCCGTGGACGGGGCAGGCGCTCCAGGCCTATCGCGACCAGTCACCGATCTCGTATGCCGCCGCGATGAAGACCCCCACGCTGATCCTGTCGGATGTGCGCGACGCGCGGGTCACGGTCACGCAGTCCTATGAGCTGTATCACGCGCTGCGGGACAACGGCGTACCGGTCAAGTTCGTCGCCTATCCCGTCGACGGGCATTTCCCCAGCGATCCGGTACGCACGACGGACGTGTACCGGCGCTGGATCGACTGGCTGGATCAATACCTGAAGGGGCCCGTCTCGACCCGGTAGCGGTCGCCGTGCGTCCGGCGCTCCCCAGAATCGCGAGAATCGCACGTCCCCGTCGCTGGCTGCTCGGCCTGTACGTGGCGAGCGCCCTGCTCGTCACGCTGCAGCAGGGTGTGCTCCGCCCGTCCAACAACTTCCGCGTGTTCCGTTCCGCGACCATCAATCTGCTCGCCGGGCGCGATCTGTACGCGGCACACCCCGAGCAACACTTCGACTACTACAAGTACAGCCCGACGTTCGCGCTGCTGTTCGCGCCGCTCGCCTATCTGCCGTTCGCCCTGGCGTTCTTCTGCTGGAGCCTGCTCAACGCGCTGCTCCTCTGGTACGCGCTGGAGCGTCTCTTGCCGCGGCGCGAGGCCACGCTCGCCCTCGGGCTCCTGTACCTCGAGGTGCTGTTCGCGATGCAGTACGGGCAGAGCAACGCGCTGGTCGCTGCGCTCATGGTGCTGGCCTTCGTCGCGCTGGAGCGGAGTCGCCAGCTCGAGGCAGCGATCGAGCTGGCGCTCGGCGCATCGATCAAGTTGTTTCCGCTGGCCCTGCTCCCGGTCGCGGTGCTCCACCCGCGGCGCGCGCGGTTCGGTCTCCTCTTCCTCGGTGTCGTGACGGCGCTGGTCGTCTTGCCGCTCCTTGCGGTACCCGCACCGGAGCTCGTCGCCCAGTACCGCTCGTGGCGCGCCATCGAAGCGTCGGACACGCTGAACCGGGGCTATTCCCTGATGCAGTATCTCTACATGACGCTCGGCACGGACTGGCCCAACTGGCCGGCGCAGTTCGCGGGCACGGCGCTGCTCGTGGCGCCGCTCGCGCTCGGCCGGCGGGGGGGGCGCTGGAGCGACGCGGCGTTCCGCCGCCTCGTCCTGTGCTCGGTGCTCGTCTACGTGGTGCTCTTCAACCATCAGTCGGAGCGGGCGACATTCGTCATCGCTTACACCGGGATCGTCGTCTGGTGCGTGAGCTCCGAGTCGAGCCGGCTCAAGACCGCGATCCTCGCGCTCACGCTGCTCGTGATGGTGGTCCACGACGTGGACATCGTGCCGCGGTGGGTGAAGTCGGAGATCCTGATTCCCTACCGCATCAAGGGCATTCCCTGCCTGGTGGCCTGGTGCGCGATGCAGGTGGAGCTGTGGGCTACAGCGCTCCGAAGTGAATCAGCCGGAAGCTCCCTCGCCGGAACCGCTCCCGAACCTCGGGGCGCGTGAGCGCGGCCAGCTCCCGGGCGCGCGGCGCGGTGTAGTCGTCCCAGGCCGCGAGCTCCCCGTCGGGATGGCCGGGATGCACCATCAGCTCGGTGGTGCCTGGCTTGAGGTGGTCGAGCAGGGCCAGCAGGCGCCGCAGGAAGCGGGGGCTTCCCTGGAGCGAGATGCCGACGAAGCGATCCGGCCGGCGCAGCGGCGACGCCCCGCCTGCCGCAAGGCTCCAGGCCAGCCGCAGCGTCGCTTTCTTCACCAGGGCACGCCAGCTCATCAGGTTGACGCTGTACCGCTCGAGCGGCACCCGGACGACCCGAATCCCTTCCCGGCGGGCGGTTTCCACGACCGGCCCCCACACCCCCGGAAGCACGTGGACGTGCCGGTGGCTGTCCAAGTGGGTGACGACGAGTCCCGCATTGCGCAGTCGCGCGATCTGCGCCGCGCACTCGATCGCGATGTCCCCCGGATCGATGCGTCCCGCCAGCGCGCGCGCGATGAACCGCCGCAGCGGATGGAACCAGCCGGTGCGGGCGTCGCTCAGGCTGCCGCCCCACGAGACGGGTCGACCGGTCGTCAGGTTGAGGTGCAAGCCGACCCCGAGGCCGGGGCCGATATCGCGCAGCCGCCGCGCGCCGTCGGTCCACCCCGGCGTGTTCACGAGAACGGAGACTGAGGACACCACGCCCGCCGCGTGCGCCTCCAGGATCCCGCGGTTCACGCCGGCCGATAGGCCGAAGTCGTCGGCGTTGACGACGAGGCGCCGTGCGTCAGCCGTAGCGCCCCCGCCAGTCGTTCCACCGGATCTTCACGAGGTCCTCGAGCATCTCGACCGCGTCCGCCGCGAAGCGGACGGTGCTCGGCTCGTCGTCGTACCGATACTGAACCGCCGCCTGCGCGACCGTCAGCCCGTGCTTCTTGGCAAGGTAGAGCAGCTCGACGTCGAAGCCGAAGCCGGCGATGGTGAGCCGCGGGACGATCAGCTCGGCCGCGCGCGCCGTAAGGCCCTTCAGGCCGGCCTGCGTATCGAGAATCCCCGGCAACAAGAGGAGCCGCACCACGCGGTTGAACACCCGGCTCATCACGTGCCGAGTGTACAGGTAATGGAAGAAGGACGGACTCATGAGGTAGCGCGACTCGGGGAGCACGCGACAGGCGATGGCCACGTCGCTCCCTGTCTCGAGCCGGTGCACGATGTGTGCAATTTCGTCGAGCGGATACGCCAGATCGGCGTCCGTGAAGACCCGGTAGCGCCCCCGGGCGGCGAGCATCCCCCGGGCGACCGAAAAGCCTTTGCCCCGGTTCGCCTCGTTCCGGAGCACGGTCACCTCCGCGGCGTCGCGACCGAAGTCCGCGAGCAGGCGGGCGGCGGCGGGCTCGCTGGCGTCGTCGACCAGGACCAGCTCGGTGGGGTGGCCCTGAGCGCACGCGAACGCCCGCAGCGCCGCGAGGTGCGCCGGGAGTCGATCCGCCCCGTTGCGCACCGGTACGACGACCGATAGGTAGATGGCGCGATCAGCCACGCGACCAAAGCTACGGCGCTCGACGCCGGGCACCAGCTGCTGTAGCTTTCCGGCCCGCGATTCTCGAGGCGCACCGTGACCGAAGCGTCCGGAACCATCCAGCACGTCTCCGATACCGCGCGCTGGGTCGCGTTGTATCGGGCGATCGAGTCCGAGCGGCCGGACGCCTTGTTCCACGACCCTTACGCGCGGCGGCTGGCCGGGGCGCGCGGCGAGGAGATTCTCGCGTCCCTGCCCAAGGGCCGGACGTGGGCGTGGGCGATGATCGTGCGGACGGCGGTGATGGACGAGCTGATCCTGCGAGCAGTCGCGCGCGACGGCGTCGGAACGGTGCTGAACCTCGCCGCCGGCTTGGACACCCGACCGTACCGCCTGCCGCTCGCTCCGTCGCTCCGTTGGGTCGACGTGGACTTCCCCGACGTGATCGCCTATAAGAAGGAGCAGCTGGCGGGCGAGCGGCCGGCGTGTGCGCTCGAACAGCTCGGCGTCGATCTCACGGATCCGGCGCGCCGGCGCGCGCTGTTCGCGCAGATCGGCGTCGGGGCGCGGCAGGTGCTGGTGGTGAGCGAGGGCCTGCTCATCTACCTCACAGGCGAGCAGGTCGGGGCGCTGGCGAGCGATCTCGCCGCGCAGGCGTCCTTCGGGTGGTGGCTGATGGACCTCGCCTCGCCCGGGCTGCTCAAAATGATGGCGCGGACGTGGGGTCGCGCCGTCGCCGACAACGCGCCGTTCCGGTTCGCCCCTCCCGAAGGGACCCGGTTCTTCGAGCCGTTCGGCTGGCGCGAGGCGGAGTTCCGCTCGACCTGGGAGGAATCGCTGCGGCTCAAACGGACGATGCGCCTGGCCTGGCTGTGGGGCCTGCTCGGCCGGTTGTACCCGAAACGCAAGCGGGAAGAGTTCCGTCGCTTCTCCGGCATCGTGCTGCTGGGACGCCGCTGACCAATCGAAAGGAAACCAAACCATGCGACCCCGTCTGCTCGTTGCCAGCTTCGCAGCGTGCGCCGCCTGCGCCAGGCCGGCGCCTCAGGCCGCCGGGCCGAACGTCGTTACGATCACCGCCACCGACTACGCGTTCGGCGCGCCGGACACCATCCCCGCCGGGCTCACCACGCTGCGTCTCGTCAATCAAGGCAAGGAGCTCCACCACGCCTCGCTCGTCCGGCTCGGCGACGGCAAGACCATCGCCGACTTCCAAGCCGGGCTGCAGGCTGCGATGACGCAGCACACCCCCCCGCCGCCGTGGATTGCTTTCGCCGGCGGGCCCAACGCCGTGACCGTCGGTGACACCGCCTGGGCAACCCAGGCGCTCGAACCCGGGTCGTACGTGCTGGTCTGCTGGATCCCGAGCGCGGACGGGGCGCCCCACATCATGAAGGGCATGCTGCGGCCCATCGTCGTCGGCGGCCCGGGAGTGGCAGCCGTGCCCGAGCCGCCCGCCGACGTGGTGGTGAAGCTCACGGATTACGACTTCCTGTTCTCCCAGCCGCTCACGGCCGGCAGGCAGACTATTCGGGTCGAAAGCGCCGGCCTCCAGGCTCACGAGATCGTGATCACGGCCCTCACGCCGGGAAAGACGCTGCAGGACTTCATCGCCTGGGAGCAGGGCGGTGAGAAGGGCCCGCTGCCCACCGGCCGGTGGCTGGGTGGTGTGACGGGGCTCGACGCAGGAGGGCATGCGCAGTTCACCGCGACCCTTGCGCCCGGGAACTATCTAATCCTGTGCTTCTGGCCCGACGCGAAGGACGGCAAGCCGCACCTGATGCACGGGATGGGGAAGCAGATCACTGTGAGCTAAGTCCGTAGGGTACGGCCGGGGTCTCCCTCCGCGACAAGAATACGCAGTCGCTGCGGGAGACCCCGGCCGTACCCTACCAGCCAGTGGACTGTCTCTGAAGTTGCGATAGTACCGGCCATGACCTATCTTAGCGCATGTTCACCCCCACCTTCGCGCTCCAACTCACGGCGGCCGAGCGCGCCGAACTGGATGCCATGACCCGCGCGACGCGGATTCCGGCGGGGCTGGCGCGCCGCGCCCGCCTGATTCTCGCGCTCGCCGCGGGCACGCCGTACGACACGA
>QHTT01000030.1 GCA_003220935.1 Gemmatimonadota bacterium
GAGGGCGAGGGAGATCGCTCCCGTGAAGCTCGGGACGGTGTTCCCCGACGCGTCCAGGGCGGTTACCGTGACCGCCGGGGTGATCGCCACCCCGACCTGCGTGTTACTCGGCTGCACGCCGAACGCGAGATGCGTCGCGGGGGGCGGCGGCCCCGCCGTGATGTTGAACGCGTTGCTCGTCGCCTGGGTGAGCGTGCCGGAGGTGGCGGTGAGCGTGTAACCGGTTCCCGGCGTGTCGATGCTCAAGTCGTTGAAGCTCGCGACGCCCGCCGCAGCCGCGACCGGGATGGTGCCGCTGAGCGTGCCGCCGGACGGGTTCGTGGCGATGGCGAGCGTGACGTTCCCGGTGAATCCGGTAGCCGTGTTGCCGAAGGCGTCGCGCGCGATCACGCGGACGGCTGGTGTGATCGTCGCCCCCGCCTGCGTGGCGCTCGGCTGGACGGTGAACGCGAGCTTGGCCGCCGCGGCAGGGGAGATCGTGAACGCGGTACTCGGCGTGCTGAGCGACGCGCTGGTGGCCTGGAGTGTGTAGCCAGAGCCCGCCTTGTCGATCGAGAGGTCGTTGAATGTCGCGACCCCCGCCACCGCTGGGACCGTCGTCCTCCCCGACAGCGTACCGCCGTGCGAGTTGGTGTAGAGCGCGATGGTCACGTCGCCGGTGAAGCTCGTGATGGTGTTCCCCTGGGGATCCTGCGTCGTGACCTGGACTGCCGGCGCGATCGCCGCTCCCGCGACGGCGTTGCTCGGCTGCATGGTGAACACGAGCTGCGTGCCCGCGAGCGCGACCCGGAAATCCGGGTCCGACTCTGCATTGCCGCCGAATGAGACCCAGGCGCTCGCGCCACCCGACTCGTCGACTGTGCGCGCCTGCCAGTGATACGACACATTGTCGACCAGCCCGCCGACGGTCGCGCTCGCGGTGCCGCCGCTCGCCGCCGCTGGGCCCGAGCCGCTCGCCGTGCCGCTGAACGCCGTGCCGATGGGCTCGACTTCCACCTCGAGCCGCAGCGCGGCGCCGCCGGCGGGGGCCGACACCGTCGCCTTGAAAACCACCGAGCGGCTGGTGGCCGTGCCGCCCACGTCCAGGGCGGTGCTGCCATCACTCTGGAACTGGGCTAGGCCGGTCGGCGCGTTGGGCGGCGGCGCGCTCCCCGCCACGACGAAGTCCACGGGAATGCGCGCGGGACTGCCCACCGCCTGCCCCGCCGACACGACGACGGTGCCGTGATACGCGCCTGGGGCGAGCCCGTTGGGGTCGAGCCGCACCTGTACGCGCGCCGGCGTGGGCCCGCTCTTGGGAGTGATGTCGAGCCACGCGCCCCCGTCCGCCACGCTCGCGCTCCAGGTCAGTGCGCCCGCGCCGGTGCTGGAGACCGTGAGGCTTTCGACCCGCATCGCTGCGCTGCCCGCGGCGGCGGTGTCGAGCACATGCACCGGGGTGACCGAGAGCGCTGCGACGTTAGGAGGATTGTTGGTGAGCTTGTCGATCTGGCAGGTGGCGAGCAGGACGGTCAGCGCGCACCCTCCCGCTCCTATCGCCCACCGTCTGGTGACAGGCCTACTGCGCGCTCTGTGGATGCCCTGCGACGGAAGCACAAAAATGTGGGTGGACCAAATGCAACGCCTGCAAAGTGCGTACCGATCGCAGCACAAGCTGGAGCGTTAGTCGTGACGTCGCGCCGGCGCAACACGTCGGCGAGGGAGGATCAGACAAGCAGAGTGATGTTGAACGCGGTGGTCACCACGGCTGTGAGCACCATCACACTCGCGACGGACCCGCTTGCCATGGAGCGCCGCAGGTAGATCAAGGTGTCACGGTGATGTCGAAGAAAGCGCTCTCCGCTCCGGCGAGGGTGCCCGCGCTCACCACGAGGGTGTAGTTGGAGCCAGGTTGATCGATGCTCAAGTCAGCGAACGTGGCCACCCCAGCCACGGCAGTGATGGAGAGCGTGCCGGAGAGGGTGCCGGGGAACAGAAGGCCTCCGTTGTGGCCGATGGCGATCGCAACTTGCCCTGTAAAGGTGGTCGCGACGTTCCCGAAGGCGTCGGATGCCGTCACCTGCACCGGCGGCGAAATTGTCCCGAACGCCGCAGTGTTAGTCGGCTGCACCGTGAACGAAAGCTGCGTGGCGGCGCCCGGCATGATGTCGAACGAGTTGCTGGTTGCCCCTGTCAGCCCGCTCGCGCTCGCCGCCAGCGTGTATCCGGAGCCCGCTTTGTCGATCCTCAGGTTCGAGAACATGGCGACGCCGTTCGCCGCGTCGGCGCTCGTGGTGCCCGACAGAGTCCCACCGCCCGCGTTGGTGCCGATGGCCACCGTGATGTTGCCGCTGAATCCGGTGGCAGTGTTTCCCTGAGCGTCCAGCACCGTCACCTCAACGGCTGGGGCGATCGCCTCACCCGCGGTGGTGCTGGACGGCTGAACTGTGAACACCACGTGGGTCGCCGGCGGTGGGGTGATGTTGAAAGCGTCGCTGGTCGCTTGTGCGAGCCCGGTCGCGTCCGCCGTCAATGTGTAACCCGTCCCCGGCTTGTCGATGCTCAAGTTGGAGAAGGTCGCCACGCCGTTTACCGGCGCCGCACTCGTCGTCCCCGAGAGCGTCCCGCCGGCGGGGTTTATCCCGATCCCGAGCGTCACGGTGCCGGCAAAGGCGGTCGCGGTGTTCCCTTGCGCGTCGCGAGCCGTGACCTGCACTGCAGGCGAGATGGTCGCGCCCGCAGCAGCGCTGCTCGGCTGCGCGGTGAAGCCGATCGTCGCCGCGGCGCCGGCGCCGAGCGCGATCGCGCTCGAGATGGCAGGACCGAGGTTGGTAGACTCGAAGCGCAGCGTGTAGCTCCCCACGGTGCCGCTCAGTGTGAGCCCGCTGAAGCTCGCCGCGCCGCTCCCGGTGGTCGTGGCGGAGGCATTGGCGAGGGTGCCGCCCGGACCGCTCGCCACCACCGCTGTCACAGTGACGCCGCTCTGGCTCACCGGGTTGCCGTTCGCGTCCTGCAGCTGGAGCACCGGCTGCTGGGCGAGGGCGACGCCGCTCGATGCGCTACTCGAGGGCTCGGTCGTGATCGCTAGCTGCGCTGCCGCCCCTGCCGTGGCGGTGGCGGTGAAAGTCACCGGGCTGCCGGTGAGCCCGCTGGCCGTGGCGGTGAGGGTGTTGGTCCCAGGGGTCGTCCCCAGCGTCCACGACGTCACCGCCGCGATGCCGCTGCCGTTCGTCGCCCCGCTGGTCG
>QHTT01000118.1 GCA_003220935.1 Gemmatimonadota bacterium
GAGCAGCACGCTCCGCTCACGCTCGACGCTCGATCCGCGGTACGGGTCATCGAACAGGCCGAGCGCGCGCTTCGCGGCGAGCACCCGTCGCACCGCTGCATCAACCGTCGTCATCGGGATGCGCCCCGCGCGGATCAAGGCTGGGAGGTCCTCGAGGTAGATGCGGCTCACCATGTCCATGTCTACGCCGGCCTCGAGGGCGACGAGCCCCGCGTCGGCGCGCGAGCCCGCGACGCCGTGGTTGCGCAGCTCTTCGACGCCGGTCCAGTCGCTCACGACGAACCCGGAGAACTTCCATTCGTCGCGCAGCAGCGTGGTCACGAGCCAGCGGTTCGCGTGGCTCGGGATGCCGCCGATCTCATTGAAGGAGGTCATGATGCTGCCGGCGCCCGCGTCCACTCCGGCCCGGTACGGCGGCAGGTAGATCTCTCGCAGCGTGCGCTCGGATACGTCGACGGTGTTGTAGTCCCGGCCCCCTTCGGCGCCGCCGTACGCGGCGAAGTGCTTCACCGTGGCTAGCACGGCGTCGGGCGCGCGCAGGTCCCTTCCCTGAAATCCGCGCACGCGGGCCGCGGCCATGGCCGATCCCAGGTAGGGATCCTCGCCCGAGCCCTCGGCAATCCGGCCCCACCGCGGATCGCGGGCGATGTCGACCATGGGCGCGAACGTCCAGTTCACGCCTGCCGCGGCCGCTTCGCGCGCCGCCGCACGCGCCGTGCTCTCCGCCGCCGCGGGGTCCCACGTCGCCGCCTCGGCGAGCGGAATCGGGAAGATCGTGCGGTAGCCGTGGATCACGTCCAGGCCCAGGAGCAGGGGGATATGGAGGCGCGACTCGGTCACCGCGATGCGCTGGGCGTCGCGGGTCGCCTGGGCCCCCGCCAAGTTCAGGAACCCACCGACGAGGCCTTTCCGCACCTGCTCGAGCTGCGCGGGGCTCGGCTGGTTATCGACCGAGGGGAGGTTGAGCTGGCCGAGCTTTTCCTCGAGGGTCATGCGGGCGACGAGCGAGTCGATCAGGCGCCCGGGAGCGGCGCGCTGCGCAGCAGCGGGGCCGGGGGCGACGAGGCCCAGGGCGACGAGTGCCGCAAGACAAGCGACATGGATGCGCATCAGGATCTCGTTGATCAGAGGTAGAGACGTGAAACGCGGTGCAGAGAATCTACGCGGGCTTCGGCGGACTTGACAAACCGGACGACGCGCGAGATAACGATGCTAACACGCTTACAGGAGACGCGTTCATGAGCCGCAGTCCATCGTTCGGGCAGCTCGGCCGGGAGCTGTTCCTCAGTCTGGTCCTCGTCGCCTTCGCTGCCCCAGCGGCCTTTTCACAGACCAGCACGGGCAGCATCCGCGGGTATGTGAAGGACGCAACCGGGGCGCCGCTTAGCGGCGCTACGATCGAGGCACGTAACGAGCAAAGCGGTGTCGCGCGCACGGCAACCAGCCAAGCCGACGGCTCGTACGCGTTGCCCGGCCTGGTCCCCGGAGCGTACAACGTGACCGCCCGCCACATCGGGCACACGGCTCAGGGACGCCGCGTGGTGGTTCAAATCGGCGCCTCGCTGCTCCTTGATTTTGCCCTGCAGGCCGGGGCTGTGGAGGTAGCGGGCGTGACCGTTCAAGTAGCGGCGGCGGTGACTGAGACCCGGACTTCGGAAGTGGCGACCAACGTGACCCAGCAGCAAATCGAGCGGCTCCCAACGACGAGCCGGAACTTCCTCGACCTTGCGGCGCTTGCACCGGGAATCAGCGTCAGCGAGGATCGCATCAACCCCAACGCAAATTCGATCAGCCCAAGAAACTTTTCCGCTGGCGCGCAGGGGCCGAACGATATCAACATCTTCATCGACGGCGCGAGTCTGAAGAATGACCTCACGGGCGGCGGCGTTGCAGGACAGGATAACAGCCGCGGGAACCCCTTCCCGCGGAACGCGATCCAAGAGTACCGGGTCATCTCGCAGAACTTCAAGGCGGAATACCAGAAGTCCTCGAGCGCGATCATCACGGCGACAACTAAGTCCGGCGGCAACGTCTGGACGGGGAACGCGTATTTCAGCTACCAAAACAAAGATCTGGTCGCGCTGGACACATTCCAAGTCGTCGCGAAACATGTCGCGGACAGCATCGCCAACAAGACTGGCAATCCGTCGACCTTCAACAAGCCGGATTACTCCCGATCACTCGTGGGCGTGAGCGTGGGCGGCCCGCTCATTAAGGACCGCTTGCATTTCTTCGGCTCGTACGAGGGCAACTATCAGAACCGCGCTAATCTCGTGAACATCACGCCGCGCACACCCGGCCTATTTCCAGCCCTCGACACTGTCTCGCTGGCGAAGTACAACGGGAACTTTCAGTCGCCCTTCCGGGAGACGCTGCTGTTCGGCAAGCTCAGCTACGCCGTCAGTGGCCACTCGACTGCAGAACTGAGCTTCAGCAACCGCCACGAAACCGACGTGCGCGACTTTGGTGACATTACCGCATTCCAATCAGCCATCGACTACCGGAACGACATTGCCATCGGGACGCTCAAGTACAACTATTTTACTGGGCCGTGGCTGAGCGAAGCGACCGTGACGTATCAACGGTTCCGACGCAATCCGACGCCTGACACGCCTGGTGTCCCCCAGCGATGGTTCAATTTCGGATGCTGCGTCACCATCGGGAGCAACCTCAGCTCGCAGGACTTCACGCAACGTCGGCTGGGGCTGCGTGACGACGTCACGTATACCGGTTGGCATGCCGGTGGGGACCACATGTTGAAAGCCGGCGGGAACGTCGACTTCTTGAATTACGATGTCGACAAGGAGAACAGGGTGACACCCCAGTTCTTCTATGCGGATAC
>QHTT01000018.1 GCA_003220935.1 Gemmatimonadota bacterium
AACCTCACGATAGCGTCGGCCGGTACGGTCGCGGGTCGCAGCACGAAGACGCGCAGCCGGCGGGCCGAACGGTAGAGCTCCGCCCCGACGCGGGGGAGGCCGAGGTGGGCCATGGCTTCGGTGCCCCCGAGCTGCGTCACCGTGCCGTTCCGGCGCACGAGCGGCAAGTCGAGTGCGAGCATGTCGGGCTTGGCAGGAAAGTCGAGGAACAGCTCGCCTGCCCCGAGCCCGACCTCCCGGGCGAGGCGGTCCTCCACGCGCTGTTGCAGATCGGGGTCATCCGAGGGCCACGCCGGTGTGTCCGCCGGCAACTCGGTCGCGGAGAGATCGAGCGCGCGTTTCGCGAGCCGCCGCTCGCGCAACCGGCGGGCCAGGCCGCTGGCGTCCTCGTGCATCAGCTCGTAGATCAGCCCGTCGTCCGTCGCCACCGCCACCTGATCGGTCGCGAGGCGCCGCGCGGCGATCGCGGCGCGCACCAAGCGTTTGAACATCGCGGTGGCGCTGCGTACCGCGTGATGCCAATAGACGTTCCGGTACATCTGATACTTGGCGAACAACAGGGATTCGAGCGCCGCGAGCCCTTTCTCGTGCAGCGCGAGGGTCGGCCGGCCATCGGGGCCGCCGGCCACAGTCAACGACGTGAGCAGCCGGTCGACGTCGATCACGCCGTAGGGGACGCCGCACATCCAGGCATCGCGCGACAGGTAGTCGAGCTTGTCGACGTCGAGGGACCCCGCCACCAGGCCCGCCAGCGGCTCAGGCCGCGGGCCGGGGCCCCGGTTGCGAATGAGTGCGAGGAGCTGCTGAGGCGGCGTGCCCAGTCCCGCGAGCCGCTCGGCCAGCTCGCCGCTCGCGAGGTGCCGCTCGGCCAGCACCTCGTGGTGCGGCAGCCCCGCCTCCTCCAAGGCGTGGGAGAAGGGGTAGTGGCCGATGTCGTGCAGCAGCGCGGCCAGCTTGAGCTCTACGCGATCCGCGGGCGCGAGCCGTGCGTCCCCCGCCTCTTCGAGCTGGGACAGCACGCGCCGGGCGAGGTGATAGGCACCCAAGGCGTGCTCGAACCGAGTGTGCGTGGCGCCCGGATAGACGAGGAAGGCATGGCCCAGCTGGCGCACGTAGCGGAGGCGCTGCACCGCGGCCGTGTCGACTACCGCGACGGCCTCGGGGTCGAGCCGGATGTTGTTCCAGAGCGGGTCGCGAACGACCTCGAAGCCCGTCAACGCGGACCGGCGTCCCGCACGGCGGCGTGTATTTGGTCCTGGAACTGCTCGAAGTTCTGCCTGAACAACTGGGCCAGCTTCGCCGCCTGGGCGTCGTACGCCGCGGGGTCGCGCCACGTGCCGCGCGGTAACAGCAGGTCCTCAGGCACGCCGGGTACTTGCAGAGGCACTTCGAGCCCGAACACCGACTCGGCGGCGGTCGGGATGCGATCCAACCGCCCCGCGAGCGCCGTCCGCACCATGGCGCGGGTGAGCCCGAGGCGCACCCGCTGTCCCACGCCGTACGGCCCGCCGGTCCACCCCGTGTTGACGAGCCAGCACTGCACACCGTGCCGCCCGATCTTCTCGCCGAGCAGGGCGGCGTAGGCGTTGGGATGCAGCGGCAGGAACGGCGCGCCGAAGCAGGCGGAGAACGTCGCCTTCGGCTCGGTGACGCCCCGCTCGGTGCCGGCCACCTTGGCGGTGTATCCCGAGAGGAAATGGTACATCGCCTGCGCCGGCGAGAGCCGCGCGATCGGCGGCATGATCCCGTACGCGTCGCACGTCAGAAACACGATGTGCGACGGGTGTCCCGCCATGCCTCCGGGGACGTGGTTCGGGATGAAGTGAATCGGGTAGGAGGCGCGCGTGTTCTCGGTGACGGCGGCCGACTCGAGGTCGATCGCCCGGGTCTCCGGGTCCACGACGACGTTCTCGAGGACGGTGCCGAACATCCGCGTGGTGGCGTAGATCTCGGGCTCGCCCTCGCGCGACAGGCGGATCACCTTCGCGTAACAGCCGCCCTCGAAGTTGAACACGCCGTAGTCGCTCCAGCCGTGCTCGTCGTCGCCGATCAACGCGCGCTCCGGGTCGGCCGATAGGGTCGTCTTTCCGGTCCCGGAAAGCCCGAAGAACAGCGCGACATCGCCTGCCTCGCCGACGTTGGCGGAGCAGTGCATCGACAGCACCCCGCGCTTGGGAAGCAGGTAATTGAGGATCGAGAAGATGGATTTCTTCAGCTCGCCGGCGTAGCGCGTCCCGCCGATGAGAATCGTGCGCTGGGCAAAGCTGATGACGATGAACGTCGCGGAGTTCGTGCCGTGGGTGGCGGGGTCGGCGTGCATCTCCGGCGCGTGCAGCACCTGCCAGGCCGGGGCGAACGCCGCGAGGTCGGACGCCGTGGGGCGCAGGAACATGTTGTAGACAAACAGCGCGTGCCAGGCATTGGGCGTCACGAACCGGATCGCCGTGCGGGAGTTCGTGTCGGCACCCGCGAACACGTCCCGGACGAACAGCTCCTGCCCATTCAGGTGACGTACCACATCCCCATGAAGGCGCTCGAAGTGCTCGGCCGACATCGGCTGGTTGACGCGGCCCCACCACACGTCCCCCTCCGACGCACTGTCCCGGACGATGAACTTGTCGCTCGGACTGCGACCGGTGTGCGGGCTCGTCACCGCGCAGAAGGCGCCGCCGTCCGCGATCACGCCCTCGCCGCGCCGCGCGGCGTGCTCGTACAGCGCCGCCGGCACGAGGTTCCAATGGACGGCACGCTCCGGGGCGAGACCAAGGGCGTCGAGCCCGATGGTGCGCCGGGGACTCTCCTGAGCGGGCCGGGTGGCGTGTGCCGTCATGCAGTCGGCCGGCGCCCGTGCTCCAGGGCGTCCACAGCGGCGATCACGGCCATGTTCACGATGTCGTTCACCTCGGAGCCGCGCTGCAGCACGTGGACCGGCTGGGCCATGCCGACGAGGATCGGCCCGATCGCCTGTGCGCCCCCGACTCGGTCGAGCAGCTTGTAACTGATGTTCGCGGCGTCCAAGTTCGGAAAAATCAACACGTTCGCCGGGCCGCGCAGCTTGGAGAACGGATATGTCTTAGTCAAGATCCGTTCCACGACCGCCGTGTCCGCCTGCATTTCCCCATCCACCTGGAGGTTCGGCTCGCGCGCATGCAGCAGTGCTACAGCTTGTTGCACTTTGCTGGCAGCCGGATGGCGCACGGAGCCGAAGTTGGAGAACGACAGCATGGCGACGCGCGGCTCGATTCCCAGCCGCCCCACGAACTCGGCGGTGGCGGAGGCGATCTCGGCGAGCCTGTCGGCATCGGGATCGATGTTCACGGTGCAGTCCGCGAAGAACAGGGTCTGCTGCGCCAAGACGAGCATGTAGATCCCGCTCACGTGCCGGCGTCCTTCTTGAGCACCGATCACCTCGAGCGCGGGGCGGATAGCGTCCGAGTAGTACATCTCCACCCCCGCCACGACCGCGTCGGCATGCCCGGCGCGGAGCATGAGCAGGGCGTGGTACATCGGGTCGAGCACCCGGCCGCGCGCTTCGCGCAGCGTGATCCCTTTACGGCGGCGGCGCTCCCACAACTCCTGGGCGAACGCCTCCAGGTGAGCGCTCGCCCGCGGGTTGGCGAGCGCGATGTCCTCGAGCGTCACGCCGGCGTCGTCGGCCTGGCGGCGCATCACGTCGGGGTCGCCGAGCAGGATCGGCGCGGCGATCCCGTCGTCCGCGAGGACGCGCGCCGCCTTGAGGATCCGGGGGTCCTCCCCCTCGGGAAAGACGATCCGCTGGGGCTCCTGCTGCTGCACCCGCGTCGAGAGGCCCCGCATCACTTCTCGTGCCCGGCCCAGGCGGGCGTCCAACTGCGCGCGGTACTCGTCCACGTCGATGACACGCCCCGCGACGCCCGACCCGACCGCCGCCCACGCCACTGCCGGCGCCACCCACAACAGCACCCGCGGATCGAACGGCTTGGGGATCAGGTAGTCGGGCCCGAACCGCAGGCGCTCGAGCCCGTACGCGCGCATGACGGAGTCGGGGACCTCCTCCTTCGCGAGCGCCGCGAGCGCGCGGGTCGCGGCCATCTCCATCTCGCCGTTGATCTTCTTGGCGCGCACGTCGAGCGCGCCGCGGAAAATGAACGGAAAGCCGAGCACGTTGTTCACCTGGTTCGGGAAGTCCGACCGGCCAGTCGCGATGATGGCGTCACCTCGGGCGCGCCGCGCCTCCTCGGGCATGATCTCGGGCGTGGGGTTCGCGAGCGCGAATACGATCGGTCGCGGCGCCATCCCCTGAAGCATGTCCCCCGAGACGATGCCGGCGACCGACAATCCGACGAACACGTCGGCACCGTGCAACGCGTCCGCGAGGGTCCGGGCCTTGGTCCGGCGCGCGAACCGGCGCTTGTACTGGTCCAGGTCGGCTCGCTCGCTCGAGATCACGCCCTTCTGGTCGCACATCATGATGTGCTCGCGCTTGACGCCAAGTCGCACGTAGTGCTCGGCGGTGGCGATGGCCGCGGCCCCGGCGCCGGCGAACACGACCTGCACCGCCCCGATGTCCTTCGCCACGAGCTCCAGCGCGTTCAAGAGCGCGGCGCCCGAGATGATCGCGGTCCCGTGCTGGTCGTCGTGGAAGACCGGGATCGCCAGCGTCTCGCGCAGCTTCTCCTCGATGTAGAAACAGTCCGGCGAGCGGATGTCCTCGAGGTTGATGCCGCCGACGGTCGGCTCGAGCAGCTGGCAGAACCGGATCACGTCGTCCGGCTGCTCCGAGCCGACCTCCAGGTCGAACACATCGATGTCGGCGAACGCCTTGAACAGGATCCCTTTGCCCTCCATCACGGGCTTCCCCGCGAGCGGCCCGATGTTGCCGAGCCCGAGCACGGCGGTCCCGTTCGTCACCACCGCTACCAGGTTGCCCTTCGCCGTGTAGGTGTAGGCCTCCTCCGGCCGCCCCGCGATCTCACGGCAAGGCTCCGCCACCCCCGGGGTGTAAGCGAGGGACAGGTCGCGCTGGTTCTTGAAGGGCTTGGTCGGCGAGACCTGGATCTTCCCCGGGCGACCCTGCGAATGGTAGTCGAGGGCCTCCTGGCGGCGGACCGACATCGAGGACACAAGTCCTTTTCGGTGAAGGACTTATGCTACTGGTTCAAGGCCGGGCTGTCAAGGCGGCGGAAGTAGTGTGGGCGTCGTGTGATACAGCACCTCTGCCGTGCGGCGGTCCTGGTCGCTGGGCCGGTCTGCGGTGATCGGGGTGGCGCCGCTGGGCCCCCACATGATGTCGGCTGGGTCGGGGCTGTGCTGGAACAAGCCCAGTGCGTGGCCCGCCTCGTGGATGGCCGTCCGCCGCAAGCAGGCGCCGACTTGGGCCGGCGTGAAGCCCGGCAGTATGGCCAGCCGAATATGGAACGGCTCCGTGAAGCGGTTACCTGCATCGGTCGACGGCACCGACGTCGCACCGCTGCACGCATAGACTGGTGCGCCGGGGTCTGGTGGGACATCGGGAGCGCTGTCTGCCGCGACGATCACATCGGCCCCGGACGAATCGGCGACGAGTGTTCCCGTGAACTCCCCGTACAGGAACAGGTCGGCCCAGTTGTCGATCGCGTGCTGCACCAGGCGGGGCAGGTTCCCCCTCGGCTGAGCATAGAACCGCACCGGCAGCCGCTCGGTCGGCCAGTGGAACACGTCGCCACTGGCGTCGAAGCCGTACGTGCCGGTACGTGCGGGAGGAGTGGGCTCGCTGCAACCGATCGCGAGCAGCGCGGCTACGGCGAGGGGCCGCCTCATGGCACCTTCCGCCCGGCCTGCAGCATCAGGGCGACGCGATGGACGACCCGACCCGATGTGAACCCCTCGGTGCGAAGCGCGGGGGTGATGAACCGATGGACGTCGTAGTGCGCCTCGACACCGAGCCTCCAGCGGCCCGCGATGGCGCTGGCGGGCGTGTACGACAGCGTAACACCGCCTACCGCGAGCACGCCGCCCGTTCCCGTCCGGAAGATTCCCGCTTCCTGCGCTGGGAGGTACTTGAGGCCCCCAATATTCGCCCCAGCCGCGAGGCCGGTGGGCAGCTGCCGCCGCACGCCGACGGTGAGGGCGATGGTACTCACTCGACCCAGGCCGGTCGTCGCGCCGGCGGCGTCGTGGCGCTCGAGCGTGCTGGTTGCGAAGTCGAGCGAGGCCTGCGCCGACCAGCGCTGCTCGAGTGGTGCCGTGACGGTGAGCGCGATGGCGGGCGCCAGGGCCGGGCGCACGTCGAAGGGCGCCACGATCGAGTCGTGCACGAGGGTCGACGTATAGCGGAGGCCGATGGAGGGCTGGACGGAGACCTGAGCGGATAGGCGGGTAGGCGGCTGGGCGGATAGCAGCAGCGTCACGACCGTGCTAACCGTCCAACCGTCTACCCAGTGTCTTCCCGACACGCTCATCGAGAGCGCAGAATATAGACCCTCGTGCCCGCCGGCGCTCCGGCAGAGCTCCGTTTCACCCGCGCCCTCAGAACCCCGCCGTTATTCTCGCGGTGAAGTTGCGTCCCATGCCTGGGTTGGGCGCCAGCGTCTTCAGGTGGCTGAGATAGTCCACCCAGTCCTGGTCGAGTGCGTTCCGCAACTGGAAGTCGAATTGGACCAGCCGCCCGCCGCTCGTCGGCAAGGAAAACCCCGTGGTCAGATTGATCAGGGTATATGCTTTCGATTGATAGCCCTGCCCACCGAACGCGTCGGCGTAGAATATTGCCTCCGCCGGATTCAGCCGAGTCTGCCGCATATTGGACTCCCCACCCAGCGAGAAGTACGGGCTGGAGAGCTTGCTCAAGGACCTCCCTTCGAGCCGGGCGGTGTACGTCGCTCGAAACGGCGGCATGGTCGGGAGCGGCTCGGCGGCGGTTGTGTTCTGGCCGTAGACGTAGTCGGCCGTCCCCTCGAGGTGAAGGTAGGTCGTGGGGTGGTATTGGAGCTGTCCCTCGAACCCGCGCAGCACGGCGTCCCCTTGCGTGACATCGTAGATCTGCAGAGCGGAACTCGGATCGATTTGATTCGCCGGCACCGTGTAGATGAAGTTCTTGATCAGGTTGACGAAGCCGCCCACTTCGGCTGCGGCCGACCCGGACTGGATCCGTATAGCGACATCAGTGTTCAACGACGTTTCCGTGTTCAGGTTGGGGTTGCCGCGCTCGAAGGTGGACGTCGCCTCGTGCGGGCCGTTGGCGAAGAGGTCGAAGGTTGAGGGCGAGCGGAACCCTCGTCCCACGTTGAGTACCAGGGCCACGGGCTCCGTCACGTGGTACAACACACCCAGATTGCCGGTGACCGAGCTCCAGTGGCGGGTGGCGGACGGGTTGCCCAGGTCGGCATTGGCGTCGACATCGAGGTGCCGGTAATCATAGCGCCCCCCAAACGAGACGTTCCAGCGCCCGACGTCGGTTTGCTCGAAGACGTATAGCGCAGCGTCGGCGGCCTTGGAGTCGGGCTCGAGAAACTCCTCACCGAAGTTGACGTCGGTGGTGTACTCACCCGAGAAGCCGACGAGGCCGCTGAACGGCCCGAGGGAGGAATGGTGCAAGCGGGCCTCCGTGGTGTACGACTTTTGCCGCATAGCGAAAGCCTCACTGGTGGAAGTCGCGTCCGCCCACTCGTGCCGTTGGTTCCGCTCGTACCCCGCGCTCCAGTCCAGGCGTGTGGTGCCAATAGGCATGGCGAGCTCGAGGCGGCCACGATGGTCATCGGTGGCGGCGCGCCCGGTCGCCGTGGAATCCTCGTCGGTCAAGTTGAGGTGGTCGTTGCGGTACGTGTACCGGCCGGTGAGGGAGCCCCAGGTGCCGCGGTACCCCAGCGTTCCGGTTCCGCCCACGTTGTGATACCCGCTGTTCCACAGGGTGTAGGTTGGCGTGCGCGTGTTCTCCGCCGTCCGCCCGGTGATCGACCCCCGGTACCGGAAGCCGCCGCTTGCTCCCTCCATCGTGAGAGACCCGTCGGGCTGACGGTTGCCGCTCGCGAACCCTCCCGTCACACTGCCGTGGACGAAGGGGGCCCGGCCGATCCCGTCAGGCAAGTCCGGTTCGATGACGTTGATCACGCCCCCGAGAGCATCCGATCCGTACAGCACGCTCGCGGGACCGCGGATCACCTCGATCCGAGATGATGCCGCTGGCTCCACGCTGGAGAAGTGATCGTCGCCCCACTGGTTGTGTTCCAGCCGCTGCCCGTTGTCCAAGACCAGGACGCGGTTGTTCGTGAGCCCGCGGATGACTGGTTTCCCGGCGGCCGCTCCGCTGCTGTTGTTGCGCACGCCGGCGATGTCCGCCAGCGCCTCGCCCAGACTGGTGGGGCGCACCTTCGTCAGATCTTCCTCACTCACTGTCGCGATCGGCTGCGGGGAGTTGAGCGCGCTCGTGGCCTCCGCCGAGGCCGAGACTTGGACGGCAGGGAGCTCGATCACCGACGGCTTGAGCGTGACATCGACCGTCACGTCCGCGTTGCCGACTGTAACCTTGCGCACCCGCGGCGCGTACCCAATCACCCTAATGGAGATCGTGTAGCTGCCCGGCGGGATCTGCGTGATGGAGTATTTCCCGTCGTTGTCACTGGTCGCCGTGCGCTTGAGCTCAACCAAGCGGACGGCGGCCTGCGCGACGGGATTGCCACCGGGGTCGGTCACGCGCCCGGAGAGTGTCCGCGCGTCGGAGGCGGGAACGGCAGCCGCACTGCGGCCCAGCACCAGGATGCCGGGGTCGCTGAGCGAGAACGCCAGGCGCGGTGCGGCAGCGGCGGCCCGTGTGAGCAAACCTGCGGCGACGAGGAATGCGAGGCCGCGCACCGGCCTAGCGTTGTTGATGGCAGTCATATGCTCTCCCTGACGTGGGTGAATCCCAGTGATCCGCGCGCCGTCCGGAAGGCCAGACGACGTGCGCGGGGTCGGTTCACGTGCGGGCGACGCGCGCCTGGCGCGACGTCGCTAGGAGAGCGGGGGAGGTGCTCGGGGTTGCGGGTGGGGCTGGGGGCGTGCGTCGACCAGCCCGCGGGGTTCCGCGTGCTGCGGCGCCCGGTCGCCCACGCCGTCGAAGCGAAGCGTGGCCGGCCGCAATGGCGTCAGCGGGGCCGTGAGGAAGCGGCACAGGGCGCAGTCCGGCGGGTGAATCCGAGCGCAGGCGCTCGTCGTGTGGGATTCGACGTGCGCGGTGGCGTGCGCACCGGCGCTGTCGAGCTGTGCGTCGGCCCAGGCAGCGGCGCCCGGCAGCGAGAGCTGCAGGAGCGCCGTGAACAGCCGGACCGAGCGCATCCAGCTCACGCTGCCTTGACCCTCCGCACCACCCACGCCAGCGCAAGCAGCAGCCCGTACATGCAGACGATCAGCGGCCCCGTGGGAAGGTCCGCTTTGTACGACACCCACAGACCGAGCAGCGAGGCGAGCGCGCCGGAACCCCATGAGATGTACGCGAGCCGCCGCATGTCACGCGTGAACAGGAACGCGATGACCGCTGGCACGACGAGGAAGCTGAACACCATCAGCACGCCCGCCACCGGTACGGCGAGTGTGATAACGACGCCGAACGACAGGTAGAACAGGAAATCCCACCAGCGGATCTTCCATCCCAGCCGCTCGGCCTCTTCGGGGTGGAACGAGATCGTCAGGAAGCGGTGCCGCAGGGCGTAGTGGAACACGCCGAGCGCGGCGTAGATTGCGGCCAGCTTCAGAATGGTGGGCTTGAAGTTGACCCAGAGAATGCTGCCCGTCAGAGTCTTTTCGATCGCCTCGCCGCCTCCCGGAACCTTGTTCGCGATGAGGACGGCGGCGGCCGAAGCGACCACGTACACGATCCCGATGAACGCCTCCTGAGGCACGCGCTGCTCTTCCCGGCGCGAGGTGCGCGTCAGGGCGAACAGCAGCGCGCCCACCGCGGTCGCGAGCAGGGCGAGCGTGTACGCCCAGCTCGAGTCCGCCTCGACGTGAATCAGCAGGGCTGATAGTCCGCCGAGCGCCGCCATCTGGGCCAGCGACAGATCGACGAAGATGACCTCGCGCGCGATGACGTGCAGCCCGAGGTAGGACAGCATGGCGACGAGCACCATGCACGCTACGAACGGCGGGATCATCAGCTGGAAGCCGGTCACGCGTCCTCCG
>QHTT01000143.1 GCA_003220935.1 Gemmatimonadota bacterium
AGCTAACCTGTGGCGGGCCGGTGTTTTACAAGCAGACCCGAATCGGGCTGGACCGCCGCGTCCGCGGCGACCGCCAGGGCGGTGATCGCCGCCGCCGGGTCGACCACGGCGGGCAACCCTTCACCATCTACAAGCTGTGTTCCATGGATCCTTCGCGGTCGCAGCCGGACGTGCAGGTGTGGGCCACGCCGGAGGATCCGCGTGTCACCCCGATCGGCCGGGTGCTGCGGACATACCGACTGGATGAGGTGCCGCAGCTGTGGAACGTCTTGCGAGGTGACATGAACGTCGTAGGGCCGCGGCCGGAGCAACCTCAGATCTTCGCCCACCTGCGCACGCAAATCGAACACTACGCCGACCGGCAGCGGGTGCGGCCCGGGATCACGGGCTGGGCTCAGATCAACCACTGCTACGACCGCTCTGTGGGGGACGTGCGCAGGAAGGTTGCCTACGACCTAGAGTACCTCGCGCGCCACTCCGTGCTGGAGGATCTCAAGATTATGGTGCGAACCGTGCCCGTGGTGGTGTTCAAACGGGGCGCCTGGTGATGTGTCGCGCGTCGTGACGGCATCCTCACCCCTCGCCCCAACCGCCGGCGTGAATGCGACCATGGCGTGGCTGGCCGCGGCGGTGGGATTTGTGATGCTGTTCTGGCAGCCACTCGCCACCCTGGGTCGCGACTGGTGGACCGATCCCGAGTCCACGCACGGCCTGCTGCTCTTCCCTCTAGCGCTCTACCTGGCCTGGCGGGCCGGGCTACGCGTCGACGTGGCCGCCCAGCCGGGACCGGGAGCGGCGCTGCTTGTGGCGGCGGTGGGCCTGCGGTGGCTCTCAGGTCTGGCCGCCGAGCTCTTCACCTTGCGGCTGTCCATGCTGGCTGCGCTCGCCGGGCTGGTCGTGTTCACCTGGGGCGCACGGCAGCTGCGCCATTGGTGGCTTCCTGCGTCGCTGTTAGTGCTGTCGATCCCGATTCCCGCGGTGCTGCTCGGCTCCCTGGCGCTGCCGCTCCAGCTCGAGGCCTCGCGGCTAGGTGCCTGGCTATTGGCGGCACGCCAGGTACCGGTGCAGCTCGCTGGCAACGTGATCCAACTCCCGGGACACTCCTTGTTTGTGACCGAGGCGTGCAGCGGACTCCGCTCGCTGACCGCTCTCATCGCGCTCGGTCTGCTGCTCGGGGGCCTGGGACTGCGCACCGTTTGGCTACGGGTGTTGCTGGTGGCGACTGCGATCCCCGTCGCGCTGACGCTCAACGCTTGCAGGATTTTTGGGACGGGCTTCCTCGTGTATTTCGTTGACGGTCGCTTTGGGGACGGGTTCTTGCACGTCACACAGGGATGGGCGCTCTTCGTCCCGGCGTTCGTAATCCTGGCGACGCTGGCTCGCGGGCTGGAGCGTCTCGAGCGGTGATGGAGCGGACTCGCGTGAGGGCTGCCATGCTCCCCTGGGTGCCTGCGACGCTGCTTGCGGGTGGCGTCTGGTTCACGGGTGGCTGGGACGGACAGCACAGCCTTGCGCTACGGAAGTCGTTGGCCGCGGCCATTCCGCTGGAGATCGCGGGGCTCACGGGACGGGAGCTGACCCTGCCGGAGCCGGATCGGCGCGTCGCAGGTGTCAGCGCTTACCTGCTGCGCAGCTATGCGCCGGTCGGTGCCGCATCACAGGTGCCGCCGGTCTCGCTGTATGTAGGCTTCTACGAACGGCAGAGCCGGGGCAAGACGATCCACTCTCCCAAGAACTGCCTCCCCGGCGCGGGTTGGGAGCCGCTCTCGTCGCGCACCGCGACGCTCGCGACGGCGCGCGGCGTGGCTCGCGTGAACCGCTACGTGCTGCAGCACGGGACGCAGCGAGTGCTGGTGCTGTACTGGTACCAGGGTCGGGGCCGGGTCGAGGCGAATGAGTACGTGGTGAAGTGGAATCTCCTCCAGGACGCGGTGCTGCGGGGGCGCACCGACGAAGCCCTGGTGCGCGTGGTCGTGCCGATCGACGAGTCCGAGGAGCAGGCGTTTGCGATCGCCGCCGCGGCCGCATCGGTCGTGATGCCAGCGTTGGAAGCGGCGCTGCCGGGTTCGACCACATGACGCTTGACACGCTGAGACGACCTGATCAAGGAGTTCGAGCGATTGACCGGGAATTTCCGGCGGGGGGGAGCGGGTGAAGACGCTGCTGATCTGTCACCACGACGAACCGCTGAACCGGATCGGCGTCGCCCGGTGGCTCGCGTCGTTCTCGGAGTTGGTCGGCGTGGTGCAAGTCGAAGAGCCCCGCCGGAGACTGTGGCGACGCATCCGACGCGAGCTACGCCGCGTGGGACCCGTGCGATTCCTGGACGTGCTTGCGTACCGCGCCTACGATCGACTGCTGCTCGCGCGCGAGGACCGCGCCTGGGAGGCGCGCGAGCTGGAGCGCTTGTGCGCCGCGTACCCACCGCTCCACCCACGAACCCCGCTGCTGGTCGCCGCGGGTCCGAATACCCCTGAAGCCGCGGCATTCATCCGCCTGCGCGCGCCCGACCTGCTGCTGGCGTGCTGCAAGACCATCCTCAAAAGGGAGGTCTTCGCGCTCCCGTCGCGGGGCACGTTCGTCCTGCATCCGGGGATCTGCCCGGAGTACCGCAATGCCCACGGGTGCTTCTGGGCGCTCGCGAACGACGACCTTCAGCACGTCGGAGCGACGCTGCTCCAGGTGGATGAAGGCGTCGATACGGGGCCGGTCTACCGCTACTTCAGCTACCCCTACGACGAGGTTGCCGAGTCGCCCTTCGTCATCGAGAGCATGGTGGTGCTCGAAAACCTCGACGCCGTCCGGGAGGAGCTAATCGCAATCGCCGAGGGGCGCGCTGCACGCATCGAGATGTCTGGTCGACCGACGGCCACGTGGGGCCAGCCGCGGCTAACGAGGTATCTGCGCTGGAAGTTCCGCGCGCGGAGACGGAGCTCGCGGATCACGGCATTTTGTGGGTCACGATGATGACGCGAGCTCGGGAATG
>QHTT01000144.1 GCA_003220935.1 Gemmatimonadota bacterium
GTGAACGTCGCAGGATTCCCCGCGATGCCATTGCCGGTCGCTGTGGCGGTGAGCGTGTTCGTACTGGGGCATGTTGAGCCGAGGGTCCAACTGCCCACGGTGGCGGTCCCGTTCGCGTCCGTCTTTGGGGTGCCGCTGGTGACGCTCCCGCTCCCGGCTGCGGGCGTGAAGGTGACGGTAACGTTCGGCACGGGGTTCCCATACTGGTCAGTAACTCTAACCGCTGGCGCGATGGGAACGGTTGAGGCAGGGTGCGCGCTTTGCTGGTTTCCCGCACCGATGGCAATCTGGGCGGCGGGGCCAGGGAGTGCGGTGGCAGTGAAAACGCCGTACACCTGCTTTTGCCCGCTCGACAACACCGCCCGCACCTCGACCCTCTGTGTCTGGGCGGGGGCGGTCGAGGTCCCCAGCGTCCAGTAGTCCTCGGCAATACCCTTGCTGTCCGTGGCCGCTGTCCCCGCGTACACGCTTCCCCCGCCGCTCGTCACACGGAAGTTGACCGTGAGACCGCCCTGAACTACTCCCCTACTGTCTGTCGCCTTGATCGCAAGCGGCTGCGGCAGCTCGCTGCCGACCACGCCGGACTGGCCGTTACCCGACACGACAGACAGCGAGATCGGGCCGAGGCCCGATGGCGCGGTGGCGTCCGGGCCGCAACCGATCGCGAGGAACAAGAGGCCGAGTGTCCACGTCGCTTTGGAATTGAAACGGGTGAATCCGGCTAGCATCGTTCAAACCTCCGGGCCGGAGTCAAGAAAACCGGCCATGTGGGTGTCCCACTCAGCCAGCCGCCCATCGGCGGGCCAAGCCGCACGCTACAGCGCAAGCCCAGAGGCCGACCACGCGGGTCTGTCCCGCGCACGGTGGTCCCCCTCTCTCTATGTCGGTGTAGGGGCAAAAGCGTGACACTTGGCGACGTTGGGGATCGGGATAAGGGCCCGGCCGGGACCGGGCTCTGTCGCTCGCCGCTAGGGCAGTCGGTGGCACATGGCAGGCTTCACTCAGCCCGCCCTCACCTCCATCGCGTCCTCAAGGAGTGGATCAGGATATCGCCACCGCCGAGAGTCGTCGTCGGGTCGGCAGTGTCGCCGCTGCCCATCTGGTTGTCGTAGATGACGTTGCCGGTCGTCCTGTCCCAGATCTTGATGCGCAACCGATCAGACCTGTGGGTAAGTCACCAGGGCGGAGTCCGGCTGCCCCGCGTGGTCGTATACGGTGGCGATTTCGAACAAGCCGTCCCGCCCACCAGAGGATCTAACAGACTGCGCTTCAGCTGCGGGCGACCCCCCGGTCGCCCGGGTAATGCATTTCCTCCTTACTTGCATCGCCCGCCAGCTGCAAACGCGCGCGTTAGGCAGCCGCGGTTTCCTACTTCGGTGGTATGAGCGTCGCCTCGCCGGCGACTACCTGCCAGCCAGCGGCCCGTTTGACAAAGACATCCGTGAAGCGCCGCGGCCCGCTCACATAGCCCTTCTGAGCTCCCTCGAGAGTCACTCGGCCGGTGACGATCGCGACGTCACCGAAGACCCGAACATTCACGTCGTCCAGCTTGGCGCTGGTCCATTTCGCATCGTCGGACATCGTTTCCGCGATCTCTTGCGTCTTGTTCAATACGGAGCCGTTTGACTCCGTGTACGAGTAGTCGTCTGCCATGATCCGCTCGAGGGCCGCGCGATCCTTCTTAACCGCCGCGTCGTTCCAGGCATTCTCTAGCGTGATCAACTGCTGCCGAATCGATGGCGTCTGTGCAAGGATGTTGCCGGCCAACAGGAGCCCGAGGAGCATGAGTCCGAGAGCGCGCGACATGACGAGTCCCTCCAAGGAATGGGTAAACCACGGCAGCGGGCCTCGGCGATGGAGCTATGCACCTAGTCCAGCCGACCCCGAGTCGGAGGCGGTCCTAAGCAGGAACAGCTGCCGTCCGATGCCGAAGCCAACATCGATCACCCGCATCCCCTCCGCGATGACGTCGTGAAGGAGGTCAAGCTCGGAGCACAAGAAGGCTCGGATCTCTGACGGCTCTGCGTGGCCGGATCCAGAGCCCGATTCAGTAGCCGAGCGACGCGGTGGCGGTGAAGACCCCGTACACCTGCTTCGTCCCGTCCGACAAGACCGCTCGCACCTCGACCCGCGACGCGGGTTTTCACCGCGCGCCGCCCCTTCCCCTATCTACATGTCGGTGTGGGGTTTGGGCAGGTGCTGTCGTGACAGCCGCGAGCACGAGTCCGCCCGCGAGACCTCATGCCATCCGCACACACCGCATAAACCGCCTCCCTTCCCAACAGCCCAACCCGAGCATGGCTTAACTTAGCCGCTGGCGATCACTTCTTGCGCGTCGCGGCGATCTTCCGCCGTGGTAATGCCCGACGAAGCGCGTTGTTGCCGCCTGACCCGGCCGGAGGATGCTCGGATACGGCCCGACCTCAGTGACGACGCTGTCGCCGCCCACGGTAATAATGCGCATCGGGTACGGGTCGCCCTTGGGACGCTTGAAAGTCCAGCCTTGGCGGTCTCCGGTGGCCGTCAGCACCCAGGTCGAGAACACGCTGTCCTTCGGGCCCGCCATGGACCTGCCTAACCAGGTGCCTGCGACATCGGAAAGCTTGATCCCGCCGCCTTGCGCCTCCACGGGATTGCGAACGGTCCCAATGATGCAGCCGGCAAGAATGACGAGGAGGGTGCGATTCATGGGAGCCTCCTAAGAAGAAATAGGCTCACGTAACCGATACAACTGATCAGGGCGCCTCTAAGAACCCCGGCCATGTGGGTGTCCCACTAACGACTATCCTCGCCGACAGAATGAATGAATGAACGCATGTTCACTCATCATCGATCGGCATACGCTCGAGACGCCCTCACGGCAACGAACCAGACCGGACGACGTTTCCGTGCTTGTGCTGCGATCATCGGCTAATGGCACGTGTCAGTACTCGCCTGCCAAGTCTCGTTGTCACCTCCTCCGCTGATCGAGTTGCCTGACAGCGTTCCCTGCTCGGTCATCGAAGCGCCGTGAGCCTTTGATGCCGTGAGCGTGACCGCGTTTCCGTGAAGGGTGCCCCGTAACGTGAACACCGGGTCGGGGTCGTCCGACAACGACACCCCGGCCCCAGCGAAACTGGTGTTAACCAGAGCCACGTTCCAAATGCCGTTGAAGTGGAACCCGGTGCCGGGGTCGACGCCCGAATAGGTGCCGCAGAAGACTCGAACAGAATTGCTGGAAGATGTCAGGGTCGAAAACGAGCCCGACCCGCTCGGACCGACGTAGGTTCCGCCCAGCACGCCCTGCACGAGGCTGCCGGTGAAGGTGTACGCACCACCAGTCAGCGACAGCGCCCCGGTCGACCCGTCGAAGGTGCCGGTCAGGTTGACGCTGCCGCCTCCCACGAAGGCGAGCGTGCCGGTGACATCAACGGCTGAGGATGCGGCGCCCAGAGAGGCGCGGGTCGTCGTGTGGCTCAACGCGGGTGCGGACGTCGCTGCAGGAACTGTAATCGTCAAGACGCCGTTTTCGCCCTTACCTCCTGCGAATACCCCCTCGTATGTGGCCGTGCCGGGAGGGGTCGGCGCAGTTGCGCTCTTACCCGCACAACTCGTGAGTCCAGCTGCGGCAAAGACGGCAAGGACTGAGAACGGCAGTGCACGCCCGCCGAATCCGCCGGTTCCGAGATTCAGATTCATGACTCCTCCCGTGCGCCCCTTTTCAAGAGCCTTCGACCGATGGACTTCGTGCCCTATGCCCTATAGTCGGAATCGCACCGGAAGCGTGACCAAGGCCGGCGTGTGGTTCGCCCCAGCACGCCCTTAGGGCGTGTTGATCACGCGAATGAGTTGATTAGCGGCGTCGATCAGATTCTGCCCCTCGCCTGCGGGCAAACGGCCGGCACGCATCAGCGCGTTCACCTGGTTGATGAAGGCCTTGAGCTCGTTGAGGGCATCGATGTTGTTGCCGACGTTTAGCTCACTGATAGCCGCTTGCAGCTTCGCACTCAGCGCATTCCCATTGCCCGCCGACAGCACGCCTGACGTGACCAAGTTCCTTATCGTGCTGATGAGCGCCTGCAGCGGCTCCTGGGCACTCCGCACGATGACGGTGGCCTGACCAACCCCTGGCGCGCCGTCGTCATCGGTCACGGTCACGGTGACCGAGTAGGTGCCCCCTGTACCATAGAGGTGGCTCAGCTGAAACGTCTTCCCCGACAGCGCCAGCGCCTGCGTCCCTGAACCGTCTCCATAGCTCACGGTCGCGGTCCACGTGTCCTGGCCAGGATCGGCGAAGGAGCCTGAGCTGATGAAGCTCTGGCCCGCGACTATCGTGGCCCCGCTGATGGGACTCACGCTGGGCGCGACGTTCGAGATCGTTGCGGTCGTGCTGGCCACATTGCTGAGGCTACCGGCATTGGTGACGGTGAGAGTCACGGTGTACGGTGTGCTTCGGTTATCAGCGTAGGTGTGAGTCGGAGTCGCGCCAGTCGCTGCCGGACTGCCGTCACCAAAGTCCCACGAGTAGGTCAGGGCAAGGCCACCGGCGTCGGAAGAGCCACTGCCGTTGAAGGCCACCGCCGCGCCCTCGTTCGCCGCGTAGGGCCCGCCAGCGTTGGCGACGGGAGGCAGGGGGGGCGGAGGGGTCGTCGGGACCAGGGGGCCGAGCGGCGGAGGCAGACACGTGCCGTCGGCGTTCGTCACTTTTATGACGCGATCTGTCTGCGTGGCATACAGGCATCCGTCGGGGCCCACGGCCGCAAAGTCACCGCGACTGCCTCCGCTAAAGATGTCGGTGAACGTCGGGGGAGTGGTAGTGACGTCGATCTTGGTGATGATGCCGTCGTTCCGGTTGATGTACAGAAAAGGCGTGCCCGGGGTGGCCGACAGTGCTATCCCATCACCCGAACCGAAGGGAGTGTCAATGATGGAGACAGCGCCCGGCGTGGGCGAATTCGTAGCGGTGATCTTCGCTACCCCGCCGCCTTCGACCGCGGCGAAGAGTGTGCCGTCCTGGCCAAATGCGATCCCGTCGACCGCGATCGAGGCGTACACGGTGACTGTGCCTGGCCCACTTGCGAAGTTCGAAATGCGATAGAGGGGTGGGACCAAGAAAGCGCTCGAGACGAACAGATCTCCACTCAAGGGGTCTGTCGCCAGCCCCGCGACCGTGCCGGTGACGGAGGCGACGGTCCGGATGATCGTGCCAGTTGAGGCATCTAGCTGCGCCACCTCGCTCGAAAACGGACGCGCGAGGAAGAGGCTGCCGTAGAGGCGACGCCGCCTCCCGATCCGAACTTGTACAAGAACCCGGTCGCGTAATCCACCACGAACAGATTCCCGGTTGCGTCGAAGGCAAGCCCAATTGGGCCAGTGTGGCCGTCGTTAGAGAACCCGGTGGCGAAGTCGGTCACCGCATAGCCGGGGTCGGCGATGCGCTCCGCCGAGAGCTTGCGTCTCGTCGGGCCGAGTGATGTGCCATCATTGCAGGCGTTTAGCCAACCAGCCAGGGTCAGTATGACGAGCGCCGCTCGTGCAGACAGGGGATGTGCCCCCATGCAAGCCTTCCGGCGCCCCTTTGCTGGCCCGCCTTTCCCTAACGTGGCCAACGACATGTGAGACCTCCTGCTTGCGCCTCGGTCCCCTGAGGTGGATGTTTGGTGGCTGGTGACGCGGGGTGTTGCGCCCCCGCCACTGCGTAGTACTAGTCGGCCTGAGGGCGAAAGTGTGACACTCGACGCGGGTCAGTTACGTGCGGAGCGCCGGGGGTTCGAGGACCATCTCGAGCGCTTGCGAGCCGGGCTTCACCTGATGGCCGTCCACCGGCTCGGCTCCGCAGACGCGGCCGAGGAGGCGGTCCAAGAGACGCTGTCCCGCGCCGTCGTAGCGCTCGCCAACGGCCAACCCGCCGAAGCCGACCGGCTGGTCGCGTTCGTGACCGGCATCGCCCGGCATGTCAT
>QHTT01000141.1 GCA_003220935.1 Gemmatimonadota bacterium
AGCGCGACGGAATGTCCGCGCTGGAGCAGGACCAGCTCATCGACGCCCTCGCCGCATCTCTAGAGGTGGACTCCCGGGTCATACGTAAGAAGCGGCTGCTCCATTTGATGAACCCGGACGAATTAAGACGGCTTGTCGAGGATGGCGTCGATGTGCAGTTACACACGCACCGACACCGCATGCCCCGAGAGCGGCATCTGTTCGTGCGAGAAATCGTCGACAATCGAAACTTCCTCGCGGCGGTCGGGCAGTCGTCTGCCAATCACTTCTGCTATCCCAGCGGCGTCTACGCGGAGTGCTTCCTGTCTTGGCTGTCGGAGCTGGGGGTTCAATCGGCTACTACATGCGATCCCGGTCTTGCTGGCCCGAAGACGCGGATGCTGCTGCTCCCGCGGCTGGTGGACTCGTGCGCAGTTTCGGACGTCGAATTCGAAGGCTGGCTCTCCGGTATGAGCCAACTCCTGCCGCGGCGGCCAATACGGCGTGAGGTCACGGTCTAGAATCGGCGTTCCTTTAACTCGCGACCTTGCAGGGCGGCGGTAAGCGGTGCAGTTTGCAACCCGACTCAGATGCCATGAACCTCGAGGCGCGATGTCGTGCGGCTCGCCTATGCCTCGAGGGGAGCAAATCGCGAAACCGACTGAGCGAGGTATCCGCTTATCGGTTTTTTTTCTTCCGGGGGACGTAATGCGCAAGAGCATGCTCCTCTTCCTTCCGCTCGCGGTAGTGGGCGCATGTCGGCCGCCGCAGCAGAGCCTCACAGAGGCCGACCGCAGCGCCGTTGCCGAGACGGTCAAGCGGATCGTCACCGGTGTCTTTGCCGCCGCGAGCCGTCGCGACGCAGCTGGCTTGGTGAGCGGCTTCGCTGCGGATCCTGACGCGCACCCCATCGTGTGGAACGGGGTAGCCCAGCCCACGATCGAACGCCTCCGCGCGACGGCCGACTCGTTCTACGGGGCGATCGCGGGCCTTGAGTCGAGCGCGAGCGGCGAGATCCGCACGATGGTGCTCGCTCCCGACGCGGCCGCTGTGGAGGTGCCGTTCACGTTTACCATCACAACCAAATCCGGGAAGCGAGTGCCCGGCCAGGGGGTCGCAACGGCGCTGCTCCGGAAGCGCGCGGGCGCATGGAAGATCGTGCACTGGCACGAGTCCGAGCAGCATTTCGACGCCGTGATGCAGCAGGTGTTCGGCGCGCGGCATTGAGCGCCAGCGAGCCGTTGCGCTTTCCGTCCACTAGGAGGGCATCGCCATGACCCTCAACCGACTCGGACTTGCCGTTGTTGCCGTCCTCACCTGGACCGCGCCGAGCGCCGCGCAGACGGCGGCCGCGGATCGGTCCCCGCTGGCTCAGAAGCCCGAGGTGGCCGCCGCGCTCACGGTGCTCGACTCCTGGATCGCGGCCACCGTCGCGCAACGCGAACAGCCCGGTCTCTCGATCGGGGTCGTATACGATCAGGAGCTGATCTGGGCCAAAGGCTATGGCTACGCCGATCTCGAGCGGCGCGTGCCGACCACTCCAAGCACGATCTATCGGATCGCGTCGATCTCGAAGCTCTTCACCGCCACGGCGATCATGCAGTTGCGTGACGCCGGCAAGCTGCGGCTCGATGACCCTGTGAGCGACCGGTTGCCCTGGTTCTCCATCAAGAAGACCTATGACGGGGGACCGCCCATCACCATCCGCCATCTGATCACCCACACCTCGGGGCTGCCACGCGAGCTGAGCGGCGTCAACTGGAGTGACCTGACCTTTCCGGGTCGCGAGGCGCTGCGGCGGGTCCTTCCCGGTCAAGAGACGGTGTTCGCACCCGCGACCGAATGGAAGTACTCCAATCTCGCCGTCTCGCTTGCCGGCGAAGTTGTCGCGCAGGTCTCGGGAGAGTCCTGGCCGCAGTACGTCGAGCGCCACATCCTCCAGCCGCTCGGCATGACAGCGACCCGAGCAGTTCCGGCGCGCGACACGCCCCGATTGGCGATCGGATACGGACGCCGCGTACCGGGACGCGCCAGAGATGTCGAACCATACGTGGACATCGGCGCAGAAGCCCCGGCAGGCAACCTGGCGTCGAATGTCGAGGACCTCGCGAAGTTCGTCTCACTCCAGTTTCGGGACGGGCCCAGTGGGGGAGCACAGGTGCTGCAGGGATCGACGCTCCACGAGATGCACCGCGTGCAGTGGCTCCGCCCCGACTGGCGGAGCGGTTGGGCACTCGGGTTCTCGATTCGACGGGTAGACGACCAGGTGCGAGTCGGCCACACCGGGAGTCTCCCCGGCCATCGCACCCAGATCGAGATCGCGCCGGCGCAGAAGCTGGGGGTGATCGTGCTCACTAACGCCAACGACGGCGACCCGTTCCGCTACAACGATCAGGCATTCGTGCTCCTCAACCCTGCCGTCGCCAAGGCCGTCGCGCCGCCGGACACGCCGAAGGTGGCAGACGCCGCGTGGCAGCAATACGTCGGACGGTATGCGTGGAAGTTCGCTGAGATGCAGATACAGATCCTGAACGGTGAGCTCACGCTGATCGTGCCGGAGGCGGATAACCCGTGGGACGGGCGCCTGATCCTCAAGCCAGTTCGCGCGCACACGTTCCGAATGGTCGCGCCGGGATTCACGTATGGCCCGATCGGCGAGCTGCTCACCTTCGAGATGGATGGCAAGGGGAAGGTCGCGCGCGTTCGCACACCAAACTCATACTGGCTCCCAATTGAGACTGGAGGAGGGGACCGTCCATGAGGCGAGAGCGCTTACTTCATGGCCGGGGCCGGCGTCCAGTTCGCGCTGGTCATTCCGTCATATGAGCTGGTCGTCGTGCGCCTGGGATATTACAAGGGTGA
>QHTT01000019.1 GCA_003220935.1 Gemmatimonadota bacterium
GGGTGGACTTGAACTTCCTGCTCGACCAGCTGATGCCGATCGTGGGGCTGGTCGTAGTGTTCGTGGGCCTGCGGTGGCTGTTTCGCACTCCCGTGGGCGAGGCGTTCGCCGAGCGGATTCGGCTGCGGGCGCGGGGACGCTGGGGGGTGGGCGTGGGGGGAATGGGCGAGGATCCGCAGCGCGTGGCGGCGCTGGAGGAGCAAGTCTCGCAGTTGCAGGGGCAGATCGCCGAGCTCGCGGAGCGGTTAGATTTCGCCGAGCGGCTGCTCGCCGAGCAGCGCGGGCGCAAGTTGGGCGCGGGACAATGAGGGCCCGCCAGCACATAGAGGGTCATCATGGGAATCTTTGACCGTCTCTCGACGCTCATCCGGTCGAACATCAACGACCTGATCTCCCGCGCTGAGAACCCCGAGAAGATGCTCAACCAGCTGATCGTCGACATGCGGAGTCAGCTGGCGAAGGCGAAGCAGCAGGTGGCGGCGGCGATCGCGGATGAGAAGCGGCTCGCGGCCCAGGTGGACCAGGAGAAGAAGGCGGCCGAGGACTGGGAGAAACGCGCCGTGCTGGCAGTGCAGGAAGGACGCGACGACCTGGCGAAGCAGGCGCTGCTGCGCCACAACGAGCACGCGCAGGGCGCCTTGCAGCTGCACGACACGTGGATCAAGCACCGGGAGGAGACGGACAAGCTCAAGGTCTCGCTGCGCCAGCTCAACGACCGCATCGAGGAAGCGAAGCGCAAGAAGAACATCCTGATCGCCCGCCAGAAGCGCGCCGAGGCGCACAAGCGCATCCAGGAAACCATGTCCTCGATCGGCGACAAGAGCGCGTTCGAGACGTTCGAGAAGATGGCGGAGCAGATCGAGCACGAGGAGCGGAAGCTGATCGCGGCGGCCGAAGTGAACGAAGACTTGTCGGGCGACACGCTGGTCAAGCAGTTTCAGTCGCTCGAGGGGAAGGCCGACGCGGACCAGCAGCTGCTCGACTTGAAGCGCAAGATGGGGCTCCTGCCGGCGGGCTCCCCGGCCGAGGCGAAGCGCCTCGGGAAGGGGGCGGCCGAAGCGGAGCTGGTCGAGGATGACGACGCCGAGCACCAGCGCTGAACACTGAGCCGTCCGGATCACGGTTGTCGGGCGCCACGTTCGTGGCGCTCTTCGTTGCCGCCCTCGCCATCTGGTTCGTCCTCCGGGTGGCCGAGGTGCTGCTCCTCGTCTGCATCGCGGCCCTGTGCGCCGTTTATCTGTCGGCGCTCACCGACCTGCTCGAGCGGCGGTTCCGACTCGCTCGCTGGATGGGCCTCGTGGCGTCGGTCGTGGCGACGCTGGCGGCCGTCGCCGGCATCGGCGCGCTGCTCGTGCCGCCCGTCATCGACCAGACCCAGGCCCTGATCACTGGGCTGCCCCAGACGCTCACCAACATTCAGAACGTGGTCGCTCAGTGGGCGAGCCAATACCCGGTGCTGCGCGGCACCCAGCTCGGCGATGTCGTCACCGCCCTCATCGACGCCGCCACGAACTTTCTGCGCGAGTCGATGCTTCCATACGTCAAGGCCGGTGGCAAGCTGTTCATCGAGTGCGCCAGCGTGATCGTGATGGCGCTCTACCTCGCGGTCCGGCCCCGCTTGTACCGCGACGGCATTCTGTCGCTGGTGGCGCCGAAGCATCGCGCGGTCGGCGTCCGCGTGCTCGACGACGCGAGCGCCACGTTGCGCGCCTGGGTGGTCGGCCAGCTGCTCGCGATGCTCGTGCTCGGCGTGCTCACGGCGCTCGGCCTCTGGGCGCTGGGTGTGCCGTACTGGCTCGCGTTCGGCATCTTCACTGGCCTTGTCGCCGTCGTGCCGTTCTTCGGCACGCTGGTCTCCACGCTGCTTCCGGCCCTGTTCGTGGTCGGGACCGGGAACTGGACCAAGGTGCTCGCCGTCATCGTCCTCGGAGTCCTCGTGCACGTAATCGAGGCGAACGTCGTGGTCCCGCGGATCATGGAGCGGCGGCTCGCGCTGCCGCCGGTGCTCACGATCGCCAGCGTCCTCATCATGGGCACTCTCATCGGCGTCGTCGGGCTCGTCGTGGCGGTCCCGGTGCTCGCCGTCACCATGGTATTCGTCCGCCACGTCGTGCAGGTCGAGATCTACGGCGACACCGGTCACGCCGAGCCCGCGGTGCTGCGCTCGACGGCCGAGTTTCGCATCCCCAAGACCCCCACGGCGGCCTGATGCTCGCCCCCAAGCAGCACCGCTTCCTCATTCTCGCCGACGGGCAGTTCGGTCCCCTCACGTCGAAGACGGCGAACTCCTGCATCCGCTACTTCCCGGAGCGCATTGTCGCCGTATTCGATCGCACGGAGGCGGGCAAGACCGTGCAGCAGGTGCTCGGCTTCGGCGGGGCCATCCCGGTCGTGGGAGACTTCACCCGCGGCCTGGCGCTCGGGCCCAGCGCCGTGCTCATCGGCATCGCGCCGATGGGCGGCCAGCTGCCCCCAGAGTGGCGCAGCTGGCTCAAGGCAGCCCTCGAGCAGGGGCTCGAGATCTGGAGCGGGCTGCACACGTTCATCGGGGACGATCCTGAGCTGGGGAGCCTGGCGCGCGCGCGGGGCGTCCGCATCCACGACGTCCGCAAGCCACCTCCGAGCCTCCCGATCGCCGACGGCCGCGCCGCGGAGGTGGAGCCCTACGTGATCCTCACCGTCGGCTCGGATTGCAACGTCGGAAAGATGACGGCGCAGCTCCAGCTCCGCGACGAGCTGGTGCGGCGCGGCCTCCGGGCGCGCTTCGTGGCGACTGGGCAGACAGGGATCTTCATCGAAGGCTGGGGCATCGCCGTCGACGCGGTGGTGGCGGACTTCGTCGCCGGCGCGGCCGAGCAGCTCGTGCTCCAAGGCGCCGCAGACGCCGACGTCGTCCTGGTCGAGGGGCAGGGGAGCCTCATCCACCCCGGCTACTCGGGCGTCACCTTGGGCCTGCTCCACGGTTCGTGCCCCGACGCGCTCATCCTGTGCCACCAGGCGACGCGCGACTACATCGGTGACTACCACGGCCGCGAGCCGTGGGTTCGCATCCCTCCGTTGGCGGAGCTGGTGGAGATCTACGAGCGTGCGGCGGCCCCGGTCCGCGCCACGAAAGTGATCGGCATCTGCCTCAACACGTTCGACATGACCGAGCCTCAGGCCCGCAGCGCGGTGGCACGGGCGGCAGAGGAGACTGGCCTCCCAGCCACCGATCCGGTGCGGTTCGGTCCGGGCCCGCTGGCGGACGCGATCGTGCGAGAGGCGCTGGCAGCGCGGTGAAATCGGGGTAGGGGCGCGGCACGCCGCGCCCCTACCTGCGCGTGGCAACGAGGGTAGGCCCCGGGCCGCCGGCCCGGGGTCAGCCGCGCTCATGCCGGCACCCGATCGGGATGCCTCAGGTGTTGGCGGGCGACGTAGTCGCAAGCGGCTCGTACGCGAGTCCGAGACAGCGACTCCACGAAGTAACCACGCGCCCACTGGAATACCGCGCCTCTCTCTTGGTTGATGCGGCGAGCGGACTCGGATTTTGCGTGTCGGATGAATGACACCACGCCGCCCTCGGGTCGGAGGCTTGCGAGGACATGCACGTGGTCCGAGAGAATGGCGAGCTCGTGCACGTGCACCTGGCAGCGGATCGCGGCTTCGTGCACGGCGGCTCGCACGACCTCGGCGTCGGCGCGACGGATGAGTCGCTGTCGCAACCGCGTGTGCCACGTGATGTGCACGTATAATCCGAATGCTCGATGAGGCACTCCTCACCTCGGCTGACCCGGGCGGCCCGGGGTCCTCCCTATGAGACTGGGTCGGCGTGATCACCTGAGCCTCAACAGCGGGCCGCCCGGATGCAACGGCCGGTCGCCCGCAAGTTGGGTCCTGGCGATCTGATTGGCGCGGCTGACCCCGGGGCGATGCCCCGGGGTTACCGAAGGAGATCGCACCCCTGCCACCCGTGTCTCGACTCCGCGTGCCACGACTCATGGAGCACTCTATAAAGAACTTGGGTACACGAGGGCTCGACCGCGGGCCGCCGGCCCGGGGTCACTCGCGTCCGACGCGCGTTTTTGTAGTCCCCCCGCGGCGATCGGATACCGGTCGTCGCCGTTTCGTTCGTAGGATCTCCCCATGCACTGGCTCCGCTGCGTCCTCGCCGAATGGCAGCTGCTGCGAGCCCGCCTGGTACGCTCACGCCTCGGCCTCTGGCTGCTGCTGCTCAGCGGGGGCGGCGCCTGGCTCGCGACGCGCGGTGCGCCGCTGACCATCCTGGCGCCCCACCTGGCCATGCTCGGCGCCGTGCTGGGCGTGGCGTTCAGCGTCGGGTCGGATGTCGACCGCGCCGCCGTCGCGCTCACGCTCACCCATCCGACGACCCCCCTCGCCGTCGCCGCCGGCCGCTGGCTCGCGGCCGTCACGGCGGGTGGCATCCTGATGCTGGCCGTGCTATCCGTCGCCGGCGCGCTGACGTCACTGCCGGCGGCGCTGCTGGTGCGTGCCGGCGGCGCGGGGCTGGGGGCGGCTGCGGCCGCCGCTGGGTGTGCACTCGTCGTGGCCGCCCGCGGCGGCAATGCGCTGGCGGGAGCGCTGTTCCTCTATATCGCCCTGCCGAGCGTCATCTCGGCGGACACGCTGGGGGCGGTGCAGGCTCCGGGCATGCTCACGCGCATCAGCGTGGTCGTACTCGAACTGCTTCCCGGGGTGTGGCGCTACGAGGCGCTGGCGAGCGGCGACCCGGTGGGCTGGGCACACGCGGCCTGTTGGGTGGTCGGCGGGGTCGCGGGGACCGCCCAGCTGTTCGCGCGACGCGCGGTGTGAACGCGCCGGTACTCCTCCTCTCCGGTGTCACGCGGCGCCGTCGCCACCGACGCGACGCGGCCCCGGTGGCCGACGTGTCCCTCGAGGTCGCGGCTGGGGAAATCACGGCGCTCGTCGGACCGCACGGCTCCGGCAAGACGACGCTGCTCGGGATTGCCGCTGGGCTGCTCGCCCCGGACGCGGGCACGGTGACAGTGGTGGGCGTGCCGGCGGGGACGCCCGCGGCACGGGCGGCGCTCGGGTACGCCCCTGAGGCGCCGGTCTTTCCGCCGACCCTCAGCGTGCGCGAGGTGCTGGGGTACTTCGCCCGGTTTCACGCCGCCGGCACCGCCCGGCGCGGGCTGGTCGCGGCCGCGCTCGAGCGGGCCGGCCTCGAGGGCGCGGCGGAGCGCCGCGCCGCGGGCCTCCCCCTGCCGGTCGCGCGCCGGCTCGCCCTCGCACAGGCCGCGCTCGGTCACCGCCGGATCCTGCTGCTCGACGAGACTCTCTCGGGCGTGGATGCGGTCGGACGGCGGGCGATGTGCGAGCGGGTCCGCGACCTCGCGGCGTGCGGCGTCGCTGTACTGCTGGCGTCCTCCGACCTCGTTGTCGTCGAGCAGCTCGCGGCGCGCGTGCTCGTGATGCGGGACGGCCGCGTCGTTCGCGCAGCGCCGACCGCCGCGCTCATGGGAGAGCGCGTGCTCGAGATCCTGCTCGATGCGCCCCCCGCCGCGCCGCCCCCCGGGTTCCGCATCACGCCGTACGGTCTCCAGGCCGACCTCGGGACGCGCAGCGCGGAAGCCGCGCTCGCGCTGTGCCGCGCGCACCGGCTTGCCGTGCGCGCCTCGCGGGTGCGCGGTCGCACGCTGGAGGACGCGGTGCTCGACGCGCTGCGCGACCGCCCGCGTTGACGCTCCCTCCGGCGCTTCCTACGTTTCAGCCGTGACGCTCTCCTTGCACAACACTCTCACCCGCCGCCTCGAACCGTTTCAACCGCTCACCCCGCCGAGGGTGACGCTCTACACCTGCGGGCCGACGGTCTGGAACTACGCCCACATCGGAAACTTCCGGACCTTCCTGTTCGAGGACCTGCTGCGACGCTACCTCGAATACTCGGGGTACGAGGTGTTCCACATGATGAACCTGACGGACGTAGACGACCGCACCATCAAGGCGGCGCGTGCAGCGGGCAAGCGCCTCGCCGACCACACCGAGCCCTTCGTCCGGGCGTTCTTCGAGGATCGGGACTATCTGCGGATCAAGCCGGCGCACGTCTACCCGCGCGCCACGCAGGCGATCCCGGCGATGGTCGCGCTCGTGGCGCGTCTGCTCGAGCGCGGCGTCGCCTACAAGAGCGAGGACGGCTCGGTCTACTTCGCCCTCACCAAGTTTCCGACGTACGGGCGGTTGTCGCAGCTCGACCGCCGGCAGATCAAGGTGGGCGCCCGGGTGTCGAGCGACGAGTACGCCAAGGACGACCCGAGCGACTTCGCCCTGTGGAAGGCAGCAGATGGCGAGGACGAGGCGGTGGGGGCGGCGTGGGACGCGCCGTTCGGGCGCGGGCGGCCCGGGTGGCATCTCGAGTGCTCGGCAATGTCGCTCGATCGCGCAATCGGAAGGGGCTACCGGTCAACCGTTCGCGCGCTACTGGCTGCACGGCGAGTTTCTCAATGTGCGCGGCACCAAGATGTCGAAGCGGTTCGGCAACTTCCTGACGGCGCGTGACCTGCGGGACCAAGGTGTGGATGCGGCGGCGGTACGCCTGCTCTTCTGGCAAACGCACTACCGCAAACCCCTCGACTTCAGCGATGAGGCACTAGCCGCGGCGGCTGCCGGTGTGAAGCGCCTCGGCGAGTTCCGGGCGCGGCTGGTCGTGGACCAGGGAAGTGGGAAAGGGGAGGGGGAGCTCGCCGGCCTGGCCGCCACATTCGAGGCGGAGCTGCGCGCGGCGCTCGACGACGATCTGAACGCGCCGCAGGCGTGCGCCGGGCTGTTCGACTTCGTCCACGCGGGCCACGCAGCGCTCGACGCGCGCGCGAGCGGCGCAGCCTCCGCGCTCGCTGCGCTGGACCGGGCGATGGGGGTACTCGACATCCTGCCCACCGCCAAGGTGCTGGACCCGACATTCCTGCGCTGGGTGGAGGAGCGGATCGCGGCTCGGGAAAAGGCCCGTAAGTCCAAGGATTTCAAGGCAGCCGACCGGATCCGCGCCGAGCTCCGGGCCCGGGGTGTTGAGATCGAGGACACCCCGGCCGGGACCAAGTGGCGGGTGGTCTAAGTTCTTCGCCGCCCGTCCCTTGCCCCGGCCACCCTCCCCGTTTAAGCTACAAGTCTGGAAATTTTGGCGATCGGCCAGCTGACGTAGCTCAACTGGTAGAGCAGCTGATTTGTAATCAGCAGGTTAAGGGTTCGAGTCCCTTCGTCAGCTCACGTTGCCGAAGAGGAGGAGGACCGCACCGACTTTCCAGTCCGGAGGGATCAACACACCCCGCGCCTTTGGGAACGCGGGGTGCGTTGTCAGTGGGACCGGGAGGCGCGGGGCGGGGGGAGGCGAACGAGGCGCGTGGCGACCGGCGTGGTGGGGTGCCCGAGTGGCCAAAGGGAGCAGACTGTAAATCTGCCGGCGACAGCCTACGAAGGTTCGAATCCTTCCCCCACCACTCCTTCGAGCGCGCGGGCGTAGCTCAGTTGGTAGAGCATCAGCCTTCCAAGCTGAGGGTCGCGGGTTCGAGCCCCGTCGCCCGCTTTGCTCGCGTAGCTCAGTCGGCAGAGCGCGTCCTTGGTAAGGACGAGGTCACCGGTTCGATTCCGGTCGCGAGCTTTGAAAAGAAAAGAAGGCGTCGAGTAGAGACGTAGCACGAAGGCGTCACGCGAAGACGTCACGCAGAGACGTCAATCGGTACGGTTTTGCGCGACGCTGTTACTTGACGATTTCGTGCAACGATTGTGTGAAACGCAGTTCCTTTAGGGGATTCCATGGCCAAAGCCAAATTCCAGCGCACGAAGCCCCACGTGAACGTCGGGACGATCGGGCACGTGGACCACGGCAAGACGACGCTCACGGCGGCGCTCACGAAGGTTGCGGCCGAGAAGGGGCTCGCGACCTACGTGAGCTATGATGAGGTGGCCAAGGCGTCGGCGGCACAAGGGCGGCGCGACGCGACCAAAATCCTGACGATCGCGACGGCTCACGTGGAATACTCCACCGAGCAGCGCCACTACGCGCACGTCGACTGCCCGGGGCACGCCGACTACGTGAAGAACATGATCACGGGGGCGGCGCAGATGGACGGGGCGATTCTGGTGGTGTCGGCGGTGGACGGGCCGATGCCGCAGACGCGGGAGCACATCCTGCTCGCCCGCCAGGTCAACGTGCCCGCCATCGTGGTGTTCCTGAACAAGTGTGATCTGGTGGACGACCCCGAGCTGCTCGACCTGGTAGAGCTGGAGGTGCGGGAGCTCCTGTCGAAGTACGAGTTCCCGGGCGACGACGTCCCGATGATCCGCGGCTCCGCGCTCAAGGCGCTGGAGGGCGACAAGGACTCGGTCGCCAAAATCTGGGAGCTCTTGGCGGCGCTCGATAAGAGCATTCCGGTCCCCAAGCGCGAGGTGGACAAGCCGTTCCTGATGCCGGTGGAGGACGTGTTCTCGATCACCGGGCGCGGCACGGTGGCGACGGGGCGGATCGACCGGGGCAAGATCAAGGTGGGCGAGGAAGTGGAGATGGTGGGGTTCGGGACGGACAAGAAGACGGTGGTCACCGGGGTGGAGATGTTCCGCAAGCTGCTCGACGAGGGACAGGCCGGGGACAACGTCGGCCTGCTGTTGCGCGGCGTCGAGAAGCACGAGATCGAGCGCGGCATGGTGCTCGCGAAGCCGGGGTCGATCACGCCGCACACGAAGTTCGAGGCGGAGGTGTACGTCCTGACGAAGGAGGAGGGCGGCCGTCACACGCCGTTCTTCAAAGGATACCGGCCGCAGTTCTACTTCCGCACCACGGACGTCACCGGGACCGTGGAGCTGCCGGCGGGGGTGGAGATGGTGATGCCGGGCGACAACACGAAGATGACGATCGAGCTGATCACGCCAATCGCGATGGAGGAACAGCTGCGGTTTGCGATCCGCGAGGGCGGCCGCACGGTCGGCGCGGGAGTGGTGACGAAGATATTGAAATAGACGGACGGTCGGACGGTCGGACGGTATGCGGCATTCAGTCCGACGGTCCGACAGTCCGACTGTCCGACGAGGTTAAGGAATGGCGCGCGAGAACATCATCATGGAATGCACCACTTGCAAGAGCCGGAACTACTTCACCACGAAGAACCGGCGCAAGCATCCCGAGCGGGCGGAGTGGAAGAAGTACTGCCCGCGGTGCAACAAGCAGACGGCGCACAAGGAGTCGAAGTAATGGCCACCGCAGCCTTGGAGCCCCCTGGGCAGGGGTGGCTGCGCCGTGCCTGGGAGTTCGTGACCGTTCAGGTGCCCGCGGAGGTCCGCAAGGTCACCTGGCCGAGCTGGGAGGAGCTCAAGAAGGCGACCGGGGTGATCATCGTGTTTGTGATCCTGCTGGGCGTCCTGATCGGGCTCATGGACTCGACGCTGCAGCTGGTATTCGTGACGGCGGTGGCCAACCTGTTCAAATGACGGACCATCGCTGGTACGCGATCCAGACCACCGCGGGACACGAGAACAAGGTCCGCTCGCTCATCGACCGGCGCATTAAGGACGACCCGCGCCCGGACGAGGACAAGCCGATCCGGCAGGCCCTGGTCCCCACCCAGGAGGTGGTGGAGATCAAGAACGGGAAGAAGGTCACCGTGGAGCGGAAGATCTATCCGGGCTACGTGCTCGTGAACATGGTCTTGAACCAGGAAACGATCCACGTGATCAACGGCATCCAGGGCGTCATCAAGTTCGTCGGCACGGGCCGGCTGCCGATGCCGCTCCGCCCGGAAGAGGTGAACCGCCTGCTGGGCATCGAAGAAGCGGTTAAGGAAGAGGAGCCGCAGGAGCAGATTCCCTTCCTGGTGGGGCAAGTGGTGGAGATCACCGAGGGGCCGTTTTCGGACTTCTCGGGCACGGTCGAAGAGGTGATTCGGGACAAGGGCAAGGTGCGGGTCGCCGTATCGCTGTTCGGGCGGCCCACGTCCGTGGAGCTCGATTATCTCCAGTTGAAGGCTCATTAGAGGGCGCCGATGGCCAAGCCGATCGCCGCAGTCGTAAAACTTCAGGTCGCAGCGGGACAGGCGACCCCCGCGCCGCCGGTGGGGACCGCGCTCGGACCCCATGGCGTCAACATCATGGAGTTCGTGAAGCAGTTCAACGCGCGCACGGGGAGCCAGGCGGGGATGATCACGCCGGTCGAGGTGACGATCTTCAAGGATCGGACGTTCACCTTCATCACCAAGACGCCGCCCGCCGCCGTGCTGCTGAAGAAGGAGGCGGGGATCGAGAAGGGCAGCCCGACCTCGAACCGCCAGAAGGTGGGAAAGGTGACGCGCGCCCAGGTGCGCAAGATCGCCGAGCTGAAGATGCCGGACTTGAATGCCAACGACATCGAGGCCGCGATGAAGATGGTGGCGGGCACCGCCCGCTCCATGGGGCTCGAGGTGGAGGGCTGATGCGCGCACACGGCAAGCGCTACCGCGCTGCGGTCGGGACCCTTGAGCCGCACAAGCAGTATCCGCCCCGCGAGGCGGTCGAGCGGGTGCAGGCCGCGGCGTATGCCAAGTTCGACGAGTCGGTCGACGTGGCCGTGCGGCTCGGGGTCGATCCCAAGCACGCCGACCAGATCGTGCGCGGCACTGTGAGCCTGCCGCACGGCACCGGGAAGAAGATCCGGGTGCTGGTCATTGCGCAGGGCGACAAGGCAAAGGAAGCGGAGGCGGCGGGGGCCGACTTCGTGGGCGTGGAGTACGTCCAGCAGATCAAGGACGGGTGGCTCGACACCGACGTCATCGTCGCCACGCCGGACGTGATGGGCCAGCTCGGACCGCTGGGGAAGGTGCTCGGCCCGCGCGGCTTGATGCCGAACCCCAAGGCGGGCACGGTCACGATGGACGTGGCGCGCGCGGTGAAGGAGCTCAAAGCGGGAAAGATCGAGTTCCGGGTGGACAAGAGCGGGATCGTGCACGCTCCGATCGGCAAACGGTCCTTCAGCGCCGATGCGCTGGCTGAGAACCTGCAGACGTTCATGGAGGCGATCGTGCGGGCGAAGCCCGCGGCGGCCAAAGGCCACTACATCCGGTCGGTGACGGTGTCGAGCACGATGGGGCCCGGCGTACCGCTGGACCCGGCGGTGTACGCATGATCAGGACCAAGGCACAGAAGCAGGGGGTGGTGACGGGACTGGCGGAGCGTCTGCGCCGGTCCACCACTGTGTACGTCACCGACTTCACGGGGCTCGACGTCGCGCAGCTCACGCAGCTGCGGCGCCGGCTCCGGGCGGCGGGCGTCGAGTACGTGGTGGTGAAGAACACGCTGGCGCGGCGCGCCCTCGCCGATGCGCGGGTGCCCGGCCTCGAGCCCCATCTCGCGGGCCCCACGGGACTCGTGCTGGGAGGGGCGGACCCGGTGGTCGCCGCCAAGGTGCTCGGGGATTTCGCCAAGGAGTTCGAGAAGCCCGCTATCAAGGCGGGTCTCGTGGACGGGGCAGCGGTGACGCCCGATCAGGTGAAGCGGCTCGCCACGCTCCCGTCGCGGACCGAGCTGCTCGCCCAGCTCGGTCGAGCGCTGCAGGCGCCGATGGCCGGGTTCGTCGGCGCGTTGAACGGCGTCCTGATGAATTTCGTGGGTGCCCTCGAGGCGCTCCGGACCAAGCGTGCCTCTGCTGGAGGGGCCGCTTCTTGAATCGAGGGGGAGGCACGGAAATGGCGACTCAGACCAGTGTGAGCAAGGACGACATTCTCGAAGCCATCGGGAACATGTCGGTGTTTGAACTGGCGGAGCTGATCGAGGCGTTCAAGGAGAAGTTCGGCGTCACGATCGCGGCGCCGGTGGCGGCGGCGCCGGGGGCGGGCGCGGGCGCGGTCGGCGCGGCGGCAGCCGCCCCTGCCGTCGAGGAACAGACCGAGTTCACGGTCATCTTGAAGAGCGCTGGCGAAAAGAAAATTCAGGTGATCAAAGAGATCCGGGCGATCACCAACTTGGGCCTCAAGGAGGCCAAGGACTTGGTGGAAGCCGCGCCCGGCACCGTAAAGGAAGGCGTGTCTAAGCAGGAAGCCGAGGACATCAAGAAGAAGCTCGAAGCCCAGGGCGCTGCCGTCGAACTGAAGTAGCGGACCGGCCACGTTCCTGCTCGCTTCTCCAAGCCCCTCTGTCCGCCCCCGGCCGCTCGCCGGCCGGGGGGTAGGGGCCGTTTCGTGTTTGCCTGAGGTGTCGCCATGACGAAAACGTTGCCGGTACTGTCGTTTGCTAAGCTCGACGAGGGGATGCCGATGCCGCATCTCCTCGACATCCAGACGCGTGCGTTCCAGTCGCTGCTGCAACCGGACGGCAAGGGCGCCGAGCGGACGGACGTCGGGCTCGAGCGGGTGTTCAAGGATGTCTTTCCGATCCAGGACGTGAACGGCAACTACTCCCTGGAGTTCGTGAAGTACGCCCTTGGCGAGTCGAAGTACTCGGTCGAGGAGTGCATCGAACGGGATATGACGTACTCCGTTCCGCTCAAGGCGACGCTGCAGCTGGTGGTCATGGAAGAGGTGGGTGAGACCACCAAGACGAAACGACCCAAGAACATCATCGAGAAGGAAGTCTACCTCGGTGAGCTGCCGATCCTCACGCCGCTCGGCACGTTCGTCATCAACGGCGCCGAGCGCGTGATCGTGTCGCAACTGCACCGCTCCCCCGGCGTGGTATTCGAGGAGAGCATCCACCCGAACGGCCAGCGGCTGTTCTCGGCGCGGATCATTCCGTTCCGGGGTTCGTGGGTCGAGTTCACGATCGACATCCACGACGTGATCTACGTTCATATCGACAAGAAGAAAAAGTTCCCGGCGACGGCGCTGCTACGCGCCTTCGGCTACGGCACGAACGCCGACGTCTTGAAGCTGTTCTACGCCACGAAGGACATCGACATTACGGGCAAGCTCGAGGGCCGTGCCCAGAAGCGCGAGGTGCTGGGCACCCTGCTGGCGGCCGACATCCCGGATCCCGAGAACAAGAAAGGCGAGCCGCTCGGACGGGTCGGCGACGAGCTCACCCTGGAGAAGTTCAACACGTTCCGGCGCGCTGGTATCAGCAAAGTCACGGTCTTCGCGGGCTACACGTCGCTCGACCTGCGCGACGAGGCGCAGCCGACGACGACGCGCGAGCGGCAGGGCGCGTCCATCTTGGCGTTCGACGTGGCTGACCCCGAGACAGGGGAGGTCGTCGCGGAAGGGGGGCGGGAGCTCTCGGACACACTCAAGAAGAAGCTGCTGAAGGCGGGCGTGACCAAGGTCGACGTGCTGCTGCCTGCGGGGCGCAGCGAGTCGCCGCTCATCAAGAACACGCTACTGAAGGACCCGACCCACACCGAGGCGGAGGCGCTAGAGCAGATCTACGCGCTGCTGCGGCCGGGTGAGGCGCCGAATCTCGAGACCGCGCGGCAGGCGTTGGAGCGGCTCTTCTTCCACCCCAAGCGTTACGACCTGGGCCGGGTGGGGCGCTACAAGATCAACCAACGCCTCAAGGTGAACGTCCCCAAGGACCACACGGTCCTGACGGAGGACGACTTCATCGCGATCATCCGCTACCTGATCGAGCTGCGGGAGGGGCGCGGCTACACCGACGACATCGACCACCTCGGCAACCGCCGGGTGCGCTCGGTGGGCGAGCTGATCGCGAACCAGTTCTCCGTCGGGCTCTCGCGCATGGCGCGGCTCATCAAGGAGCGGATGAGCATCAACAACGATCCCGAGCGGATCACGCTGGACGATCTCGTGAACGCGCGGACGGTGAGCGCCGTCATCCAGGCGTTCTTCGGCAGCTCGCAGCTGTCGCAGTTCATGGATCAGACGAACCCGCTCGCGGAGCTGACTCACAAGTGGCGCCTCTCCGCTCTCGGACCGGGCGGCCTCACGCGCGAGCGCGCGGGCTTCGAGGTGCGCGACGTGCACTACAGCCAGTACGGGCGCATGTGCCCGATCGAGACGCCGGAGGGCCCGAACATCGGCCTCATTACGAGCCTCTCCTGCTATGCGCGGGTGAACGACCTGGGCTTCATCGAGACGCCGTACCGCGCCGTCAAGAACGGCAAGGTGACCGACGAGATCCGCTGGCTCTCGGCGTCGGAAGAGGAGGAGTACGCCGTGGCACAGGCGAACGCCCATGTCGCCGAAGACGGCCGCTTCGCCGACGAGCTCGTGTTGTGCCGCAAGCGGGACGACTACCCGCTGCTGGCGTCGAACCGGATCGACTTCATGGATGTGGCGCCGGAGCAGCTGGTGTCCATCGCCGCGGCCCTGATCCCGTTCCTCGAGCATGACGACGCCAACCGCGCGCTCATGGGCTCGAACATGCAGCGCCAGTCGGTGCCGCTGCTGTTCCCACAAGCCCCGCTCATCGGGACCGGGCTCGAGGAGAAAGTGGCCCGCGACTCGGGCGCGGTGGTCATCGCCCGCCGCGCGGGCGTCGTCACCCGCGTCACTGCCGATGAGATCATCATCGACACGGGCGACGAAGATGCCAAGACGGGGGACCACCCGCTGGCGCGCCTCAAGCAGCACGATCGCTACCGCTTGAAGAAGTTCTGGCGGACCAACCAGGACACCGCCATCAACCAGCGGCCGCTGGTGTCGGTGGCCCAGAAGGTGAAGGCGGGGCAAATCATCGCCGACGGGGCGGGCACCGAGCACGGGGAGCTGGCGCTCGGAGCCAACGTGGTGGTGGCGTTCATGCCGTGGTATGGGCACAACTTCGAGGACGCGATCGTCCTCTCGGAGCGGCTGGTGAAGGACGACGTCTACTCGTCGATCCACATCCAGGAGCTCGAGCTGCACGTGCGCGACACCAAGCGCGGCCGTGAGGAGATCACGCGCGAGATCCCGAACGTCGCCGAGGAATCGCTCGTCGACCTGGACGAGCGAGGCATCGTTCGCATCGGCGCGCACGTCAAGGCCGGCGACATCCTGGTGGGGAAGATCACGCCCAAGGGCGAGACCGAACTGTCGCCCGAGGAGAAGCTCCTCACGGCGATCTTCGGCGAGAAGGCGAAGGACGTCAAAGACTCGTCCCTCAAGGTGCCGCCGGGGATGGAGGGCGTGGTCATCGACGTGAAGATCTTCTCGCGCATCGAGGACCAGGTCGTCGAGAAGGACCGGGGCGAGCGCATCGGCGAGGTGCGCCGCCTCGAGGCGGAGGAGAAGGCCCGGATCTCCGATGCGATGTTCGCCGAGCTGCGCGATCTGCTCGCCGGCCAGGAGGTCGGCCTGATGCTCAAGGCGGGGACGGTCGAAGAATACCTGCCGGCCGGCACCAAGCTCGCGAAGCCGCAGCTCGCCGAGATCAACTTCGCCGACGTGGACCTGAAGACACTGCGCGTGGTCAACAAACAGGTCAACGAGCGGTTCCGGGCCGTGCTCGATGCGGCACAGGCCGAGCGCGCCAAGATCGAGGAGAAGTCGGAGGACCAGATCGACAAGATCCTCCAGCCGGACGAGCTCCCCCCCGGGGTGATTCAGCTCGTGAAGGTATACGTTGCCGAGAAGCGCAAGATCTCGGTGGGCGACAAGATGGCGGGTCGCCACGGGAACAAGGGCATCATCGCGCGCATCGTCCCGGAGGAGGACATGCCGTTCCTGCCGCACGGGACGCCGGTGGACATCGTGCTCAACCCGCTGGGCGTGCCGTCGCGTATGAACGTGGGTCAGATCCTTGAGACGCACCTCGGCTGGGCCGCGCGCATCCTGGGCTTCGAAGCCAAGACGCCCGTCTTCCAGGGCGCCGACGAGACCGAAATCGGCGTCCTGCTCCGGCTCGCCGGTCTCACGTGGGCGGCCGACGCGCTGCAGCTCGACGTCCGCCTGCCCGACGTGGCTCCGGAGACCATACGCCAGATCGTCAAGGATCTGCGGCGCCTGCCGTCGGGGAACGGAGGGCGGCCCGAGGTCGCTACGGCCGGGATCGGCGTGCTGGGCCACCGCGCGCTCTCGCAGGAGACGCGCGACGTGTATCATCGCGTCGTCGACTTCCTCAAGGCCGCAGCGAAGCAGCTCGCCGAGCGCGAGCTCGAACAGCGGCGCATCGAACGGGAAGCGCACCAGGCGCGCCTCGAGGCCGACGACCTCTCCAAGGCCGACAAGGCCGCGTTCAAGACGGGGCTCAAGGAGATCGAGAAGTTCCTCGAGCGCGACAAGCCGGCCGACGTGCTGGAGGGCGTCGGGTTCGCGGCGCTCGCGGCGCTGCTCGGGCCCAAATCCGAGGCGGATGTCGACCAGGCGGTGAACGAGGTGCTCAAGGCGGCGGGCCTCTCCCCGATGGGGAAGGCACGGCTGCGCGACGGGCGCTCCGGCGAGTTCTTCTCCTCGGACGTCACCGTCGGCTCGATCTACATGATGAAGTTGTCGCACTTGGTGGACGACAAGATCCACGCGCGCTCCATCGGGCCGTACTCGCTGGTCACGCAGCAGCCGCTCGCGGGCAAGGCCCAGTTCGGCGGGCAGCGGTTCGGCGAGATGGAGGTGTGGGCGCTCGAGGCCTACGGGGCGGCGCACACCCTGCAGGAGATTCTGACCGTCAAGTCGGACGACGTGAACGGCCGCAGCCGCGTGTACGAGGCCATCGTCAAGGGGCAGAACCTGCCGAAACCCGGCATCCCCGAGTCCTTCAACGTGCTGGTGAAGGAACTCCAGGCCCTCGGGTTGAAAGTGACCCTGGGCACCACCGAGGACGTCGAAGAGTAACGGGGGAGGGAGACTCGGATGATTGATTTCCGGAGCGGACGCGAGCCGAAGAGCTCGAGCTTCGATTATATCCAGATCCGCATCGCCTCGCCGGAGGAAATCCGGGGGCCGCGCGATTCGAAGGAGCGCGAGCGCCTGGAGCTGCAGGGCCAGCGGACCTGGTGGTCGTGGGGCGAGGTGACGAAGCCCGAGACCATCAACTACCGCTCGTTCAAGCCGGAGCGGGACGGCCTGTTCTGCGAGCGCATCTTCGGCCCGGTGAAGGACTGGGAGTGTCACTGCGGCAAGTACAAGCGGATCCGGTACCGGGGCGTGATCTGCGACCGCTGCGGCGTCGAAGTGACGTTGTCCAAGGTGCGGCGCGAGCGCATGGGTCACATCGAGCTCGCCGTGCCGGTAGCGCACATCTGGTTCTTCAAGACGCTGCCGTCGCCCATGGGCAACCTGCTCGACATGACCCTGCGGGATCTGGAGCGGGTGATCTACTACACGAACTACGTGGTGATCGACCCCGGTGAGCAGGAGGTGCAGGAGAAGGAGCTGCTCGACGAAGATCGCTTCCTCGAGCTCCGCACCAAGGCGAAGACGGAGGGCGACGCGGCGTTCAAGGCGGACATCGGCGCGCCCGCCGTCCGAGCGCTGCTCGAGCGGCTCAACGTCGACAAGCTCGCCGACGAGCTGCGCGAAGCAGTCGCGGGCGAGACGAGCCAGCACCGCAAGAAGCAGCAGCTCAAGCGACTCAAGATCGTGGACGCGTTCCGCAACTCGGGCGCCGCGGGAGAGGGGCGCAACGACCCGCGCTGGATGATCCTCGACGTGATCCCGGTGATCCCGCCCGACCTGCGGCCGCTCGTGCCGCTCGACGGCGGGCGGTTCGCGACGTCGGACCTGAACGACCTGTACCGCCGCGTCATCAACCGCAACAACCGGCTGCAGAAGCTGATTCTGCACCGGGCGCCGGAGGTCATCCTCCGCAACGAGAAGCGCATGCTGCAGGAAGCGGTCGACGCGCTGTTCGACAACGGCCGGCGCTCCAAGGCGATCCGCGGCCGGGGCAAGCGGCCGCTCAAGTCGCTCTCCGACATGCTCAAGGGTAAGCAGGGGCGGTTCCGGCAGAACCTGCTGGGCAAGCGCGTGGACTATTCGGGGCGGTCGGTGATCGTCGTGGGCCCGGAGCTCAGGCTGCATCAGTGCGGCCTCCCCAAGGCGATGGCGGTGGAGCTGTTCAAACCGTTCATCATCCATCAGCTGGTCGAGAAGGGCATCGCCGAGACGGTGAAGCGGGCCAAGAAGATCGTGGAGAAGGAGTCACCGGAGGTGTACGAGATCCTCGAGGAGATCATCGAGGACCACCCGGTGCTGCTGAACCGCGCGCCCACGCTGCACCGCCTGGGTATCCAGGCGTTCGAGCCGGTGCTGGTGGAAGGCAAAGCGATCCGGATTCACCCGCTCGTGTGCGCGGCGTTCAATGCGGACTTCGACGGCGACCAGATGGCCGTGCACGTGCCGCTCTCGTTCGAGAGCCAGCTCGAGGCCCGGCTCCTGATGATCTCGTCCAACAAC
>QHTT01000142.1 GCA_003220935.1 Gemmatimonadota bacterium
GTCCCGACTATCCCGAGCCGATCATGATACTGCGGTTGTCGGTCATCTCTCCGGACTACTTCACCACATTCCGCATCCCGATGCGACGAGGCCGCGGCTTCACGGCGCAGGATCGCGCCGGCGCCCCGCCCGTCGCCGTGATCAATCGCGCGAGCGCGGATCAGCTCTGGCCGGGCCAGGACCCGATCGGGCGGCAGCTCACCATCGGCGGGCCCGGGCAACCGGCTGGGCCCCTCACGGTCGTCGGCCTGATCGACAACCTGCGCTCCGCCTCGCTCGACGCCACGCCCCAACCCGAGATCTACCGGCCGGCGGCGCAGCAGTCGGACCTGCGGGAGATGTGGGTGGCGCTCCGATCGAGCAACGGCCGGCCGCTGCAGCTGGTGGGCGCGATTCGCGACGCCGTGCACCAGGCGGATGCCGAGCAATCGATCGGCGACGTAGTGAGCCTCGAGCAGTTGATCGGCCGCCAGACCGCGGCGCGGCGCTTCAACACGACCCTGCTGACCATCTTCGCCTTGCTCGCAGTCGGGCTCGCGCTGGTCGGCATCTACGGCGTCACCGCCTACGCCGTGACCCAGCGGACCCGGGAGCTCGGCATCCGGATGGCGCTGGGGGCGCGCGGCGTGGACGTGGTCAGGCTGCTGATGCGAGAGAGCCTGCGCCGAGTGGCACTAGGCGTGGGGCTCGGTCTGGTCGCGGCGCTCGGCGTGACGCGTGCGCTCAGCGCGATGCTGTTCGAGGTGGCGCCGCGCGACGCGGTCACGTTCGCGGCGACGGCGCTGCTGCTCGTGGCGGTAGCGCTCGCGGCTACGTGGCTGCCGGCGCGCCGCGCGACCAAGGTGGATCCGATGGTAGCGCTGCGATATGAATAGTCCTCACCCCCTGTCCCCCTCTCCGTTCCGGAGAGGGGGGACGTCAAGAGTTCCCCCTCTCCCGAAGGGAGAGGGGGTCAGGGGGTGAGGACCGGGAACGGAGATCGGGTCAGGGGGTGAGGACCCGGAAGGATGCGACGCTAGTGGATCGACTGCTTCAGAACATCCGGCTGGGCACCCGCAGCCTCTCCCGCGCGCCCGGGTTCGTCCTCACTGCCGTCCTCACCCTCGCCCTCGGCATCGGGCTCGCGACCGCGGTGTTCACGGTGGCCGACGCGCTGCTCTTGCGCCGGCTCCCGGTGCGCGATCAGGACCGCCTCGTCGTGCTGTGGGGACAAGCACCCGACCGCACCTACAACTACCCGTTCGGGCTCGATGACGCCCGTGAGTTTGCGCTCCAAACCCGATCGCTCGAGCGGGTCGCGTTCTTCTCCTATTACGGCGCCGGGCCGAAGCCGATCCGCGACGGCGACCAGATCTCGCTGCTCCGCCGCGCGCTCGTGTCGGGCGAATTCTTCGACGTGCTCGGCGCGCGGCCCCTGCTCGGGCGAGAGCTGCGCGCCGCGGATGACGTGACCGGCGCGGCGCCGGTGCTGGTGTTGAGCTATGGTGCCTGGCAGCGGAGGTTCGGCGGCGACCCCCACGTACTCGGGCGCCAGGTCCTGACTTGGGACGATCGCGTGGCGTACACGATCGTCGGCGTGATGCCGCAAGGGCTGGATTATCCGAGAGGCACCGACTTCTGGGCACCGGTCGTCCCCTCGACGGTTCCCAAGGACCTGTACGTCATCGGGCGGCTCGCGGCTGGACGAGCGGCCGCCGACGCGCAGGACGAGCTGACCGCTTTCTTCCGGCGTCCCGGCGGCTCGCGATGGGGGCGCGATCTGCGCGGCGTCGTACACACGCTGCCGCGGCTCATCCTCGGCGACACGAGGCCGGCACTGATCGTGTTCGCCGCCGCGGCCGGACTCCTGCTCTTGATCACGTGCATCAACGTGGCCAATCTGCTCCTCGTCCGCGGCCTCGCGCGCGTGCGCGAGATCGCCGTGCGATCAGCGCTTGGTGCGGGCCGGGGACAAGTCATCGTCCAGCTGCTGACCGAGAACGCGCTCCTCGCGATCGCCGGCGGGGTACTCGGGTTGGCTGTGGCGGCTGGCGCGGTCCGCATCTTCGTCGCGTTCGCGCCGGCTGGCGTCCCGCGCTTGGACGAGATTCAAGTGAACGCGACCGTGCTGGTCGGCGCCGTGGCGATCACGAGCATCG
>QHTT01000087.1 GCA_003220935.1 Gemmatimonadota bacterium
GCATCGCAAGAAGCAGATGCTGAAGCGCCTCAAGATCGTGGACGCGTTCCGCAACTCCGGCGCCGCCGGCGAGGGGCGCAACGACCCTCGCTGGATGATCCTCGACGTGATCCCGGTCATCCCGCCCGACTTGCGCCCGCTCGTGCCGCTCGACGGGGGGCGGTTCGCGACCTCGGACTTGAACGACCTGTACCGTCGCGTCATCAACCGCAATAACCGGCTGCAGAAACTGATCCTGCACCGGGCGCCGGAAGTCATCCTCCGGAACGAGAAGCGGATGCTGCAGGAGGCCGTCGACGCGCTGTTCGACAACGGCCGCCGCTCCAAGGCGATCCGGGGGCGGGGCAAGCGGCCGCTCAAGTCGCTGTCCGACATGCTCAAGGGCAAGCAGGGGCGGTTCCGTCAGAACCTGCTCGGCAAGCGCGTGGACTACTCGGGCCGCTCGGTCATCGTCGTCGGGCCGGAGCTCCGGCTGCACCAGTGCGGCCTCCCCAAAGCGATGGCGGTGGAGCTGTTCAAGCCGTTCATCATCCATCAGCTGGTCGAGAAGGGCATCGCCGAGACCGTGAAGCGGGCCAAAAAGATCGTGGAGAAGGAGTCACCGGAAGTGTACGAGATCCTCGAGGAAATCATCGAGGACCATCCGGTGCTCCTGAACCGCGCGCCGACGCTGCACCGCCTGGGCATCCAAGCGTTCGAGCCGGTGCTGGTGGAAGGGAAGGCGATCCGCATCCACCCGCTCGTCTGCGCGGCGTTCAACGCGGACTTCGACGGCGACCAGATGGCGGTGCACGTGCCCCTCTCGTTCGAGAGCCAGATCGAGGCGCGGCTGCTCATGATCTCGTCGAACAACATCCTCAAGCCGTCCGACGGCCGGCCCGTGGCGGAGCCGTCGCAGGACATGGTGCTGGGCTGCTACTTCCTGACGAAGGAGCCCGCCGACTTCGAGCAGCCCGAGGTCAAGGCGGCGGCGCCTCGGCTCGGCTCGCTCGCCGAGCTCGATATGGGGCTCGCGACGAAGCGGCTCGCCTACCACTCGCCGCTGCACTACTGGAGCGATCCGCCGGGCGCGTGGGTCTACACGACCGCCGGGCGGGTGATCTTCAACAGCATCCTCCCCGAGGGGCTGCGGCGTGAGCAGGGCTACCAGAACCAGGTCTTGCGCAAGAAAGACCTGTCGGAGCTCGTGTTCGAGAGCTACCGCCGGGCCGGCCTGGCCAGCACGGTGCAGTTCCTGGACATGCTCAAGGAGTTCGGCTTCCGCTACGCCACGATGGGGGGCGTCTCGATCGGGGTGGAGGACCTGGAGATCCCGGCCGAGAAGGCGTCGCTGTTGCACGACGCCGAGGCGCGGGTCGAGCGGTTCCAGCGCGCCTATGCCACAGGACAGATCACCTTCGGCGAGCGCTACAACAAGGTGATCGACGCCTGGACCCACGCCAACAACGACATCGCCGACGCGATGGTCAAGACGATGCAACGCTCGAAGGGCGGCTTTAACCCGGTGTTCATGATGTTCGACTCCGGGAGCCGCGGCTCGCGCGATCAGATCCGCCAGCTGGCCGGGATGCGCGGCCTGATGGCGAAGCCGCAGAAGAAGCTGACCGGCGGCATCGGCGAGATCATCGAGAGCCCGATCAAGTCGAACTTCCGTGAGGGCCTCTCCGTGCTCGAGTACTTCATCTCGACGCACGGCGCGCGCAAAGGGCTGGCGGACACCGCCTTGAAGACGGCGGATGCCGGGTACCTGACACGCCGCCTGGTGGACGTCGCGCAGGACGTGACGATCACCGAAGAGGACTGCGGCACCATCCTCGGCCTCGAGATGTCGGCCCTGAAGGAGGGCGAGGACATCATCGAGCCGCTGCGCGAGCGGCTCGTGGGCTGCGTGGCGCTGGACGAGGTGTCCGACCCCCACGAGCTCGACGAGGACGAACGGCCCAAGGTGCTGGTGGAAGCGGGCAAGCTCATCACCGAAGAGACCGCGCAGGCCATCGAGGACGCGGGGATCGAGGCGGTGCGTATCCGGTCGGTGCTCACATGCGAGGCGAAGCGCGGCGTGTGCCGCATGTGCTACGGCCGCAACCTCGCCACCATGGACATGGTGGACCTGGGGGAGGCGGTGGGGATCCTGGCCGCCCAGTCGATCGGGGAGCCGGGTACGCAGCTCACGCTGCGCACGTTCCACATCGGCGGCACGGCGGCGCGCATCGCGGAGCAGACGGTGCGGAAGACCAAGGTCGAGGGCGTCATCGAGTACGGCGACCGCCTCACCTTCGTCGAGACACCCGACAAGCAGCGCGTCGTCACGAGTTACGAGGGCGAGCTGATCCTCCGGGCGGCGAAGCACGGCGCCGGCGAGGAGGGCAAGCTCTCGGTGCACTCGCGCTTCCACGTGCCGCTCGGCGCGACCCTGATGGTGGCCGACGGGGCCAAGGTGGCCCGCGACGGCGTGCTGTTCACCTGGGACCCCTACACCAACCCGATCATGACCGACGTGGCGGGGGTGGTGCGGTTCGTCGACATCGTCGAAGACGAGACGGTCCGGGAGGAGCTCGACGAGCTGACCGGCCGGCGCCAGCGCGTGATCATCGAGGACCGGGAGAAGAAGCTGCACCCGCACATTGAGATCATCCAGAAGAAGGGGGACAAGGAGAAGCGGCTGCGCGACTTCGTCATCCCGGAAGGGGCGCAGCTCACCGTCGACGACGGCCAAGAGGTGTACGCAGGCCTGGTGCTCGCCAAGGTGTCACGCGAGGCGTACAAGACGCGCGACATCACGGGCGGTCTCCCCCGTGTGGCCGAGCTGTTCGAGGCGCGGCGGCCCAAGGACCCGGCCACGATCTCCGAGGTGGACGGCACCGTGCGGTTCGGCGACATCAAGCGCGGCAAGCGCGAAATCTACGTCCACGCCGAAGAGGGCGAGCCGCAGCTGTACGAGGTGCCGGCCGGCAAGCACCTGCGCGTGCACGAGGGCGACCGCGTGCGCGCCGGGGACCGGCTCACCGAGGGGCCCGTGAACCCGCACGACATCCTGCGGATCAAGGGCCCGCGGGCGGTGCAGGAGTACCTCTTGAACGAGGTGCAGGAGGTGTACCGGCTCCAGGGCGTCAAGATCAACGACAAGCACATCGGCGTGATCGTGCGCCAGATGCTGCAGAAGGTAAAAACGGTCGACCCGGGCGACACCGAGTTCCTCGAGGGCGAGCACGTCGACAAGCTGACGTTCCGCGAGATCAACGAGCGGGCGGTGAAGAAGGACGGTAAGCCGGCGACGAGCGAGCCCCTGCTCTTAGGCATCACGAAGGCGAGCCTGACCACGCAATCGTTCATCTCGGCGGCGTCGTTCCAGGAGACCACGCGCGTGCTGACCGACGCCGCGATCCGCGGCGCCCGGGACGACTTGTTGGGGCTCAAGGAGAACATCATCATCGGCCATCTCATCCCAGCCGGCACTGGCATCTATCGGTACCATGAGATCGAGATCGAGCCGCCCGAGGGGTTCCAGCCCCCACCGCCGCCGGTGGAGCCCGTGCCGGGCGCGGTGCCCAGTCCGTTCCCGGAGGAAGTGGAGGCGGATTAGGTGGGGCCCGCCACTGGCGTGCCATACGAGCGACGGCGCCCGGGGAGGATGCCCGGGCGCCGTTCGTTGCCGCGGGTTGATCCGCTTCGTCTCCTAGCGCGGCGACGGCGTTGGGCCGAGCGGCTGCACCACCTGCGCGTTGAGGGCCTGCTCGATGCGCTGGCGCGAGTCGGCGAAGTGCGCTTGCGTGTACCCGTCGAGCTCGTTCGCGGGCGCCAGTGCCCGACCGAGGGCACCGCTCAGACTCGCGAGCGTGGCTCGCGCCACCGTGCGCGCGTCTTCTGGCATGCCGGGCTCGGGCGTCACCACCATCTGCAGCAGTCGGGTGAGATACAAGCGCTGGAGGTCGCGGCGAATGGAGGTGGTGTTACGGCCACGGGACCCCTGGCCCCCTGCCTCGGCCCAGATACTGGTGGTGAGGGTCGTCAGAACATCTGGGATCGTCACCATCTGGCTCCGGGTTGGCGCGCGCAGCTCGGCGTCCCGCACCCGCGACAGCACTTGCGGGTCCGTGAGGAGGCGGACTAGGGTCCCCTGGAACGCCAGGGCCCAGTCGTGCAACGGGAAGTCGATCCGCCCCTCGCTGAACGGGTTCACGCCCCAGTGCCACCACCGCTCGGGGGCGAGCTTGTTGAGCAGCTCCGGCCGGAAGCGATACAGGTTCTCGCCCAAGCCCGCAGCGGCGATGAACGCCAGCGCGTCCCGCTGGCGGGCCGCCGAGACGCCGACGAACGGCGGCCGGCTGTTCGGGTCGCCGCGGTGATCGCGCGAGGTGTACGCCCCCGCCAGGTACTTGGCGGTGACGAGCGTCGCGTACCAGCGCTCGAACAGCAGGTCCCGAAAGCCGCGCCGCAGCTTGGGGTAGCCGTCGCCCGCCGCCACGAGCCGCGTTTCCAGGGAGTCGAACAAACGGTTCACGAGCGTCACGCGGTCCTTGGCCCAGGCGAGCGGGTCCGACGTTTGATCCCACCGCGTCACGGTGGGATCGAGGCCGTAGGCGGCGAACCCGGCGTCCTCGTCGGTCGCGTAGACGTGCTCGGGATCGGACGCTTGGGCGGCGATGGCCTTCAAACCCGGGCGCTCGGCGTCGGGCGTTTCCCCGGCAACCGTGGCGTATCCGTACTTGATCGCCCAGCGGTCGTACGTTCCGATCGTGCGCGAGTAGTAGTCCCCTTGCTGGCTGCGATCCAGGGCGATGGCCGGAGGGTTGTAGTCCATGACCGAAGCTGACGTGCCGTGGGTCGCCGTGTACGCCCGGTCGAACAGCTGCTCCATGGGGATGGCGGCGGTGCCGCGGAAGTTGTGCCGCAGGCCGAGCGTATGCCCGACTTCGTGCATCACCAGCTCTTTCAGCGCCTGGCCGATGTACTCCCGTGGGACGGGGCCGCCGGGAGCGATCGCGCCGCTCGCGGCGAGCGTCGCCCGGAGCAGGGTCCCCTCGTGCGCCATGCTGCCCCCGTAGGAGCACAACCGCTGGAGGCGACGGCCGCCCGGATCCGCCCGGAGCAGTGAGTCCTCGAGGAACACCTCCCGGATCATCGCCTGGGGCCCCGCGTAGTCACGGTACTCACCCTGCCACGCCTGGATGAAGGACGCGGCGATGAGGATGTCGGCGTTGAGGAGCTCCCCAGTGCGGGGATCGACGTCGGAGGGCCCGATCGCGTAGGTGAAAGCGTTGTTGGCCATCCAGCGCACCGTGCTGTAGCGCGCGTCTTCGGCGCTCCACAGCGAATCCTCCGGGGCGTCCAGCACCTGGATGGCGTTGCGGATGCCCGCTTCCTCGAACGCCCGGTTCCACTCGAGAATCCCGTCCCGCACGTAGGGACGCCATTCGAGGGGAATGGTGCGGTCGAGATAGTAGGTGATCGGCTTGACCGGATCGCTCAGGGCGGCGCTCGGGTCCTTCTTCTCGAGCCGCCAGCGGTTCACGTAGCGGACGAAGAAGCTCTCGGCGGTGTCGCGCGAGAAGTTCTTCATTGCGGATACGAAGTAGCCCACCCGGTCGTCGGCGTGGCGCGGGCGCATCGGTGTCGCGGGCAGCTCGAGGATCGAGTAGTGCACGGCCACGGGAATCCAACGGTAGTCCGGGACCATGTCCATCCCAAGGCTCCGGCTCGTCCGGAACGTCAGCCGGGCCTCGGCCTCCGTGTTCGTCGGGAACATGTGCAGCGACTGGAAGCTGGAGCGTTCCTTGTCGAACATCGGCCCGGGGCCCTGCATGGGCGTGACCTGCGAGAAGAACTGGAAATACGCGCCCAGATCGACCCAGTCGGACACGAGGAACGGGACGAGATCTACGAGCACTTCGTTCGTGGTATCGCGGATGCTGGCGATCGGAAACGACTGAGCCACCGAGTGCCCAAACGAGTAGGCGACGGTGCGCGCCATCGGCGTGTTCGGCGTCGCCGTGGCGTAGGGGTTCACGACCCACAGCTCGACGTGGTCGCCGGCCTTGTGGAATCGGATCAGGTCGGAGCGGACGTCGCTGCCGCCGTCAATGCCCAGCTCGCCGATCCCCTGCGACAGCTCCGTGACCATGAGGTAGTCGTGGTCGAACTGCTCCGGCTTAAGCGCGAGGTAGGCGCTCTCCCGCTTGAGATACGCCGTGAACAGCCCGGTCTGCACGCGGGCGTCCTTCGTCACTTCGGCGAAGGGCTTCCAGGGGAGGTCCCGTTTGGCGCTGTCAGGCTTGGGGCTGCCGCCACCGGGTGCTGCGGCGGGAGCGGGTTGGATCACGCGGATGGTGCATGCGGCGGACACGGCCAGGAGCGAGACGAGGAGCGCGGGACGCATGCTGGACTCCGGAGGGGCGGAGGAGTGCATATAGCTCTTGAGGTGCGACCCCGCAACCGGGCCCGGGGCCAGTTCGCTTGCGGCTCGACTCGTGAGGCTGGCAACGGGGCGGGAGTTGCGGGGCGGCGGGGGTTGCCCTAACCACAATCGCCCGTCTATTTTGTGAGTCTATTTGGCAACTTTTTGGCGGAGTGTATGCCGACCATCAATCAGCTCGTCCGGCTCGGGCGCCGGGACGTGGAGAAAAAGGAAAAGGCCCCGGCGCTGCGCGGCAATCCGCAAAAGCGCGGCGTGTGCACGCGAGTGTACACGACCACGCCGAAAAAGCCGAACTCGGCGCTGCGCAAAGTCGCGCGGGTCCGGCTGACGAATGGCTTCGAGGTGACCGCTTACATTCCGGGCGAGGGGCATAACCTGCAGGAGCACTCGATCGTGATGATCCGGGGCGGTCGCGTCAAGGATCTGCCGGGCGTGCGTTACCACATCATCCGCGGCACCCTGGACGCCGCGGGAGTGAACGAGCGGAAGCAGTCGCGCTCCAAGTACGGGGCCAAGCGCCCGAAGGAAGCGGCGCAATGAGCCGTCGGAAAAAAGCGATCCGGCGCCCGGTGCCGGCCGATCCGCGCTACGACAGCCAGACCGTCTCCAAGTTCCTGAATAACCTGATGGAGCGGGGCAAGAAGTCGCTGGCGGAGCGGGTGTTCTACCAGGCGATGGACCTGATCGAGCAGCGCACCGGGCAGCCGGGCGTGAACGTGTTCAAGCAGGCGCTGTCGAACGTGAAGCCGGCGCTCGAGGTCAAGTCCCGCCGCGTGGGCGGCGCGACCTACCAGGTGCCGGTCGAGGTGCGACCCGAGCGGCGCACGGCGCTGGGGATGCGGTGGCTGATCCAGTACAGCCGGGCGCGGCGCGAGAAGAACATGGCGGAGCGGCTCGCCGCCGAGCTGATCCTCGCCTCGAAGGGCGAGGGCGAGACGATCAAGAAGAAGGAAGACACGCACCGGATGGCGGAAGCCAATCGGGCTTTCGCACATTACCGGTGGTAAACTAGCCCCGGGCGTAAGTCGGGGGCTAGAAGAGCGGAGCGAGACCGGCCCACGATGGGCGCCACGGTCGCCCCGCGTTTTTGCTGATTAAAGGAACGAGATGCCCAGAACCACTCCGCTCGAACGGATTCGCAACATCGGCATCATGGCCCACATCGATGCCGGGAAGACGACTACGACCGAGCGCATCCTGTACTACACGGGCCGCACGTACAAGCTCGGCGAGGTCCACGACGGTACGGCGACCATGGACTGGATGGAACAGGAGCAAGAGCGGGGGATCACCATCACCTCCGCCGCCACCACCACGTTCTGGCTCCGTCGCGGCGAGCAGTACCGCATCAACATCATCGATACACCGGGTCACGTGGACTTCACCGTCGAGGTAGAGCGATCGCTCCGCGTGCTGGACGGCGCCATCACCTTGCTCGACGCGGTGGGCGGCGTCGAGCCGCAGACGGAAACCGTGTGGCGCCAGGCCGACCGCTACCACGTGCCGCGCATCATCTTCGTCAACAAGATGGACCGGGTGGGCGCGGACTTCGACATGTGCCTCAAGATGGTGCGGGACCGGCTCGGTGCCAACGCGGTGCCGATCCAACTCCCGCTGGGTTCGGGTGAGCTGTTCACAGGCGTCGTGGACCTGATCCGACAGGTGGAGATCGTCTACGACGACGCGTCGCTCGGGAAGAAGTACGTCGAGGGTCCCGTGCCCGCCGCCCTCAAGGACCGGGTGGCCGAGATGCGCCACCACCTGCTCGAGTCCGTGGTCGAGCAGGACGACGCGATCCTCCACAAGTACCTGGAAGAGCACCAGCTCACCGAGGACGAGATCCGCACGGTGCTGCGCAAGGCGACGATCTCGGGCAAGGTCGTGCCAGTGCTGTGCGGGGCGGCCTTCAAGAACAAAGGCGTCCAGGCGCTGCTGGACGCGGTGGTGGACCTGCTGCCGTCGCCGCTCGACGTCCCGGCGATTCAGGGGCATCTGCCGCATCACGACGCGACGCACGCGACTCGCAAGGCGGCGGACGAAGAGCCGTTCGCGGCGCTCGCGTTCAAGATCATGACCGACCCGTACGTCGGCAAGCTCACGTTCTTCCGCGTCTATTCAGGCGTCCTCACCGCTGGCTCCTACATCTACAACAGCACCAAGGACAAGAAGGAGCGTATCGGGCGGCTGCTGCAGATGCACGCCAACAAGCGCGAGGAGATCGAGGAGGTCCGCGCCGGCGACATCGCGGCAGCGATCGGGCTCAAGGACACGAAGACCGGCGACACGCTGTCCGACGAGGCCCATCCGATCATCCTCGAGGCAATGAAGTTCCCCGAGCCGGTCATCTCCGTGGCGATCGAGCCCAAGACCAAGGCCGACCAGGACAAGCTCTCCATCGCGCTGCAGAAGCTGTCGGAGGAAGACCCGACGTTCCGCGTCCATAGCGACGCCGAGACGGCACAGACGATCATCTCGGGGATGGGCGAGCTGCATCTCGAGATCATCGTCGAGCGCATGCGCCGGGAGTTCAAAGTCGACGCGAACGTGGGCCGGCCGCAGGTGGCCTACCGCGAGACGGTGCGGAAGCGCGTGGAAGAGGTCGAGGGCAAGTTCATCCGCCAGACGGGCGGCCGCGGCCAGTACGGCCACGTGGTCATCAACATGGAGCCCGGCGAGCCCGGCACCGGTTTCGTCTTCGAGGACAACATCGTCGGCGGCGTGATCCCGCGGGAATACATCGGCCCGGTCGAGCAGGGGGTGAAGGAGGCGCTCGAGAACGGCGTGCTCGCGGGGTACCCCATGGTGGACGTCAAAGTGGAGCTCGTGGACGGCTCCTACCACGACGTCGACTCGAGCGAGATGGCGTTCAAGATCGCGGGCTCGATGGCTGTGAAGGAGGCGGCCCGCCAGGCGCACCCGATTCTGCTCGAGCCCATCATGGACGTCGAGGTGGTGACGCCCGCGGATTACATGGGCGATGTGATCGGCGACCTGTCGAGTCGCCGCGGCAAGATCGGCGGGATGACCCAGCGCGCGGACGCCCACGTGGTGGCGGCGAGTGTGCCGCTGTCGGAGATGTTCGGCTACTCTACGACGCTGCGCTCGATGAGCCAGGGGCGGGCCATCTACAGCATGCAGTTCAGCCACTATCAAGAAGTCCCGAAACAGAAGGCAGAAGAGATTGTCAGCAAAGTGAAGGGATAGATGAGACGGCGTCGAGTGAAACCGTCGCGCAAAGGCGTCACGCGACGACGTCGCGCGCAGACGTATTCGGTATCACGGTCTTGCGTGACAATGTTGTGTTACGACTTTGTGCAACGATTCTGTGAAACGAATTTATTCTTTTTGAGGAATCATGGCTAAGGCCAAGTTTGAGCGCACCAAGCCCCACGTAAACGTCGGCACCATCGGTCACGTGGACCACGGCAAGACGACGCTCACGGCGGCGCTCACGAAGGTGGCGGCGGAGAAGGGGCTCGCGACCTACGTCACCTACGACCAGGTCGCCAAAGCCTCCGAGTCCCAGGGGCGGCGCGACGCGACCAAAATCCTGACGATCGCCACCTCCCACGTGGAGTACTCGAGCGAGCAGCGCCACTACGCGCACGTCGACTGCCCGGGCCACGCCGACTACGTGAAGAACATGATCACGGGGGCAGCGCAGATGGACGGGGCGATCCTCGTGGTGTCGGCGGTGGACGGGCCGATGCCGCAGACGCGGGAGCATATCCTGCTCGCGCGCCAGGTGAACGTGCCGGCGATTGTGGTCTTTCTGAACAAGTGCGACCTGGTGGACGACCCCGAGCTGCTCGACCTGGTGGAGCTCGAGGTGCGCGAGCTGTTGTCGAAGTACGAGTTCCCGGGGGACGACATCCCCATGATCCGCGGCTCGGCCCTGAAAGCGATCGAAGGGGACAAGGAGTGGGTTCCCAAGGTGTGGGAGCTGCTGACTGCCCTCGACAAGAGCATCCCGATCCCGCAGCGGGAGGTGGACAAGCCGTTCCTGATGCCGGTGGAGGACGTGTTCTCGATCACCGGGCGGGGCACGGTGGCGACGGGGCGGATCGACCGGGGCAAGATCAAGGTGGGCGAGGAAGTGGAGATGGTGGGGTTCGGGACGGACAAGAAGACGGTGGTCACCGGGGTGGAGATGTTCCGCAAGCTGCTCGACGAGGGACAGGCCGGGGACAACGTCGGCCTGCTGTTGCGCGGCGTCGAGAAGCACGAGATCGAGCGCGGCATGGTGCTCGCGAAGCCGGGGTCGATCACGCCGCACACGGCATTCGACGCAGAGGTGTACGTCCTGACGAAGGAAGAGGGCGGCCGTCACACGCCGTTCTTCAAAGGGTACCGGCCGCAGTTCTACCTCCGGACGACGGACGTCACCGGGACGGTGGAGCTGCCGGCCGGGGTGGAGATGGTCATGCCGGGCGACAACACGAAAATGGCGATCGAGCTGATCACGCCGATCGCGATGGAGGACGGCCTCCGCTTCGCGATCCGCGAGGGCGGGCGCACGGTGGGCGCGGGAGTCGTCACGAAGATCAAGAAATGACGGACTCTCCGACGAGGTGACAATGGCCGGCAAAATCCGGATCCGTCTCAAGGCGTTCGACCACGCGCTGATCGACCAGGCTGCGGCCGACATCGTGCGCACGGCCGAGAAGACCGGCGCCCAGGTGTCGGGGCCTATCCCGCTGCCCACCAAGCGGCAGCTCTGGACAGTGCTACGGAGTCCGCACATCGACAAGAAGAGCCGCGAGCAATTCGAGCTCAAAACGCACAAGCGGCTGATCGACATTCTCGACTCGCGATCCCAGACGGTGGACGCGCTGACGAAGCTGGATCTGCCTGCGGGCGTGGATGTGGAGATCAAGGTCGAATGAACGGACTGATCGGACGCAAGCTCGGGATGGCGCGGCTCTTCGACGAGGAAGGAGCGCACGTGCCCGTCACGGTGATCGAGGCGGGCCCGTGCCCCGTGGTGCAGCTGACGGGGACCCAGGTCCAGCTGGGCTTTGGCGCGACCAAGCCGGTGCGCACGCCCAAGGCCTTGCTCGGACATGCGAAGCGGGCGGGCCTCGAGACTGCGCCGCGCGTGCTGCAGAACTTTCCCGTGCCGGGCGAAGGCGATTCCCCCAAGTCCGGGGAGGCGGTGACGGTGGCGATTTTCAAGACGGGCGACGTCGTGAAAGTGACCGGCGTGACCAAAGGCCGGGGCTTTCAGGGCGTGGTGCATCGCCACCATTTCGGCGGCGGCCCCGAGACCCACGGCAACACCCGCCACCGCAAACCCGGCTCCATCGCCCCGGGGACGGATCCGTCCCGAATCATCAAGGGGAAGCGGATGCCGGGTCACATGGGTGCGCGGCGCTTCACGGAGCTCGGCCTCCGGGTCGTGAAGGTGGACGCCGAGCGGAACCTGTTGTTCGTGCGTGGTGCCGTGCCGGGGCCGATGAACGGTCTCGTCACCGTCCGCAAGCAGGGAGGCCCGAGCCGCCATGATTGAGGCGCCGCACTACTCTGCGACCGGCACCAAGAAGAAGGCGGTGGTGCTGCCGGCGCTGCTGTTCGACGGCACGGTGAACGAGCACGCCCTCCACCGAGCCGTGGTGACATTGCTCGCGAACCAGCGGCAGGGGACGCACGACACCAAGACGCGGCGTTGGGTCGTGGGCGGCAACCAGAAACCGTGGCGCCAGAAGGGCACGGGGCGCGCGCGGCAGGGGTCGACCCGTGCGCCGCACTGGCGCCACGGCGGGATCGTGTTCGGGCCGCACCCGCGCGACTACCGCCTCGGTATCCCGAAGAAGGTGCGGCAGCTGGCGAAGAAGTCCGCCCTGAACGCCCGGGCACGCGAGGGCGCGCTGCTCGTGGTGGATCCGCTCGCCTACGAGAAGCCGAAAACGAAGTCGCTCGTCGAGCTGCTCGGCAAGCTCGGGGTCGCCGAGCGCAAGGTGCTCGTGCTCACGGCCGGCGCCGCCCAGTCGTACAACGTGTACCTCGCGGGCCGCAACGTCCCGAACGTGCAGGTGATGCGGTTCGCCGACGCAACCGCGTACGAGATCGTCTGGTCGGACGCCGTTGTGGTCGAGCTCCCAGCGCTGGGCGAGGCGGCGGAGAGCGCGGACTCGGTGGAGGCGTCCGATGCCTGAGGTGCACCACACGATCGTGGCGCCGGTGGTCACCGAGAAATCATCGGCGGCCTACGGAGCGCGTAAAGAGTATACGTTCCGGGTGCACCTGGCCGCGACCAAGCCGCAGATCCGGGCGGCGATCGAGTCGCTGTTCAAGGTCACCGTGACCGACGTGCGCACGATGGTCGTGCGGGCCAAGCGCCGCACCTACGGGCGGTACGTCGGGCGGCGGCCGTCCTGGAAAAAGGCGATCGTCACCCTCAAGGAAGGGGACGCGATCGCGGTGTTCGAGGGCTGATATGGGTATCCGTCAGTTCAAGCCGGTGACGCCGGCGACGCGCTTCCGCTCGGTGTCGGACTTCGGGGACATCACGAAGACCGAACCCGAGCGCTCGCTGCTCGAGCCGCTCAGACGCACGGGCGGGCGCAACAACAAGGGCCATATCACGAGCCGGTATCAGGGCGGCGGGCACAAGCGGCGGTATCGACGCATCGACTTCCGACGCGACAAGTTCGGCGTGCCTGCGAAGGTCGCGAGCGTCGAGTACGACCCCAACCGCACTGCTCGCATCGCGCTGCTGCACTACGCGGACGGCGAAAAGCGCTACATCCTGGCTCCCAAGGGTCTCGCCGTCGGCGACACGGTGGTCTCGGGACCGGGGGCGGACATCCGGATCGGGAATGCAATGCCCCTGTTCGAGATCCCGCTGGGTACGACGGTGCACAACGTCGAGCTCAAGATCGGGCGCGGCGGTCAGCTGTGCCGCTCGGCGGGCACCGGGGTGCAGGTCGTGGCGAAAGAGGGGAACCACGTCACCCTGCGGCTCCGCTCCACCGAGATGCGCATGGTGCGCGGCGAGTGCCTGGCCACGATCGGCGAGGTGTCGAACGCCGAGCACGAGCTCTTGTCGGTCGGCAAGGCCGGCAAGAGCCGCTGGCTCGGGCGCCAGCCGCGGGTGCGCGGGGTGGCCATGAACCCCGTCGACCACCCGCTGGGCGGTGGGGAAGGGAAGACGTCGGGTGGCCGGCCGCCGACCTCACCCTGGGGCAAGGTCGAGGGGAAGAAGACGCGGCACAAGAAGAAGCCGTCGACCAAACTCATTGTGCGCGGACGCAAGCGCGGGAAGGCGACACAGTAAATGGGACGCAGCGTCAAGAAAGGTCCGTACGTGGAGCCGTCGCTCCTCGTGAAGATCCAGGCTCTGAACGAAAAGAACGAGAAAAAGGTGTTCAAGACCTGGTCGCGGCGCTCGACGATCACGCCCGACTTCGTGGGCCACACCCTGGCGGTGCACAACGGGAACAAGTTCATCCCAGTGTACATCACCGAAAACATGGTGGGCCACAAGCTCGGCGAGTTCGCGGCGACGCGGCTGTTCCGTGGGCACAGCGCGAAGGGTTCGGCGGCAGAGCGCGAGGCCGCGGAGGCCGAAGCCGCTCAGGCGCCGAAGGAGTAGGCGATGGAGGCTCGGGCGATTCAGCGAACCGTCCGCCAGTCGGCGCGTAAGATGCGGCTCGTCATCGACCAGATCCGCGGTCGCGCGGTCCCGGAGGCGTACGCCATCCTCCGCTTCTCGAAGAAGCTGGCCGCGAAGCAGATCCATAAGGTGCTCAAGTCGGCCGTCGCCAATGCGGAGCAGCAGGCGCAACGCCAGAACGCTGCGTTCGACGCCGACCGGCTGCGGGTCCGGTACGCGGTCGTGAACGAGGGCCCGACCCTCAAGCGCTACACCCAAGCGGCGATGGGCCGCGCCACGCCGATCTTGAAGCGTACCAGCCACGTGGAGATCCACGTAGCGGGCGAGGACGCACCCATCGCCCCGCCCGTCAGGGCGGGGACCGCGGAGGCCAAGGCCGGCGCGAAGGCGGAAGCCATAGCCCGGCCCGTAAGGGCCGGGTCTGGGGGCAAGACGAGGACCAAACGAACCAAGGCCAAGAAGGCCGGCAAGTCCACGAAGAAGAAGATCAAGAAGAAAGAGGAGAGATAAGTGGGCCAGAAAACGCATCCCTACGGGTTGCTGATCCGCAAGTACCTGAAGACGAGGCTGAGCCACGCGGCGATCGCCGACGTGCACATCGAGCGGAAGCCCGGCAAGGTGACGGTCACGGTTCACACGGGGCGTCCGGGCGTGGTGATCGGGAAGCGCGGCGCCGAGGTCGACAAGCTGCGCGACGAGCTGGCGCAGCTCACGGGCAAGGAGGTCGGGATCAACGTCGAGGAGATCAAGCGTCCGGAGCTCGACGCCCAGCTCGTGGGGGACAGTGTGGCGCACCAGCTCACCCAGCGCATCTCGTTCCGCCGCGCGATGAAGCGCGCCGTGCAGAGCGCGATGCGGATGGGGGCGCAAGGGATCAAGATCAAAACGGCGGGCCGTCTGGGCGGTGCCGAAATCGCGCGCACGGAGGGCTACCACGAGGGGCGCGTGCCGCTACATACGCTGCGCGCCGACGTGGACTACGCGATCTCGACCGCCAAGACGACCTACGGGACGATCGGCGTCAAGGTGTGGATCTTCAAAGGCGAGCGCACCGAGGATCTGCACGGTCGCACGTATTCGACGGGCGTCTGAGGGGGAGCCATGCTCGCGCCGAAACGGGTCAAGTTTCGCAAGCGGTTCAAGGGCCGCACCAAAGGGATGGCAACGCGCGGCAACACCGTCGCGTTCGGCCACTACGGGCTGATGGCGCTCGAGCCGGGGTGGATCAGCAATCGGCAGATCGAGGCATCGCGCGTGGCGCTGACGCGAGAGATGAAGCGCGGTGGCAAAGTCTGGATCCGGCTGTTTCCGGACAAGCCGATTACCAAGAAGCCGGCCGAGACGCGGATGGGGAAGGGGAAGGGCAACCCCGAGGGCTGGGTGGCCGTGGTGAAGCCGGGGCGGGTGATGTTCGAGGTGGAGGGGATCGCCGAGCACCTGGCGCGCGAGGCGCTCGAGCTGGCCGCGGCCAAGCTGCCGGTCAAGTCGAAGTTCGTGAAGCGGGAGGAGCGGTAGGATGGCGCGGCAGAAGCCCGATGCGTTACGGGAGCTCAAGACCGAAGAGCTCGAGCAGAAGCTCGCGGTGCTCGTGGAGGAGCGGTTCCGCCTGACGTTCCGGCGCGGGACGGAGGCGATCGCCAACCCGCTGCAGTTCCGCGCGATGCGTCGCGACATCGCCCGGATCCAGACCATTCTGCGCGAGAGGAAGCAGGCATGAGGGGGCGTCGCAAGGTCCGCACGGGCGTGGTAGTGAGCGACAAGATGCAGCAGACCGTGACGGTCTCGCTGGTCCGCCGCTTCGCGCATGGGTTCTACGGCAAGCAGATAGTTCGGACCAAACAGGTCGCGGCCCACAACGACAAGGGTGCGAAGCAGGGCGACACCGTGCGGATCGTGGAGACGCGACCGCTCTCGAAGACGAAGCGGTGGCGCGTGGTCGAAGTCGTCGAGCGCGCGCGCTAAGGGCCGGGGGGGACCGTGGTGCAGCAGGAAACGATACTAAAGATCGCCGACAACTCGGGGGCCCGGAGCGCCCTCGTGATCCGGGTGCTCGGCGGCTCGAAACGCCGCTACGGCGGGCTGGGCGACATCGTCGTCGTCACGATCAAGGACGCCATCCCCACGGGCCAGATCAAGAAGGGCGAGGTCGCGAAAGCGGTGATCGTGCGCACGGCGAAGGAGACCAGGCGCAAGGACGGCTCGTACATCCGATTCGACGAGAATGCCGCCGTGCTGATCACCGATCAGGGCGAGCCCCGCGCCACGCGCATCTTCGGGCCGGTGGGCCGCGAGCTGCGCGAGAAGCGGTTCATGAAGATCGTGTCGCTCGCGCCGGAGGTGATCTGAGATGCGGACGCTGGTCTACCGCAAGAGCCGCCGCGAGCGGGGCCGCGAGCCCGAGCGCCACAAGCTCCACGTCGCCAAGGGCGACACGGTGCGGGTCATCCGCGGCGAGCATCGGGGTAAGGAAGGCAAGGTGCTACGCGTGCATCCCAAGCAATTCCGGATCGTGGTGGAGGGCGTGAACGTCGTGAAGAAGCACAAGCGCGCCACCGGCGCCCCCGGGAGCGAGAGCGGCATCATCGAGTTCCCCGCACCCATCGCCGCGTCCAACGTGATGCTCCTCGACCCGAAGTCGGGCGAGCCCACGCGCGTCCGGCGGCGGCTTGACAAGGACGGGACGGTGGAGCGGATCGCGGTCAAGTCCGGCCAGCCGATCCCGCGGGTGAGGTAGGGATGCTAGAGAAGAAGGAACGGAGCGAGTCCGAGTCGACCAACCCCGGGGCCGTGCCTCGGGGTGACGAGCCGGCAGCCGCGTCGACCGACCCCGAGGCCAAGCCCCAGGGCGAAGCGCCCGGCACGGCGGACTCCGCAGCGGCGCCCCAGACCGAGCCGCAGGCTGCGGTGGAGCCCAAGCCCGAGAAGCCGGCGAAGTCGCAGAAGAAGGACAAGAAGGCCAAACAGGCGGGCGAGGGGAAAGAGCGGCCGGTGACGGAGCCGGCCGGTCCGCCGCCCGAGCCGGCGCCGCGTCCTCGCCTGCTGGAGCACTACGAGCAGCGGGTGCGCCCCAAGCTCGCGCAGCAGTTCGGCCTCGGAAACACGCACCAGATCCCGAAGCTCATGAAGATCGTGCTCAACGTCGGGATGGGGGACGCGCCCAAGAATCCGAAGGGTCTGGAAGCGGCCGCGGCCGAGCTCGCGGCGATTACCGGCCAGCACGCCGTCGTGACGCGGGCCAAGAGGTCGGTCGCGAACTTCAATCTCCGGCAGGGGATGGCGATCGGCTGCGCGGTGACGCTGCGCGGGGCGCGGATGTACGAGTTCCTGGACCGGTTCATCAGCATCGCGGTGCCGCGCATGCGCGACTTCCGTGGGCTGTCGCCGGACAGCTTCGACGGTCGGGGGAACTACACGATCGGGATCAAGGAACAGATGATCTTCCCCGAGATCGACTACGACAAGGTCGAGAAGATCCACGGGATGGATATCACGCTCGTCACGAGCGCCGGCCGGGACGACACGGCCCGGGCCCTGCTCCGCGAGCTGGGAATGCCCTTCCGGGGCGAAGCCCCGGTCGCCGTCAACTAGGGGACCACGGTATGGCGAAGCAATGCTGGATCGAGAGGGTCAAGCGGAAACCCAAGTTCAAGGTGCGCGGCTACTACCGGTGCCAGCGGTGCGGCCGCAGTCGCGGCACGCTGCGGAAGTTCAAACTGTGCCGCATCTGCTTCCGCGATCTGGCGCTGCGCGGGGAGATTCCCGGCGTGCGCAAGGCCAGTTGGTAACAGGACGGAAGGCGAGATGAGCGTGATTGATCCGGTCGCCGACATGCTGACCCGCGTGCGCAACGCCTGCCAGGCAGGCCACCGCCGTGTCGACATGCCGGTATCGAAGCTGAAGGTCGAGATCGCCCGGCTGCTGCGCGACAACCATTACATCCAGGACTTCAAGGTGCTGGACGATGGGCGTCACGGGCTGCTCCGGCTGTACCTCAAGTACCACAACGACGCCCCGGTGATCCGCGAGCTCCAGCGCGTCTCCGCGCCCGGCCTGCGGCGCTACGTCAAGGCGCGCGAGATCCCGCGCGTAAAGAACGGCCTGGGGATGGCAATCCTCTCCACGCCGCAGGGTTTGATGACGGACCGCGAAGCCCGCACCGCCCGCGTCGGCGGCGAGCTGCTCGCGGTGGTCTGGTAGGAGGCCGGCATGTCGCGCATCGGGAGGAAACCCGTAGCACTGCCCCCGGGGGTCACCGCCCAAGTCGAAGGCCGGACGATCACGGTCAAGGGGCCGAAGGGCGAGATCAGCCGGACGATCCACGCGGAGCTCACCGTGGGGCTCGAGGACAACGCCGTCGTGGTGCGGCGACCCTCGGACGAAAGCCGGCATAAGGCGCTGCACGGGCTCACCCGTACGCTCGTTGCCAACATGGTGGACGGCGTGACGAAGGGCTTCGCGAAGTCGCTCGAGATTCAGGGCGTCGGTTACAAGGCGGAGTCCAAGCCGTTCGGGGTGCAGCTAGTGGTGGGCTTCTCCCATCCGGTGCCGTATCACGCGCCGCAAGGGATCAAGATCTCGGTGGACAACAACGTCCTGGTGAAGATCGAGGGCGTCGACAAGGAGCTGGTGGGGCAGGTGGCGGCTGAGCTCCGCGCCATCCGGCCCCCCGAGCCGTACAAGGGCAAGGGGATCCGCTACGTGGGCGAGCAGGTCCGGCGCAAGGCCGGCAAGACCGCCCAGGCGGCCAAGTAAGTCATGCGATCGACCCACAAAGTCAGGACGCGCGAGGACCGCCGCCACCAGCGGCATCTGCGGGTGCGCCACAAGGTGTCGGGCTCATCGGGGCGGCCGAGGCTCGTCGTGTTCCGCTCCTCGAAGCACATCTACGCCCAGATCGTGGACGACACGCGCGGCGTCACGCTCGTGGGAGCGGCGGACCGCTCGGAGGGGGTCACGGTCGAGGGGAAGGGCAAGACAGCGCGCAGCTTCGCGCTGGGGCAGCTCGTCGCCCGCAAGGCGAAGGAGAAGGGCATCACCAAGGTCGTGTTCGATCGTGGGGGCTACCAGTACCACGGGCGTGTCAAAGCGGTGGCCGATGGCGCCCGCAAGGGCGGATTGGAGTTCTGATGGCGACAGATCAGGAGCGCGTCGTGCCGCCGGCGGCTGCGCCTGCGGGCACGCCGGGGATGGGCGAAGAGGCCGAAACGGCGCATGCGGGCGGCGAGGCGGCGGCGGTGCAGGAGCGGCCCCCTAGCGGGGGTGGGGGGGGAGGACGCGGGGGTGGGGGAGGCGGCGGACGCGGTCGCGGTCGCGGGCGGGGCGGGGGGCGGCGCTTCGGGTTCAACGCGCTGGTCGCCGTCGGCGATGGACAGGGACGGGTCGGCGTCGCGACCGGCAAGGCCAACGAAGTGAGCGAGGCGGTGCGCAAAGCCGTGGAAGCCGCGCGCCGGCGCATGATGGAAGTGCCGCTCACAGGCGGCACGATCCCGCACGAGATCGTGGGGGACCACGGCGCGGGACGCGTGCTCTTGAAACCCGCCGCGACGGGGACCGGCGTGATCGCAGGCGGCCCGGTGCGGGCCGTTCTCGAGTGCGCGGGCGTGCGCGATATTCTCACGAAGAGCCTCGGCTCGACCAACCCCCACAACATGGTGCGCGCGACGATCGACGCGTTGCAGCACCTGACCACGCAGCGGCGGGTGGCCAAAGAGCGCGGCGTCGAGGTCGAGGCGATCCACTACCGGCCGCGACAGGGGGCGACCCGTGGCTAGGAAGCCGCCCACCCGGAAGTACCGCAAGCGCAAGCGCGGCGTGGACCGGCCGCTGCCGCCCGCGGGGACGGGCGACCTGTGCATCAGGCAAGTGCACTCCGGCATCGGTCGACCGGCGCTCGAGCGGCGCACGCTCGAAGCGCTGGGGCTCAAGCATCATCAGGACGCCGTCGTGAAGCACGATCACCCGGCGCTCCGCGGCATGCTCCAGCAGGTGCGCCACCTCGTCATGGTGACGCCCGCGAAGGAAGGGAAGTAGGCGAATGGCGCCGATCAAGCGGAAGTCGAAGACGATAGGGCGGGGGGGGCGGGGGGGGCAGAGGGGGCTGGGGGGCCGGACGAAAGCGAAGCCGCAGGCGAGGCCGCGGGCCAAAGCGAAACCGGTCACGGCGCAGCGGGTGGTGCTGCACGGCCTGCGGCCCCCCGTGGGCTCGCACCGTGCCCGCATCCGCAAGGGGCGCGGCCCCGGCTCGGGGATCGGCAAGACCGCCGGCCGGGGGGGCAAAGGTCAGACCGCGCGCTCGGGCGGCCAGACCCGGCCTGGGTTCGAGGGCGGCCAGATGCCGCTCATCCGCCGCATCCCGAAGCGCGGCTTCACGAACCCGTTTAAGCAGCCCGCGCAGGTGGTGAACGTCCGTCACTTGGGAGAGCTGGCCGAGGGTGTCGAGGTCACGCCGGAGACGCTGTTCGGCGCCGGACTGGTGCGCCGGCCGGACCGGCCGATCAAGCTGCTCGGCATGGGCGACGTGGGTCGCAAGTTCACCGTCAAGGGTGTGACCGTGTCCGCCTCCGCACGGGTGAAGATCGAGCAGGCGGGCGGCACGATCGCGAGCTGACCTGTGACGGCACCCCAGATCCCCAACCTGTTCAAGGTCCCGGAGCTGAAGGAGAAGATCCTCTTCACGCTCCTGTGCCTTTTCATCTACCGGCTGGGCGCGCATATCGCGACCCCGGGCGTCAACGTGCAGGCGCTGGCCGACTTCCTGAAGAACGCCGGCCAGGGCACCCTGTTCAGCTTGTACGACCTGTTCGCGGGCGGCGGCTTCTCGCGCGCCACGGTGTTCGCGCTGGGGATCATGCCCTACATCTCGGCGAGCATCGTGTTCCAGCTCGCGGCCCCGGTGTTCCCGGTCGTGGAAAAGATGCAGCGCGACGAGGAGGGGCGGAAAACCCTCACGCAGTGGACGCGCTACCTCACGGTGCTGCTGTGCCTCTTTCAGTCGTACGGCTACGCGCTGTTCGCCGAGCAGCTCCCCGGCGCGGTCGCGCACCCCGGGTGGGCCTTCCGCATGACCACGGTGCTCACACTGTCCACCGGCGGCGTGTTCATCATGTGGCTGGGCGAGCAGATCACGGAACGGGGCATCGGCAACGGCGCGAGCCTCTTGATCTTCTTTTCGATCGTCGAGCGCATCTGGCCCGAGACGCTGCGGACCCTCGAGGCGTTGCGGGCCCGCTCGCTCACGGTCCCCGTTCTCTTCATCGTGCTCGGCATCATGGTGCTCGTCGTGGCGGGGACGGTCGCGGTGACGGTGGCGGCGCGCCGTATTCCGATCCAGATTCCCCGCAAGGTCATGGGACGGGGACGGATCCGCGAGGGGCAAAAGACGTTCATCCCGCTGCGCATCAACTCGTCGGGCGTGATGCCCATCATCTTCGCCCAATCGCTGATCATCGTGCCGGGCACCATCGCCACCTTCTCAGGCAACCCGACCTTGAAGCATCTGGCCGAGTACTTCAACACCACCTCGCCCCTCTACGTCCTCACGAACGCGGTGCTGATCATCTTTTTCGCGTATTTCTACACCTCCATCATCTTCAACCCGGTGGATTTGGCGGAGAACTTGAAGAAGCAGGGCGGCTTCATTCCGGGCGTGAAACCCGGCGCGGCCACCGCCGATTATATCGACGACGTGCTGTCGCGGATCACGCTCCCGGGCGCGATCTTCCTCACGATCGTCGCGATGCTGCCCATCGTCGTGTCCAACGTTCTCAACATGCCGTTCGGCTTCGGCGGCACGGCGTTGCTGATCGTGGTGGGCGTGGCCCTCGACACGGTGCAGCAGGTGCAGCAGCATCTCCTGCTGCGGCATTACGACGGGTTCATGCGGGGCGGGGGACCCGGGAGCGGCACCAGCCGCGTGCGGTTCCGGCGCTGAGCCCTTGTTCGTCCTCCTGCTCGGCGCGCCGGGGTCCGGTAAGGGCACCCAGGGCAAGATTCTGGCAGAGCGCTTGGGCCTTCGCAAAATCACCACTGGGGACATCCTCCGCGCCGCCGTGAGGGAAGGCACCCCGCTCGGCCGCCAGGCGAAGAAGTACATGGACGACGGCAAGCTCGTCCCCGACAGCGTGATCCTCGGTCTCATCAAGGAAGAGCTCGCGAATCCCGACGCGAAGGACGGTGCCATCTTCGACGGCTTCCCGCGCACCGCCGCGCAGGCAGAGCTGGTTGACACCACGCTGGGCGAGCACGGCCAGCGCCTCAATCGCGTTTTGCTGCTCGACGTGCCGGAGGAAGAGCTGCTGCGCCGCTTGACGGGCCGCGCCGCCCAGGAGGGGCGCTCGGACGACACGCCCGCGGCGATCCAGACCCGCCTCCAGGTGTACCAGCGCGATACCGCGCCCCTCGTGGCCCACTACGTCGAGCGTGGCATCGTGCATCGCGTGCCCGGCAGCGGGCCGGTCGACGCGATCGCGACGGAGATCCAGCGCATCCTCGGGCGATGATCACCCTTAAGTCGCCACGGGAGATCGAGACGATGGCCGCGGCCGGCCGCATCGTCGCGGGAACGCTCGCGTTGGTGCAGCGCCACGTCCGTCCCGGCGTCTCCACGGAGGAGCTAGACCGCCTCGCGGAGGACTTCATCCGCTCCCACCCCGGCGCACGGCCCTCGTTCAAGGGGCTCTACGACTTCCCGGCGACGCTCTGCACCTCGATCAACGCCGAGGTCGTCCACGGGATCCCATCGGCGAAGCGGATTCTGCGGGAAGGGGACCTGCTGAGCGTGGATGTGGGCGTGTGGCTCGAGGGGCTGCACGCCGACGCCGCCGCCACGTTTGCCGTCGGGAAGGTCGCGTCGGGCGTCGAGCGACTGCTGCAGGTCACGCAGGACGCGCTCGCCGCGGGCGTCGCTCAGGCGCGCGCGGGCAACCACGTGGGCGACATCGGGCATGCCGTGCAACAGGTGGCGGAGGCAGCGGGCTACTCGGTGGTGCGGGAGCTGGTGGGGCACGGGATCGGCTCCTCCTTCCACGAGGAGCCCCAAGTGCCGAACTACGGCAAGCCGAAGCGCGGCGCGCGCCTGATGCCCGGCATGACGATCGCCATCGAGCCGATGGTGAACGTCGGGGGTCCCGATATCCGGACGCTCGACGACAAGTGGACGGTCGTCACGCAGGACGGGTCGCTCTCGGCACACTTCGAGCACACGGTAGCGGTGCTGGCCGACGGAGGGCCGCCCCGCATCCTCACGACGGCGGACTGACGTCGCTGCAATGGCGCAGCGTGCCGCACCGCTACGATGCCCGGGCGTCCCGCTCCAGCGCCTCGGCCTCCTCCAGCAGCGCCCGTCCCGCCCCCGGGTCCGAGAGCGCGGCCACGTTCACGCGGACGTTTTCCACTGCTCCCGCCAGCGCGGCGCCGGCGAGGGCCGCCGCCACGTTGGCGTCCGAGTGCGCGTTCTGGTTGCCGATCGCCCCGATCTCCCGCGCCAGCGCCAACAGCCGGACCGCCCCCCGCGCCATCTGCAGCGGAGTCTGCGCCGCGCCCACCAACGCCTGATCCACCGCGCGACGCCGGCCGGCGTCGCCCTTGGGCAGCCGGTAGGCCTCGCTCACGCGGGCGTAGGCGGCGGCGTCGTCGTCCACCAGGCGACGCAACTGGGCTCGCAGCGCGTCCGCCTCGGCGCGGACCGCCACGACGCGCTGCTGCACGGCCGCATACGCCTGCCGCCCGGTGGTGAGCCGGGCGACCATCGCCACGAGGGCGGCCGCCAGCGCGCCCGCCAGGGCCGCTGCGCTGCCGCCCCCCGGCACCGGCGTGGCACTCGCGAGCTCCTCGAGCCAGCCGTCGAGCGTCGGGCCCTCGACGCTGCGGATCTTCGCCTCCAGCAAGTGCTCGGTGGCGTCCGAGAGCTTCAGATAAGTGGCGCCCGCGCCCAGAATCGCCCGCTCGGGAATGAGCCCGACGACCTCACTCTTCACGATGCCGACGCCGCGCTCCCGCGCCCTGGTCGCGACCGCCGCGAACACCGTGGCAGGAGACGTCGTGTCGATGTCGAGCAGATTCATGGACACCTGAGCCTTCCCGCCCACCAGGAACCCGGAGGCCTGGACCGCCGGCAGCCCGCCGCTCGACGTGCGAATCTGCTGTGCGATCTGCTTCGCGACCGCGACATCAGCCGTGTCGAGGTAGATGTTGAACGCGACCAGGAAGGGCCGCGCGCCGATCGCCGTCACCCCAGCCGACGGATGGACATGCCGTGGCCCGAGGTCCGGATCTGCGGCCGGATCTGTGCCGATCCGGTCGCGCAAACCCTCGAACTCACCCTTGCGGATGTCGGGTAGCCGCTCCCGTTCGGGGCGCGTCGCGGCTCGGGCATAGAGATAGATCGGAATCGCGAGCTCGGTCGCCGCCCGCTCGGCGAGCCGGCGAGCGAGCGCCACGCACTCGTCCATCGTCATGTCGCGGACCGGCACGAACGGGACGACATCCGTCGCCCCCATGCGCGGATGCTGGCCCGTGTGCTTCGTCAAATCGATGCGCTCGGTCGCAACCCGCATGCTGCGGAAGGCCGCTTCCGCGGCGGCGTCGGGGGGCGCGACGAGCGTGAACACGGAGCGGTTGTGCGACCCGTCCGCCTGCACGTCGAGCAGCCTCACGCCGAGCACGCTCGTGATCGCGGCCCGGAGCGCGTCGAGCGTTTCACGGTTTCGTCCCTCGGAGAAGTTGGGGACGCACTCCACCAGCGGAGCGGCCATTACGCGGTCCTCAGCAGGTCGAGCAGCCAGCGATGCAGCGTCGGGTTGCCGGCGACGATGGAGCCGGGACGCAGCACGTCGTCCTCGCCCTCGAGCGTCGTCGCGACGCCGCCCGCCTCGCGAATCAGGGCGACACCGGCGGCCACGTCCCAGGGCGACAAGCTGAGCTCCCAGAACGCGTCGAGCCGACCGGCCGCTACGTCCACGAGATCGAGCGCGGCCGAGCCGGCACGCCGGATGCCGCTCGACGCTCCCATCACGCGGGAGAACTGGTCCAGGTAGCGCCGCAGCGCCGGGAGATCCTTGAACGGGAACCCGGTGCCGACGAGCGCGTGCCGGGGCTCGGTGACCCCAGAGACGTGGAGCCGCCGCTCGCCGAGCCATGCGCCGTGGCCCGTCGCCGCCCAGTACACGAGATTCCGCGCCACGTCGTGAACCACGCCCGCACCCAGCGCCCCGCCTACCAGCGCGCCGATCGACACGGCGTACTGCGGGTAGCCGTGCAGGAAATTTGTCGTGCCGTCGAGCGGATCGACGATCCAGACGACGGCGCCGGTGCGCGCGGCGGCGGGGGACAGCTCCTCGCCGACCACGCTCGACCCCGGCACCTCGCTCATCAGCGCGCCGGCGATGAGCGCTTCCGCCGTGCGGTCGGCGTCGGTCACGAAATCGTGCCGCCCCTTTTCGGTCCAGGCGCTCGGCGCTGCGGGCACCACCCCGCGAAGGTAAGTCGCGGCACGGTCGGCGGCGCGCTTCGCCACGTCGACTAAGTCTTTGAGTTCTCGCACCTTGCGGCGCCGTACTCTCCGGTCGTAGGTTGTCAGCCCATGGCGCGCGTCTTTTCTGGTATCCAGCCCTCGGGCGAGCTGCACATCGGCAACTACTTGGGCGCGGTGCAGCACTGGGTCAAGCTGCAGCGCCAGCACGACTGCCTGTTCTGTGTGGTGGACCTGCACGCCATCACGCAGCCCTACGAGGCGTCGAGCCTCTCCCAGCGGACCATCGACATGGCCGTCGGGCTGTATGCCGTGGGACTAGACCCGCAGCACGCGATCGTGTTCGTGCAGTCGCACGTCCCCGAGCATACCGAGCTCAACTGGCTGCTCAACACCGTGACGCCGCTCGGTGAGCTCGAGCGCCAAACGCAATTCAAGGATAAAGCGCAGCGCCAGGCGAGCGTGGCGGCGGGGCTGCTCAATTACCCCGTGCTCCAGGCCGCTGACGTATTGCTCTACCGGGCCACGCTCGTTCCGGTCGGCGAGGACCAGCTCCAGCACCTCGAGCTGATGCGCGAGATTGCGCGCCGCTGGAATGCCCGCTTCACGAACAACGGCGGCTTCGCCTTTCCCGAGCCGCAGGCGCTGCTATCCACGGCGAAGCGTGTCTTGGGGCTGGACGGCCAGGCGAAGATGTCCAAGAGCTTGGGCAACACCATCGGCTTGCTCGACTCGCCGGAGACCATTTGGGAGAAGCTCAAGCCGGCCGCAACCGACCCCGCCCGGGTCACTCGGAAAGACCCCGGCAACCCCGACATCTGCAACATCTTCACCATCCACCAGGGCTTCTCGAGCCCCGAGACCCAGGCGCGGGTCGCGCACAATTGTCGCACTGCGGGCTGGGGCTGCCTCGACTGCAAACGCGTGCTGGCGGACAATATGATAGCCGCGCTCGCTCCCGTCCGCGAGCGGGCGCAGGCGCTTCAGGCGGAGCCGAGCGGCGTGCGCGCGACGTTGCGCGCGGGCGCGGCGAAGGCGCGGGTGCTCGCCCGCGAGACCATGACGCAGGTGCGCCGCTGCATGGGCCTGCTCGACGCGGGGGAGGCCTAATGCAGCACGTCGCCCAGCAGATCGTCGTCATGCTCCGCTTGGAGCTGTTCCTCCAGCTCTGTCTCGCGACGCTGTTCGGAGGGGCCATCGGCCTGGAGCGGGAGCTCGGGGGCAAGCCGGCCGGCCTGCGGACGAACATCCTGATCTGCATCGGATCGATGCTCTACACGAAGTTGTCGATCACGATGGCTACGGGGACCGCCGACCCGACGCGCGTGGCCGCCCAAATCGTCACCGGTGTCGGCTTCATCGGCGCCGGCACGATCCTCCACGCGCGCGGTGCGGTCGTCGGCCTGACGAGCGCGGCGACGATCTGGGTAGTGGCGGCGATCGGCGTCGCGCTCGGCGCGACATTCTACTGGGAAGCGGCCGGCACCACGCTGCTGGTGCTGCTCGTACTCCAGGGACTCGGGCGCGTCGAGTTGCTGGTGGAGCGTCAGTCCACGCAGAGCATGCTCACGGTTCACACCCGTCCGGACCCGACCGTGCTGGAGGATCTCGAGACGGTAGTGCGCCGCACGGGGCTCGAGATCGAGCGCCAAGCCAGTCGCCGCGAGAACGTCGATATGGTGATCGACTTCACGCTGCGCGGACCGAAGCGGCTCCACGACCAGGTGATGATCGCGCTGCTCCATCACCCGGGCGTGCGGACCGTCTCCACCGGAGAGTGACGCGTCGCCTCGTCGTCGACCTCGCTTCGCCGCGGGCCGCCTGGCGGGTCCCGCCGTCTGCGGTGCAGGCGATTCGGGACGCCTTGGGCGAGGCGTGGGAGGTGGTCGAGGTCCACGCGCCGGCGGCGTCGGACGGGGACGGCGGCTCCGGGACGCCGGAGGCGAACGCCGCGGCGCGCGGGGCCGAGATCTACGTCGGGTATGGCGTCCCAGCCGGCGTCGTGCAGGCGGCCCGCGGCACGCTCAAGTGGGCCCACACCGGCACGGCGGGGGTCGGCGCGAGTCTGCCGCATCTCAAGGGGACTGGCGTCGTGCTCACGAACTCCGCCGCGGTGCACGCCGATCCGATCGCGGATTGGGCGATCGCCGCGATAGCGTACTTCGCCCGCGGCCTCGACCGGTTGCGCGAGTTCCAGGTGGCGGAGCGGTGGGCGAGGGTGGAATTCGCTGACCTGGAGATCGCGGTGCGGGAATTCGGCGAGCTGCGCGTCGGCGTCTTCGGGCTGGGCGGGATCGGCGGGGCAGTGGCTCGCCGGGCGCTGGCGCTTGGGATGCGCGTGGCGGGGGTGCGTCGCCACCCCGAGCGCGGCGGGCCGCCCGGTGTGCGCTGGGTCGGGGGACCAGGCGACCTCGGGCGCCTGGCCGCCGAGAGCGACTGCCTGGTGATCGCCGCGCCGCACACCCGCGAGACGGTGGGCGTGGTGACGCGGGAGGTGCTGGAGCGCCTCCCCACGGGGGCGATCGTCGTCAACGTTTCTCGCGGGACGCTCTTGGACGAGGCGGGCCTGCTCGATCTGCTTGACGCTGCTCGCATTCGAGGCGCGGCGCTCGATGTGTTCTCGGCGGAGCCCCTCCCGGCGGGGCATCCACTGTGGCGTCACCCCCGGGTGCTGGTGAGCCCCCACGTGGCGGCTGTGACGACGCGCTTCTGGGAGCGCGAGACGGGGCTGATCGTGGAGAACATCCGACGCTATCTTGCAGGGGCGCCCCTCGCCAACGTCGTCGACCTGGAGGCTGGCTACTAGTGGAGGAGAAGTCCCGCAGCGCTCGGGCCAGCGCCGAGACGCAACCGCGCGGCGTCGAGCAGATCATCAAGGCGGCGATCGATCGCGGGGCTTCCGACCTGCACATCAAGGCCGGCGACGTGTTTCGAGCCCGCATCGACGGCAAGCTGGTGCCTCTCACGAAGCAGCGGCTCACGCCCGAGCAGACCAGGGCGATCGCGCTGCGCCTGATAGTCAACGAGGACGACCGGGGCCGGCTGGACAAGCTGCACGAGTACGACTGCTCGTGGGGCGTGCCGGGGGTCGGGCGCTTCCGCATCAACATCCTCCGGCAGCGCTCGTCGTTCATGATCGTGATGCGCGTGATCCCGTTCGACATCCCGACGTTCGAGTCGCTCAAGCTGCCGTCCATCCTCACGACGATCGCGGCGGCGGAGCGGGGCTTGGTCCTCGTCACCGGGGGCACCGGCTCGGGAAAGAGCTCCACGATGGCGGCGATCGTGAACCACATCAACCAGACGCACCAGAAGCACGTCGTCACGCTCGAGAACCCCATCGAGTTTCTGCATCGCGACATCAACTCCTCCATCACGCAGCGCGAGATCGGGGTAGACACCGAGGACTTCCGGGCCGGCCTGCGGGCCGCGCTGCGGCAGGATCCAGACGTGATTCTCATCGGGGAGCTGCGGGACGTCGAGACGGTCGATACCGCGCTGAAAGCGGCCGAGACGGGGCGCCTGGTGATCTCGACCCTGCATACCCCCGACGCGGCGACGACCGTGAGCCGTGTCCTGGCGATGTTCCCGCCCGAGGAGCAGGTGATCGCGCGCTTGCGGCTGGCCGAGGCGCTCCAGGCCGTGGTGTCGCAGCGGCTGTTACCGCGCGCCGACGGCCACGGGCGCGCGGCGGCCGTGGAGATCCTGATCTGCACTGCGGCCGTGCGCGACATCATCCGGGACGCGAACCGCACGCCCGAGCTGCACAACTACATCCGCGACGCCCGCGAGCAGTATGGGATGCAGACCTTGGACCAGCACCTGCTGGACCTGGTCGCGGAAGAGGTCATCACGTACGAGACGGCCCTCGCCGCCGCGATGCCATCGGTCGACTTCGAGCTCCAGATGCGGACGCTGCGACGCCGCTCGCGCGTGACCGAGCCGGCGGCGGCGGCTCAGTCGAGCGTGCCCCGCAAGCGGTGAGCGGTCGGCCGTTCGCGGGGGTGCTCGCCCCCATCACAACGCCGTTCGACGGCGCCACCGGCGCGGTGGCCCCGGTGCACCTCCGCCAGAACGTGGTCCGCCTGCTGGATGCGGGCCTGGACGGCGTCGTCGTCGCGGGCTCGACGGGCGAATCCGCCTTGCTCGACCCGGACGAGCAACGCCGGATGATCGGCTGGGTGCGCGAGGTGCTGCCCGATGGGCGCTGGCTCGTTGCCGGGACCGGCGCCGAGTCCACACGGCAAGCGGTGGCGCTCACGGGCGCCGCGGCGGCGGAAGGGGCGCATGCGGTGCTGGTGCGCCCGCCTGCCTACTTCGCGAACGCGACGTCCCCCGCCACGCTCGCCGCCTACTATCGTGCCATCGCGGACGCGAGCCCCGTCCCCGTGTGGATTTACAACATTCCCAAGTACACGCACCTCGCGCTCGCGGCGGGACTGCTGCAGCAGCTCGCGGAGCACCCGAACATCCGCGGCGTGAAGGATTCCTCGGGGGACGTGAAGAACCTGGCGGCGTATCGCAACGCGCTGCCCCGGTGGAGCGTCCTGGTGGGTTCGGGATCGCTCCTCTACTCGGCGCTCGAGCTCGGCTGCGACGGGGGCATCCTGGCAGTGGCGTGCTTCGCGGCTCGCCGCTGCGCCGACCTCGTCGCCGCGTTCCGCGCAGGGGATCGGGGCCGCGCCGGGGCGCTGCAGGAGTCGCTGGGGCGGCTCGACAAGGAGATCGTCGCGAAGCTCGGCCCCGCAGGGGTGAAGGCCGCGATGGACGCCGTGGGAGGGGGGCTGTACGGCGGCCCCGTGCGGGCGCCGCTCGCGCCGCTGGCCCCGGCCGAGCGGGAGCGGGTGGCGAGCCTCGTCTGCGCGTGACGGATGCCTGTGCCCTGCTCGAGGAGATTTCCGTCTCGCGACTGGTCGGCACGCGCCGCCACGCCGCCGTCCGCGAGATTCTGAAGCGCGAGCTCGCCGCGCGAGGGTTTGTCGTCATGGAACAACAATTCCTGGCGCGGCCGCAGCTACCGCTGTGGGGTCGCGCGCCCGCCGACGCCGTCAACCTCATCGCCGTCCGACCGCGCGCCCGCATCACCACCTGGCTTGCCGCGCACTACGACTCGAAGGGCCAGGCGATCTCGATGGCCACGCGTTTGCTGCTGGCGGCCGCGTGCCTCGTGGGCTGCCTCGTCGCTGTGGCGGCGCTGCTGGCAGGCGGCCCGGCGCTCGTACTGGCGCTTCCGGTCGCGCTCGCGTCGCTGTTCGTCGGTCTGGGCCGCGTAGCGGGCGGCTCTCCCGGGGCGGTGGACAACGGCTCGGGCGTGGTGACCGTGCTGGCGACGGTGGACGCGCTCCCGCCCGATGCGGCGGTGGGCATCGTCTTCACCGACGCCGAAGAGCAGGGACTGCTGGGCGCGAGAACGCTCGTGCGGGAGCGCGCCAACCTCTTGGCGGACACCACCGTCATCAACTTCGACGGCATCGACGACCACGGGCGGACAATCGCCTTCGTGCATCGTGGCGGTCCGATCGTGGATGAGATCGTGCGCTCGCTCGGCGCCCGGCGCGCCCGCCTGCTGCCGGTCCTCGTGGACGGGTTGGCCCTCGCGCCCGCTGCGCGGGAATGCATGACGATCATGCGAGGCGACTGGGGCACGGCGCGGGTCGTGCACACGCCGCGGGATACGGCGGGGCGGTTGACGTTGAAGGGGGTGCAGCTCGTGGCAGCGGCGGTTGCGGACGTGCTGCGCGATGCTCCCACCCTCAAGGGTGGGCTCGGCCTGAGGGCGCGGAAAACGGCGCGTTGACTCCGACTGGTAGGCGGTCTAGCTTCTGCCAGAGGATGCTCACACGCCCCGTCCCGCGCGGGGCGTTTTTATTGGAGCGCTATGTTCGGACCGAAGACGCACTGCGTCGTGGTGGTGGGTGCCCAGTGGGGCGACGAGGGGAAGGGAAAGCTCGTCGACGTCCTCGCCGAGCGGGCCGATCTGGTCGTGCGCTATCAGGGGGGCGCCAACGCCGGGCACACCGTCGACACCGGCGCCGGCGAGTTCGTGCTGCACCAGATTCCCTCAGGGATCATTCAGGGCGCCGTGTGCGTGGTCGGGAACGGCGTGGTGCTCGATCCGGAGACGTTCTTCACCGAGCTCGACGCCCTCACATCACGCGGGATTCGTACCGATCACAAGCTCTACGTCTCGGATCGCGCGCACCTGACGCTCCCCTATCACAAGCTGCTCGACCGCGCGCGCGAGCAGCGGGACAAGATCGGCACCACCGGGCGCGGCATCGGGCCAACCTACGAGGACAAATATGGCCGGCGCGGCATTCGGGTGGGCGACCTGCGCAACCTCGACCGCGCCAAAGAGCTCGTCTGCGCCCGCGTCGGGGCGGCGAACGAGTTCCTCGAGCTGCTCGGCTCGCCCGAGCGGGCCGACTCCGCCGAGCACGTGGCCCTGCTCGACCGCCTTGCCCCTCGCCTCCTGCCGATCGCCGTCGACGCCGGCCGAGTCGTGTACGAAGCGCTGCAGCGCGGCGAGTCCGTCCTCCTGGAAGGGGCGCAGGGCGCTTTGCTCGACGTCGATCACGGCACCTATCCCTACGTGACGTCGTCCAACACCACCGCGGGTGGCGCGGCGGTCGGCGCCGGGATCGGCCCCACCGCCATCGACGCGGTGCTCGGCGTAGTCAAGGCCTACACGACCCGCGTGGGCAACGGGCCGCTCCCGACGGAAGCGGAAGCGAAGCTCGCCGAACGCATCCGCGAGCTGGGCGGCGAGTTCGGGGCGACCACCGGCCGGCCGCGTCGCTGCGGCTGGTTTGACGCCGTGGTCGTGCGCTACGCCGTACGGGTGAACGGTCTCACGGGCCTCGCCGTGACGAAGCTCGACGTGCTCGATTCGTTCTCCCAGATCCCCGTGTGTGTCGGGTACCGTCTCGACGGTGAGCCGTTCGACAGCATGCCCGCCGAGGTGGAACGCCTCAATCGCGTGGAGCCCGCCTACGAGACGCTTCCCGGCTGGCAGAGGTCGCTCAGCCACGTGCGGCGCCTCGCCGACCTGCCGCCGGCGGCGCGAGCCTATCTCGACCGGCTCCAGGACCTGGCCCACGCGCCCATCCACTACGTGAGCGTCGGCACCCGCCGGGACCAGATCATCGAAGTGACGTGAAACGGCTGCTCCGGGGCGCACTTGGCCTCATCGCCCTGCTGGGCGCGACCGGCGGCGCGACGCGGCTCTGGCTGGGCGCCGAGGTACCGCCGCTCGGCGGACGGGAACCGGTCGCCGGCTTGCGGGATTCCGTGGTAGTGCTGTGGGATTCTCTCGGCGTGCCGCACATCGCGGCCCGCGACGAGGAAGATCTTTTCACCGCGATCGGTTACCTGCACGCCCGCGACCGGATGTGGGAGATGGACCTGCTGCGGCACGCCGCGCTCGGGCGGCTGAGCGAGCTGTTCGGCGCGCGCACCGTCGGCGCGGACCGAGCGCTGCGCACGCTCGAGCTCGGGCGGATCGCCGCCGCGCAGCTCGAGATCGCCGGCCCCGAGGGACACCGCCTCCTCGAGGCGTACGCGCACGGCGTGAACGCGTGGATCGCGCAGGGCCGGTACCGGGCGGTGGAATTCCGGATCATCCGGCATGCGGCCGAGCCCTGGCGTCCCGAACACTCGCTGGCAATCGGCAGGCTCGAGGCGTGGGACCTCCGCACCACCGGGGACGAGCTCGAGCTCGGGGACGTGGCGGCGCGGCTCGGCCCAGCCCGGGCGGCCCAGCTCGCCCCTACGTATCCCGACACGGCACCGACGATCGTGCCACCGGGGGAGTGGCGCTCAGGGCGTGGTGTAGGGGCGGAGCATGCTGCGCCCCTAAGTTCCGCGCCAACACTGGCCGTAAGGACAGTGTTTCGCCGAGCCTACGCTTCAGCGTGGGGACCTTACGAGCGTGAATTCGCAGGCTTCGCCCCCGCTTCCAATGCCTGGGTCCTGGGCCCGTCCCGCACGGCCTCCCACAAGCCCATCCTCGCCAACGACCCCCATCTGACGCTGCGGGCGCCGTCCATCTGGTATCTCGTCGGCGCGCACGCACCGGGATACGAGGTCGTCGGTGCCACCATCCCGGGAATTCCGATCGTCGTCCTGGGGCACAACGCACGCCTCGGCTGGGGCTTCACTAACGCGATGGTAGACGACGTCGACTACGTTGCCGAACAGCTGAGCCCGGATTCGACGCGGTATCGAACACCCGACGGCTGGGCCCGGACGGAAGTCGTTGCGGAGACGATTCTCGTGCATGGCAGCACGCCCCTGGTCTACCGGCGCCTGCGCACCGCCGACGGCCCGGTGATCGAGCGCGCCGGACACGAGGCGGGGCCGCCACTGGCGATGCGGTGGGTGGCGCACGATCCCACGGATGAGATCGGCGCACTACGAGCCATGGGGCGCGCGACCGATCTGCCAAGCTTCGAGGCAGCGCTCGCGGGATTTGGTTCGCCCGAGCAGAACGTCGTGTACGGCGACACCGCCGGCAACATCGCCTACTTCCTCGCGGGGCACGTACCGGTGCGACACGGCGGCGCCGGGTTCGGCGCTGCGTCTGGGTGGGCGAAGGCGGGGCGGTGGGACGGCTATCTCACGGCGGCTGAGTTGCCACGGATGGTGAACCCGGCGCAGGCCTACGTCGTCACGGCGAACAACCGTGTCATCGGTGACGAGTATCCCTTCTACATTTCCCGGGAATGGGAACTGCCCTATCGGGCCCAACGCATCCTGGAGCTGGTCAGGCAGGATAGCGCGGCTACGACCACCTCGGTGGCGCGGGCGCAACTCGACATCGTGGACGTGTTCTGTCGGGCGATCGCGCCGCTTGCGGCTCGGGCCGCGGCGGCGACGGGACGCCCCGACCTCGCCGCCGGATTGCGCGCCTGGGATGGTGCCATGAGCCCGGAGCGCGCCGAGCCGACGCTCGTGTGGAGCTGGTACCGTGAGCTACAGCGTCTGGTCTACGACAGTGTGTCGCCCGGGTATCGGCCCGCTGAGCCGCTGCACCAATGGCTCGCTCGTGGCCGGAGCCCGTGGAACGATCTCTCGGCACTCGAGCGTCGGGCGATGGCGACGGTGCTGCCGCGGGCGGCGGGGCGGCCTTGGGGGAGCGTGCACGCAACGGTCCAGGAACACCCGCTCAGCGCGGTCCCGCTGCTGGGGCGACTGCTCAGGTTCAATGTCGGGCCGCTCGTCACTCCCGGGGGTAACTACACCGTCAATGTCGCCTCCACCGATGAGTTCGCCGCGCCGTTCGCAAGCACGTGGGGTCCATCGATGCGTCACGTGGTCGATTTCGGAGATGTGGACGGTGCCGGGGGCTTCATCCTGCCGACGGGGCAGTCGGGTTACCCGCTCTCACCGCACTATCGCGACCAGACCACGCGGTGGCTCAAGGGGCAGCTCTGGATCCTGCCGCTGGACTTGCAACGAGTGCGCAGCGTGAGCCGTCTGGTGCTCGTGCCCGACGGACGGGGAGGCCGCTGATGCTCGACGTCGCGGTGATCGGTGCGGGGCCATGCGGCCTCGCGGTGGGCGTGGCCGCGAAGCGCGCTCACCTCACGTGCTCGTTGTTCGACAAGGGACCGGTCGTCTCGAGCCTGATGCGTTATCCCCTCTACATGACCTTTTTCTCGACGCCCGACAAGCTCGAGGTCGGTGGCGTCCCGTTCGTCACGGCCGCCGAGAAGCCGAGCCGACGGGAGGCCCTCACCTACTACCGTAAGGTGGCGGAGTACTTCGAGCTGGACGTGAGGCAATACCACGAGGTGCAAGGAGTGCGGCGGTCGCGCGAGGGGTTCGAGTTGGCCGCGCGACACCCCGGGAAGACGGAGCCCGAGACGGTATCCGCGCGCAACGTCGTCTACGCCACTGGGTACTTCGAGTCGCCCAACCCGCTCGGTGTGCCTGGCGAGGACCTCCCCCACGTCTCGCATTTCTTCACGGAGGCCCACCCGTATTGGCAGCAGCGGGTGATCGTGGTGGGTGGGGGCAACAGCGCCGTCGAAGCAGCGCTCGAGCTGCACCGCGTCGGCGCGCGGGTCACGCTGGTGCACTTCCTCGGCGAGTTCGACCGCGGCGTGAAGCCCTGGATCCTACCCGACGCGACGAATCGCGTGAAGGACGGAAGCATCGCCGTTCGCTGGTGTAGCCGGGTCGTGGAAATCCGGCGCTCCGAGGTGGTGATTCGCTCCGAGATGGATGCGCGGCTCGAGGCGCTGCCCGCCGATTTCGTGCTCGCCCTCACGGGCTACCGGGCGGACCTGACGCTGCTGCGCATGATCGGCGTGGAGGTCGACGAGACGACTGGCGTCCCGCGTCATGACCGGGCCACGATGGAGACCAACGTCGCGGGCGTCTACGTCGCCGGAGTGCTCGCGTCGGGGCTCGACGCGAACAAGATCTTCATCGAGAACGGCCGCGCCCATGGCGGGCTCATATGTGGGCACATTCAAGCAAAACCCCCCAGGGTTGCCCCTGGGGGGTGATCGCCTGCTCGACATCGTGCGCCCTAGAACCCGATGCGAGCGAGACGAAGCTCTTGCTCGAGGCGCCAAACGAAAGGCCCCGCGCTCTGTTGTCAGGACGTGGGGCCGGTGCCAACCTCCGGCAGCCGGGCTGTCTCGCCAACTGAGACCCCTTGGCTTTGCGCCCCGCCGTCGCCGGCGGTTTGCCCTGAACAGAGATGTGCTGGCCTTGCAATGGGCAAGAACAGTGCCTAAGTGTAAGTGGCATCAAGCCGTCACTTAGCCAACACCTGCGCTCACGAGATCTTGCAGAACGCATAATTTCATGCAGAAAGCGACATGTCGCCGGTAGTCCTGGTGGCTCCGGCCGCGTTCAAGGGTACACACGGCCCGCGGCAGGTGGCTGAAGCGCTCTCGACCGGCATTCGGCGCGCCCTTCCCGAAGCGTCCTTACTCCAGTGCCCGATTTCCGACGGCGGTGATGGCCTACTCGACGCCGTGCTCGGCCCCGGGTCGCTGCGTGAGAAGGTGGCGGTGACAGGCCCGCTGGGAGCGCCGGTGAGCGCCGTACTCGGCTGGGTCGACCCGGAGACGGCGATCTTCGAGAGTGCCACGGCATGCGGCATCGCGCTGCTCCGTCCGGACGAGCTCGATCCGCTGCGTGCCACCACGCGCGGCGTCGGCGAGCTGATCTGGGAGGCGGCAGAGCGCGGCGCCCAGGTGGTGGTTGTGGGGTTGGGTGGGTCGGCCACCGTGGACGGCGGAACCGGCGCGGCGTGCGGGCTGGGTTGGACCTTCGCGGACGCCCGAGGCGAGGCGCTGCCCGAGGGGGGCGGCTCGTTGGCACAGCTCGCAGACCTGGGAGGCGGCTGGGCGCTCGCCGCCCAGGTCCTCGCACTCACGGATGTAACCACGCCGCTGGTGGGCACAGCCGGGGCGGCGCCGGTGTTCGCGCCTCAAAAAGGCGCTGGTCCGGAGAGCGTGAAGCTGCTCTCGCGCGGACTGGAGCGTCTCGCTGAGCTGATGGCGCGCCATGGCCGGCCAGAGCTCGCGACGCTGCCTGGCGGGGGCGCCGCCGGCGGGCTCGGGGCGGGTCTCGCGTTTTTCGCCAAGGCCCAACTGGTGCCGGGCGCCGAGTGGGTGCTGGGGCGCGTGGGGTTCGACGCCGCCCTCGCCAAGGCGGACTTCGTCGTGACCGGTGAGGGCGCTTTCGATCGGACGTCGCTCGCCGGCAAGGCATCGGGGGAAGTGGTCCGGCGTGCGCAAGCGGCGCAGAAACGCGTCGCCGTTGTGGCGGGGAAGATTGAAGGCCTGATCGGCATCCACGCCCTGGACGGGGAAGGCCGCACGCTCGATGCGGCCGGGATCGCCGCGCTCGCCGAGCGCGCGACCCGGCAGGCATTTGGGTTGCCTCTGCCCTAGCGGCCGGTCTATCTTCCGGCCCTCTATGCCCTCAAACGACAACGTGATGGAGAAGCTCGTGTCGCTCGCCAAGCGACGTGGGTTCGTGTTTCAGTCGTCGGAGATCTACGGCGGGCTCGGGTCGGTGTGGGACTACGGACCCCTCGGCGTGGAGCTGAAGAAAAACATCAAGGAGCGCTGGTGGCGCTCCCTGGTCCACGAGCGGGAAGACATCGAGGGCCTCGACGCGGCCATCCTCATGCACCCGAAGGTGTGGGAAGCGTCCGGGCATGTCGCGGGATTCACCGATCCCCTGGTCGACTGTAAGCAGTGCAAGAACCGGTTCCGCGCGGACGATCCTCGCATCAAAGGCACGCCGGGCGAGCCCACGGCGCAGTGCCCGGTGTGTGGGAACAAGGGGACGCTTACGGCGCCCCGAATGTTCAATCTCATGTTCAAGACGTTCATGGGCCCGGTCGAGGAAGCAGCGGCGGTGGTCTACCTCCGTCCCGAGACGGCGCAAGGGATCTACGTGAACTATCTGAACGTCCTGCAGTCGTCCCGGCAGAAGATCCCGTTCGGCATCGCCCAGATCGGCAAGGCATTCCGCAACGAGATCACGCCCGGGAACTTCATCTTCCGGACCCGGGAGTTCGAGCAGATGGAGATGCAGTTCTTCGTGAAGCCGGGGACCGACTCGGAGTGGTTCGAGTTCTGGCGTCAGGAGCGGCTGAAATGGCTCGTGGGGCTCGGGATCCGCCCTGCGAAGCTGCGCTTTCACCAGCACACCAAGGATGAGCTCGCGCACTACGCCAAAGACGCCTACGATATTCAGTACGAGTTCCCGTTCGGGTGGCAGGAGTTCGAGGGGATTCACAATCGCACGAACTTCGATCTGTCGCGCCACCAGGAATTCTCCGGCAAGAAGCTCGAATACCTGGACACCGCCACGAACGAGCGGTTCATCCCGTACGTCGTCGAGACCTCGGCCGGCGCCGACCGCACCGCCCTCGTGGTGATGGTGGACGCCTACCACGAGGAGGACGTGGAAGGCGAGAAGCGCGTCGTGTTGCGGGTGCATCCGGCCATCGCGCCGCTCAAAGCGGCCGTGTTTCCCCTCGTCAACAAGGACGGGATGCCCGAGCTGGCGCGCCGCGTCTACGACGACCTCCGCAAGCACTACAACGTGTTCTACGACGACGGTGGCTCGATCGGCCGCCGCTACCGCCGGCAGGACGAAGCGGGCACGCCGTTTGGCATCACCATAGACGGCCAGTCCACCGCGGACGGAACGGTGACCGTGCGGGATCGCGACACGCTGAAGCAAGACCGGGTCGCGGCCGATCGTCTCGTGGCGTACCTGGCGGTGCACCTGGCGGGGTGAACGGCCGGGGAAGGGGAAAGGGTGCGGCTCGATGACTTTCGCGTGATGATCGACCGTCTCGCCCGCGAGGTGCCCGCAGAGTTCGCGGACGGCATCGTGGCAATCGAAGTGAGTCCCAAGGTCATGCCGCATCCGCGCCGCGGCGACGTCTACACGCTGGGTGAGTGCATCCCGCTCGAATGGAGCGGCAACGGGGCCGATCTGCAGTCGCGGGTCGTCCTGTATCACGGCTCGTTCGCGGCCCTGGCGCGGCTCGGCGATTTCGACTGGCGCGCCGAGGCTTGGGAGACGCTCACGCACGAGCTGCGCCACCACCTCGAATGGCGCGCGCACGTATCCCGCCTCGAGGCGTACGACTGGGCGGCGGAGGAGAACTTCAAGCGCCACGAGGGTCAGCCCTTCGACCCGCTGTTCTACCGGTCGGGGGAAAGCGTGGAGGACGGCGTCTGGAAGGTCGATGACGATTTCTTCGTGGCCTGGAACGACTCCGGTGCGCGCGGGAAAGACATCGAGATTCCCTGGCACGGTCGTGCCTATCGGGTGGCCGTCCCGCCGGTCGAACCGACCACGGCGTTGTTCCTGATCCTGGACGGCCTGCGCGCCCCCCCGCCCGGCGACGCCGTGGTGGTCGTGAAGCCGGCGCAAGGGCTCCGGGACCTGTTGCGACGTCATCCGGCCCCGCTCCAGGTGGTGGCGCGGGTGACGCCGCTCGATGCCTAGACAGGTGTTCCTCGCGACGCGGGACCTCGTGTTCCGCTCGAAGCTCGCTCGCGTCGTCGACGCCGCCGGGGCTGAAGTGACGCGGGACGAGGCTGCGTGCGAGCTCGCTGTGCTCGAGATCGAATCCGCGGGTTCGACGGACCGCATCAAGACGCTCGTCGCGCGCGGGACCTCGGTCCTGGCCTACGGCTCGCACGTACGGCCCGATCTGCTACGGGCCGCCCGGGAGGCGGGAGCGACGGCGGTGCCGAATTCGCAGGTGGAGGAACGGCTCCGGGAACTGCTCGGCGCGGCTGACCCCGGGCCGGCGGCCCGGGGTTAGCCGACTGACCGATTCTTCGATCCCTTACTTCGCCGCAAGCTGCACGTCGATTTGCCGCGGCTTCGCCTTCTCGACCTTCGGCAGCGTCACCGTCAGCACCCCGTGCTCGTACGTCGCCTTGATGGCGTTGGCGTCCACGGTGGTGGGCAGCGTGAAGCTCCGCTCAAACGTGCCGTAGGTCCGTTCGTAGCGGTGCACCCGCTCGGTGCGCTCTTCGGCGACCTGCTCTTTGGTCCCGTGAATCGTGAGGACGTTGTTCTCGAGCGAGATCTTCACGTTCTCCGGCTTCACACCCGCCACTTCGGTCATGATCCGGATGGCGTCGGCTTCCTCGAGGATGTCCACGGGCGGTACCCAGGACGCGCCGGCGCTGTCCCCGTACTGCCAGTCGAGGTTGCCGAACGCCTCGCTGAAGAGGCGGCCGATCCGGCGCTCGAGGGCGGTCCCGGCCAGCGCCGGTTCTCTCGAGTTACGAGTTGTGACGAACATAAGCAGGACCTCCTTATGAGGACGTGATTCGGAACTGTCTTCCCGGGGGCCTCGAGCAACCGGCGTGCCGCTGGAGGGGGCCCGCACCTTGCCGAGATGGCAAGCCCGCCTGCCGCGTTTGCCGGGTGGTTTGTCAGGATGACGGAGTTATCTTTCTCGCTCGTCTGCGCGAGGGTGTTCGTGAACCGGCGTCATCTCATTTGGCTGGCCTTGGGCGTCTGGCTCGGAGGAGTCGCGGCCGGCGACGCGCCCAGCTACCGCATCTTCGTTTCGAGCGAGTCCGGCGACATCGTCTCCCAGCTGACGTGGGACGGCGTCGCGCTCAAGACCGTGAAGGTCGTGCCGGTGGGCATCATGCCGGCCGACATCGACGGCCCGCACAACGTCACCGTCGCGCCGGACGGCAAGTACTGGTACGTCACCATCGCCCATGGCACGCCCTACGGCACGCTCTGGAAGATGGCGGTCGACGGGGACACCGTGGTTGGGAAGGCGCCCGTTGAGATGTTCCCGACGACCATCTCGCTCACGCCGGATGGCGAGCTCGCCTTCGTCGCGAACTCCGACTTTCATGGCGACCATCCGCGCATGAATGTCGTCTCGATCGTCTACACGCCGCAGATGGTCACGTTGACGAACCTCCCGGCGTGCGACATGCCGCACGGCGTGAAGGTGAACCACGCCGGAACCAAGGTCTACGTCACCTGCATGAACTCGGATGAGGTGCTGGAGATCGACCGTGCTTCGCTGGCGATCGCACGCCGCCACAAGACGGGCGAGGGGATGTTGCCACAGGCGATGCCGATGAAGATGGGGCACGGCGGGGCGCAGGGGGGGCAGGGGGGTCGCCGGACGACACGCGGTTGTACGTCGCCTGCAACCACAGCGACGAGTTGATGGTGCTCGATGCCGGGACGCTCGACCTCGTGAAGGCGATCCCGGCGGGGCACGGCGCTTACAACGTGGAGCCTTCGCCGGACGGCAAGTGGGTGATCGTCACGAATAAGAAGGACCAGAGCGTCTCGCTCATCGACGCCGCCACGCTGGCAGAGGTGGCGCGGATCCCCACGACCAAGCCGTTCCCCCACGGCGTGGCGTATGCGCCCGACAGCCGGTACGCCTTCATCTCTCAGGAAAGCAAGGGCGTGGATCCCGGCGCCGTGAACGTGATCGACCTGCAGACGAAGACCAATGTGGCGAGCGTCGCGGTCCCACTCCAGCCGACCGGGATCACGATCCTGCGCCGGTCATGACCCACACCACCACCGTGGCCCTGCCGCCAGAGCAGGTGCTCGGGGCGGCGCAGCGGTTCTTCGCCGAGCGGGTCCCGAGCGCCGCCGCGTTCGTGGAGCGGCAGGGCCCAGGGTTCTTGGTGCTGCGCGGGCAGGGGGGGGAAGAGGTGGTTTTCAGCGCGCGCTCTGATGGGGGCGGCAAGACGCAGGTGCGGGCGTCGACCTTGTTCTTCGATCAGGCGGTCGACCGGTTCCTCTCGACGCTGCCGCTCGAGGCCGCGGTCGAGGTCGTGTGACGGTCGTCGGGGCGCAGTTTCCCGTTCGGGTCATGGTGACCGATGTCTGGGACCAGGTATCGCTCACGGTGGCGCCGACCACGACGATCGCGGACTTGAAGCGCGCCGCCCTCACCCAGGCATTGAAGCGGCGCAGTATGCCCTTGCAGGACCACGTCGTGAAGTTCAAAGGGGCGCAGGTGCTGGACGAATCGACCACGCTCGCCGCACTGGGCGCCGTGCCTAACTCCCCGTTCATCGTCCTCCCGGCGCGTCGCCAGCCGGTGCGATGAGGTCGCTCAGCCGGGCGCTCGCGACGCTCGCCGCCGGCTTTCTGGCGCTCGACGCGCTGCTGTTCCTCTATTCGGGCCTCAGCCTCGGGCGCCCCGGGCTGATCGTCAGCGGCGTCGCCTGCAGCCTCGCCGCGGTGCTGGTCGTGCTCAGCTGGCGGCGGTACCGTCGCGCGATCACCGAGCTCGAGCAGGCGCGGCGCGAGATGCAAGCGGAGGTGCAGTCGATTCGCGACCTGCTGCACAGCAAGCAGCTACATAACTGAGTGCTGAGCGCCTGCACTGCACTGTGCTGAAGCACAGACCCGACGAGTGCGATGCCCGTTCCGGTCCTCTTCCACCCCGCTTGCCAACGTCACAACGCCGGCCCGGGCCATCCCGAGCGCCCCGAGCGCATCGTCGCGGTGCTCGAGGCGCTGCGTGCGGCCGACATGGCGGCCACCGTCGAGTGGTGCGAGGCGCGACCGGCATCCCGAGAGGCACTCGAGCGCGTGCATCCGGCCAGCTACCTCGATGGCCTCGAGCGGCTCGCCCTCCAGGGCGGCGGCGTGCTCGACGCCGACACGGCGATGAGCGGCGCCAGCTGGGATGCGGCCGTCGCCGCGGCGGGGGTCGCCCTCGGCGCCGTGGAGCGCGGGATCGCGACTGGAACCGCCTTCGGAGCCACGCGGCCGCCCGGGCACCACGCTCTCGCGGCGCGCGCGATGGGGTTCTGCCTCATCAACAATGCCGTGGTGGCTGCGCGGCACGCGCAGCAGCTCGGGAAGGCTCGCGTGTTGATCGTGGACTGGGACGTGCATCACGGGAACGGGACTCAGGCGCTGGTCGAGCGCGATGCGTCCCTCCGCTACGTCTCGATGCATCAGTATCCGTGGTATCCGGGCACGGGTGCCGAGGACGAGCGCGGCGTGGGCAACGTGTTCAACGTCCCGCGCCCGCCGGGGCTGCCGCGGCAGGTGTACGCGCGCGATCTCCTCACCGCGGTGGACGCCGCCCTGGAAGGGTGGCCGCCGGACCTGCTGCTGGTGTCCGCCGGGTTTGACTCGCTCAACGGCGACCCACTCGGCGGCTTCACGCTCGAGCCCGAGGATATCGCCCGCTGGACCGCGCTGTTGCGTGAGCGCGTCGCTCCGGCGCCGGTGGTGGGCGTGCTCGAAGGCGGCTATCGGCTCGATCTCCTCGCGGCGGGTGCGCGCGCCCATGTGCGCGCGCTTGCCGGAGACGGGCCGCGTGCGGCAACGCCACCGACGCTGCCGCCCTGACGCCGACGCCGGGGTCGCCGAACGACGCTATACTTCAGCTGTGACCGAGACCGTCGTCCAACCCCAGATTTCCAAGCATTGGCCCGCCAGCATCTACCGGCGCCCTGACGGGGTCGTCGAGCAGGCGCTCTCCCCGGCCCGGATGCGGGGGATCGTTCAGTCGGGCGAGGGCGAGCTGTGGGTCGACATCAACAGCATGGACATGCACCAGCATGCGCTCCTGGAGAAGGTCTTCGAGTTCCACCCCCTCGCCGTCGAGGATACGCTGTCACCGCGGACCCGCGTCAAGCTGGAGGAATACGACCGCTACGTATTCGTGGTCATGGCTGGCATCCGGCTCGAAAGCACCACGCCTGATCCCTACGATCTCGAGACCTTCAACCTCTACTATTTCCTCGGTAAGAACTTTCTCGTCACGGTGCATGCGGTGACGGCGCTGGGCTGCGAGGCCGTGCGCGAGCGGTTGCAGCGCAGCGCCGACCTCCTCGCCCGGGGCGCCGAAGCGACGATGCACGCCATCATCGATCAAGCGGTGGACGCGTATTTCCCGCTGGTCGAGCAGATCAACGCGCACGTGGACCGCTTGGAGGAGCGCCTGTTTGAGGAGTTCGACGAGGGCCTGATCCACGAAATCTTCAAGGCGAAGCGCGCGGCGTTCGCGCTCCGCCGGCACATCGGCCCGCTGCGCGAAGTGCTCAACATCCTCACCAACCGCCCGTCCAGCTACATCCGCCCCGAGACGCAGCTGTATTACCGGGACGTGTACGACCACACCATCCGGATCATGGAATCGGTGGACACGACGCGCGACCTGCTCGCCGGCGTGCTCGAGACGTACCTGTCGCAGACCTCGAACCGAATGAACCGGGTGATGAAGCAGCTGTCCATCGTCGCGACCGTTGCGCTCCCCCTGATCGTGCTGGGCGGCATCTTCGGCATGAACTTCAGCCGCATGCCCCTGGTCCACGACCCCTTGGGCTTCTGGGCGGCCCTCGCCGCCATGGTCGTGGTGTCGGCGGGCATCATGTGGTGGCTCCACCACCGCAGATGGCTCTGAGGCTCGCGGCCGAAGTCGTCTCGCTCAAGACCAAGCATCCGTTCGTCATCGCCCGGGGCGGCGGCGACGACTACCGCGTCGTCTGGGTCCGTGTCACCGACGCGGACGGCGCTGAGGGGTGGGGCGAAGCCGATCCCTCCAAGTACTACGGCGAGACGGCGGACACCGTCCTCGCGATGCTCAAGAAGCTCGAACCGTATCTGCCCAAGGACTCATTCGATCTGGAAGCGGCGGAGGCGCGGTTCGCGCAGGTCGTGCCGAAGAACGGGGCGGCCCGCGCAGCGGTTTCGGCGGCGCTGCACGACCTCGTCGGCAAACGCCTGGGTCAACCGCTGTGGCGGTTATGGGGTCTCGATCCCGCGCGGGCACCGCGCTCTTCCTTTACCATCGGGATCGACACGGCGGACCAGATCCGCCGCAAGGTGGCGGAGGCGTCGACCTATCCCATCCTCAAGGTCAAGCTCGGAACCGATCGCGACGAGGAGATCCTGAGCGTAATCCGGGATGCGACCGACAAGCCCATCCGGGTGGACGCGAACGCCGGCTGGACGCGCGAGCGGGCGATCGCGATGCTGCCCGTGCTCCGGGAATACGGGGTCGAATTCGTGGAGCAGCCGCTGCCGCCCGAGGACCTCGAGGGAACAGCGGCGGTGCGCCGCCGCGGGGTCCTCCCCGTCGTGGTGGATGAGAGCTGCCTCGTGGCCGCCGACATCCCCCGCGTGGCGGATGCGGCGGACGGCATCAACATCAAGCTGGCCAAGTGCGGCTCGCTGCGGGAGGCGCTCCGCATGATTGCGACGGCCCGGGCGCACGGGATGCTCGTGATGGTCGGATGTATGATCGAGTCCTCGCTGGGCATCACTGCGGCGGCGCACTTCACGCCGCTCGTCGACGCGGCGGATCTGGACGGCGCGGCGCTCACGGCGAACGACCCGTTCGTCGGGGCCACGATTGACGGAGGAGAGATCCGGCTGCCGACCGGACCCGGGCTCGGCGTCCGGCGGCGGTGACGGGCTCGGCACTCGCCCCGCGCTATGCCGAGGTCGTCCTCCCGGTCCCGGTTCCCCGCACCTACACCTACGAAATGCCGACCGCCCTCGGCGCGCGCGTTGTGCCGGGGTCGCGGGTGGTGGTACCGCTGCAGCGACGGCAGGTGGTCGGCCTGGTCGTAGCGGACGACGTCCCCGCGCCCGCCGTAGCGGCACGGCCGATCGCGGCCGCGCCCGACGCCGAGCCCGCGCTCAGTCCGGCGTTGGTCGAGCTGGGTCGCTGGATCAGCCGTTATTACGGCGCACCGCTCGGCCTGGCGCTGCGGGTGCTGCTTCCCGGAAGTCTGTGGAGCGTGCGTCGACCCGGCGGACCCGCCGAGCAGGTCGAGCGGGTCGTGGTTCTCACGCATGCCCTCCCTTCGCTGCTCGAGCGCGAGCGGGCGTTCAAGCGCGCGCCCAAGCGTCGGGTGGTGTACGAGGCGCTCGAGGCGCTGGGTGGATCGGCACCGCTGCGTCACCTGGTGACCCGGCTCGGGCTGTCGCCTACCGTGCTCGACGGTCTGGTGAAGCAGCGGCTCGCTCGCTACAGCGACGTGCCGCGGCCGCGTGACCCCTTCACAGGGCTCACGTCGCCGCCGCCGCCCGTGCTCACCGATGCGCAGCGTCGGGTGGTGGACGGAATCGCCGCGACGTCCCCCGATGTTCCGGTGCTGCTTCACGGCGTGACGGGGTCGGGCAAGACGCTCGTCTATCTCGACCTACTGCGCAGCGTCGTCGCGTCGGGTGGCGGCGCCATCCTCCTCGTCCCCGAGATCGCGCTCACGCCGCAGACCGTGGCCCGGGTGCGGGGCGTGTTCGGGGACCTAGTCGCGGTCCTCCATTCGGGGCTGTCGGACGGCGAGCGCGCCGACGCGTGGCGGGCGCTGCGACGCGGGGAGCGCCGTGTAGCGGTGGGGCCCCGTTCTGCGGTATTCGCGCCCGTGCAGCGGCTCGCCGCCATTGTGGTCGACGAGGAGCACGAGGCGAGCTACAAACAGGGCACGGCGCCGCGCTACCACGCCCGCGACGTGGCGCTGGCACGGGCTCGGCTGGAGGGCGCCCGGCTGATCCTCGGCAGCGCCACGCCGTCGCTCGACACGCTACACCTCGCCCACACGGGGCGGGTCTGCACCTTTGAGCTGCCGGAGCGCATCGGCGCGCGGCCGCTTCCCCCGGTCGAGGTGATCGATCTGCGGAGCGCGCGCCGCGTGCCGGAGGCTCGGGGAATCCCCTGGACCGAGCCGCTCGATCAGGCCGTGCGGGGGGCGCTGGCCCGCACCGAGCAGGTCATTCTCCTCTTGAACCGTCGCGGCTTTGCGACGTACCTCCAGTGTCCCGCGTGCGGTGACGTGCGCCAGTGCCCGCACTGCGCCATCGCCCTCACCGTCCACCAGACGCCGCGCGTGTTGCGCTGTCACTACTGCGGGCACGAAGCACCGGTTCCCACGGGTTGCGGGGTGTGCGGCAAGGAACCACAGCGCATGCGCGGGCTCGGCACCCAGCAGCTCGAGCACTTCGTGGGTCTACGGTTTCCGGAGGCCCGCGTCGCCCGCATGGATCTCGATACCACCAGCACGAAGTGGGCGCATCACCGGATCCTCGAGCGCATGGCACAAGGGAAGCTCGACATCCTGCTCGGCACGCAAATGATCGCGAAGGGGCTGGACTTCCCGAACGTGACGGTCGTCGGGGTAGTGGACGCGGATACGGGCCTCAACCTCCCCGACTTCCGGGCCGCCGAGCGCACGTTTCAGCTCGTGGCGCAGGTGGCGGGCCGGGCAGGCCGCGGCCCCAAGGGGGGCCGCGTCTTGGTGCAGACTCGGGCCCCGGACCACCACGCAATTCGGGCAGCCGCGGCTCACTCGGTGGCTGGCTTCGCCGCCGCCGAGCTGCCGCTGCGCGCGCCTCCCAACCCCGCATACCCGCCGCACGTGGGGCTGGCGCGCTTCGTGGCGGTGCATGAGGACGAGCGGCTCGCCCAGGAAGCGGCCGAGCGGGTCGCGGCGTGGCTCAGGCGCGCGAACACGGAGCAGCTCGGCGGCGCGCTCACCGTCTTGGGGCCCGCGCCGTGCCCGATCATGCGGCTGAAAGGGCAGTGGCGCTGGCACGTGCTCATCAAGTCGCCGGAGGCCCGGCCGATCGGACGGGTGGTGCGGGCCTGGGGGCGCGGGCGCGGTCCGGGCGCGAGAGGCGCGGTCGTCGCGGACCGCGATCCTGTTTCATTGCTGTGACGCCCGACGGTTGCGTGAGGCGATTCGTGCCGCGTATTATGACCCTCCAGTGACCGCTCGCCCCCGCTTCCAGTATCGACCACCCGACTTCGCCGCCCCGCCGCTCGCGAGCGCGCCCGATGCGCGCTTCGAGCCCGCCCCGGCCGACGGGGTCCTGCCCGACGGCTTTTTTTCCACTACGAACCTCCCCACCTACGTGCGCGCCGCGGGCGCGTGGCGCCGGCCCCGGCTGCCGCGCATGGACTGCGTCATCGTGCGCCACCCCCCAGGCGACCTCGTGGTCACCGAGCCACGCCGCGTGCAGCGGGGCCAGTTGGTGGCGGTGGGCACCGCAGAAGACGGCAGCCAGGGCATCCTGGTTCATTCCGAAGGGTTCCTCGGCGGCAGCCACAGCGCGAACGAGTTCGGCTTCATGCAGACCGCCGTGTCGCGCGAGCGCCCGGTGGACTACGCCGTGCTGGCCCAGCTGCTGGGCGAGGAGAAGCAGCGTGGCGGGAAGATCCTTTGGGTCGTGGGGCCGGCGCTGGTGCACGCGCGGGCGCGCGAGGACATGGTCTGGTTCGTGCGCAATGGCTACGTGCAGGCGTTTCTGGGGGGGAACGCCGTGGCTGTGCACGACCTCGAGGCGGCGATCTTCGGCACCACGCTCGGGATGTCGAGCTCGGGCGAGGGGGTGGAAGGAGGTCACGCGCTCCACATGCGCGCGATCAACGCGATCCGGCGCGCGGGCGGGATCACGGCGGCCGTGCGGCAGAGCATCGTCACCGCCGGGATCATGCACGCCCTGGTGACGCACGGCGTGCCGTTCGTGCTCGCGGGCTCGATCCGCGACGACGGACCGCTCCCCGAGGTCCTGGCCGACACCCTCGCCGCGCAGGACGCTATGCGGCAGTTCACCGCCCAGGCCACGTTCGCCGTCTTTGTGGCGACCGCCCTCCACGCGATCGCCGTCGGCAACATGCTGCCCGCGTTCGTGGATGCGCTGCCGCCCGACGAGCTGCGCCCGCTGACGACGATTTGCGTCGACCAGACCGAGTTCGTGGTGAACAAGCTACGCGATCGCGGCACGCACCAGGCGTACGGAGTCGTGACCAACGCGCAGGACTTCATGCACGTGCTGCGGTTCTACGTGGAACGATGGGAGCAAGCGCAGGCCCCGGCGACCATCCTCCGGTAGTGCCGGGCCGGGGACCGGGGTGGGCGAAGCTCGCCGAAGCGGTCGCCAGGTACGTGCCGCCCGCCGAGATCGACACGATCTACCTGTTTCGACCGCTCAAGCGGGAAGGGCGGGAGTGGGGCACGGCGGTCGTCGCGCGCCGGGCCACGGAGGGCGGTGGACGGTTGCGCGTCTACACGGCACGCTACATGCTGGTCGTGCGCGGCAAGGAGCGCGGGCAGTCGCGGGTGGAGGTGGCGGAGACCGGGCTCTCGCCCGCGGAGGTCATCGCGCAGGTGATGCAGGCGACGGCCGACCGCACGGGCGATCCGGAACCCCCGGTAGCGGTGGGGGCGGGGGTGTGGTATGAAAGCTGAAAGGAGGTGACGGGTTGATCGAGTCGCGAATGTTCGTGCCTACCAAGGCCTTCCTCACCAAGGGCGTCGGTCGGCACCGGGAAAAACTGACGAGCTTCGAGATGGCGCTGCGTGACGCCCATCTCGCCAACTTCAACCTCGTGCGGGTGAGCTCGATCTTCCCGCCCCACTGCGAGCTGGTGGATCGTGAAGAAGGGCTCTCGCTCATGCAGCCCGGCCAGGTCGTGTTTGCCGTCATCGCGGAGTCCTCTACCAACGAACCGAGCCGGCTTGTCGCCGCCTCCATCGGCGTGGCGATGCCGGCCGACCCGACCCATCACGGCTACATCTCCGAGCACCACAGCTACGGTCAGAACGAGGTCACAGCCGGGGAGTATGCGGAAGACCTCGCCGCGTCGATGCTCGCGACCGTGCTGGGCGTGCCGTTCGACTCCGGTTCGGCGTGGGACGAGCGCCGGGAGCAGTGGCTGCTGTCGGGGGAGATTGTGCGCACGATGAACGTCACCTCCACCGCCGAGTGCGGCGACGACGGCCGTTGGACGACCGTCGTCTCGGCGGTGTGCTTCTGCGGGTGATCCCTTCGTTCACGCTGGCGTTCGTCGCCGGGCTGCTGAGCTTTCTCTCTCCCTGCGTCTTGCCGCTCATCCCGAGCTACGTAGGATTTCTCACCGGGCTGTCGCTCGAAGAGGTCGAGGCGCAGCGCGGCACGGCGCTGGCGCACGCGCTGTGGTTCGTGGCCGGCTTCTCCCTCATCTTCATCGCCCTTGGCGCCACGGCGTCGGCACTCGGCGTGCTGCTGCTGCGCTCCCAGGTGTGGATCGGACGCATCGGCGGGGTCGTGGTCGTGTTGTTCGGTTTGTACCTGCTCGGGATTCTGCGACCGGCGTTCCTGATGCGGGAGCGGCGGCTCGAGCTGGCCCATAAGCCGCTCGGCTACCTCGGCTCTGCGTTGGTGGGCGTCACGTTCGGCGCCGCATGGACCCCATGCATCGGGCCGATCCTGGGGGCGATTCTCACGCTCGCCGCCGCCCAGGCCAGCGTAGCGCACGGCACCGCCCTGCTCGGCATCTACGCCCTAGGGCTCGCCATCCCCTTTGTCATTACGGCGCTAGCGCTGGACCGCTTCCTCGCCTGGTTCCAGCGGTTTCGCCCCTACATCGTTTGGGTGGACCGCATCGCCGGGGCGCTGCTCGTCCTGCTGGGTATCCTCCTCGTCACCGATCGCTTCACCCTGCTCGCGGGGTGGCTGCAGGGGCTGACGCCCGAGTTTCTGAAGAGCCGGCTGTAAGACACTTACCCCACCGCTAGTGGTTCCCACCGTGTAGGGGCGCAGCATGCTGCGCCCCTACCTGGCACTGCGCTGTCCTAAAGGACAATGCGCGTGTGCTTTAGCACAACGCAGTGCCGAGCCCAGGCTTCAGCCTGGGAACTTCGCGGGCCACTTTCCTATATTAGGGTCCAGCGAATATTAGGGTCCAGCAAAACCACGAGAGAGGGAATAAATGATCACGTTTCAGAAGCACTCGTCGCATCTTGTCGCGGTGCTGACTGCCGTGGCTTTGGCCGGGTGCGTCAAGAGTGACCAGGCGAACCAGTCGGCCGACTCGACCGCGCGTAACCTGACGCTCGCCCCGACCGAGTCGACGGCCGCGATGAAAGACGTGCCCGCGCCGCCGACGGAGGCCGCCAAGCCGGCGCCCGAGAAAAAGACCCCCCCACCGGTGGCCAAGCCCCCGGCTCCCAAACCCGCGGCGCCGACGACGCTCACTGCTGCTGCGGGAACCCGGATGTCGCTCGCTGCGAGCGACTCGATCTCCACCCGGCAGGCGAAGGCCGGTGACGCTTTCACCGCGACTGTGGGCCAGGACGTGAAGGACGCGGCAGGACACGTTGTGATTCCGGCGGGGTCGGCCGTACAGGGAACAATTGTCGCCGCCGAGCCGGCGCCCAATCCCAATGCGAGCGGGCAACTCAGCCTCGACGTGAAGAGCGTCAGCGTGCGCGGCACCAGTTACGCCGTGGACGCGACCGTCGAGTCGATGGACACCGTGATGAAGGGACGTGGCGTCACGAAGGCCGACGCCGCGAAGGTGGGTGGTGGGGCGGTCGCAGGGGCCCTCGTCGGCAAGCTGCTCGGCAAGAATGCGAAGGGTGCGGTGATCGGGGGCGCGGTGGGCGCCGCCGCCGGCGCCGCCGCGGCGCGGGCTTCGCGCGACATCGACATCATCCTCCCCAAGGGGGCGGCGATCACCATCAAGCTGAACAAGCCGCTGACGGTGAAGCGGGCAGCCTGACGCGGTAGGGGCACGGTGCCGTGCCCGTTCAAAACCCCACCGCGCCGCCGCCGCGCCGCGGATCGGCCACCCCGATCCAGCCGGCGGCGGTTCGTTCGATGGCCGCAATGTCCCCCATCCGACCCCGTTCGCGCAGTTGGTAGCCCATAGTGCGCAGACCGTCGAGCGTGGCCTGGGCCAGGCCACCCCGCTCGTAGAAGACCAGATCCGGTAGCGCCTGCTGGTGGACGCGGGGCGCTGCCACCGCCTCCACGAGCGACATGCCGTGGTCCACCACGTTGACGATCACCTGGTACACGCTGTTGATGATGGTCGGGCCGCCCGGCGTCCCCAGCACCATGAAGAGCCGGCCGCTCCGGTCGAGCACGATCGACGGCGTCATCGCCGACAGCATGCGCTTCCCCGGCGCGATGGCATTGGCGTCGCCCTGGATCAGCCCGTACATGTTCGGTTTCCCGGGCGCGGTGGTGAAATCGTCCATCTCGTTGTTCAGGAGGAACCCGGCACCCGTTACCGTGACCGCGCTGCCGAAGCCCCCGTTCAACGTCGTCGTGACCGCGGCGGCGTTGCCATCGGCGTCGACGATCGAGTAATGCGTCGTCTCGGTGCCTTCGTTCCCCGATGTGGTGACCGGCGGCGTCGGCGTCGCGTGGTCCGGCAGGATCTGGGCGCGCAGCTCTGCGGCGTACGACTTCGAGAGCAGCCGCTCCAGGGGCATCTCGACGAAGTCCGGGTCGCCGAGCCAGTGGTTGCGGTCCATGAAGGCGCGCCGCATCGCCTCGGCCTCGAGGTGGACGTAGCCCGCGCTGCCGAACGGCGGCAGCGTATCGTAGCCCTCCATGATGTTCAAGATCTCGCCCAGCGTGACGCCGCCCGAGCTCGCGGGCGGCATCGAGTAGATCGTGTACCCGCGGTAGCTGATCTGGACCGGTGTGCGCCACTTCGGCGTGTAGCCCTTGAGGTCGTCCTTGGAGATGAGCCCGTGGCCGCGCTGCATCTCGGCGACGATCAAGTCCGCGATCTGGCCGGTGTAGAATACGGCTGGTCCGGAGTCCGCGATGAGCTGCAGCGTGTGCGCGAGCTCGGGTTGGTGAAACGTCGTGCCGGGCGCGGGCGCATGGCCCTCCACGAGGAACTGCGTCGCGGATGCCGGGAATCGCGCCAATCGCTCCGCATCTTCCGCGATCGCGCGGCTGCGCGCCACGTCGAGGGTGTGCTCGTGGGCGAGGCGAATCGCTGGGGCGAGCAGCTTCGCCCAGGGCAGGCGTCCGGCGCTCTTCCAGGCTTCGTACATCCCGGCCACGCTGCCGGGGACGCCCGACGCGAGGTGACCGGTCAGGCTCTGTTCGGTGGGGCTCCCGGTCGAGTCGACATACATGTCGCGGGTGGCCCGGCCGGGCGCCATTTCTCGGTAATCCAGCGCGCGCACGCGACCGCTGGTGTCGCGGTACACGATGAACCCGCCGCCGCCGAGGTTGCCCGCCTCGGGGAGCACGACCGCGAGCGCGAACCCGACCGCCACCGCGGCGTCGACGGCGTTGCCGCCCTGTTGGATGATCTCGATTCCGACTTGGCTCGCGAGCGGATGGCCCGACACGATCATGGCCTGGGGGCCAGGTACTGCGACGCCCTTGCCGGCGAGTGACCACGTCTCGGGGATGATCGGCCGGCCGGTGACGATCGCGTCGGCGCGCGCGCCCGGAGCCGTGGGGTGGGCGGCCGGCGCGGCGGCCACGGCAGGCGGCGGCGCGGGGGTCGTCTCGGGCGGTCGAGCGCCGCCACCGCAGGCGGCGAGCACGGCGAGGGCAATGGGGGTTGCGAGTGGGATCTGGCGCATGCTGAATTGTGCACGTTGACCCGAGTTTGGGTCAACGCCTAACTTGGGGGCCACCTGACACACTCATGACCGCCCCGGACTTCCTCGACCCGCGTCTCACCGAGCAGCGGAACTCCCGCACCGCGCGCATCGACGTCGCCGCCACCCTGGAGATCGTCGACCTGATCAACACCGAGGACGCCACGGTTGCGGCGGCGGTGCGCGCCGTGCGGGCCGAGATCGCGCGGGCGATCGACCTCGTGGTCGAGGCCTTCAAGCAGGGTGGGCGGTTGGTTTACGTGGGGGCGGGCACATCCGGCCGGCTCGGCGTGCTCGACGCGAGCGAGTGCCCGCCGACCTTCGGCACGCCGCCCGAGATGGTCGTGGGCATCATCGCGGGGGGGCTGCAGGCGCTCGTCAAGGGCTTGGAAGGCGCCGAAGATGACGTGAACGCGGGAGCCCGCGCCATGGACGACGCGGCCGTCATGCCCAAGGACTTCGTTCTCGGGATCGCGGCGAGCGGCACCACGCCGTTCGTGCGGGCGGCGCTCGGCCGCGCGCAAACGCTCGCTGCGGTGACGGGCCTGCTCTCGTGCTCCGATCCGCCGCAGATCCTGGCCGAAACCTGCGACGTGTTGATCCTCCCCAAGGTCGGCCCCGAGGCGCTCACGGGGTCAACCCGCATGAAGGCGGGGACCGCGACCAAGCTCGTGCTCAACACCATTTCGACCGCCGCGATGATCCGGCAGGGGCGCGCGTACGGCAACCTGATGGTGGACTTGATGGCCTGGAGCGACAAGCTGCGGGACCGCGGGGAGCGCATTGTCATGGAATGCGCCGGCGTCGATCGCTCAGCGGCGCGCCGCGCGATCGAAGCCGCCGGGGGCAGCGTCAAGCTCGCCATCGTGATGACGAAACGGCGTCTGGGCAAGGCCGAGGCCGCACGGCTGCTCGAGCAGGCGGGTGGGTTCGTGCGCGGGGCGGCCGGCGACCCGCCGCCCGTTCGCCCGCTGTGACCAGCTGCCTCGCCGTCGGGGTGATGTCGGGCACGTCGCTCGACGGCGTCTCCACGGCGCTGGTCCGGCTCAGCGACGATCCCCTCGAGGCCCAGCTGGTCGCCTTCCGCCAGGAGCCCTACGCCGCGCCGGAGCGCGGGCAGATCGTCGACGCCATCGCGCGCGGCGGCTCGAAGGATCTCGCGCTGCTCCACGTCGCACTGGGCGAGCGCTTCGCCGGCGCGATCCTCCAGCTCCTCGCCGAGACCAAGACCACGCCCAAGGACCTGGCGTTCGTCGCCTCGCATGGGCAGACGATCTGGCACGAGCCCGGCCGCGCCACCCTGCAGCTCGGAGATCCGGCGGTGATCGCCGAGCGCGTGGGTGTACGGGTGGTGAGCGACTTTCGCTCGCGCGACGTGGCCGCGGGCGGGCAGGGTGCGCCGCTCGTGCCGCTCGCGGACGTCATGCTGTTCGGGCATCCCGAGCGCGGCCGGCTGCTGCTCAACATCGGCGGGATCGCGAACGTCACCTGGGTGCCGCGCCGCGGCATTGCCGCAGGGGCCCTCGCGTTCGACACCGGGCCAGGAGTGGCGGTGATCGACGCCGTGACCCGCCGCCTCGATCCCGACGCCCCGTTCGACCGGGACGGGGCGCGCGCACGCCGCGGCAAGCCCCGCAGCAAGGTGCTGGACGCGTTGCTCGCCGATGCCTACTTCTCTCAGCCGCCGCCCAAGAGCACCGGGCGCGAGCACTTCGGGATCGAGTTCGCCGCCCGGCTGATCGGTCTCGTGCAGCAGGCGGGCGGCTCCGACAACGACGCCGTGGCCACCGCCACGGCGCTCACCGCCGAAACGATCGCCCGGGCGCTCGAGCGGTGGACGCCTCTCCCCAACGGTCCGGAGATCGAGCTCGTGATTTCGGGCGGCGGCGCCCGTAACCCCGTCCTCGTCGAGCTGCTCGCCGCCCGCGTCCGCCCCCGGCCGGTGCTGCCGTTCGATCGGCTCTTCTTCGACGGTGAGGCGAAGGAGGCCCTGGCGTTCGCCTTGCTCGGGTTCCTGACAATCTGCGGGAAGCCGGGCAACCTCCCGGCCGCCACTGGAGCCCGCGGCCCACGCGTGCTGGGCCACATCACCCCCGCGTGAGCGGCTCGCTCGCGCGCCTCGTATTCCCCGCGCTCCGCTGGCGGAGTCACAGCTTTGACCACGAGCAAGCCAAGATCGACGCCGCTCTCGCGGCCGGGGTCGGCGGCTTCATCATCTTCGGCGGGACCCGCGAGACCGTCACGGCGCTCACGGGCGAGCTGCGGCGCCAGGCGGGGCGGCCGCTGTTGCTCGGCGCCGATCTCGAGCGGGGGGGCGCCCAGCAGGTGCAGGGGCTTACCGAGCTGCCGCCACCCGCCGCGCTCGGCTACCTGGCTGACCTCGACGCGACGCGCAGCTGCGGCGTGATCACCGGGTCTGAGGCGCGGTCGATCGGCATCAACTGGGCGTTCGCGCCCGTGTGCGACCTGGATTTGGAGCCCAAGAACCCGATCGTGCAGACCCGCGCGTTCGGTGCGGATCCGATGCGCGTCGGCGAACACGCGGCTGTCTGGATCCGCGGGCTGCAAGAGCACGGTGTGTTGGGCTGCGCAAAGCACTACCCGGGCCACGGCCGCACTACGCAGGATTCGCACGAGACGCTACCACTGGTCACGACGCCCGGGGCCGAGCTGCAGCAGGTCGACGTCACGCCCTTCGAGTATGCGATCCGGGCAGGCGTGGGGAGCGTGATGAGCGCGTTCGTCGCGTTCCCTGCGTGGGACGCGTCAGGTCGGGCGGCGAGCTTCTCGTCCGCGATTCTCGGCTATCTCCGCGACCCGCTCAACTTCGCCGGGCTGGTCGTTACGGATGCGCTGATCATGGCCGGCGCCAGTGCGACGCAGCCGGTCCCCGCTGCCACAGTCACGGCGGTCGCGGCCGGGTGTGACGCGCTGCTGTACGTGGAGGACGTTCGTAACGTGATCGCGGCGCTGGACCGAGCGATCGGGTCCGACATCCCCACGGCCCGGGCGGACGAGGCGCTGGCGCGCTACGAAGCCGCCGTCGCGACGTGGGACGCGGGCGCCGACCAGGGGCTGCCCGATGTCGCGGCGCATGGCGCGTTCGCCGACGGGCTCGCGGACCGCGCGAGCCACGTGCTGCGCGGGGACGTGTCCCGCATCCGCACGCCCGTCACCGTGTCGATCGTGGACGACGACGTGGGCGGTCCCTACGCCGTCGGACCGCGAGAGGTGTTCACGCAGACGCTGCGTGACGCGGGCGTGCCCGTCGGGCAACGTGCGACGGGCAACGCGCAACGCCTCATCCTGGTGTACGCCGAGCCACGATCGTGGAAGGGGCGAGCAGATCTCGGCCAGCGCTCGCTGGCCCAACTGCGACGCCTCGCGCCAGGGGCGCAGCTCGTGGTTCTGTTCGGGCATCCGCGGCTCGCGCGCCAGATCCCCGGCGGGGCGCCCATCGTATGCTGCTGGCACGGGCAGCCGCTTATGCAACGAGCCGCGGCGCGGCGAGTCATGAGCTGGCTACAGTAGGAAAGCGTCTCGCGGAGACGTCGCGCAGTAGCGTCGCGCAGAGGCGTCAAGCAACGGCGTCACGGTTCTGCGCGACGCCTTCGCGGGACGTTTTCGCGTGACGTCTGTGCTTGACCCCCTCTATCTTGCGGTGACCTGGCTCAAGTAAGCTATGACCGCGGTCGCAGGAACCCCATAAATGATCTTTCCCTGTGATTCGCGATTCCCGCCATACAGCACCGCGACGACGCGGCCCTCACGATCGAAGATCGGGCTCCCCGACGAGCCCGGCGCACCGTAGCCGTCCACCTGCACGACGTTCGGCAGCACCTTGCTCACCGTGCCCACGGTGAGCGTGGGGTCCGCCACCACAGCACTCGGGCCTTGCCGTTCCATCGGCAGGTCCTCCCCAAGCGGATACCCCATGATCGCAACGGGGTCGCCGCGCTGCAGGCTGCTCGCCTCGCGGGCGAACCCGAGCACGCGCGGCGTGCCGCCCCGCACGTCGACCTGCAGCACCCCGACGTCCGCCGTATCGGCGACGCCGATGACCCGCCCCGGGAACCACTGCTTCGAGCCCGAGAACTTGACGGCGATCGCCAGCGGCCGGCGGTCGCCCGCTTCGCCCACGAGCACGTGCTTGTTGGTGACCAGCGTGCCTTGCGAGTCCACGGCGAACGCGGTCCCGGTGAACACCTCGACGTCGGAGTACTTGACGACGAGCAGCGCGACCGCGTCCTGGTTGTTCCGCGAGATGGCGCGGTAATCGACCGCCGCAGCGCCCGCGATCCCGCGCTGGCGCGCGGCAGCCGTGTCGAGCTGAGCACGCAGCCGCGCGACCGAGTGCACGTCGCCGCCGGAGCTCGCCGCGGCGAGCTCGCCCCGCAACCGCGCCACCTCGGCGTGCGACTCGCGCAGCGCGTCCTTGACGCTCTGCAGCTCGGACTGGAAGCGCGAGAGCAGGCGCTGCGCTTCTTGGTTGAGACTGTCGGCCCGGGCCTGGAGCCCGGCGAGCTCGCGGGCGTCGCGCAGGGCGGTCCACTGACTCCACCCGAACCCCGTCACCGCCAGCGCCAGCAGGCCGATCAGCACCTTGGTCGTGCGCCGCAGGCGCGCGACCTCCGCCACGATGCGCACGGCAGCGCTCGACCGGCGCCCGGCCCCTGCGGGCGAGACGCCGGCGGAGACCGCGTGGGCGTCTGTCCCTCCCCCACCCACGCCGGCGGCCACCGCGAGCACCCTGAACTCCACCGCCGGCCCCTGTGGCCCGAAGCCGATCACGTCGCCGTCGTGCAGGATCACCTCGTCCACGACGCGCGCCCCGTTGACGAAGGTCCCGTTCTTCGAGCCCAGGTCGCGCACGCGGAACGTCGTGTCATGACGCACGATGGCAGCGTGGCGCGAGGAGACGTCGAGGTCGCGCTCGGCGTCGAAGCGAACGTCCGACAGCGGGTGCCGGCCGAGCCCGATGTAGGCCTTGCGGAAGGTCTCGACCTGCCCGGCGCGCGCGCCCGAGAGGAACGTGAACTGAGCGGTCACTGGCTCCGCGTGGCGAGATACAGGGCGACGGCCACCGCAGCCGCCGCGAGCACGGCCGCCGCGACGACGCGCCAGCGATTCTCGCGCGCGGGCAGCGGCGGCCGGCTGCCCCGGTAGACGGGCACGGGCTCGGTGCTCACCTCGGTGTCGATCAGCGGGTAAACCTGGTGGCCCACCTCCTCGCCGGCCGCCGCCGAGCGCAGTCCGTCGCCGTCGAACCGCGCGAGCACCACCGTGACGTTGTCCGGCCCGCCCCGCTCGTTGGCGAGCGCGATCAGCCGGTCGCACGCCTCCTGGAGATCCCGTTCCCGGGTCACGATCTCCGCGATCTCCTCTTTCTTGACCTGGCCCGAGAGACCGTCCGAGCAGAGCACCAGCACGTCGCCCTTGCGGACTTCCTGATACGTGAGGTCCACCTTCACCTTGGGATCCGGGCCGAGCGCCTGGAGGATGATGTTGCGTCGCTCGCTGCGCGCGGCCTCTTCTTCGGTGAGCTCACCCGCTTCCACGAGGCGCTGCATCAGCGACTGGTCCCGCGTGAGTTGCACGGCCTGTCCATCGCGGATCAGGTAGGCCCGGCTGTCGCCCACCTGCGTGAGGTAGACGTGGTCGTTCAGGATGCCGACGGCCGTGGTGGTGGTGCCCATCCCGCGGACTTCGGGGTGCGCCTTGGCGTACGAGTGGATGTGGCTGTTGGCCACCTCGACCGCCTCCTTCAGCCGGTAGGCGAACCGCTGCGGCGTGACGTCCTTCTCGTTTCCCCACATCCGGATCATCTGTTCGTAGATGGTTTCGGTGGCCATTTCGCTGGCGAGCTCGCCCGCAGCGGCGCCGCCCATCCCGTCGGCGACGATGAACAGCGAGCCGCGCTCGCCCACCTCGTGCTCCCGCACTGCCGGCTGGAGCGACGCCTCCCCGCGCGTGAGATCCGCGACGAGGAACCGGTCCTCGTTGTGGTCGCGCGTCTTCCCCAGGTCGGTCTTGGCGAAGACCTCGATCTTGACGGGCTTGGGAGAGCGTCCGAACACGGTCAGCCTTGGCACTGGGCAAGGACGTCGCGATACGACCGCGTTGCCGGATCGAGCAGCGCCGCGGTCTTCACCCAATCGCATCCCTTCTCGCGCTCATTCGCCTGGAAGTACGCATTGCCGATGACGAACGCGGCGAGCGCCTTGTCCACGAGAGTGACGTCGGGCGCGGTGTAGATGTGTCGCGCGGAGTCCAAGACCATGGCGGCGGTCCGAGGCTCCAGCTTGAACAAGAGGTCGTCGAGCAGCTCGTGTGCCCGGGCGAGCTCGATCCTAGGCTTTCGACGGATCACCGCCGGGATCCTGGCCGGGGTGCGTCGCGCGGGCTGCACCGGCGCGCGCGGCACCGCCGTGTCTGGAGGAGGGGCCGCCGGGACATGCGGCACGGTGTCAAGCAAGGCGCCGCCGCCTCGCTGGCCGCCGCCGAACACCAGCATCGCGGCCCCCGCCCCAGCCAGGACTACGACCGCGCCCACGATGACGGGTACGAGGGAGCGCTGCTTCGGCAGGGCCGCCGCTACCGGCGGGGGTCCCTGGAGCGCCGCCGCGGACAGGGAGACGAGGAGTTTGGTGCGTTCCTCGGCGTCCCCCCGAGTCACCGGGAGCGGGATCCCGGAGCTGCCACGGGTCAGCCCGGTCACGCCCGCCACGTCGGACGCGAACTTGGCGGCCGACCGATACCGATCCACCGGGCTGCGGGTGAGCGCCGCATCGAGCGTCGCCTGCAGGCCGGGCGGGAAGCGCCGGTCGGGTCGCGCGGCGGCGAGTTTGAGCGGCTCGTCGGTGAGCCGCTGGACCATCGTCTCCTGCACGGTGCTCGCCGCGAAGGGCAATTTCCCCGTCATCATCTTGAACAGCACGAGAGCGAGCGAGTAGATGTCGCTGCGGGGGTCCAGCGTGTCGCCTGACAGTTGCTCGGGGCTCATGAACTCGGGCGTGCCGATGACCAGCCCGGTCTTCGTCACCTTCTGGGTGTCGTCGCCCGTCACGGCCTTCGCGATTCCGAAATCGACGACCTTCACCACGTCCGAGCCGTCCCGGCCCCGGGCGAGCATGATGTTGTCGGGCTTCAGGTCGCGATGCACGATGCCGATGTCGTGCGCGGCCTGCAGCGCGTCCGCCACCTGGACGAAGATGTTCACCGCCCGGGCCACTGGGAGGGCGCCCTCCCGCTCGAGCACGTTGGTGAGCGGCTCTCCCTCGACGAATTCCATCGCGAGGTAGATCAGGCCCTCGGCCGTCTCGCCGAAGTCGTAGATAGCACAGACGCTCGGGTGGCTGATGCGGCTCGCGTTGGCTGCTTCGCGATTGAAGCGCGCCACGGCGTCGGGGTCGTAGACCATGGTGGGGTTCAGTACCTTGATGGCGCTCTTCCGCCCCATCTTCACATGCTCGGCAAGATACACCTGCCCCATGCCCCCCTCGCCGAGCTTCTTGAGGACGTGGTAGCGGTCGGCCACGACCTGCCCGACGAGATCCTGCCCTGGCGACGACGACCGCAGTGTCTGCCCGTCGTTCGGACAGAACCGCACGTCGTCGGGGTATTCGGTCGAGCAGACGGGACAGGTCTTCACGCCGGCATCTCGATGCGCAGCAGCTTGTCGCCGACCAGAACGCGTGAGTTGTGGCGCAGGGTGATGTCACCCCGGGCGGCGAGTGCGACGCCGTTGCGGCTGTTGGAATCTACCACGACGAAGTCGGCATCTTCCGAGCGGATCGTCGCGTGGCGTGCGCTCATCGAAGGATCGTAAGGGAAGAGCCAGTCACCCTGTTCGCGACCGATGGCCACGTCCCGCCCGGGAGAGAGTTGAATCACGTCGCGCGCGCTGCCGTCGGAGCGCAGCTGGGTCAGGCTCGCGATGTCCGCGCTCGGAATCAGGCTCCCCATCCGGCGCGTCGCGTCGGCATCCGGCGGATGCGGCCCCGGATACCCGAGTCGTCGGAACCGGATCACCTGCGAGCCGATCAGCAACAGGTCGCCGTCCGCGAGACGATGCGCCGACTCGAGGAACACCCACGTGCCGTTGCGGCTGCCCAAGTCGCGGACCACGAGCTCGCCCTGCTCCCAGGAGATCTTCGCATGCAGCGGCGAGAGGAACACGTCATCGGGGAAGCGGATGTCGCCGTCCTGGCGGCCGATCGTGGTGTCGGGGGTGCGGCGCTCGAAGCGCTGGACGGAGGCACCGCTGTCGTCCAGCAGCACGAGCACGATCGTCGCTCCCGGCCGCGGCTCCCCCCCCGCTGCCGGCAAGCGCGGCGGGGGAGCGGGTCCGACGAGCGGTGCTCCGCACGTGGGGCAGAACTTCGTCCCGGCGGCGACCGGCGACCCGCAGCGCGCGCAGCTGGGGCCCGACCCCGGAGCGGTGAGGCGGCGCCCGCAGTGCGGACAGAACGGCAGCAAGCCGCTCGCGCGGCTCCCGCAGAAGTGACACGTGAGAGCCTCAGGGCGCGTCGGGGCGACGACGGGCGGGGCCACGACCCGCGTCCCCGGCACTGCCGCACCCGCCGCCGCGGCCTTCACACTCGTGGACGTACCCATAGGCTTGCCGCAGTCCATGCAGAACTGCGCGCCGGCGTCGTTTTCGCGGCCGCAGTAGGCGCAGACAGTCACCGGAGGAGCTGCTCCACATGGCTCAACCGCACGGCCTGCCAATCTATTGGGCAAATTGACGCGTCGAAAGGGTCAATGCTAGCTTGCGCGCCGTGCGATGGCTCGGTGGAGCACTGGTGCTGTGCATCGCCGGGTGCGCCAGCGCGCGCTCCGGCGTCGCGCCCGCACGCCCGGCTGGCACGCCGGCGCCCGCGAGGGAGTCGCTGCACGTCAGCGTCGTGTACCCGGGCCCCACGGACATCATTCAGACGCACGACTCCTCATTCCTGTTCGGCGCGGTGCACGGCGGTGCGGGACCGGCGAGCCTGACCGTCGACGGGACGCCCGTGCCTGTCCTCGCAACCGGCGCGTGGCTCGCCTGGCTGCCACTCCCTGACGACACGATCGCCGCCTTCCGACTCGTGGCCCGCGCGCGAGGCGATTCTGCCGTGCAGGATGTGGTCGCGCGGATCGCGCCCCGCTACCGCCCGCCGGCGGGCCGCGCGGCCTGGATCGACACCACGAGCTTTGCGCCCTCGGGCACGCTCGCGCTGCCGCTGAGCGAGGGGATCCGGCTCGCCGTGCGTGCGACGCCCGGTGCCACGGTGCAGCTGCGGCTGCCGTGGGGCGCTACCATCCCGTTCCTTCCCGACACCCTTCCCGGGGAGCCAGCGTGGGGTGTGAGGGCTTTCGCCACGACCACGGCGGCGTACCGCCTCCCCCCCGCGGCCGACCGCTACGTCGCGTGGCTCCCGGCTGCGGCGCTGTGCTCGGACGGCAAGAGCGCCTGTGCGACGCTGGACGTGGTGGTGGGACGAGACAGCGCGACCGCTCGCTGGCCGCTCACGATCGGCCTCGTGGACATGACGTTCCCCAGCGTCGTCGTGCTCAACGACGACACGGCGCACACCGGCACGACGGACAGCATGACGCCAGGGAAGTCGGTGCCAGGGGGGACGTACAACTGGTTTTTCCCCACCGGGACGACGGCCGTGCTTTCGGGGCGCTGGAACGACCAGATGCGCCTCCAACTGTCGAAGAGTTCGGCCGTGTGGGTGAACGCGGCCGACGTGATAGAGCTGCCGGCGGGCACCCCGCCGCCGGGAGGCGTGGTCGGCTCGGTGCGGCTCCAGCCCGGCCCGGCGTCGGTGACCCTGCGCGTGCCACTCCCAGGGAAGCTGCCGTTCCAGGTCACGGAGCAGGAGCGGAGCCTGACGCTCCGGCTCTATGGCGTGGCGTCGGACATCAACTGGATGCAGTACGGCGGAACCGATTCGCTCGTCACTCGTATGAGCTATGCCCAGCCCGCGGCGGACGAGGTGACGATCACCGTTGAGCTGGCGCGTCGCGTCTGGGGGTACCGGACACGGTTCGATGGGCGGGACCTGCTGCTCGAGGTACGCCGTCCACCGGAGATCGATCCGGACCGACCTCTCAGGGGGCGCACGATCGTGCTCGATCCGGGCCATCCTCCCGCTGGGGCCAAGGGCCCGACCGGTCTGTGGGAGCCGGTGGCGACCCTCGCGGTCGCGTACAATGCGAAGGCGCTGCTGGAGCGGGCGGGCGCGACCGTGCTGCTCACCCGTACCGACTCGACGCCCGTCGAGCTGTTCCCGCGCACCCACTTCGCGGAGGTGCACGATGCCGACGTGCTCGTGTCGATTCACGCCAACGCGCTCCCGGATGGCGTCAACCCGTTCGTGAATAACGGCACGAGCGTCTACTACTTCCATCCTCGCAGCGCCCCGCTGGCTCGTGCGCTCGAGCGCGCCCTGGTCGCGGAGCTCGGGTTGCGGGACCTCGGCATGGGCCGGGGCGACTATGCGCTCGTCCGTCCGACGTGGATGCCCGCGGCGCTCACCGAGGGCCTCTTCATCATGGTCCCCGAACAGGAAGCGATGTTGCTGAACGAGGAGGGGCGAGGGCGGTATGCGCGGGGGCTGGTGCGGGGGATCGAGAACTTCCTGCGCGAGCGGGCGAGGGAGCCGTGAAAACGCGGAACGCGGAAGTCGGAACGCGGAACGGCCGGACACGCTCCTCGCCGCAGCTCGACCTTTCCCTGATGTTCCGCGTTCCACGTTCCGCGTTCCGCGTTCTCCTGGTCCTCCTATTTGCCGTCCGCGCCGCAGCGCAAGACCCCTCCGGCCCCTGGCGCACCCTCCACACGCCCCATTTCCGCGTTCATTTCCGCCCGGCATACCGGGACGTCGCCGAGGTGGCCGCCCGGGAGGCCGAGCGTGCGTACCGGCTGCTCGCGTCGGAGCTTCACCCGCCTCGCCAGGTGGTCGACCTGACGCTGGTGGACGACATCGACGCGGCCAACGGCGCCACGCTCGTCTTCCCGTCCGACCGCATCTATGTCTTCCTCCCGCCTCCGGCCACGGAGCCCGGGTTGCAGCACTACGACAGCTGGCTCCGGCTCGTCACGACGCACGAGCTCACACACGTTTTTCACCTCGACCGGGTGCGGGGTGTCTGGGGCGGCGTGCAGGCGGTCTTCGGCCGAGTCCCCGGTCTGTTTCCGAACGACTATCAGCCCAGCTGGGTGACGGAAGGCCTGGCGGTCTACTACGAGTCGAAGTTCACCAACGGCGGGCGCGTGACGGGAAGCCTGCACACGCAGCTGCTCGCGGCCGACCGCGCTGCGGGCGCGTCGCGTTCGCCCTGGAACGCGGTGTTCTTCACCCGCTGGGCGGACGGGCTCGTGCCGTACGCGTACGGCAGCCGCTTCTTCCATTACCTCGCGGGCCAAACCGGGGATTCCGTCGTGCCGCGGTTCGTGGAGGCGACGTCCGCCCAGCTGATCCCGTATCGGGTGGGGCGGCAGATCGCTCGCGTTGCGCCCGGTCGCTCGCTGCAGGCGGAATGGCCCAGGGCGACTCGACCTCCGTCTCAGGCGGGGGCGACCGCCACCGCCGCCCGCGTCATCGACTGCGCACTCCGTACCGAGCCGGTGCCACAAGCGTCGCCAGACGGCCGGTACATCGCGTACCTGCGCGACGACGGTAAGGGGCCGAGCGAACTGCGTGTACTCGACGCGACGGGGTTCCACGTCCTGCGCACGCACCGCGTGAACGCCGAGGTGAGCTTCGACTGGCTCGGCGACACGCTGGTCGTGGCGCAGCTCGACTGGACATCCCGCTGGCAGGTGCACAGCGATCTGTACCGCTGGCTCCCCGGCGGGCAGTGGCACCGCGAAACGCGCGGGGCGAGGCTCGTCTCCCCCCGCGCCGGCGGAGGCCGCTTGTCCGTGATCGCGCTGCTCCCGGCCGGCAATCGCCCTGCGCTGCCCGTTCCGCCCGGGCCCGCCGGGGGGAGCGCGACGTGGGGCGAGGTCGTGCCCTCTCCCGATGGGCGCCACGTTGCGGGCACGCGGAACGCGAACGGGCACTGGGCGCTGCTTCGCTGGCCTGCCGATTCACCCGAGGCTGGCACGGTGTTGCGGGAGTCGGCCGGCGTGATCACCGACCCCACTTGGACGCCGGCGGGCGAGCTGTTGTTCGTCACCGACCCGACCGGCTTCCCGCAGGTGTACCGCTGGCGCGACTCGACCGGCGCCGAGCCCCTCACCGCCGAGCCGCTGGGCGCCCGGGCGCCTACGGCGCTCGCCGACGGGACGCTGCTCTACGCCACACTCGCGGCCGACGGCTGGGAGCTGCGGCGCGCGCGGCGAGAGGAGGCTGGACCACCCGTGGCAGCCGACCGGCCCGTCCCGTTCGACTCCGCGCCGCCGGTGGCAACGCGTGAGACCGGCTACGCCGCGTGGCCTTCGCTGCGGCCGCATTTCTGGGTGCCGCTGTTCCTCGATGCGGGGCCGAGCGGGCGGTTCTGGGGTGGCGCCACCGCTGGCACCGATGTCGTGGGGCGGTTTACGTACCTCGCCACCGGCCTGGTCGCGCCGCAGCCGTTCCGCGCCCTCGGGTCGTTCGCGGCGGTGTGGAGCGGCCTGGGAAACCCGACGCTCGATGCGTCGGCGTCGAGCACTTGGGACGACGTGCTCGCCGCGGTCATCCTGTCTGAGCGGACGCAGGAGGCCGCCCTCGGCATGTCGTTCGTGGCGCGGCGGTGGCGCACCTTCGCAAGCGTGCGCCTGGCCGCGGAGTTCAAGGGCACGCGCTTTGTCACCATCCCCGACACGTCGCTCAGCGACGTCTGCCCGGGCTGCGCCGGTCACGATTTGGTCGGAGGGTCCGTGACGCTCGCGTTGACGCACGTCGTGTCCGCACCGGTCGCCGTCTCGCGGCAGGACGGCTTCAGCTGGTTAGCGCTGTATCGCCGGCGCGCGGAGCGGGAGGGCGCTCGCTGGTCGAGCGAGGCCCGCTCGCGGCTCGGCCTGTATGCGCATGTCCCGGGCGTCGGGGGGTTCGCGCACCATGTGCTCGCCGTCCGTCTCGCCGCCGGGGCCAGCGGCGGGCCGCTGGGCGAGCGGTTCAAGGCAGGCGGGGTGTCGTCGGGCGCCCTGGGGCTCACGTTCGGCCAGGCGCTCGGCGCGACGCGCGATTTTCCGGTGCGAGGCTATCGTGCCGGCGAGCTGCTGGGGCGGCGCGCCGCGACTGCGACCGTGGAGTACCGCTTGCCGCTCGCGCTCGTGGGCGCGCCCTTCGGCCACCTCCCGTTCGGCGCCGACAAACTGTGGCTCAACATCTTCGGCGACGCTGGGGATGCCTGGGACCCGGGCGCGGCGCCGCGGCTCACGCGGCTCCGCTCGGCGGGCGCCGAGCTCGCCGGCGACCTGACATTGAACTACGACTTCTTGGTGCAGCTCCGGCTCGGCGTCGCCGCACCGCTCGCCGATCCCCCCTCCGGCGCGGCGCGGCGCCTGCAGCTGTATGTGGCGTTTGCATCGGATTTCTGAGCGTGGAAAGATTCCCGGTTGCGGGCTTTTGCCTGGGAACGGCGCTGGGAGTGGCCCTCCTGAACGTGGTCCCAGCTGCGGGATATAATTGACCCATGCGGCGCTGCTTGATCGTCCTGCTCGCTCTGTCCATCCCCGCTGCCAAGGGTCTGTCCGCCCAATTGCCTGCCGAGCGCGCCGCGATCGAGGCGCTGCGGGACTCGCTCGCGCACGTGACCGACTCGCTGTCGTTGAAGCGTCTCGAAGCCGCGACGATCCAGGTGGCGAAGCAACACCGCGACGACCCGCTGGTCCACGTCCGGCTCGGGTTCATCGCCCACCGGCTGGGAGAGATCGCTAACACGAAGTCACATTACGACGACGCAGCCGGGGAGTTCGAATGGGCCGCGGAGCTCCGGCCCGGCTGGCCCTACCCCTGGTATGGGCTGGGGCTCGCCGAGCTCGCTCAGGGCGAGCACGCCGTGATCGCGATCGAAAACCTGCGCCAGCAGCTTGGCAAGGACTATCTGAGCAAAGCGGCGCGGGCGCTGGCACGCGCCACGCAGGCCGACGCGAGCTTCGCGCAGGCCAGCATCGACCTCGCCAACGCGGCGCTGGCCCAGCGCATCCAGCCGCGGCTCGAGGTAGCGCTGCAGGCGGTGCGGCTCGCGGCGGCGTCACCCGCGGGGGGGAACGCCCAGATCCAGCTAGCGCGGGGCCGGGTGGAGCGGGAGGTCGGCGAAGCGGACTCGGCGCTCGTGGCGTTCCAGGCCTACCTCCGCGTCGGTGGCGACTCCGGGCTCGGTCTGCTCGAGCTGGCGCGGACCTACTACTACGCGCAGCGACCGACCGAGGGGTGGCGGATCTATTTCGCGGGCGCGCGCCTGGCGCGGTCGCCCGAGGCGCTGGCGCTGTATCGCGCCGACCTGAGCGTCGTGGCGCACCACGACGAGCTGGCTCCGTTCGACGGCTTCACGTCCCCCGCCCCGCGGGCGGCGTGGCTCGAGCGGTTCTGGTTGCAGCGCGACGTGGCCGAAGCGCGTGACCCGGGCGAGCGGCTGGGCGAGCACTACCGCCGCTGGTTCTACGCCTGGCACAACTTCCGGCTCGTGAGCCGGCATCGGCACTACGACATCACCGAGCGCTACCGCACCGATCAGCTCGATTTCGACGACCGCGGCGTCATCTATCTGCGCCACGGCCCTCCCGACAAGCGGGCGACCTACCCCCGCGTGCTGGACCGGCTCGAGCCGAACGAGACGTGGCTCTACCGGCGGCCCGACGGCGATCTGATCTTTCACTTCGTCGCGCGCGAGGACGTTCAGGACTACAAGCTGGTGGAGAGCCTGGCCGACGCGTTGTATACGGGCTTCCGCGGCGCGCTGGCGCTCACCGGCCGGCGCGGGCTCGACCCCCTCACCAGCGACTTGTTCGCCTCGCGGGCGGACATCAGTCCGCTGTATGCCCGATTGGGAAACACCGTCGGCTCCGCGAATGCGGCGGGCGCGCTCGCCGCGGAGCGCAGCCTGGGCCAGCGTAGCATCGCCGTGGGCACGACCACCGACACCTACCGCCGGGCGTTCGCCACGCCGCTCGAGGTGCTGGCGTCGGACTTCGTCGTCGGCGCGCGCGGTCAAGCGGGACAGGAGCTGCACGTCGTGTTCGCCATTCCGGGCCACCGCCTGACGCCGGCCGCGGACTCGACGCGGGTCCTCTATCCCATCGCCTTCCGGCTGGTCGTCTCAGACAGCCTCGACAACATGGTGGCGCGACTCGATACGACCCGGGTGTTCGCGGCGGCGGCGCCGCTGCGTCAGGGGGCGTATCTCACCGGGCAGCTCGCGCTGGCGGTCCCGCCGGGGGCGTACCGCTATCGGTTGCTGGTGCAAGAGCCGGGCAGCGACGCAGGCGACCTGGTGATCCGTGATTCGATCGCCGTCGGCACGCTCGACGGCGTGCGCTTCGCGGCGAGCGACCTCGTGCTCGGTCGCCAGGGCTCGGGGCTCGCGTGGACGACCGGGTCGGACACAGTACCGCTGAACCCGCTGGGCCGCTTCGCCGAGGGCGGCTCCGCCGAGCTGTATTACGAAGTGTACGGGCTGCCGACGGGGGCGCCCTACCATACCATCGTCCGGCTCGAGCGCGAAGGGCGTCGCTCGTTGTTGCACCGGCTGTTCGGCGGGGGACAAGCGCCGGTCCTGTTCGAGTTCGACGCGCCCGCCGACGGGCCCGTCACGCGGGTGCGGCGCGCGCTCGATCTACGCGACGCGTCCAAGGGGAGCTACGTTCTCGCCGTCGAGATCCGCGACCCCGCGACCGCCACGTCGCTCGTTCGCCGTCGCCAGTTTGTCATCGTGTCGCACTAGTCGGTTGACACCCGCTCCGACGCGCCCGTAAGTTTCCGCGAGTCCTCGGACACAATGGATGTATTGCTCCCGCTGCGGCACTCAGAACGACGACGCCAGTAAGTTCTGCCGCTCCTGCGGTCTGGATCTCGCGGCGACGCCGATCCAGAATCCGCAGGAGCTGACCGAGCTCGAGCTCGTGCGGGAGCAGCTCAAGGACGAATACGAGATCCTCGACGAGCTCGGTCGGGGCGGTATGGCCATCGTCTTCAAGGCGCGCGAGAAACAGCTGGAGCGCGAGGTCGCCATCAAGGTGCTGCCGTTCTCGCTCGCGTTCGACAAGGAATTCGTCGAGCGGTTTCAACGCGAAGCCCGCACCTCGGCGAAGCTCGAGCACCCCAGCATCATCCCGATCTACCGGGTCGGCAAGTCCGGCCGGGTGATCTACTTCGTCATGAAGTTTCTGCGGGGCAAGCCGCTCGCGTCCGTCCTCGCGGCGCGCGGCTCGCTCCCCCCCGCGGAGATCCGCCAGATTCTCGTGCAGGTCGCGCGCGCGCTCGCCTACGCGCACAAGAGCGGCATCGTGCATCGCGACATCAAGCCCGACAACATCATGTTCGACGAGCACGGCCAGGCCGTCGTGACGGACTTCGGCATCGCCAAGGCGGCGACCGGCGGCAAGCTCACCGGCACGGGCATGTCGATCGGCACGCCCCATTACATGAGCCCCGAGCAAGCCCGGGCGCAGCAGCTCGACGGGCGCAGCGACATCTACTCACTCGGCGTCGTCGCCTACCAATGCCTCACCGGCAGCGTGCCGTTCGACGGCGAGGACTCCTTCTCCATCGGCTACAAGCACATCATGGAGGAGGTGCCGACGCCGCCGCTCGAGACCTACGATCAACGCACTCTGTTCGAGGTCATCCGGAAAATGATGGCCAAGGTCCCGGACGATCGCTTCCAGACGTCCGACGATCTGGTCCAGGCGCTCGAAGCGGGGGGCGGGTTCGCCGCCGTCGGGCTCGCGACCGCGCCGACCCGGGCGATCCCGTCGCTCGCGGGCGCCCGCATCGCCGGCGCGCCCACCACGCCGCTGCCGAGCACGCCGATGGGGGCGCGGCTCGCTGCCTCCGTCGAGCACCACCGCTCCGTGGGGGCGGGGATCGCCCTCTGGGTTGTCGTGGTCGTCGTGGCGCTCGGTGCCCCGGGCCTTTATGCCTACAAGAAGGGCCTGCTCTTCTTCGCGCGCGCCGCGGTGCCCGACTCGGTAACCGCTACCCTTCGGGACACGCTCGCGCAGCGACTGCTGGGGGACACCGGCGCGTCCGGCGCCGCTCCCGACACCGCCGTCACACGGCCGGCGGGCGAGGCTACGCACCCGCCCGTCGCGCCGGGGACGCCGGGGCGGCTCACGCTGCAGGGCCTGCCGGCGGGCGCTCGCGTCACGCTCAACGGGCAGCCGTTCCGTGGTCAGGGTGACGTGCCCCCCGGCACATACGCGCTCGCCGTGCGGGCCGCGGGGTTCGCGCTGTACGAGCGGCCGGTAGTGATCACCCCGGGCGCGCCGTTGAGCGTCAGATCTGCTTCGACACGCCCCCCGTCCCTCTCTCCGTCACGCGCATCCCGATCCCCGCCGATGCGCCGATGCTGCCACGCCAAGCCATCCTCCTGATCCATGTCTCGCGCGACGGCGCCACGCTCGAGGCCCGCGTGTTCGGCCCATCCAACCTCGCCACCTTCAACGATCAAGCCATGGACATGGCGCGGAACCTGCGTTGGAACCCCGCGCAGAAGAACGGTGAGCCGGTCGACGCGTGGGTGCAGTGGCCGTTCCAGCCGGTGAGGCAGTAATCCACATCCACGCGACTGCATTCATCGCCCCGGGCGCCGTAGTGCTGGGGGACGTGACACTGGACGCGCGCGTCAGCGTCTGGTATGGCGCCGTGCTGCGCGGCGACATGGCAACGATCGTGGTGGGTGAGGCGACGAACCTGCAGGACGGCACCATCGTCCATGTGGACGAGGGGAAGCCGGCACGGATCGGTGCCCGGGTCGGGGTGGGCCACCGGGCCATCCTGCACGGCTGCACCGTGGAGGACGACTGCCTGATCGGCATGGGCAGCGTTCTCCTGAACGACGTGCACGTCGGCACAGGGAGCGTCGTGGCCGCCGGTGCGGTGGTGCCCGAGGGAACCCGGGTAGCGCCGGGATCGTTGATGGTCGGTGTGCCTGCCCGCCTGGCGCGGCGGGTGGACGACGCCCTGCGGGAGCGGATCCGGCTCACGTGGGAACACTATGTGGCGGAGGCGGAGCGACATCGTGCGGGCCGGTTCCCAATCGCGCGAACAGGTTTGTGATGTGAATTGCTGAAAAGCGTTGTACCGGCAGCGCTCTTCGCCAGTGTTGCTTCGACGTGCTGCCCGGCCTACCTTGCTCCTCCACGTTTTTCGTCTTGCGCGCTGTTAAATTCACACATAGCACGCGCTTTGTGAGCGCGCTCACACCGCAGAGGGACGAGCCGGCATGACTGCTTCCACCCGCAAGGGGACGCTTGATCTGAGCGCCAACGCCATCACCGTGCTCGAACGGCGCTATCTGGTGAAGGACGACCAGGGCAGCCCGGCCGAGCAACCCGAAGACCTCTTCTGGCGGGTGGCTCGCACCGTCGCCGAGCCGGACGGCCGCTACGGCGCCTCCGACAAGGCCGTCGAGGGCCTCGCCGAGACGTTCTTCGAGCTCATGGCGACGCGCGTGTGGATGCCGAACTCACCCACTCTCATGAACGCCGGCCGGCCATTAGGACAGCTGTCCGCCTGCTTCGTACTGCCGGTGGACGATTGCCTCTCGAACGGCAACAGCGGCATTTACGACACGCTGCGCGCCATGGCTCTGGTGCACCAGTCGGGGGGCGGGACCGGCTTTTCGTTCTCGCGCCTGCGCCCCAAGAACGACGTGGTGCGCTCCACGATGGGAGTTGCCTCGGGCCCGGTGTCGTTCATGAAGCTGTACGACGCGTCCACCGACGTGGTCAAGCAGGGCGGCACCCGTCGCGGCGCGAACATGGGCATCCTGCGGGTGGACCATCCCGACATCCTCGAGTTCATCACCTGCAAGGACGACCTCACGCAGGTGACGAACTTCAACATCTCGGTCGCCGTCACGGACGCGTTCATGCGGGCGGTCGAGGAGGGCACGAGCTACGACCTGATCCACCCTCGCCGTGGCGCGGTGGTGGGTCAGCTCGACGCCCGTGAGGTGTTTCGCAAGATCGTCCACGGTGCCTGGAAGACGGGCGAGCCGGGGGTGTACTTCATCGACCGCGCCAACCACTACAACCCGGTTCCGCGGCTCGGCAGCTACGAGGCGACGAACCCCTGCGGCGAGCAGCCGCTGCTCCCCTACGACGTGTGCAACCTGGGGTCCATCAACGTCGGCGTGTTCGTGCAGGACGAGGACGTGGACTGGGACCGCCTGCGCACGGCGGTGCACCTGTGCACGCACTTTCTCGACAACGTGATCGACGCGAACCGCTATCCGCTTGCGGAGATCGACGACCTGGCGAAGCGCATCCGGCGCATCGGGCTCGGCGTGATGGGGTGGGCGGACCTGCTGGTGCGGCTCGGCCTGCCCTACGACTCGGACGAGGGCGTGGCGCTCGGCCGCCGGCTCATGGAATTCGTGGACGAAGAGGCGAAGGTCGCGTCGGAGAAGCTGGCCGAACAGCGGGGCGTCTTCGCGGAGTGGGAGCACTCGATCTGGGGGCCGGACGCGAACTGCGCCCGCGGCCCGCAGGGCGAGCGGGTGCGCCCCATGCGCCGGCTCCGCAACTGCAACCTGACCACCGTGGCGCCCACGGGGACGATCTCGATCATCGCGGGGTGCTCTTCGGGGATCGAGCCGCTGTTCGCGGTCGCGTTCATGCGCAACCAGGCCGGCGTGCTGATGCCCGACGTCAACGAGGCTTTCGTGCGCCTCGCGAAGCAGGAAGGCTGGTACTCGGACGCGCTCATGCAGCGGATCGCCGCGGCGGGCCACATCCACTTCGACGAGGTGCCCGCGAAGTGGCAGCGCGTGTTCGTGACGGCGCACGACGTGACCCCCGAGTGGCACATCCAGATGCAGGCCGCCTTCCAGGAGTTCACCGACTCGGCGATCTCCAAGACCTGCAACTTCGCGAACGACGCGACCGAGGAATATGTTGAGAAGATCTACCGCTACGCCTACAAGCTCGGCTGCAAGGGCGTGACGGTGTACCGCGACGCATCGCGCGAGATGCAGGTGCTCTCCGCCGGCGCCACCGCCAAGAAGGTCAAGGAGCAGGCGGCGGGTACGGTGGCGGACGACCCCCCACGCCAGCTCGCCGAGGCCCTGGGTCGGGTCGCCGAGCTCGACGCCGAGCTGGAGCGCACGCGCACGCGGCTGCACGACGCCGAGGCGGAGAACCTCCAGCGCCGCGCCAAGCGCTCGCGTCCCGACCTGCTCAAGGGGTCCACCCGGCGGGTCGAGACCCCGCTGGGCACGATGTACGTGACCATCACGGAGGACGACAAGGGCCAGCCGTTCGAGGTGTTCATCTCGCTCGGCAAGGCCGGGGGTGCGCTGATGGCGGACGTGGAGGCGATCGGGCGCCTGATCTCGCTCGCGCTGCGCTCCGGCATCCCGATGCGGGAGATCTACCGCCAGCTGCGCGGCATTTCGTCCGACCGGGCGGTGGGTCTGGGCCCGAGCAAGGTGCTGTCGGTGCCCGACGCGATCGGCATCGCGATCGAGAAGTGGATGCAGGACAAGCAGGGCGTGCAGCAGGATTTGCTCGGCGCGGCAGCCCTGCCCCCGCGTGAGGTGGTTCCGGGACAGGGTGGCCCGGCCGCGGTGCGCGCGGGGGAGCGCCCGCAGGACTTCATCGGCGCCTGCCCCGACTGCGGCTCACAGCTCGCCTTCGCCGAAGGGTGCGCCAAGTGTCACGTGTGCGGGTTCAGCGAGTGCGGCTGAGCCGCCGGCTCACTTCTCGAACATCAGCTCCTTCGCCCGCTGGGTCGCCTTCACGACGGCCTTGATCAGCGTCACGCGGAGCTTCCCCTCCTCCAGCTCCAGGATGCCGTCGATGGTGCAGCCCGCCGGCGTGGTGACGGCGTCCTTGAGCAGGGCGGGGTGATCCCCGGTTTCGAGCGCGACCTTGGCGGCGCCGAGCAGCGTCTGCGCCGCTAACAAGGTCGCCACGTCCCGCGGCAGACCGACCTTCACGCCCGCTTCCGCCAGCGACTCGAGAATGATGTAGACGAATGCCGGTCCGCTGGCGGAGAGTCCGGTCACCGCGTCCATGTGCTTCTCGTCCACCACCACGGTGCGCCCCACGGTGTCGAACAGCTGGCGGGCGGCCTGGAGGTGGGCGTCGGTCGCGTGACTGCCCCGACAGATTCCGGTCATGCCGGCGCCCACCTGGCACGGGGTGTTCGGCATCGCGCGCACCACCGGCACCCCGCGCTCGAGGCGCCCCTCGATGTAGCTGGTGGGCACCGAGGCCGCCGCCGACACCACCAGCTTCGCCGGTGTGACGTCGGCGCGGATCTCGTCGAGCAGGTCGCCCACGTTCTGCGGCTTTACCGCGATCAGGATGACGTCCCCCGCCCGCGCCGCGGCGCGGTTGTCCGTGCCGACCGTCACGGGCAGGTGCGTGCTCAGCGCGCGGGCCCGCTCGCCGTGGCGCACGGTGGCGCAAGCGTCGCTCGGGGAGACGCCGGCCTTCAACAGTCCCTGCAGCAAGATGGTTCCGATCTTCCCCAATCCCAGCACCGCCACGCGTTGGTTCGTCATAGCCACCTCATCGCAGGTCGTCTTCGAGCAGCGTAGCCGCGTCGGTCTTCTCGTCGCGGTACTTCACGATCACCGGCGTGTAGAGTGAGAGACCCCAGCGAGCGGCTCCCTGGCCCGGCGCGGCTCGTGCGCCGGGCACCACCACGGCGCCGGCAGGAATCTCGAGCGAGCGGTCCGCGCCGCCCCGATATACCTGCTCCCGCACCAGGTCGTACACGGGCGTCGAGCCGGTGAGGATCGTTCCCGCGGCGAGGACGGCGCGCTCGCGCACGATCGTGCCCTCGTAGACGCCGCACCCTCCACCGACCAGTACATCGTCCTCGACGATCACGGGCAGCGCGCCGACCGGCTCCAGCACGCCCCCGATCTGCGCCGCCGCCGACAGATGCACGCGCTTCCCGATCTGCGCGCACGAGCCGACCAGGACGTGACTGTCGATCATGGTGGCTTCGCCGACGTAGGCTCCCACGTTCACGTACATCGGCGGCATGCACACGACACCGGGCGCCAGGTAGGCCCCGTCGCGAATGCTGGAGCCACCCGGGACGATCCGCACCCGGTCGGCGAGCGTGGTGGGCCGCACAGGATACGTGTCCTTGTCAAAGAAGCGCAAGCTGGGGTGCGGCGACATGTCGACCAGCGCCCCCATCCGAAAGCCGACGAGGATGCCGCGCTTCACCCAGGCATTGACGCACCACGTCCCGTCTGCGGTCCGTTCGGCCGCGCGAATCTCACCGCGGGCGAGCCCCGCCCGAAACTCGGCGAACAACGCCCGGTCGGCGTCGCTGTAGCTCTGGGGCGCCGCCGCGGTGAGTGCCTCGATGCGATCACGCAGCGACATGCGCCGCGCCTTGCAGGAGGCCAAGCTCCGCGAGCGCCGCGCGCAGGCGGGCGCGGGTCTGCTCCTGAACCGGCACGAGGGGCAGGCGATAGTGCTCCTGGAGCAGCCCCAGCGCCGCCAGCGCGGCCTTCGCGGGCCCCGGGTTCGACTCGAGGAAGTTCGCTTCCATCAGAGGCAGCAAGCGGTAGTGGAGTGCTCGCGCGGCCGCCCACTCGCCTCGGAGCGCGAGCTCGGTGAGGCGCGCCATCAAGTCGGGCGCCTCGTTCGACACGACCGACACCACACCATCGGCGCCCAACGCGATGAGCGGCAACGTCACGGCGTCGTCGCCCGAAAGCACGCGGAAGTGCGGCGGCCGGTCGCGCAGGATGGCCATGATCTGCTGAAGGTCTCCCGAGGCCTCCTTCGTGCCGACGATGTTGTCGCGCTCCCGGGCGAGCGTCAGGGTCGTCGCGGCCGAGATGTTCGATGCGGTGCGACCCGGCACGTTGTACAGCACCACCGGCAGGACGTCTACCGCCTCGGCGACTGCCCGGAAATGCGCCACGAGGCCCGCTTGGGTCGGCTTGTTGTAGTAGGGCGCCACCACCAGGATCGCGTCCGCGCCGGCGGCGCGGGCGGCCCGCGCCCGCTCGATCGTAACCGCGGTCGCATTACTCCCCACGCCGGCGATCACCCGCGCACGCCCGCGCGCCACCTCGACGGTGAGCGCGATGAGCCGCCGCTGCTCCTGGGGATCGAGCGTCGCCGCCTCGCCCGTCGTGCCGCACGGCACGAGCAGCGGCACGCCGCTCGCGATCTGCCGCTCGACGAGGGCACGAAACCGTGGCTCGTCAACGTCACCGGTCGCGGCGAACGGGGTCACGAGCGCGGTCCCGCAGCCGCGTAGCCAATCGATGCGTGTGGTCATAAGACAGTCCTTTCCGACGCCAGGATGTTCTCCAACACGTCCGCGAAGGCGTACATCCCCCGTCGGCCCGCCAGCCAGCGGGCCGCGAGCACGGCGCCTGCGGCGAACGCCTCGCGGCTGCGCGCGGTGTGCACCAAAAGGATCTGGTCGCCGGCCGAATCGAAGCCGACGCGGTGCGTGCCCGGAATCTGTCCGGCCCGGGTGCTCGCCACGGGCACGTCGCCGCGCGCGAGCCCCCGGAGCAGGATGTCCTTCAGCACCAGCGCTGTGCCGGACGGGGCGTCGCGCTTGCGGGCGTGATGCGCTTCCTCGATGAACGCGTCGTAGGCGTCGAGGCCCCGGAACAGCTCAGCAGCCCGCGCCACGATGCGATAGAAGACGTGGACCCCGACCGAGAAGTTTGCCGCGTGGACGAGCGCACCGCCCCGATCTTCAACCAGCCGACGCGCCGCGGCCTCCTGCCCATGCCACCCGGTGGTGCCCTCGACGAGTGGCACCCCGGCCCCCGCGCAGACTTCCACGTGAGCGAGCACGGCGCCCGGCACCGAGAAATCGATGGCGGCATCATGACCCGGGAGCAGTCGTGCGGCGTCGGCCGCGTTCCGCGAAGTGAAGACGGCGCCGATCTGATGGCCCGCCCCGCGGGCGTGCGCCTCGGCCACGCGAGCCATCTGACCGAATCCGAACAGCGCGAGCTTCATGCGGCGGCGCGCCCCTGCAGCAGCGCCCGGACCAGGCGCACATAGGCATCGGTGCCGGCCGTGAGCTCCGCGAGCGCAATTCGCTCGTGAGCGGTATGGGCGTCGAGGATCGAGCCCGGCCCGATGAGGAGTGGCGTGCCCCAGTTCGTGAGATGGGGGATGTCGGTCGTGAACCGGACGACGCAAGTCTCGAATCCCGGCACCGTCGTGAGGTGCAAGGGGTTCACGGCGGTGAGGTACTCGATCCGCGCTCGCCCCCCCACGACCTGGCCGAGCAACCGTTTCACGGGCTCGGCGTCCGTCACGAGTCGGATCTGCAGGTCCGCGCGCGCCTCCCCCGCCACGACATTGGGTCGCGACCCGCCCGCGATGACCCCGATGTTCACGGTGGTGTCGCCGAAGAACGGGTCCGTCGGCCACGCACTGCGACGCACGTCCGCGAGCATGTCGAGCAGCAGATCGATCGCCGATCGCCCCTGCTCGGGATATGCCGAGTGGGCGGTGATGCCCTCGGTCCGCAGCGTGAGCCGCAGCGAGCCCTTGCAGCCGGCGGCGAGCTTGTTCTCGGTGGGCTCGCCGTCGATCAACCACTGGCACTCGCCGGCGCGCGGATGCGCGTTCGCGGCGCGCGCGCCGGCGCTCCCCATCTCCTCGTCCACGACGAACAGCAGGCCGATCTCGCTCACGCCGACGGCGCGCAGCCGCTCCGCCGCCGCGATCTGGGCCGCGATGATGCCCTTCGCATCGCACGCGCCCCGCCCCTGCAGGAAACCGGCCTCCTCCCGCGCCGGCAGATGGGGCGGCACAGTGTCGAGGTGGGTGGACAACACCACGCGGGGCGAGCGGTCGGTCGTGGCCAGGACGTTCGGCCGGCCCGGCGCGGCCTCGAACACCTCCACTTGGTAGCCGAGGTCCGCGAGGTGCCCCGCCACGAAGCGCGCGGCCTCAGCCTCCTCACCCGACACCGACGGGATGTCCACGAGCCGATGCGCCAGCGCGACCGGGTCTCTCAGCACGCCGCCCCCCCGGTCGCGACGTCGGCGGCGACGGGCACCGGCTCGCGCTCGAAGAACGCCGCGTGCAGCTGCTGCACGGCCTCGCGCACCCGGTCCTCCTCGATCACGAACGTCAAGTTGACGCGAGACGCGCCCTGGGAGATCAGTGACACGTTGATGTCCTGGATGGTGCTAAAGATGCGCGCGGCGACGCCGGGTGTCGTCCGGAGCCCCTCGCCGACCACACACACGATCGCCCGGTCCGGCTCGACGCTCACATCACCCAGGGACTTGAGCTCGCTCACGATCGCGGGCAGCGCCCGGGCATGCTCCAGGGTGAGCGAGACGCTGACTTCCGACGTCGTCACCACGTCCACCTCGGTGCGATGCCGATCGAACACCTCGAACAGCGCCCGCAGGAACCCGTACGCGCCGAGCATCCGGCTGGACACGACTTGCAGGACGGTGACGCCGGTTTTGTGCGCGATGGCCTTGACCGCGCCGGGCCGGACGTCGGGCTCGGCGTCGACCAGGGTGCCGGGATCCTGTGGTGCCCGCGAGTTGCAGATGCGGACCGGGATGCCCCGGTCGGTTGCCGGCTGAATCGACTTGGGATGAAGCACCCTGGCGCCGAAGTAGGCGAGCTCGGCCGCTTCCGCGTAGGAGAGACGGGGGATGGGGCGCGCAGCCGGCACGACGCGCGGATCGGCAGTGAGGACTCCACTCACGTCCGTCCAGATCTGGATTTCGCGGGCGTCGAGGGCTGCGCCCACCAGCGCGGCGCTGTAGTCGGATCCACCGCGTCCGAGCGTGGTGGTCCGCCCGGCTTGCGTCGCAGCGATGTAGCCGCCCAGGACGGGGACCAGGGAGGCGTCGAGCAGCGGCACGAGCTCAGCGCGGGTCCGGCGCTCGGTGTCAGCAGGCATCGGGTTGGCCCGGCCATAAGTCGTGTCGGTGACGATGCAGCGGCGGGCATCGACGGCGTAGGTCGGGAGCCCCGCCGCCGCGAGCACTGCCGCGAGCAGCGAGGCGGAGAGTCGCTCGCCGAAGGACGCGACCTCGTCCTGGAGTGCCGCCGCCTCCTCCGACCGGCTGCCCAGTCGCCCGAACAAACCGGTGAGGTGGCTCCGGGCGCGGGCGAGCTCCTCATGGAAGCCCGCCGCCGTGTCCGGGCGGAGCAGCGCCTGCGCGAGCTCGGTGTGCCGATCGAGCTGGTCGTCCAGGCGCCGCGACGCGCCGGCGACGTCGCCGTCGGCCGCGGCCCGGGCGCACGCGAACAGCGCGTCCGTCATCCGCGCGAGTGCGGAGACCACGACCACTGGCCGCGGTCCGCCGTGCTCGCGCACGATGCCCGCGACGCGCGCACACGCCGCTGCGTCTGCGACCGATGTACCGCCGAATTTGAGTACCGTGCAATCACTCAAGGCGTAGACCTCAAGCAAGCTGTCTGCGCGCACCCCACACCTCGGTGCGCGTGTGCTTCAGGATTTCAATTATTGGAAGCGAGTCGGACGGTGCGACTACGGTCGCGGGAATGACGCCCGCTTTCGGCGGGTCGGGAGATCCTGACCGCCGCTGGGGCCGAGGTGAGCAACGGTGGAACGCAGGTCCATGTCGTGAGGGCTCAAGTGCACGCGAAAGCTTGTGGCGTACCGGCACGGTGTCAAGCGTCCTCCCTGGTGCGCGCCCGGAGCTCCCGCTCGACGTCGCTGAGCGTCGCCCCGATCTCGACCGGCGGATTGGCACCGGGCGGCCGGGGATCCGCCGCCTGGTGGTAGCGCGTCACGCTGTCGGGATCCTTGAGCAGGTGTCCCGTGAGCACCGCGACGACGACCTGGCCCGGGCGGATAATGCCGCTTTGCAGCAGCTGTCGGACGCCGGCGACGCTCGCCGCGCTGGCCGGCTCGCACCCGACCCCAGCGGCGTCGACCACTGCCTTGGCCTCGAAGATCGCTTCGTCGCTCACGGCCGTGACCACGCCGTTGGTCTCGCGGATCGCTCGCACCGCCCGCTCGTACGACGCCGGATTGCCGATGTTGATCGCCGTAGCGGCGGTGTGCGGGTCGACCCGGTGGCGCCGCGCGAACCCCTCCCGGAAGCTCGCAGCGAACGGGGCTGCGCCCGCGGCCTGGACGGCGGCGAGCCGTGGCACGCCCGTGATGAGACCCCAGTCGCGGGCCTCACCCAGCGCCTTGCCGAAGGCGGCCGTGTTGCCGAGGTTGCCGGCCGGCAACACGATCCACTCCGGCGGGCTCCAGTCGAGCTGCTGCAGCAGCTCGAGCACGATCGTCTTCTGTCCCTCGATCCGGAAGGGATTGATGGAGTTGACCAGGTAGAGACCAAGCTTCGCGCGGGCTTGCTCGGCGAGCTCGAGACAGTCATCGAAGTTGCCGCGCACGAGCAGGGTCCGTGCACCGTAGGCGAGCGTCTGGGTCAGCTTGCCGAGCGCGACCTGCCCTCGCGGGACCATGACCAGGGCGGGGAGCCCGGCGAGACTGGCGTACGCCGCGAGCGCCGCACCGGTGTTGCCGGTCGAGGCGCACGCGAGGGCCGGCGCGCCGACGCGGCGCGCCTGCGTGACCGCCACAGTCATGCCGCGGTCTTTGAACGACCCGGTGGGGTTATGGCCCTCGTGCTTGAGGAGGAGCTGGGAGAGCCCTGTCCAGCGGGCGACGGCGGGGCCATCGAGCAGCGGGGTGTTGCCTTCGGGGTAGCTCACGATACCGTCCGCCGCCGTCGGCAGGACCGCTTCGCGGAACCGCCACACCCCCGACGCGAGCGCGCCGCGATTCACGCCACGGCGCTCGTCGAACCGGGCCCTCAGCGCGGCGCCGCTCAGACTGGGGCGGGCGTGGTGGATCTCCAAGAGGCCCTGGCACGCGGGGCAGCGCAGCTGCGGGTCGGTCTCGGAGAGCTCGTGGCCGCAGCTCGCGCAGCGCTGCCGCGAACCGCTCATGCGCTGGCGAGCTTCAGCACATCGTTCAGGATTCCGCCGGCGGTCACCGCGGGCCCCGCCCCCGGCCCCGTGATCACGAGCGGGTTTTTCCGGTACCGCATGGTCGTGAAGATAAACTGGTTGTCGGTCCCGTTGAGCGAGGCCATCGGGCTCGACGCGTCCACCACGACGAGCCCGACGCGAATGCGCCGCCGAGTCACGATGGCGCGGTAGCGGACCACGCCGCCGCGCTGGCGCGCCAGCGCGACGCGCCGGGTCCACGGCGCGTCGTACTGCTCGAGCCGGGCGAGGAACTCCGCGAGCGGCAGGCGCTCGGCCCCCTTCGGGACGAGCGATTCCACTGCGACGTCGCGCAGCTCCCCGGGGAAGCCCAGCAGGCGGCCGAGAATCAGCGCCTTGCGGGCGACGTCCATGCCGGACAGATCCTCCCGCGGATCCGGCTCCGGGTACCCCTTCGCGATGGCGCCGCGCAGCGCCTCCGAGAAGCGGCGGCCGCGTCCCAGCTCGCCGAACAGGTAGCCGAGCGTGCCGGACGGGCACCCCTCGATCCGCTGCACGCGATCGCCCGACTCCACCAGCTTCGCGAACGTGTCGATGATCGGCAGGCCGGCGCCGACGGTCGCCTCGCGCAGCAGCTGCCGGCCGTGCGCCTCCGCGGCGGCCTGCAGCTCGTCGTAGTGCTTTCTGCTCACCGTGATCGGGCGCTTGTTGGCGAGCACGACGTGCATGCCCGCCGCCAGCGCGGTCTTGAGCGTCTCGGTCGTGTCGGCCGCGGTGACGTCGACCAGGATCGGGTTCGAGAGCGCGTGGCTCGCCACGAACGTGACCGCTTCGGTCGCGGACGCGCGCTGGCCGCCGGCCACCTTGGCGAGCGGCGTGGCCTTCGCTTTGGCGGCAGCGAGCGCGGCGAGCCGCCGCGGCGGCAAGCCCCGCGGATCGAACACGAAGCCGCTGCGATCGACCAACCCGACGACCTGCAGTCGCAGCGCGTTCTGCTTCACCTTGGCGATGAGGGGAGCGAGCGTGCGCCCGATCTGACCGAAGCCCAACAGTACGACGTCGCTGCGCTCCGGATGCGCACCCATGCCGCCGCCGATCTTGCTGAGCTGGAAGGCGGCGTGCACCGCGCGCAGCGCGCGAGCGGCGTCTCCGCCGTCCACCACGAGCGAGAGGTTGAGCTCCGAGGAGCCCTGGGCGATCGCGATCACGTTGATCTTCGCTTCCGCCAGAGCCGAGAAGATGCGGGCGGCGATGCCGGGCGTCCCCGCCATGCCGAGCCCCACCACGACGAGCGTCGCGGCGCCGGCGCGCACTTCTACGCGATCGATCTCCTGCCGCGCGATCTCGCGCCGAAACGTCGCCGCCAGGCCCTTGCGCGCCCGCTCCGCGTGCTCCTCGGGGACGCTGAAGCAGATGGACTGCTCGGACGACGCCTGGCTGATGAGCGAGATCGAGATCCCTTCGTGGTGCACCGCCGCGAAGGCGCGAGCCGCGATGCCGGGGACGCCGAGCATCCCGCTCCCGGTCACCGTCAGCAGCGCTTGCTTGGGGATCGCGGACACGGCTTTCACCGGATACGCACTCAAGGTGCGCCGCCGGGAGATCTCCGTCCCGAGCGACGCGGGCTCCGTGAACGGCCGGATCCGCACCGCGACGCTGCGGCGCAGCACCGGCCCCAGCGCCCGGGGGTGCAGCACCTTCGCACCGTAGAACGCGAGCTCGGCCGCTTCGCGGACATGGAGCTGCGGGATCACGCGCGCGTCGGGCACAGTGCGCGGGTCGGCGGTGAGCACCCCTGGGACGTCCTTCCAGAGCGAGACCTCGCGCGCGCCGAGCACTCGGGCGAGCAGCGTGGCCGTGAGGTCCGATCCGCCCCGACCGAGCGTCGCCACCTGTCCGTCCGGGGCGGCGCCGAGGAAGCCCGGGACGACCGGGACGACGCCGCGGGCGAGGAGCGGCCGGAGCACGTGGCGCGCACTGCGCTCCGTGCGCGCGAGATCGGGCGATGCGTTGCCGAAGGTGCCGTCGGTCTGGATCACGGCCGCGGCGTCCACGTACGTCGCGGGGCACCCGGCGCAGTCGAGCGCCGCCGCGACGATGCGGGCCGACAGCTGCTCGCCGCGCGCGACCAGGTAATCGGTAGTGCGGGGCGTCAGCTCGCGCAGGATGCGCAGGCCCGCGGCGAGGGGCTCGACCTCCGCGAACGCGTGCTCGATCGTCTGGACGAGCTCGTCCGTGCGCGGACCGGGACCGAGCAGGGCACGGACGGCCCCGAGATGCTGGGCGCAGAGCGCCTCTACCGTCGCGCGGGCGCCGTCCGGGCCGCGCTGGATCGCCGCGGCGGCGAGATCGAGCAGCGCGTCCGTGACGCCCGCCATTGCCGATACCACGACGACCATGGGCGCGGGCCGGCGTGCCCGGATGATGGCCACCGCCTGCGCGATGGCGGCACCGTTCGCGAGCGAGGCACCGCCGAACTTGTGGATCTCGATGGGGCGCGCGGTGCGCGGCATGGGCGGTCAGGAAACCTCTGCTTAGGGCCAGCGAAAACAGAACGCCCGGGCAACGGTAGCCGCGGGCGGTCGCTTTTTAGCACCTTATTTAACGTGGCGGCAATACGCGGCAAATCACCACGCGGCGTCGATTGTATGTTCATACTTACCCGGAGGCTCGGGGACCGTCAAGGCGCGAAAGGAAGGACGTGATGAGCAAGATCCGCGTCGGTATTCTCGGCGCGACCGGCACGGTGGGGCAGCGGTTCCTCGCGATGCTGGACCGGCACCCGCAGTTCGTCGTGACCGCCCTGGCGGCCTCGGACCGGTCCCAGGGCCGCCCCTACGGCGCGGCCTGCAGCTGGCGCCTCGCCGGAGACATGCCGTCCGCGGTGCGGTCGCTGGTGGTGCAGCCGACCCGGCCCCCGCTCGACTGCGACGTCGTCTTCTCGAGCCTCCCGGCCGACGTGGCGGGCGAGATCGAGACCGCGTTCGCGCGCGCGGGCTTCCCCGTGCTGAGCAACTCCTCCTCCCACCGGATGGACGATGCGGTGCCGCTGCTCATTCCCGAAGTGAACCCCGAGCATCTCGCCCTGCTCGACGCCTGCCGCGGAACGGGAAGGGGGTTCATCGTCGCGAACCCCAACTGCTCGACGGTCATGCTGTGCCTCGCGCTGGCGCCGCTCGCGGCCCGCTTCGGCGTCGAGGCCGTGGTCGCGACCACGCTGCAGGCGCTGTCCGGGGCGGGCTATCCCGGTGTCGCGTCGCTCGACATCGCGGACAACGTGATCCCCTACATCGCGAGCGAAGAGGAGAAGATCGAGCGGGAGACCCGCAAGATCCTGGGCAGCCTGAACGGCGGCAGGGTCGAGCCGGCGGGCTTCGCCGTCAGCGCCCAGTGCCATCGGGTGAACGTCGTGGACGGGCACCTGGCGGCGGTGCGCGTGCAGCTGTCGCGGCCGGCCGAGCCTGCGGAGCTGCGCGAGGCGTTCGCCGGGTTCGCGGCACTGCCGCAGCAGCTGCGATTACACACCGCCCCCGCGCACCCCATTCTCGTACGGGACGAGCCCGACCGCCCACAGCCGCGCCTCGACCGCGACGCCGGCGGAGGAATGAGCGTCACCGTGGGGCGGATCGCGCCGGACCGCGTGCTGGGCCACCGCTTCGTCGTGTTGAGTCACAACACCATCCGCGGCGCCGCCGGCGCGGCGATCCTGAACGCCGAGCTGCTCGTGGCGCGGGGCTACCTGGCGGGTCCGGGGGCTTGAGTCACGCCGGCGTCGTCGCGCACCGTCGCGGCGCCGCTTGCTCGAGCGGCTGCGGCCGAGCCGCCACACCCGAAAAACGCCGCACAGCATGGTCACACATCACATTCCGTGTGGAGCGATCGGTGTGACTCGGGTCACGACCACGCCCCGCCGGCTGATGTTACTATTGTGGCGTGACGATTCCGTTCCGCCCAATCACGCCGACGCGCCTTCAGGCGAAGGGCTGGGCCAGGGTCGGCAAGCCCGGCGCCCATCTCCTGCGCCGCGGCGCATGGTACCCGGTGGTCCGTATCTCCTCGAGCCACATCGTCGTGCTCGACGTGAACCGGCGCAACGTGCCGGTCGACCGGCGCTTCCTCGAGATCCGCTATCATCCCCCGGAGCGGTGGAGCATCGTGCGGTGCGAGCCGCGCGAGATTCAGCGCGTGGGCCGCATCTTCCCGCTGACGTACGCGGTGTGCCCGAGCTGCCGCCACCGCCAGGCGTTCGAGGCGGACTCGAAGGACCTGACGTGTGAACGGTGCAAGAAGATGGCGGGATTGGCGTGGGATGAACTAAGCTAAAGGCCGGACCACCACCCGGTCTCCGACCGAGACAATCCCCGTCCCTACTCCGACGCAATAAAACCCCCTCGTCCCGTCGTCCAGGAACTGCAGCGTCGCTTTCAGCACGTCCGTCTCGACCATGCCGCCCAGCGCCCAGCCGCTGAACGGGCGGCACGGATGGGCGACTTGGAGCACTCCTCCGAGTCGACCAGGACATTCTCACCGGCGCAGCCGGGGACGATCCGGTCACCGAACCGCTGTTGCATCAGGGCGTAGTGGGACGTGAAGCCGAGGGACACGCCGTGGGCGCCGTCTTCGTTCTTGGTGTGCGGGTGGGCCCGGTGGTGGACGTCCACCAGCCAGGAGCCGTCGGGCCCTTCGCCCAACACGCCATCCGGGCCAACCGCGAGCCGCGGGACGGCGAGGATCGGGGCCGGGTCGTAGACGCGCGTGGGCTTCTCCCCGGTTTTGAGGGTGGAGCGTTGAATTTGGAGGCGGACGATGCGGCCGAGGGAGCGCATATTCAAATTTAGCAGACCGCCTAGGATCGCGCCGGGACCCTCGGCGGCAACGCGGCGCGGCTGTTCCCCGGGAGTGATGAAGCGTGAGAGCGACTGCTCCAGCACCTCGTCTTGGCGGAACCCGAAGAGCTGGGAGACCGCATCGTTGGCGTGCAGGATCTTGCCTTCGAGGTCGGAAACGAACACCGGGTCGGGGGCGTTGGCGCATTTGGCTGACTCACATCCGCCGAAGCCCCATATCGGATGAGATCGGTGAGCTGTCAAGTCCGAGCGCGGAAGTCCCAAGCAAGAGACAACCCTCCGCTGCGCCAGAGGACGGGGAACGGATTTTGAAAGAGCGGAGGCGGCCGGATGACCGGCCGCTTTCCAGGAGGCTTCAGTGCACTGTGTCTTGGCGATTCTCCAGCGTCCGGTTCTCCAACGTTAGCAGGTCGTAGTACGCCTTGCCGCAGCCGGGGGGGAACGGAAAGGCGCAAGACTCGCCGTCAAGAAGGAAGCCGGCCAATATCCGGTGATTGGGGTACATCGCGGTTACTCTAGCCTCCAGCTCGTCCCACGTGCACATCGTGGGAGCGCCACCGGGACCACACGTGGGCACGAGGGCCGTGCCCGGCGTCACCTCCCAACGATTCATGAGGTCGGTCATGTCCTCGATGTGCCACACGTCCGGAACACAGCCCAGCGTGGACGGTGGGTTCACGTGGCCATGAGCTGCGAAGTCGCCTTCCCCAAATTGCCCATCCCCGTTGGCGTCGACTAAGAGCGTAATGCGCGGAGAACCGCCGCCACAACTTCGAGGAGCTACGAAGTAATACTTAAGGTTGATTTGACCATCGAGCGCCGCGATCTGGATGCCCGGCGGAAAGCTGCGGAACGCGAACCCCAGGTCCGTGGGCGTCGTGACGTTTGAGATCACGTCGTTAGTCGCGTTGTCCGGATCTACGTCGTCGACCATGACACCGAAGAGCTCGAACTTGTGCCCCATTCCAGGCAGTTCCTCCGCGGCGGCTTTCGGGTCGCTCATAGCGAGCAGGTTGCTGCCGAGCTGCAGCACGTCAAGGACCGCGTTGATCTGACCGCTCAGGTCCGCCTGAGGCCCGCCGCGTGGGGCTGCGGCGGTCGGCGGCGGTCGGTCCGGGCCGCGATCGCAACCCACGAGGAGCGCCGCCGCGGAGAGGATGGTGGTCGTACACCGCTTGACCGTCGGGCAGTTCGTCCAGATCCTTCTCATGGATCGTTCCCCCTTCCGGAGCATCGCGTGGTCGCACGTTGTGAAAGAGCTCCGCGGTGTTGCGGGCAAACCGCATACCCTCCACAGCGGCGGCCAGACGTGAGGTAAGAGGGTACGATTTAAGGACGAAAGCACGGCGCTGATTTCGTTCGTGGCGTGTACGCTACATATTGACTCCATTGGCGTGCTGCACGGGCGCAACAGCAAGGTGTTCGGGTTCTGGATCGTGCAGCGCCGACGCTGCATGCCGCGTAACGCAAATGCTCTTATGATGCGAGTCGCGACACCATGAGGATCACGCTTGGCTGGGCCCGCTGTGCGGACAACGTGGCGGACGTGCTTCGCCGCGGCGCGTGGTATCCGGTCGTGGAGGAATCGGCCGACGGCCACGTGGTCGTGGAGGTGCGGCGGGAACGAATTCGCCTGAAGCGTGGCGAGGTGACAGTGCGCGTCGAGCCACCCGACCATTGGAGCGTCGTGGTCCGCACCGGGGTGTTGCGGCCGACGCTGGGAGGGAAGGGGATGGAGGTCGTCACCACCTACGCCGTCTGCCCGCTGTGCCACTACCGCCAGGACTTCGCCGGTAAACCGACAACGCTGCGCTGCGTGCGTTGCGGGGCGACGTCCCCCGTGGATTGGACGGAGACTTGCTAGCCGGTCCCCGCCGTGCCGGGATCCATCCGATCGAACACGCCTCCGAGTAGATGCACGGCCAGCACCCCTTCGAATAGCACCACCGCCGAACCCATCAGACTCGCCACCGTCACAGCCCACATCAGTGGCAGCCCGCCTGCCCGCGCGGCTACGCCCGCGATCCCGCCGACGACGACGGCGGGGACGAGAGCGACGACCAGCACGACCATGCTCCCCGCCGTCATGAGAATCCGCTGGCCGGTCGCCTCGAGGCCAACGGCGCGGTCCCGTCCGACGCTCACCCAGGCGGGAAACAGCAGCACGGCCGCGTTCTGGACCAGGACCAGCACCAGCAGCACCGCGCCCGTAGCCGGCAGCAAGGCGAGCAGGATGGCGAGCCGATCGCCGAGCGAGGGCAGGTCGCTGCCCTGCCGGCCGGCCGTGGCGGCGAAGGCACCCAGCAGGCAACTCCACACGACGAGACCGATCAGCGTCACCGGGGCTGCGACCTCGCCGCCTACCACCTGGCGCCCGCGCACGGGGTAGCCCTTGAGGAGGTCCAGCATTTCCAGGTCCTGGCGCAGGTCGCACCGCGCCGCGAGCGGGCCGAACAGCAGCGTCAGGCCACCGATCCCGAGCAGCAGCACGGCCACCAGGTCGAGCCCGCGCATCGGCCCACTCGCGAGCGCGATCGAGCCGCCGATCACTACTACCGCGATCAGGATGAACGTCCGTTGGCTCAGGTCGCGGGTCGCCCCGACGGTGTTCTTCCAGAGGATGGCGACGCCCGGCCCGCCGGTCGGCGCGAGTCGCAGGCGGATGCGGCCGGTGGACTTCGCTGCGTGGCTCGGCCGCGCCGCCCAGCGGCCCTGCCGGACCGCCTCGATCCTCCGCGCCAGCTTCGCGGCGTGCTCCACGGCGGCCTCCTCGAACGCGAGCGTGGAACGCACCACCCAGATGTAGTGCGCGCCGAGCACGAGCAGCGCGGCCGGCACCCGGCTCGCGAATGCCGCCGCGCTCGACGCGAGGAGCGGCGCCACGACCGCCTCGAGCGGCCACACCAGCACCCCGAGCGGCCCGGTGTGCATGATGCTCGCCAGCGCTGCGTAGCCCCGTTGCGGGTCGTCGGCGAAGGCTGCCACGACACCGGGGAGCGCGCGGCGCAGGCTCCACCACGTTATGGCCAGGAGGCTCGCCAGGACGACGAGCGTGCCCAGCCGGCGTCGCAGCCCCGTCACACCTTGCTGCGCGAGACTCGCCCGCAGTAAGGACATCCCCGCGTAGTGCAGCTGCAGGGTGCCGTACACCAGCCAGAGACCGACCACCCGAATCAGCGACAGCCCGCTCAGATGGCCGCCCGAAAAAATGATGGCGGACGCGGCGGCGGAGATGAACAACGGAACCTGGGAGCGGAGCAGCTTGAAGTCGATCACCTGGCGCCGCGTGAGCGGGGCGGTGAACAGGTACTGGGTCTCGGCGAGGTTGAAGGTGAAGGGGCTTTCGGCGCTTCCGAACAGCCAGTTGAAGACGACGAGCGCTCCGAGCAGACCCACGGCCACGACGTCGCCGTTGGGCGAAGCCGCGCCCCCGAGTCCGGTCCCGCGGCGCGGCCGAAACACCAGCCAAAACAGGTAAAGGCCCCCCACCACGAACCCGATCAGATACTTGGGCTGGCGCAGCCGCGCCACGCGGCGGCGCGTGGCGTTGACCAGGGAGCGGCGAATGAGGTAGAGTGCCGCGCCGATCATGCTTCGGTGAGCGCGAGGAAAATGTCTTCGAGGCTGAGCCCGCGCAGGTCCGGTCGCTCGGTCAAGATCTCTGCGATCGTGCCGAGCGCCACCTTGCGTCCCCGCTGCATGATGAGCACGCGCGTGCAGATCTCCTCCACCAAGTGCAGCAGGTGCGAGCTCAGCACCACCGCCGCCCCCTGCCGGGCGCGCTCCTTGATGGTTTGCTTCATCCGCCGGATCCCCGCCGGATCGAGCCCGGTGAGCGGCTCGTCGAACAGCAGCGCCCGGGGATCGTGCAGCAGGCCGCAGGCGATTACCAACTTCTGCTTCATGCCGCGGGACAACTCCCCCGGGAGTGCCTCGGCCTTTTCGGCGAGCTCGAGCTCCTGGAGCAGGGGAGGGATGCGCCGCTCCACGTCCGCCACCTCGTGGAGGCGGGCGGTGAAACGGAGATGCTCTTCGACAGTGAGGTAGTCGAACAGGTGCGGCTCGTCCGGCATGAATGCGAGCAGCCGCTTGGCGGCCACCGGCTCCCGCTCCACGTCGTGCCCGCCGACCCGGATCGCTCCCCCGGTCGGCCGGACGATGCCCACGATGCTGCGCAACGTGGTGGTCTTCCCGGCGCCGTTCGGGCCGACCAGTCCGAGCACCTCGCCGGGCGCCACGCTGAACGATAGATCGTGCACGGCCACGACGCTGCCGTACGACTTGGTGAGTCCCTGGACCTCGATCATCGGGCAGCAATCTAGGGACAACGGCCTCTTGCGGCATACGGGGAAGTAGTTAGTATATTAATAGTCAACATGTTAATTACTGACGAGGCGCGCGCATGGCCGATCGCTCCGAGCTGGCCCTGCAGCTGACCGACGCGATCGCGGCCGCGCGGGCGGCGGTGCAGCACGCCGGGAACCGGGCGTTCCGCGCCTACGGGCTGTCGCATCGCGCCCATGCCGCCCTCAACGCCGTCGACGCGAGTGGGGCGGACGGCGCCCGCCCCAAGGAGGTCGCCGCCGCCCTGGGCGTATCCCGCGCCGCCGCCACCACGTTCATCCAGCGACTCGAAGCCAAGGGGCTGGTCGAGACCACCCCCGACCCGGAAGACGATCGTGGCGTGCGCGTGACGCTCACCCGGCACGGCCTCGAGGTGCTGCTGCGCGTGGGCCAGCTCGAACGGCGGCTCGCCGCCCGGGCCATCGAGGGGATGCCGGCCTCGAGCATCGCTCGGGCGGTGCACGTGCTGGTTGGATTCAAGCGACGGCTGGAGGAGAAACAGATCGGCGTGGTGCGGTAAAGCACGGGAAAAGGCCTGGGAAGGGGGAATGGGAGGGGAGGGGTTACGCGTGTGCGTATCTTTATGCAGCCCGCGCGCTCGACTGGTCGCTGCTCGACAGCATGAGAGATCACTTGAACGTTGCCACATTACTTCCACCTTCAATAAGCATTTAGGCTCGCGCAGCTCAACCTCTTTCTCACGTCTTTGGCCAGCCCAGCGGGACGCGCTGGAGGTCGCCGGTTTTCCACAGCTTCGACTGCTCGAGGAAATGTTGAAAAGTGACGATGCTGCTATCCAGGCCGCCGCTCGCGCCCTCCGAACCGCTCGCCGGGTGGTCGTGGCGACCGGCGCAGGCATGTCACAGGAAAGCGGCATCCCTACGTTCCGGGACGCGGTCACCGGTCTCTGGGCGCGCTACGATCCCGAGCAGCTAGCCACCGAGGCGGCGTTCCGTCGCCACCCGGCGCGGGTGTTCGGGTGGTACGCCTGGCGGCGCCGTCTGGTGCGCGCTGCAGTCCCCCACCCGGGGTATCGCGCGCTCGTCGCCTTGGCGGGTCTGGTGCCGGAGCTCACCATCGTGACGCAGAACGTGGACGGCCTGCACACCCGCGTCGGGAGCCGGCAGGTGCTGGAGCTGCACGGGTCGCTGGAGCGGTTCTCGTGTGTCGAGGCCCGCCACCCCTTCCCCGCGGACCGGGCGCCGGAGCCGGAGGCGGATATGGAGTGCGAGCCGCCGCGCTGCGAGCGGTGCGGGTCGCTGGTACGGCCGGATGTGGTGTGGTTCGGCGAGCTGCTACCCGAGCGGGTGACCGCGCAGGCGTGGGAGCTCGCGGCGTCGTGCCAGGCGATGCTAGTCGTGGGGACGTCGGGGCTGGTGCAGCCGGCCGCCCAGCTTCCTTTTATAGCGCGCGACGCGGGCGCCAGCGTCATCGAGGTAAATCCCGAGCCCACCGAGATCTCGGGACTGGCGCACGTCGTCTGCCGCGGGCGGGCCGGCGCCGTGCTGCCGGCGCTGGTCGCGGCCCTTACGGAAGGAGCGACGCGGTGAACCGCCGCACGAAGATCGTTGCCACGCTCGGCCCCGCCACCGGCACGCCCGAGCGCATCGCCGGGCTGATCGACGCGGGCGCGAACGTCATCCGGGTGAACGCGTCCCACGGTACTCCGGAGCTGCGGGCGGGGTGGGTCGCCGCAGTACGGCGGGCCGCGGAGGCGGCGGGAGCGCCAGTCGCGGTCCTGATGGATCTCCAGGGCCCGCGCATCCGGGTAGGCGACCTCGCCCGGCCGCGCGTGCTGCACGCGGACGAGGCGGTGGTGTTCGCGCCCGAGGAGGCGGCGCGCGGCGACGAGCTCCCCACGACCTACGAGGACCTCGCGAAGGACGCGCGGGTAGGGGCCCGGATCCTGCTCGACGACGGGCTACTGTCGGTCGAGGTGACGCGGATCGCGCCGCCGCGGGTCGAGGGGCGAGTGGTGGACGGCGGCACGCTCACCTCGCACAAGGGGATGAACCTCCCCGGGCTCCAGGTCAGCGCGCCGGCGCTCACGCAAAAGGACCGGGAGGACGTGGCGCACGCGGCGGGGCTGGGCGTCGACTACGTGGCGCTGTCGTTCGTACGCCGGGCGGACGACCTCGCCGAGCTGCGCGGGCTCGTTCCCGACTCGGTGAAGCTCGTCGCCAAAATCGAAAAGGCCGCCGCGCTCGACGATCTCGAGCGCATCCTCCGGGCGAGTGACGCCGTGATGGTGGCGCGCGGCGACCTCGGTGTGGAGTTGCCGTTCGAGGAAGTGCCCGTGGTCCAGAAGCGGCTGATTCGCGAGGCGAATCGCCACGGCAAGCCGGTGATCACCGCGACCCAGATGCTCGAGTCGATGGTCCATCACCCGCGCCCCACCCGAGCCGAAGCGTCGGACGTTGCGAACGCGATCCTCGACGGGACCGATGCGGTGATGCTGTCGGCCGAAACCGCGGTAGGCGAGTACCCGTTCGACGCAGTCCGGGCGATGGATCGCATCATCCGCGAGATGGAGCGTCACCCGCTCGCAGCGGCGCGGGAGGATCGGCGCGTGGCCCCGGGGCAGGACGTGTCGGTGGAGGACGCGATTGCGATCGGCACGAGCGCGGTGGCGCGCATGCTCAAGACGCCGCTCATCGTCACCCTCACCAAGGGTGGGTTCACGGCCCGCAAAGTCGCCGCGCTCCGACCCCCGGTGCCCATCCTCGCGGTGACGACCGAGCCGGTCACCTACCGCCAGCTCGCGCTGGTGTGGGGCGTGACAGCGGTCGGCGTGGACCACGTGCCCAGCTACGACGCGATGCTCGAAGTGGTGCGCGACCTCATTCTCAAGCGCGGCTATGCGCGGCCCGGCGACCGGATCGTCATGACGGCGGGCGTGCCGTGGGAGGTCTCGGGCGCCACCAACCTGCTCAAGGTCGAGGTCGTCTGAGGTGCGGCTCGTCTTCCTGGGCACCGGCACCTCCTACGGCGTGCCGCAGATCGGGTGCGGCTGCCGCACCTGCACGTCCGTCGATCCCCGGGACCGGCGCACCCGCACGGCGGCCCTGATCGAGTCGGGCGGGCGGCGGTTGCTGATCGACACGCCTCCCGAGCTCCGGCTCCAGCTGGTGGCCGCCGGAGTAACCTCGCTCGACGCCGTGTTGTTCACCCACGCTCATGCCGACCACGTCCACGGCATCGACGATCTGCGCGCGTTCTCCATGCGCCAGCGGGGCCGTCTCCCCGTGTACGGCGCGGCGGACACGCTGGCGGAGCTGGCGCGGCGCTTCGGGTACATCTTCGATGGCACTCCCGCGCAGCCGGGGACGAGCAAACCTGAGCTCACCGCCCACGTGCTCGAGCCGGACGGGGAGGTAGAGATCGCCGGGTTGCGAGTGCGCGCGCTGTCGCTGCCCCACGGCAGCCACACGGTCTTCGGCTACCGGGTCGGTCCAGTCGCCTACCTCACGGACGCGAAGGCGATCCCCGAGGGGGCCCGCGAACAGCTGGCGGGACTCGAGGTGCTGGTGTTGAACGCGTTGCTGCCACGGCCGCACCCGCTGCACCTCTCGATCCCTGAAGCCGTCGCAGCGGCGCTGCAGATCGGCGCCCGGCAGACGTATCTCACGCACCTCACGCACCACACGTCGCACGCCGAGCTCGCGGCGGAACTGCCGGACGGCGTGGCACCGGCGTACGACGGGCTGGTGGTCGACGTCGGGACGGGTAGGGGGAACTGACAACAAGGCCGCGGGCTGGTCCCCGAAGTCGGCCCGGTCTAGATTCGACGACAGGAGGACTCGTCATGTCGAACGGACACGAAGCGACGCTGCGGCGGTTCCAAGATCCCGTCGTGCGCCAAGGCACCGCGATGGACGATCTGGTGCGACGGGCGGTATTCGGGTTGGGGGGAGGGGGGGGCCCCGATCGGGAGCAGGCGCGCTGGCTCATCTGGGAGATCGGGCAGCAGGCGGGGGTGCGCCCCGCTTCGATCCACGAGCTCTACCTGGCGCGCGGCAGAGGGGAAGTGCCGCCGTTCACCACGCCGGCCATGAACCTGCGCGTGCTGGCGTACGACACCGCCCGGGCCGTGTTCCGGGCGGCCCGGCGTCTCGACGTGGGCGCGCTGATCTGCGAAATCGCCCGCAGCGAGATCGGTTATACCGATCAGCGGCCGGCGGAGTACGTCGCGGTGATGACCGCAGCGGCGCTGCGTGAGGGCTTCGTGGGGCCGCTCTTTATCCAGGGCGACCACGTGCAGGTGAATGCGAAGAAATACGCCGCGGACCCCGAGGCCGAGCTGCAGGCAGTGCGCACACTGATCGAAGAGGAGCTGCACGCGGGCTTCTACAATATCGATGTCGACACGTCGACGCTCGTGGACCTTTCCCAAAAGACGCTCGACGAGCAGCAGCGCGTGAACTACGAGCGCGCCGCCGAGCTGACGCGCTTCATCCGCGACCGGGAGCCGGAGGGGGTGACGGTGTCGGTGGGCGCCGAGATCGGCGAGGTGGGCGGCAAGAACTCGGACGTGCACGAGCTGAAGGCGTTCATGGAGGGCTACAACCGCACGCTGCAACGGCTCGGTCCCTACCGCGGTATCAGCAAGATCTCGGTTCAGACCGGCACGAGTCACGGCGGCGTCGTGCTGCCCGACGGCTCGATCGCGAAGGTGCAGCTCGACCTGGACGCGCTGAAAGCGCTGTCCCGGGACGCGCGCGCCACGTACGGCCTGGGCGGCGCGGTGCAGCACGGGGCGTCCACCCTGCCCGCGGAGGCGTTCGGCGCCTTCCCGGCGTGCGAAGCGATCGAGATCCATCTGGCGACGAACTTTCAGAACATCGTGTTCGACCATCCCAAGTTGCCCGCGGACGTGCGCTCGGAAATCAACGAATGGGTCAAGAGCGAGTGCAAGGACGAATGGAAGAAGGGCGATACCGAGCAGCAATTCATCTACAAGGCTCGCAAGAAGGCGATCGGGCCCTTCAAGCAGCGGCTGTGGGACCTGCCGGCGCCCGTGCGCGACGCCGTCGCCGCCGACCTCGAGAAAACGTTCGCGTTCCTGTTCGAACAGCTGCGCGTCACTCATACCCGCGCGGTCGTCGACCGCTTCGTGCGCCCGCCGCTGCAATCGCACGCGCAGCCGCGCGCCGTGGCGGTCGCCGCGCCAGACGACCTGGAGGCGGGCGAATGAGCGAGCGCGGCTCCGGATTCGGGTCGTTCCTGCTCGGGCTCGGGATTGGGGCGGTGGTGGGATTCCTGTTCGCGCCCGAGGGCGAGGTCACTCGCGGCAAGCTGGCGGGTAAGTTGCGCGGGTTGCGGGACCTGGCCGCCGAGAAAGCGGACGAGCTGGGAGAGCTGCTCGAGGCCGAGGGCGAAGCGCCGGGCGAGCCCCCAGCGCGCGCAGCGCTCGAGCACCGCCTCACGGAGGCCAAGCGCCGCCGCCGCGGCGCCAAGGCTCTCCCCGCTCCCGAGGAGGACGAGCCGGTCGCGTGAGGCCCGAAGGCGGGTGGCATCGGTCGGTGACCGGCGTCGTCCGCCGCACCGTCGAAGCGGCCTACGAGGACAACATCCCGTTTCTCGCGAGCGCCCTGTCGTTCGATCTGCTCCTCACCATCATCCCCTTCGTCGCCCTGCTGCTCGCCGTCGTCGGCTATCTGGTTCAGCACCAGGTTACGACCCAACAGGTGGAGCTGCACGAGCTGCTCGCGCGCTTCCTGCCCACGACTCCGAGTGGCGCGACGGACCGGGCATTCCAGGCGGTCGAGAGCGCGCTGGGCGGCGTGGTGCGTCACCGCGGCCGGCTGACCGCCTTCGGGCTACCGCTGTTCCTGTGGTTTTCGACCCGCATGTTCGGCGGCCTGCGCGCGGCGCTCAACGAGGTGTTCGACACCGACGAGCGACGCCCGTGGCCGGTCGCGAAGCTGCTCGACCTCGCCATGGTGCTCGGCACGGGGGCCCTGCTCGTATTGAGCGGGGTCGTCGCCGCCTGGGAAGCGGGCAACGCGGCGGTCATGAGCACCAAGAGCTTTGCGCTCGACTGGCTGTGGCGTTTCGGTCTCGAGACCCTCGCGTTCGCCGCCGGCGTGGTGCTGTTCTTCAGCATCTTCAAGCTCCTCCCCAGCCGGCGCATCCCCTGGCGCACGGCGCTCGTCGCCGCGGTGTTCTGCTCCCTGGGGTTCGAGGTGGCCAAGCGGCTGTACGCGCTGTACGTGACGCGGTTCGCCACGCTCGATCGGCTCGCCTCAGACGCTAACGTGGTGGCGCTCGCCCTGTTCCTCCTGTGGGTGTACTACACGGCCTACCTGTTTCTCTTGGGCGGCGAGGTGGCGGAGACGTACGACCTGATGCGCATGCGGCGCTCGCAACGCGTGCAGCTCGGGTGACCGCGACCCGGCCGATCGACCTCCGCAGCGATACGGTGACGCGGCCGTCGCCCGCGATGCGCCGTGCCATGGCGGAGGCCGAAGTGGGCGACGACGTTCTGGACGGCGACCCGACCACCCGTCGCCTCGAGCAGCGCGTCGCCGAGCTGCTCGGCAAGGAAGATGCGCTGTTCTTCCCGTCCGGGACCCAGGCGAACCAGACCGGCATCGCCCTGCTCACGCGCCCCGGGACGGAGCTCGTGCTCGAGGCGAACGCGCACCTGGTGCATTACGAGCTCGCCGGCGTCGCCGCCAACTGGGGTGTGCAGATCCGCCCCGTGACGACGCCCGACGGCCTGCTGACGGGCGACCTGGTGCGTGGTGCGCTGCGCCCTGCCTCCCCTCACGTACCGCGCGTCGGCGCCGTAGCGGTGGAGAACACCCACAACGCCGCGGGCGGCAAGGTGATGCCCGCGGCCGTCATGGCGGGGATCGTCGCGGCAGCCGAGCAGGGAGATGTGCGCGTCCACCTGGACGGCGCTCGGTTGTGGAACGCGGCGCTCGCCCTCGGTGTCCCGCTCGCCAGCCTCGCCCGTGGTGCGGCGACCGTGATGGTGAGCTTCTCGAAGGGCCTCGGCTGTCCCGTTGGCTCGTGCCTCGCGTTCGCGGCGCCCGACCGCGCGCTCGCCTGGGAGATCCGTAAGCGGTTGGGGGGCGGGATGCGCCAGTCGGGGATCCTCGCCGCCGCGGCCCTCTACGCCCTCGACTGCAACCTGAGCCGCCTCGCCGAGGACCACGCGAACGCGAAGCTCCTCGCGGACCGCCTCTCGGACTGTGCCGCCGTCCGACCGTCCGACCCCGAATCCAACATCGTCATGCTCGATCTCCTGCGAGCAGGCGATACCGCGGATGCTGTGATCCCGAAGCTGACGCGGGCGGGCGTGCTGGTGGTGCCGTTCGGGGCGCGGCGCCTGCGCGCGGTGACGCACCTCGACGTGAGCCGGCCAGATGTCGAGCGTGCGGCGGGCGTGATCAGCCGCGTACTCTCCGGATGAGCGCCCCGCCTCGCCCCTCGTTATCTTGAGCCGATGAGCGCGGACGCTCCTCTGCGGCAGCCGATCCCGCTCGCCCGGTCCATCCTGTGGAACCCCGCCACGGCGGGAGCCCGCGGAGGGCGGCCGGGCAGCATCCCCTTCCCGATCTTCGTGGCGCAATCCGCCGTGGCGGCGATCCACGAGCACCTGACCACCGCGCCGCCTCATCCGGGACAGGGGCTCTTAGGCTTCCTCGTCGGGGACATGTGCGAGTGCCCCGAGACCAACGTCGCGTATCTCGTCATCGATGCCGCGCTGCGGCTCAGCCAGCCGATCTACGGCGACCGCACCATCGACGTCGTGACCCGCCTGTGGGATCGGATCGAGGCGCAGGTGGCGGAGGCGAAAGGACATTTGATCGGCTGGTACCACACCCATGCACCGCTGCCGCTCTCGATGTCGGCACACGACGCCGAGACGCACGAACACTACTTCGCAGAGCCGTGGCAAGTCGCTCTCGTATTGGGGACCGACCCCGATGGCAACCCCGCAGCCGGCTTCTTCCGGGCCGGCGCGGACGCGGCGTGGCCTACAACGCTGCTGCCGTTTTACGAGCTCTTGAGCGAAGAATCGTTTCGCCCGGGCGGCAAGAAGCGCTCCTTCGTGACGTGGAAGAACTACCGGGCCTACAACCCGCTCGCCGATCGGCCGCTCCGAACCCAGCCGAAGCCGGCACCGCCGCCTCCGCCCGCGGCAGAGGTTGCGTCGGAGCCGGAACCGGCGCCGGCTCCCGAACCAGAGCCAGAACCGCAGGCGGAGCCAGAGGCGCCCGCCGAGCCACCGCCCCCGCCTCCGCCCAAGGCGCCGCCGACCAAGTCCGATGAGCTCGTGTTTCTCACGTCAGCCGAGGACTTCGCCTCGGCGCCGCCCCCCCCCCGACCGTCGCGCCCGCCCCAGCGCTCGGCGCCGGTCCCTCGGCCGCTCCCTCCCCCACCTCCCCCGCCTCCTCCTCCTCCTCCTCCCTCTCCGTCCCAGCGTGAGCTGCCCCGCGAGCCGCCGCCCGAGCCGCCGCCGTCGCCCGAGCTCGATGAGGTCTTCGAGGATCCGCTACAGGAACCGGTGGAGCAGCTGCCCGAGCCGGTCGAGGAGGAGCCGCCGCCGCTGCGCGCGCCGCCAGCCCGGCGGCGCGCCCGCAAGAGACGGCGCGGACGCTGGGTCGCGGTGTTCGGCCTTCTGCTGATCGGGGGTGGGGGAGGGTTTTACGTCTGGCTCAACGGCCTGCCCAACGTGCCGAGTCTGCCCCGCTTGCCGAGCCTGCCACGCCTGCCGCGGCTGTCGAGCCTGCCGTTCTTCAAGCGGCAGGCGGCGGCGCCGCCCCGGCGCACGGCAGTGCCCTCGTCTGCCCCGTCTCTCCCTTCCCCCTCGGCCAAACGGCAGCCCGCAGCACAAGCTCCGGCGAATCCGCCAGCGCCCGCGCCGGTCGCGGCGCCACACGCGCAGCTCACGCACCTCGACCAGGTTGCGGACTCGCTGTCCAGGGCGGTGCGCACCTTTGGCGACCGTGCGGCGCTGTTCGACCGGCGGCAACTGGCCTGCGACGGGCTCGCCCGCGGACTGCTCGCGGTCGAAGATCGGTGGCTGAGTTACAGCAGGGCCCGCCGTGCGTCCGCAGCGCTGGACCCGACGCATGCGGCGCGAGACCAGACGTTGTACGCCGGCGTGGATTCCGTAGAGCGTCGGTTTGAGAAGTCCGGATGCCAGCGGCCCTAGGACGTCGTTTCACATTCGTGTCATTGCTGCTGCTCGGCGGCGGCGGCACGACGCAGGCGCAGAGTGCAGGCGCCGAGCCGCTTCGCAAGAGCGATCTGCTCCGGCTGCTCTCGGTGGGAACACTCGGGTCCGGCGAGCTTGCCGCACTGGTGCGCCGCACCTGTCTCAGCTTCACGCCGACGAGCCGGGACCGCGCCGATCTCGTGGCGCTCGGCGCGGACTCGGTGGTGCTGCGGGAGATCGATCAGTGCGCGCGCCGCGGCGCGCCGGTGCGTGCTGCGCCGCGGGCGGCCGCAGTGCGTCCGCGCGCGCCACCGGTTCGGCGCCCTCGGGCCGATAGCGTAAAGCGGGTGGTCGCCATGGCGCCGGCCGCCGCCATCCGCGCCGAGCCGCGCGACGTGCCCAGGCTGCCACTCTCCGCGGCGCTCACTGGGTTCGTGCTGGGCGGGGGGCAGCGCGGCGCAGTCGGGAGTCGTCCCCCGGTCCCGGTGATCTTTCAGGTCCGTGACACGGCAGGGGCCCCCGTGGTGGGCGAGGCTGTAACTTTCGGCGTCACCAACGGGCTGTTGGGCGTTTCCCGCGCCGTAACCGATTCCGCGGGCAGTGTGAGGGTGGACCTGACCCTGGGACCGAAGGCAGGCCTCACGCTCGTCAGGGCCGCGGTCAGGGCCATGGAGCGCGAGGCCACGCTCTACGCTCAACCCGGTGCTCCGGCGCGCCTTCTGCTGCGCTGTGGCGACGCGCTCGTCGAGGGACGAATCGCGCTCACCACCCACGTCCCCGTCGTGTTCCGCGTCGCCGGCCAGGATGCATTCGGGAACGTCGTCCCAGTCTCGCAGGTCGAGGCGGCGACTGGGGATAAGAACGTGCTGCGCGTGGTGGTTGCGGGCGCGGACAGCTTGGGTGGCGTGGTGCGAGTGATACCGGGAGAACCCGGCTCAACGAGCCTAGTCATCGTATCATCCGGCCAACGGGAGGACTTTACTGCCGTGGTGTGGCAGACGCGCCACACCGGTGCAGCCTGTCCCTAGCCGGCGCGGCTTAAATCCTGGCTCGCCCGCCGCCCAACTGCGGCCAGGAAGTTGCAGCGCCCCCCAAGGCGATGGACCGTTTTTGGAGCAGCGCGACCCCCCTATCTGGCGGCAGTCCGGCCGGGCGGGAAAGCGAAAACCTGACGCGACTGCTACCCGTCGCGCAGGCGATCCGTTGGACTCCCACCGTCGACGATTGCTCCGTCGACCCCCCCTACCCGATCTTCATCACTCAGAGCGCGTTCGCGGCCGTGCAAGCCCACGCGGAGGCAAAGCCGCTGGACACCGCTTCGCTGGGCTTCTTGGTGGGCAACCTCTTCAGGTGTCCGGAGACGGACGCTCCGTACGTCGTCATCGAGTCCGCGATTCAACTCCCCTGGTCGATTTCAGGAGATCGGCTCAGGCCAGCGCTGTCGCAGGGGTGGTCGGTCGTTCAGGAGGAGCTGCGACGGAACGGCGGCCGGCTGTTGGGCTGGTATCATGCGCACCGCGCCGTCGAGGCCCGACTCTCTCCGGCCGACGTGGCCACGCACGTCGCCCTGTTCGATCAGCCATGGCAGGTGGCTCTGGTGGTGACGCCGGGGGACGCGCCCGCCGGCGGCTTCTTCCGCATTCCGGCGGATGGGTCCCGCTCGCTCGCGTACCTGCCGTTCTACGAGTTGCTGGAAGCCTCGTCCATTCTCCCGGACGGGCGCAAGGTCAGCGACCTCGCGTGGGTGAACTATCGCACCGAGGAAGCCATTTTCACTTCCGACCGGGTGTCGAACCCCCGGCTCGAGATCCCACCGCGTCTGCTGTTTCCCGAGGACGTCGACGATTCCGTTGCGCCGGGGTCGCCGCCGCCCATGCGGCGCACCAGCCTGGAGCGCTCGGTTCGATTCGCTGGGTACGGCGTGCTCGGGCTGGTCGCAGCGGCGGTGTTGTTCAACGTGTACCGGGCCCGTGCGTCAGGGCCGGGCGAGACGGTGGCCAGCGAGCGTGAGGCAGCGGCCTCGCCGCGGGACCTCGTCGACCGCACGGCCGACACCGTGGCGCTCGCGGTCGGCGCATTCGAGCTGCGCGCCCGGTTGTTCGACAGCCGCAGGATGGCGTGTCCCGACCTGGCACGCGGCCTGGTCGACCTGGAAGAGCGGTGGACGTCCTACAACGTTGCTCGGAAGGCGGACGCCGCCGGGCTCGATTCGGCGGGAGCCGCCCGGGACCGCTCGCTCTACGCTGACGTCGACGCGGCAGAGCGTCTGTTCGAGCGATCGCAGTGTCCGCGGCCATGAGGGGTTGGCTCTCGGGTCTCGTCGCGCTCGGCTGCCCGGTGCTCGTCGCCGCGCAGGGAACGGAGCCGCTGCGAAAGACGGATCTCATCCGTCTCTTGTCGAACCCCGTGATTCGGAAAGCAGAGGTCGCCGACCTCGTACGGCGAAACTGCCTCGCCTTCCGGCCCACCGAGCGCGACTGGGCGGACCTGCGCGACCTCGGTGCGGACGCCGACGTGATGAGCAGCATCGGCGGCTGCACGGCCGGTCAGCCGTCCCGCGCCGGGGTTAGGCTCGCGAGCACCTCGACGTCCACGGCGCCACCGACCGCAGCCGCTTCGGCGCCGGCCGAGCCTCGACTCACGGTGACGCTGCTGTCCGGGCGGACCGCGGTTCCCGCCGCAAGCGAGGCGCTGATTCGTGTTAGCGTGCGCCGGGGCAACGCGCCGCAGCGCGCGGTGACGCTGGCGCTGCGGGGCAGCTCCAGCATCACCGGCGGAACCGGGAGCGACGCGCAGGCCCTCACGGACGACAGCGGACTGGCGGTGTTCCGAGTCCCCGCGGGCCGGCAGGTGGCGACTTACCATTTCGAGGTCGTCTTGGCTACAGGGGCGGCGCTACCGGGGCGGCCCACGGCGGACCTCGTGGTGCGTCCGGGTCGACCGGCCGTCGCCGACGTGCGGCCGGCTCGGCTCGAGCTGGGCGGTGTACCGGAAGGTCCGTTCGCGGTTCAGGCGACGGTGCGAGATTCGTTCGGCAACCCGGTGCCGAACGAGCCCCTCGAGCTGCGGCCGGAGCACGCTGACATGGGTGTGGCCGCCGACACGCGCGCCACCGACTCGCTCGGCCGGGCAGCCTTCCTCATCCAGGCGGCAGCAGTACGGCGGCCGGGGCGCATCGAGCTGCGCAGCCGAGGCGAGCGCCTAGCGGTGGTTGAAGCGGTGTTCGGCGGCCCGGTGTCGCGCGCCGGCACGGGCTTTGTGTCCGGCGGCGGGCAGCGGGGTGTCGCGCGGACCCTCTTGCCCGAGGCGCTCGTCTTTCAGGCGCACAGCGCCTCCGGCAGGCCGATGCCCGGCCGCGTGGTCGTTTTCCGGAGTCGTAACGCCCAAGTCACCCGGGACAGCGCCGTCACCGACTCGGCGGGTCGCGCCCGCGTCGACGTGACCCTGGGATCGCAGGCGGGGCTCGCGGTCGTCACTGCCTCGTTCGATTCCGTCCAAACGGCGGAAACGCTCCACGTGGACCCCGGTCCCGCAGTCGAGCTCATTGTGGAGCGGGACGGCGCGCGTGTCGACGGCGGCCGCATCATCGTAGAACGCGACGTCCCGTTCTCCCTGACGCTCAAGGCGCGCGATGGCTACGGGAACCTGATTCCTACCGTGAGCCTGTCGCGCACGCTGCAGGATGTGCTGCGGCAATACAACGCCCGTAGCCAGCTCCTCAGACTCGTAGGCGTGGAATCCGACAGCCTCACGGCGGCGATCAAGTTCAGGCCGGTCGCGGCTGGCATGACGTCGCTCACGATCTCGGCCGGTCTCACGGCGACCGTTGCCGTGGAGGTGGTGAGCCCCAGGCGGTAGCCGCGCCTACCTGTTTTCCGTCGGCTGCTCACCGCTCTCGCGTGTATCCCTGTTCTCGCGTTTGCCGACATACTAGCTTTCCAGCGCCCCAGGTCCGCAGGTCGTCCGCTCGTGAACCGCGTCAGGCCCCCGCAGGGAGCAGCGCTAAGCGAGTTGAGGCTTCGCTGCGTCAACCTGGGGCATCTCTCATGAACGCGGAACGCGGAAGGCGGAACGCGGAACATCAGGGCGACTGTCCTGCGGCACGATCTCCCACTTCTCTTCCGCGTTCCGCGTTCCGCGTTCCGACTTCCGCATTAGATTGCTCCCCATGATCGCCCTTGCCCGCAAATACCGCCCCAAGCGGTTTTCCGACCTGATCGTGCAGACGCATGTCGCCGCCGCGTTGCGCGGCGCCGTGGCCGGTGGCCGCGTCGCCCATGGCTACCTGTTCGCAGGGCCCCGCGGCGTAGGCAAGACGACGGCGGCGCGCATCCTGGCGATGGCGTTGAACTGTGAGCGGCGCGATTCCTCCGGGGTGGCGGGCGAGCCGTGCGGCACCTGCGATTCCTGCCAGCGGATCTGGACAGGTGCGGCGAATCTCGACGTCGTGGAGCTCGATGCTGCCTCGAACCGCGGCGTGGACGACGCGCGCGACCTGCGCGAGCGCGCTATGTACGCCGCCTCGGCCGAGGGTCGCCACAAGGTCTACATCGTGGACGAAGCCCACATGCTCACGCGCGAGGCCTGGAACGCCCTCCTCAAGATCCTCGAGGAGCCGCCGCCGCGGGTCGTGTTCGTGTTCGCGACCACGGAGCCCCAGAAGATCGCGCAGAGCGCGGCGCCCATCCTCTCGCGACTCCAGCGTTTCGACTTTCGGCGCATCGGCCTCCACGCGATCACCGAACGGCTGCAGCAGGTGCTCGCCGCTGAGGGGCTGGCGGCTGACGAGGAGGCCGTGCACCTCATCGCGAAGAGCGCAGACGGCGGCATGCGGGACGGCCTGTCTATCCTCGATCAGGTCCTCTCCTTCGGCGCGGGGCCGGTCACGGCGCAGCGTGTGCGCGACGTGCTCGGCCTGATTCCCGAGGACAGGTACAGCGAGCTACTCCGTCTCGTCGCCGAGCGCGACACGAAAGCGGTCTTCCCGCTGGTGGACCGGCTCAGCGCTGCCGGCGCCGACTTGGGCGAGTTCGTCGCCGGCGCAGGAGAGATGTTGCGCGCCGTGCTGCTCGCCGGCCTGGGCGGGGAGCCCGAGGGGCTCACCGAGGGGTTGCAGGCGCTGGTGCGTCAGTACGCCTCCCGACTCCCGCCTCCCGATATCGTGCGCCTGCTCGCGCTACTGTCGGAGCTGGAACCGCAACTACGCACCAGCGGCAACGCGCGCCTGGCCGTGGAGCTGCTGTTGTTGCGGTGGGCGATGATGGGGCGCACCGTTGAACTAGGGGAAGTGATCCGGGCGCTCGGTAAGAATCCGGGGAAGGGGGAAGAGGGAAGGGAGAAGAGCGACACCGCTCCGGTGCTCCGCGATGCCGCTCCGGTCACACCCTTTCCCCTTCCCTCTTCCCCGGCAGTTCCCCCGCCGGAGAAAGGTCCCTTGACCGTCGATCGGGTGCGGGCCCTCTGGCCTCGGATTATCGAGGACGCGCGCGCGAAGAGCCCCATGCTCGGCGCGCTGTTGCAGGCGACGGAGGTCGCCAGCGCCGACGGCTCGACCGTGGCCATCCGGTTGCGCGACATCAATCCGGTGCACGCCGAGGGGCTCCAGCGCCAGCGGGACGCCCTCGCGCTGCTCGTAGGGCGATACGTCACGGAGCCGGTGCGCATCACTCTGGAGGGTGCGACCAGCGGGGAGCGGTCGACTCCGCGCCCAGCTCGGATGACGGAAGCGGGCGTGCGTGCCGACCGGCTCAACGCGTTGCGGGCGAAGGACCCGACCCTCAACACCGCCATCGACGCGTTGGACTTGGAGTTGCTGGAGTAGCTTGCCACCTGTTTGGGCGAGGGGTAACTTTCGGCGTATGGCGGATTTATCCAACCTGTTCCAGCTGGGACAGCAGGTGCAGTTCCGGCTCTCCGAAATCCAGTCCCAGCTGGCGCAGCAGACGGTGACCGCTTCAGCCGGCGGCGGGCTGGTGCAGGCCACCGCCGACGGGCGGGGCCAGATCCGTGCCATCAAGATCGATCCCCAGGCGGTCGCCCAAGGGGATATCGAGATGCTCGAGGACCTCGTGCTCGCCGCGGTTTCGCAGGCGCAGCAGCGCGCCGCCGAGCTCTACCAGGCGGAAGTGAAGAAGCTCGCCTCGGGCTTGCCGTTCCCGTTTCAACTGCCGTTGTAGTTCGCCGTGTCGGCCATCGATGATCTCGTGACGGAGCTGGCTCAGCTCCCCGGGATCGGGCGCAAGACGGCGCAGCGGCTCACGTTTTATCTATTGAAGCAGCCGGCGGAGACCGCCGCGCGCCTGGCGGAAGCGATCCAGCGGGTGCGTCAGCATGTGACGGCCTGTGGCGTGTGCGGCACGCTCACCGATGTGGATCCCTGCGCGATCTGCACCGACCCGCGGCGCGACGCGGCCCTCCTGTGTGTGGTGGAAGAGGCCTCGGACGTCACGGCGATCGAGCGCGCGGGCCGGTTCCCGGGGCGCTATCACGTGCTGGGCGGGCGGCTCTCCCCGCTCGAGGGCGTGGGTCCCGAGGCGCTGCGCATCGATCGGCTGGTGGCGCGCGTCACCAACGGGGCGGGGGTTCGCGAAGTGATCGTCGCGACGAATCCCTCGATGGAGGGGGAGGTGACCGCCACGTACCTGCAGCAGGCGCTCAAGCCCACGGGCGTGCGCGTGACGCGGATCGCGCGCGGCTTGCCGGTGGGAGGGGATCTCGAGTATGCCGACGGCGTGACCATCGCGCAGGCCTTGCTCGCGCGCCGGGACATGTCCGAGGCCGACTGACCGAGGGAACGCGATGGCGGGTGCGGCGAGCTGGTCGTTTTCGGAAAACGACTTCAAGCAGATCCAGCAGCATCTCCAGGCGTTCCTCCGCGACGCGAACGCCCGGTGCGCGCTGCTGGTCGACCGCACCGGCCAGCTCGTGGCCACCGTGGGCGACCCGCCGCAGTTCGACTCCGCCGCCTTCGCTTCTCTCACCGCCGCCGACTTCAGCGCCAACGATCAGCTTGCCAAGATGGTGGGCGAGCACGAATTCGCCTCGCTGGTCCACCAGGGCCAGAAGGAGTCGATGCTCCTCGCCGACGTGGCGAAGCGCGTCATTCTGGTCGTGCTGTTCGACCAGCGCACCACGCTCGGCCTGGTGAAGCTCAAGGGGAAGGCCGTGGTCGAGCGACTGACCAAGGTGTTCGAAGAGATGTTCAAGGGGGTCGGCGCGGGACCGTCGGCTCCGCAGAAGGGCCTGCTCGAGGGTGCGGAAGACGAAATTGACAAACTCTTCGGGTAGAGGGACGCGCCCATGTCGATGATCAACTACGCGTCCCGCGAGATCAACTGCAAGCTCGTCTACTACGGCCCGGGTCTGGGCGGCAAGACGACCAACCTCGAGCACATCTACGGCAAGGTCTCGCCCAACACCCGGGGCAAGATGATCTCGCTCGCGACCGAGACCGAGCGCACCCTGTTCTTCGACTTCCTTCCCGTCGATCTCGGCACGATCCGCGGCTTCAAGACGCGGTTTCACCTCTACACCGTGCCGGGACAGGTGTACTACAACGCAAGCCGCAAGCTGATCCTCAAGGGTGTCGACGGGATCGTGTTCGTCGCCGACAGCCAGATCGAACGCATGGAGGCGAACGTCGAGTCGATGCAAAACCTGTACGACAACATGTCCGAATACGGCTACGACCTGACGAAGATTCCGTTCGTGATCCAGTACAACAAGCGCGACCTGCCGAACGCCGCTCCCGTCAAGGATCTCCAGGCGTCCCTCAATCCGGGCTGGCCGGTGGACGACGCGGGCCAGCAGAAGGTCGTCCCCGATCCGACGCACCCGGGAGAGAACCTGGTCGAGAAGGTGAGCAACGAGTGGGTCGGCCACGCGGCCTACCTCGAAGCGGTGGCGACCCGCGGTGACGGTGTGTTCGACACCCTCAAGACCGTCAGCAAGATGGTATTGAAGACGTTGAGCTAGGGGGACGGTCCCATGCGGTGGACCCTGCCCAACATCCTCACCCTCGCGCGCATCTGCCTCACGCCGGTCATCGCGCTGCTCCCGTTCATTCAAGGCTACTGGCCCAAGGTCATCGCGTTTCTGATCTTCCTCGCGGCGGGCGCCTCGGACGTCGTGGACGGCTACCTCGCCCGCCGGCGCAACGAGGTGAGCGAGCTCGGGCAGCTGCTGGATCCGATCGCGGACAAGCTGCTGCTGTTCGCGACGCTCATACCGATCTTCTGGCTCACCCGCCATCCGACGATCCTCGTCGACTACCGCATCCCCTGGTGGGGCAGCTTCCCCGTGTGGGTGGCGCTGTTGTTGGTGGGGCGCGAGCTCCTGATGACGGCGTTCCGCTTCTTCGCGCAGCGACGCGGCGTCGTGATCCCGGCGATGGGGGCGGGCAAGCTCAAGGCGGTGGTGCAGAACGCGTTCATCGGGGCGACGCTGTTCTGGTTTGCCTGGAAGGACGCGTTAGCGGCGCACCCCTTCGCGGGCTGGTTCCGCAACTTCTGGGACAAGTTCCATGGGGCCGTCGTAGCGGTGACGCTGGCCGGGGCCATCCTGCTCACCGTGTACTCGCTCGGCGTGTATCTCTACCGCTACCGCGCGCTGCTCAAGGGCCGCGGGTGAAGCTCGAAGTCGTCACCATCGGCACGGAGCTCCTGCTCGGTCATACCGTGGATACCAACGCCGCCGAGCTGGGGCGCGCCCTGGCCGCGGCAGGCGCCGAGATCACCCGCCACACCACCGTCGCCGACCGGCCGGACTCGATCCGCGCAGCGGTAGCCGAGGCACTCGAGCGCACGGGGTTCGTCCTGACCACCGGCGGCCTCGGGCCCACGCGCGACGACATGACCAAGACGGTCGTGGCGGAGCTGTTCGGCAAGCGGCTGCTGCTGGACGAGGAGTTGCTGGCCGGCATCGAAGCGCGGTTCAAGCGGCTCGGCCGTCCTATGCCCGCCGTCAACCGCATCCAGGCGGAGGTGCCGGAGGGGGCGACCGTGCTCCCCAACCCGCGGGGCACCGCTCCCGGGCTGTGGCTCGAGGACGCGCGCGGCCGCGTCGCCGTGCTGCTCCCCGGCGTGCCGCGCGAGATGCGCGGCTTGCTGGTGGAGGAGGTGCTGCCGCAGATCGTCCGACGCGACACGGGCGTCGGGGCGGGCGGGCGGCCGCGGGTCGTGCTGTCGCGCACCGTGCGCACCACGGGCGTGTCCGAGTCGGCGCTCGCCGAGCGGATCGGGCCCATCGAAGCGGAGATCGATCCGCTCACCCTCGCCTACTTGCCCTCGACCGACGGCGTCGATCTGCGCCTGACGGCGTGGCGCCTCGAGCAGGGTGACGCCGAGACCCGGCTTGCGACCGCGGCCACGCGGCTAAGGGCGCTCGTCGGGGAGCACGGGTACGGCGAAGACGGCACCGACCTCGCGGCGGTCGTGCTCGCAGCGCTCCGGGCTGGGCGCCAGCGGCTGGGCGTTGCCGAGTCGTGCACCGGCGGCCTGGTGGCGAAGCGGATCACCGACGTTGCCGGCGCGTCGGACACGTTCATCGGCGGGGTGGTCGCGTACGCCGACGTCATCAAGACCGCCGCGCTCAAGGTGCCGCTCGAGACGCTCCAAGCCCACGGGGCCGTTTCGGAGGAGACCGTGCGCGCAATGGCGGAAGGCGCCCAGCGGCTCTTCTCGGCGGAGGCGAGCATCGCTGTCACGGGGATCGCAGGGCCGGGAGGCGGGACGCCGGAGAAGCCCGTAGGGACGGTGTGGCTCGCCGCGCGCGTCCATACCGACACGCGCGCGGTCCGGCGCGTGTTTCCGGGGGACCGCGACGAGATCCGCCTCCGGAGCGCGCAAGCGTCGCTGGACCTGCTGCGCCGACTGCTCGCCCACGCCTGATGCCCACCCTCACCGCGCCCGACGGCACCCAGCTCGTCTACGACGCGTACGAGCCGGCCGAGCCGCGCGCCGCCGTGCTGGTGTTGCACGATTGGTCGGACCACGCGGGGCGCTGGCGCGAGGTGGGCGAGTGGCTGCGGGACGCGCGGGTGGCAGCGTACCTGCTCGACCAGCGCGGCCACGGGCGCTCGGGCGGGCGCCGCGGATACCTGTCGCGGTTCAGCCAGCTGCTCGGCGATCTCCAGGCGTTCCGGCGGGCCGTCCGGCTCCGCACCGATCGGCCGCAGCTGCTGCTGGGGATTTCGTTCGGGGGGCTCGTGGCACTGCGCTACCTCGAGACGCAACCGAGCGACCCGATCGCGGCCGCGGTCATCTGCTGCCCCTGGCTCGGCCTCGCGTTTCGTACGCCCGCCTGGAAGCGGCTCGCGGGTCGAGTGCTCCCTGACGTGTGGCCGACGCTCGCCGTACCGCTGGGCCTGGATCCCGAGCATCTGAGTCGCGATGCGGCGGTAAACAAGGCGTACGGCGAGGATCCAGCAGTGCACGGCGTGATGTCACCGGGCGCGTGGCGCGAGATCAAGTGGGCTCAGGGGGCCGTCGTGGCCGATGGCCACCGCATCGAGTGCCCGCTGCTGTTCCTGCTCGCGGGTGAGGACCGCGTCGTGGACGCGCACCTCGGGCGTGCCTTCGCCGACGGGCTCAAGGGCGCGGTGCTGGTGCGGTGGTATCCCGAGATGTATCACGAGGTGCTGCACGACCCGCAGCGGGATCAGGCGATGGGGGACATCTTGGCGTTCGTCGACGCGCAGCTCCCTCCCGTGTAACTCCGGGATGGACCGTTCCGTAGATTCCACACGCTGAAGCGTGGGCTCGGCGAGACATTGTGCTTAAGCACAGCGCAGTGCCGAGCCCAGGCTTCAGCCTGGGAACGGCGTGACCGTGTCCCTCGGCATTGTTTACCCGTGCCGTTCTGGCAGCTAGCTTCTTGTGCGATAGCAGGTTCCGACTCCATTCACGGACCGACTCCGTCAGATCGGCGCGCGGCAGACGGCATACTGATTGCTTACGTGAAGCGCAAACCCATGAAGCACGACGACGAACAACCCCAGCCGGCGCAGCAGCCGACCGGGACTGATCCTGCTGGTACTGATCCGGCTGGTGAGCAGCCTTCCCCCGGAGCGTTGCTCGAGCCGCCCGAGGAGGCGGTGGCCCGCCTCGAGGCGCAGCTCGCCGAGCTGAAGGACCGTCACCTCCGGCTGGCCGCCGAATACGACAATTTTCGTAAGCGTACCAACAAAGAGCGCTCCGAGCTCTGGGCCAAGGCCCAGGCGGACCTGCTGCATCGTCTGGTCGACGCGCTCGACGATCTCGCGCGCTTTGCGCACATCGATCCCAGCCAGACCGACGCGAAGACGCTCCATGACGGCGTCGACATGGTCGAGCGCAAGTTCTGGAAGGAGCTCGAGGCGATCGGCGTGACGCGGGTGGACCAGGTGGGCGTGCCGTTCGATCCCAACCTGCACGAGGCGGTGACCACCGGCCCCGCGGACCATCCGGCAAAGGACCACACCGTCGGCGCCGTGCTACAGCCGGGCTACCAGCTCGGCGGGGCGCTGATCCGCCCGGCGCGCGTAGTGGTGCTCACGTGGCAGGGGGAGCGGTCCCGGGACGGCGACGAGACGTCGCCGAGCCCGGACGGTGAGACCGGCTGATGGCGGCGTCGAAGGACTATTACCAGGTCCTGGGGGTCGCCGAGACCGCGACGGTGGACGAGATCAAGAAGGCGTTCCGCCGGCTCGCCAAGCAGTACCATCCCGATCGCAATCCCAACAACGCTCAGGCGGCGGAGCGCTTCAAGGAGATCAACGAGGCGCACGATGTGCTGAGCGATCCGGACAAGCGCAAGCGATACGATCAGCTGCGACGCTATGGCGCGTACGCGGGCGCGGGTCGGGGCGGAAGCGCCGGTGCGCCCGGCGCCGGGGGGGTCGACTTCGATCTCTCGGATCTCGGCTCGTTCGGCGGGCTCGGCGACCTGTTCTCAACCATCTTCGGCCGGCGGGGGACGTCGGGCGCGGAGCGCTTGGACGACGAGGAAGAGATCGAGACCACGGTCTCGATCCCGTTCCGCGTCGCCGCGCTCGGCGGCAAGGTGCCGGTCACACTGCCGATGGCGGAGGTTTGCCCAACCTGTAACGGCAGCGGCGCCGCCCCGGGCGCGACCGTCTCCACGTGCCCGGAGTGCCGCGGACGCGGGGTGATTTCGTTCGGGCAGGGCGGGTTCGCGGTCAACCGGCCGTGCCCGGTGTGCCGCGGTAAGGGGAAGGTGCCTTCGGAGCGCTGCCATACGTGCGGCGGCAGCGGCGAGGTGCGGGTCGAGAAGCGACTCATGATCACGGTTCCGCCGGGCACCGAGGACGGCACGAAGCTGCGCCTCCGGGGGCAGGGATCGAAGGGGAGGGGCGACGTCGTCGTGATGCTGCAGGTCGAGCCCGACCGGTTCTTCCGGCGCGACGGGCTGGACGTCGTCTGCACCGTGCCGGTGAACCTCGCCCAGGCGCTGCTCGGCTCCAAGATCAAGGTCAAGACACTCGATGGGCGCCGCGTCGTCCTCAAGCTCCCACCTGGCACCCAGCACGGACAGAAGTTTCGCATCGCGGGGCAGGGAATCGAGAAGAACGGCCGCCGCGGTGATCAGTACGTCGAGGTGCACGTCGATATCCCCGAACACCTGACGCCGGAGCAGGAGGCGGCGGTGAAGGCGTTCGCGGAGCGAAGCGGCATGAGATACTAGGGGGGACACGCGATGAAGGCGATCAAAGGGCCGGCCGTTTTCCTGGCGCAGTTCGCCGG